>JBHJHI010000095.1:0-56982 GCA_050330995.1 Paracoccaceae bacterium
GCCGGGCCGGCGCGCCCGCCGACGCCCCCCGCGACCCGGTCGGGACGGCGGGCGCCGTCCGGCGGAACGCGGCCTCGTGAGGGTCGCGGTCGTCCTGCCACGCCGCTTCGCCTTCGACGAAGCGCGGCCGAACTCGATCGAGAGCGTGGTGCGCACGCTGAACGCGCGCGGCGCGACCGGCGACGAGGTGGTGGTGGTCGCCGATCGCGCCGCCCCGGGCGCGGGCGGCTTCGAGGTCGCGGCCCTCGATCCGCACCTGACGCGCACCGGGCGGCGTCGCGCGCTGCGCGCGGCGCTCGCGCGGATCGCCCCCGACTTCGTCGAGGTCCACCAGGACGCGATCACCGCGAGCGTGCTCGCGCAGGCGATGCCCACGGTGCCGTTCGCGCTCTATCGCCACAACTTCGTGAAGCCGGCGGCGGGGCCGTTCAAGCGCTGGCTGCGGCTCAGGCGCTACCGCCGCCTCGCCGGGCTGATCTTCGTCAGCCACGCGACGCGCGAGCACTTCGCCGCCTCGATGCCCGAGATCGCCGGGCGCTGCCACACGGTGCAGAACGCGGTCGAGGCGCCGGCGTGGTACGCGCCCGTGCGCCCGCGCGATCCGGTGATCGCCTTCGCCGGGCGCGCGGCGCCCGAGAAGGGCTTCGGCGAGCTGTGCGCGGCGCTGCCGCTGGTGCTCGACGCCTGCCCCGACTGGCGCGTCGGCATCTGCGCGCTCGACTGGGGCCGCCACCGCGCCTGGGCCGAGGCGCAGGTCGCCCCGCTCCGGCGCTTCGGCCCACGGCTCGACCTCGCGCTCGACCAGCCGATCGCGCGGGTGCGCGCGCTGCTCGGGCGCGCGTCGATCGTGCTCGTGCCCTCGGTCTTCCCCGAGCCGTTCGGGCTCGCCGCGCTGGAGGCGCACGCGGCCGGCGCGGCGGTGGTCTCCTCGGGCTCGGGAGGGTTGCGCGAGGCCTCGGGCGAGCACGCGCTGTTTCTGGACGCGGTCACGCCCGAGCATCTGGGCGCGGCGATCCAGCGGCTGATCGAGTGCGCCGAGGAGCGCGTGGCCCTCGCCGACGCCGGACAGCGATGGGTCGCGGCCCACCACGACGCGCGCGCGCGGGGGCTCGAGCTGTCGGCGACGCGCGCGCGGGTGCACAGGGCGTTCCTGGAGCGCCGTTCGACCTGATCGGGTCCGGCGCTCCGGGCCATCGCTCTCGCGTGCCCGCGCGACGCCCGGGCGGGACGAGCATTCTGGAGAGGGGATTGGGCCGGGCGGAACCGGGCCGCTCAGCCCTCGCTCTCCGGCACCGGCGAACGGCCGTGCGCGTCCGCCGGGGTCACGAAGATGCGCTTCACGATCGGGAACTCCGAACGGATCGCCCGGCGCAGCTCGGTGGTGCGCCGCTCGATCGTGCCTCCGTCGAGGCCGTCGTCGTAATCGAGGCTCATGAGCGCGATCACCTGGTCGGGCGCCTGCTGCAGCGTGACCAGCTCGTTGACGCGGACGATGCCCTCGGCCTCGCGCGCGAGACGCTCGATGCCGCGGCGCACGTCCGGGTCGGCCGCCTCGCCGACGATCAGCTTCTTCGACTCGTAGGCGAGGCCGACGGCGACGATCGAGAGCACGACGCCGACCATGATCGAGCCCACGCCGTCGAGCGCGGGGATGCCGAACAGGATCGCGAGCGCCACGAACAACGCGGCGAAGAAGATGCCGGCGAGCGCCGCGGTGTCCTCCAGGAGCGGCACGAACACCGAAGGGTCCTTGGACTTCACCACCGCCTCGACCCAGCCCTGGTCGCCCTTGCGCTCGGAGAACTCCTTGATCGCCTTCCGCCAGGCGTAGCCCTCGAACGCGGCCGAGAGGCCGAGCACGGTGAAGATGATCCAGGCGCTCTCGACCGGCTCAGGGTCGGTGATGTGGACGTAGCCCTCGTAGAACGAGATCCCCGCGCCGAGCCCGAAGATCAGCACCGCGACCACGAAGCTGTAGAAATACAGCTCGCGCCCGTAGCCGAGCGGGTGCTGGTCATCGGCCGGCTTCTTCGCCCGGCTGAGCCCGTAGAGCAGGAGCCCCTGGTTGCCGGTGTCGATCACCGAGTGGACGCCCTCCGACAGCATCGAGGACGAACCGGTGATCGCGGCGGCCACGAACTTGGTCACGGCGATGGCGAGGTTGCCGGCGAGGGCGGCGTAGATGACGGTCTTCGATCCTTCGGACATGACGGGGCGAACGCGACGACAGCGCGATGGTTCGCCGCGCCCTCCCGGCACGCCATCCGCGACGCGCCCCGGCACGTCCCTCGCGACGCGCCCTCCGGCGCGATGCCCCGACGCGCCCTCCGGCACGATGCCCCGACGCACCCTCCGGCGCGATGCCCTGACGCGCCCTCCGGCGCGATGACCTGACGCACCCTGCCCCGGCGTGTCCCGAGACAACGCCGCCCGCCTCGTGCTTCAAGGCGGGCGGTGGAAGCGGCGGGGGACGCGCGATGGTGATCGAGGGGCTGCGCACGGTGGCGGCGGTGCTGGGGCTCGCCCTTCTCGACCGCCTGGCACGCCCGTCCCGCCTAGCCGGGCCCCGGCCGGTGCCACCGCTCGCGCCGTCCTTCGAGGCGGCCTCGTTCGAGGGGGCGACGGGCGGGCGTGACTACCGCCTCTACCTGCCGACGCGGCCGCAGGGGCGTCGGTTGCCGCTGGTCGTGATGCTGCACGGCTGCGGGCAGACGGCCGAGGACTTCGCCGCGGCCACGGCGATGAACGCGCGCGCCGAGGCGGGCGGCTGGATCGTCGCCTACCCCGAGCAGACCCGTCGCGCCAACGCGCAGGGCTGCTGGAACTGGTTTCGCCCCGAGCATCAGCGCCGCGGCGCCGGCGAGGCGGCGATCCTGGCCGAGCTGACCCGGTCGCTGGCCGAGACGCATCCCGTCGATTCGGCCCGGGTGTTCGTCGCCGGCTTCTCGGCCGGCGGAGCCGCGGCGGCGACGCTCGCCACGCTCTATCCGGAGGTGTTCGCCGCCGCTTTCGTCCACTCCGGCCTGCCGGTCGGCGCGGCGGGCGATCTGGGCAGCGCCCTCGCGCTGATGCGCCGCGGGCCGCGCGTCGCGCTCGGCCAGGGCTGCCGCTGTCCGGTGCTGGCGCTGACCGGCGCGCGCGACGACGTGGTCCACCCCGTCAACGCCGAGGCGCTGGTGCGCCAGGCCCTCGCCGGACAGGAGGACACCGTGGCCGTGGAGCGTCCGGGCGAGCGGGCCGAGCGCACCGTCCATCGCGACGCCGCGGGGCGCACGCTCGCCGAGCACTGGCGCGTCGCGGAGCTCGGGCACGACTGGTCGGACGGCGCGGACGGCCGGCCGGACGCCTCGGCCGTGGCGCTCGACTTCTTCGAGCGCGTCGCGGCCGAGGCGGGGTCGGTCAGTCGCGCTCCTCCGGCCCGCCGCGCGGCAGGTTGAAGAAGCTGTCGGCGTCGACGTCCGCGGCCTCCTCGCCGTCGGCGTCGCGGGGGTCGTCCTCGGCACGGGCGTCGTCGCCGCGCGGGTCGCCGCCGAGGCTGAAGTTCTCGAGGCCCCGCATCGAGGAGGGCAGGCGCGGCTCCTCGCGCTCGGCCTCGGCCGCGAGCGCCTCGTCGGTGGACAGAAGCGACAGCCGCTCCTCGCGGCTCGGCACCGCCTCGGCCTGCTTGGCCTTCTGCGCCGCCGCCTCGCGCACCATGGCGTCGAGCTCGATCTGGCGGCAGAGCCCGAGCGCGACCGGGTCGACGGGCTGGAGGTTCGAGTAGTTCCAGTGGCTCCTGTCGCGGATCGACTGGATCGTGGTCTTGGTGGTGCCGATCAGCTTGGCGATGTGGCGGTCTTCGAGCTCGGGGTGGTAGCGCACGAGCCAGGCGATCGCCGCGGGCCGGTCCTGGCGCTTGGAGACCGGGGTGTAGCGCGGCGCCTTCTTCTTGGGCTCGGGCGCGAGCGTGCGGCGCGAGAGCTTCAGCCGCGCGACCGGGTCGGCCTCGCAGCGCTTGATCTCCTGCGCGCTCAGCTCGCCGTTGGCGACCGGGTCGCGTCCCTTGATGCCGATCGCCACCTCGCCGTCGGCGATGCCGGAGATCTCCAGCTCGTGCATGCCGCAGAAGTCCGCGATCTGTCGGAAGGTCAGCGTGGTGTTGTCCACGAGCCAGACGGCGGTGGCCTTCGGCATCAGCGGCAGATCGGCGTCCATGGCGCGCGTGTCCTCCCTCGCACGGGTTCCGGGCCGCCCAACGGGATGCGGCCAGCGCCCTCGCGGGCCCCGGCGGTCGCAGGCGCGATCATGGGCGGGATCACGTCGATATAGAGATCGTGTCGGGGAATGGAACCCGTCCGCACGCCCGATCCGGCCGGAGGCGGACGCCCCCGACCGACCGGCGCCGGCTATCCCGCGTCGGCGAGCGCCCGCGCGAACACGCCCGGGTCGACGTTGCCGCCGGTCGCGACCGCGATCACCGTGTCGCCCAGGCTGTCGTCGGCCGAGAGCGCGGCGGCGAGCGCGATCGCGCCGCCCGGCTCCAGCACGATCTTGAGCCTGAGGAACGCGGCCGCCATCGCCGCGAGCGCCTCCCCGTCCGCGACCGCGATCCCCGGCCCCGCGAGCGGCGCGAGCACCAGCCAGGTCAGCCGACCGGGCGCGGGTGTCACCACCGCGTCGCAGATCGAGGCGGGCGGGTCGACGTTGTACTCGGGCTCGCCCTTCAGGAGCGAGCGGCGCCAGTCGTCGTGGCCGGCCGGCTCGACGGGGCGCACCCGCATCCCCGGCGCCTCTACCGCGAGGGCGAGGGCGATGCCGGAGGCGAGCCCGCCGCCGCCGGTGCAGACGCAGACCTCGGCGCGCTCGATGCCCAGGGCGCGCGCCTGCTCGGCGAGCTCCAGCCCGGTCGTGCCCTGTCCCGCGACCACCTGCGCGTCGTCGTAGGGGCGTATCAGGCTCAGCCCGCGCTCGGCCGCGATCGCCTCGCCGATCGCCTCGCGGTCCTCGCCGCCGGCGCGGTCGTAGAGCACGACCTCGGCGCCGAAGCCGCGGGTGTTCTCGATCTTGAGCCGCGGCGCGTCGGCCGGCATCACGATCGTCGCCGGCACGCCGAGCCGCTCGGCCGCGTGCGCGACCCCCTGCGCGTGGTTGCCGGAGGAATAGGCGATCACGCCGCGCCGGCGCGCGTCCTCGGACAGCGCCGTCAGCGCCGACCAGGCGCCGCGGAACTTGAAGCTACCGGTCCATTGCAGGCACTCGGCCTTGACCAGCACCCGCCGCCCGGCGGCGTGGCTGAGCTGCGGGCTCTCCAGGAGCGGCGTGACGCGCGCCACGCCGTCGAGCCGGCGCGCGGCGGCGCGGACGTCCTCGATGCCGGGCAACCCGGCTGCCCCGCTCATGCGACGCGCTCGGTCAGGAAACGCTCGATCGCCGCGAGGGCGTCGGGCTCGGTCAGGATCGGCACGTGGCCGCGGTTGTCGAGCGTCACCGTCTCCATGTCGGGGCGCCGGCGCTCCATCGCCGCGAGCGTCGAGGCCGAGAGGATGTTCGAGCGCGCGCCGCGGATCGCGAGGAGCGGCACGCCCTCGAAGGCGTCGAAGAACGGCCAGAGGTCGGTGTCCTCGCCGGGCATGCCCGCCAGCATCGGCTCGCGCAGGCGCGGGTCGTAGGACAGCACCGGCCGGCCGTCCTCGCCCTCGTGGAACCAGCGCCGCGCGGTGTCGCGCCAGTCCTGCGGGCCGAAGTCGGGGTAGGTCTCGGCGAAGACGTGAGCGAGGGTCTCGGCCAGTTCGTCGAAGCTCCCGGCCTTCGGGGCCACGCCGATGTAGCCCTCGATCACGTCGAGCCCTTCGCGCTCGATCACGGGGCCGATGTCGTTGAGCACCACGCCCGCGAGGCGGTGGCGCGCGCCGACGCCGATCGCCATCGCCTGCAGCCCGCCGCGCGAGGTGCCGATCACCACCGCGCGCGGGATGGCGAGATGGTCGAGCAGCGCCACCGCGTCGCCGGCCTCGACGGCGATCTGGTACTCGGCCATCGGGTCGGCCGCGTGCTCCGAGCGCCCGCGCCCGCGCGCGTCGAGCCGGATCACGCGAAAGCGGTCGGCGAGCGCCTCGGCGAGCGGGGCGAAATCGCGCGCATCGCGGGTGAGGCCGGCGAGGCAGAGGACCGGGGGCGCGCCCGCGTCCTCGCCCGAGGGGCCCTCGTCGTCGTAGACGAGGCGGCGGCCGTCGGGCGCCTCGAAGCGCGCGCTCACGCCGCCACCAGATCGGCGAGGCCGTCGAGCGTCCCGGCGATGCGCTCGGGGCGGAAGGGCAGGCGGTCGACCGGCTCGCCCTTGCGGTTCACCCAGAGGGTGCGAAAGCCGTAGGCGGTGGCGAAGGCCGCGTCCCAGCCGTTCGACGACACGAACAGCACCTCGCGCCGCGCCGTGGCGAACTGCTGGCCGACGAGGTCGTAGACGGCGCGGTCGGGCTTGAACACGCCGGCCGCCTCGGCCGAGATCACCGCGTCGAGGAGATCGGCGAGCCCCGCGCTCTCGACCGCCGCCTCCAGCATCTCCGGCTCGCCGTTCGAGAGGATCGCGCACCGCGTCCCCGCCTCGCGCAGGGCTTCGAGCGTGCCGCGCACCTCCGGGAAGGCCTCCAGCTCCCAGTAGAGCTGGAGCAGCCGGTCGCGCAGGCGATCGTCGTCGTCGAGCCCGTGCGCCTCCAGCGCGTAGTCGAGCGCCTGGGTGGTCACGGTCCAGAAGTCGGTGTGGCAGCCGTAGGCGGCGCGCAGCCAGGTGTAGCCGAGCTGCTTGCCCCGCCAGGTCTCGGCGAGGCCGGGATGGTCCTTCAGATGTCCGAACTCGGTCTCCTCGGCGGCGCGGCGCGCGGCGGCGGCGACGTCGAACAGCGTGCCGTAGGCGTCGAAGGCGCAAAGCGTGATGCTCATCGATCCTCCAGGGGGAAGCCGCGCTCACCATGGCGCCCGGAGACGACCGGGGAAACCCCTCCGGACGCGGGGGCGAGCCCGAACAGGCGGCGCACGGCGTCGAGGAACAGCCCGTAGGGTCGCCCGACCAGCGCCATCAGCGCCATGGCCGAGACGCCCTCAGCGAGGCTCGCGCCCGCCACCCAGAGGATCGCGGCGTAGACGGGCACCTGGAAGGCCATGAACACGCCGGCGTCGGCGAGGGCGCGCCGCCGGTCCCCGTGCCCCCGCCGGGCGAGGCGGGCCATCGCCCAGTCGCGCCAGCGCCCGCAGGCGCGCCCGGTCAGGAGCATCGCCGGCACCGACGCCGCGCGCGAGGCGAGCACGCTGTCCCAGGCCATGCCGGCCACCACCCGCTCGGAGAAGGTGGCGACCGCGGTGAAGAATACCACCGCCGCGCGCCGGTGTCGACGAGGGCGGCGCGCCAGCCGCCGGCCGTCGCCACGCTTAGACCACCAGCCGCCGCTCGGCCTGCTCGCCGACGCCGAACACGCGCTTGTAGCGCTCGACCTCCCCGGCCGGGCCCATCGCCTTGCGCGGGTTGTCCGAGAGCTTGACCGTGCCCCTGCCCCCGGCGCCCGAGACCTTGCAGACCAAGCTGAACGGGTCGAGCCCGCCGCCGGGCACGAGGTCGCGGAAGTCGTTGGTCAGAAGCGTGCCCCAGCCGAAGGAGACCGGGCAGCGGTGCGCGAAGCGCCGGTGCAGCCGTGCGATCGGCTCGACGTCGAGGCCGTCGGAGAAGATGATGCGCTTGGACGCGGGGTCCTGGCCGCGACGGCGCCACCAGTCGATCACGTACTCGGCCATCTCGGACGGGTCGCCCGAATCGACGCGCACCCCGGTCCATTGATCCGCCCAGCCGGGCGCGTGCTCGAGGAACCCCGGCGTGCCGAAGGTGTCGGGCAGCATGATGCGCAGGTTGCCGGCGTAGTCCTGCTGCCAGTCCTCGAGCACGGCGTAGGGGGCGCGCGCGAGCGCGGCGTCGTCCTCGCCGGCCAGCGCGGCGTAGACCATCGGCAGCTCGTGGGCGTTGGTGCCGATCGCCTCCAGTTCGTGGCGCATGGCCAAGAGGCAGTTTGAGGTGCCGCCGAAGCCCTCGCCCAGCCCCTCGCGCATCGCCTGGACGCACCACTCCTGCCACAGGAAGCTATGGCGCCGGCGCGTGCCGAAGTCGGCGATCCTGACGCCGTCGAGCGCGGCCAGCGCCTCGGTCTTCTCCCAGACCCGCGCCATGGCGCGGGCGTAGAGCACCTGCAGCGCGAACTTGCCCATCTCGCGCAGGACCGCGCGCGAGCGCAGCTCCATCAGCACCGCGAGGCAGGGCACCTCCCACATCGTGGTCTCGATCCAGGGGCCGTCGAAGTGCAGCTCGTACTGGTCGCCGACGCGCTTCAGCTCGTAGTCGGGGAAGCGGAAGCCCTCGTACCACTCGATGAACTCGGGCGTGAACATCTGGCGCCGGCCGTAGAAGGTGTTGCCCCTGAGCCAGGTGCTCTCGCCGCGCGAGAGCCGCAGCGAGCGGATGTGGTCGAGCTGCTCGCGCAGTTCCCCCTCGTCGATCAGCTTGGCGAGGGGCACGCCCTCGTCGCGGTTGATCACCGAGAAGGTGACGCGCGCGTGGCGGTGGCGGCGGAAGATCGTCTGCGCCATCAGCAGCTTGTAGAAATCGGTGTCGAGCACCGAGCGTACGATCGGGTCGATCTTCCAGGTGTGGTCGTAGACGCGCTTGGCGATGTCGGTCATGGGCGACGCTTCTCTCGGGGGCTCGCTCGGTATCGAAGAGCATGGGCCAGCGCGCGTCGAGAGCCAACGCCTCGGTCACGCCCGAGGGACGCCGGCGACGCCGGGGCGATTGACCGCACCGCAGCATTCTGCGATGGCTTCGCGCGGGGGACGGGCGCCGCTCGGCGGCGCGCAGCGGATGGCATCGAGGGCGATGGGCGAGCGTCAAGCGGCCGAGGAACGCCGGAGCGTCACGGCTTTGCCGCTCGTCGTCGATCTCGACCACACGCTCTGCCGCAGCGACACGCTGCACGAGGCGCTGCTCGCCGAGATCGCGCACCGGCCGCTCTCGCTCGTCCCGCTGATCGCGGCGCTGCCGCAGGGCAAGACCGCCTTCAAGCGCCGCCTCGCCGCCCTCTCGATCGCCGAGCCCGACACGCTCGTCTACAACGAGGTCGTCCTCGACGCGATCCGCGCGGCCCGCGCCGAGGGACGCGAGGTGCACCTCGTCTCGGCGAGCCACGAGCGCCAGGTCGAGGCGGTCGCGCGCCATCTCGGGCTGTTCGACGGCTGGCACGGCACCGGCGAGGCCGGGGGACCCAACCTCGCCGGCGAGGCCAAGGCGCGCTGGCTGGTCGGGCGCTTCGGGGCGGGCGGCTTCGACTACGTCGGCGACCACGCCACCGACGTGCCGGTCTGGGCCGAGGCCTGCCGCGCGATCACGGTCGACGCCTCCGACGTGGTGCGCGCCGCGGCCGAGCGCGTCGCGCCGCAGGCCGAGCACCTCGGCCACCCGCGCCGGCCGCTCGGGCCGTACCTGAAGGCGATGCGCCCGCACCAGTGGCTCAAGAACACGCTCGTGTTCCTGCCCGCGCTCGCCGCGCACGATCCGGGCGCGCTGGTCCCGGCGCTCGTCGCCTTCGTCGCCTTCAGCCTGGTCGCCTCCAGCGTCTACCTGATCAACGACCTCCTGGACCTGCCGGCCGACCGCGCCCACGCGCGCAAGCGCCTGCGCCCGCTCGCCTCGGGCGCGGTGCCGATCGCGCACGGGGTCGGCATGGCGGGGCTGCTGATCGCGGTCGCCGGCACGCTGGCGCTGGCGGCGACGCCGCCTCTGTTCGCGCTGGTGCTCGCGGGCTACTTCGCGCTTACGCTCGCCTACTCGCTGGTGCTCAAACGCCGCCTGGTGATCGACGTGGTCACGCTCGCGGGGCTCTACACCTCGCGCATCCTGGCCGGGGGTGCGGCGACCGCGATCGCGCTCTCGCCCTGGCTGCTCGCGCTCTCGATGTTCATCTTCCTGGCGCTGGCGGTGGTCAAGCGACAGGGCGAGATGATGGACCTCGCCGGGCGCGGCGCGTCGAGCGCGAAGGGGCGCGCCTACGCGGTCGACGACCTGCCGGTGCTGCGCGCGATGTCGCTCGCCTCGGGCTACTGCGCGGTGCTGGTGACCACGCTCTACATCGAGGAGGCGGCGAAGGACGTGCTCTACCCGAACCCGGCGCTGTTGTGGGTGGTGCCGCCGATCCTGCTCTACTGGATCAGTTACATAGTGATGGCGACGCACCGCGGCCGCATGACCGACGACCCGATCATCTTCGCGGTGTTCGACTGGCCGAGCCGGATCTGCGGCGTGCTGGTCGCGCTCGCGCTGGTCGCGGCGAGCGGGGTGCTCGGATGATCGCCGGCCTCGCCTCGCGCTCGGCCGAGGCGCCGGTCACCGCGCTCGGCGTCGTGGTGCTGGCGGGCCTCGCGCTGCGCCTCGTCTGGGCGGCGCTCCTGCCGGTCGAGCCGACCTCGGACCCGGCCGCCTACCACATCCTCGCGACCACCCTGGTCGAGCACGGCGTCTATGGCTGGGGGCCGGACGAGCCGTCGGCCTACTGGGCGGTGGGCGCCCCGGCGCTCTACGCGCTCGGCTATCTGGTGCTGCCGCCGGACACGGCGGTGGTGGCGCTGAACCTCGCCGTCGCGCTCGGCTCGATGCTGGCGCTCTACGAGCTCGGCCGGCGCTGGCTCGACGTCCGCGCGGGCCTCCTCGCCGCCGGCGCCTTCGCGCTCTGGCCGCTCGGCATCCAGTTCACGACCGTGCTCTCGAGCGAGATGCCGTTCATCCTCTTCACCCTCGCGGGCCTCCTGTGCTGGGAGCGGGCGCGCACGGCCGGGGACGGCGCGCTCGCAGGCGGGGCGCTGCTCGCGCTCCTCGGCGCGGGGCTCCTCTGGGCGGCGGCGGTCTACATCCGCCCGGTGGGCCTGCTGACGCCGATCGTCCTCGCCGTGGCCGAGACGCTGCGCGGCGACGCGCGTCCGCTCGCCGCCCTGCGCCGCGCGGCGCTCGTGCTCGGCGTCGTGGTCGTCTGCGTCGCCCCCTGGACGGCGCGCAACTACGCCGTCTTCGACGCCTTCGTGCCGGTCTCGACCAACTTCGGCGCGAACTTCTGGATGGGCAACGGCGCGGGCACCGAGGGCGAGTACCGCCCGCTGCCCGACGACGTCAAAGGCCTGCCCGAGCCCGAGCGCTCGAGCATCCTGCTCCACCGCGCCCTCGACGACATCGCCGCCGAGCCGGGCGCCTTCGTGACGCGCACCGCCCTGAAGGCGCTCGCGCTGCACGAGCGCGAGACGATCGGGGTGGCCTGGAACCCCTCGCTCCCGGCCCTGATCGGCGAGACCGGGACGCTCCTGCTGAAGGCGGTCTCCACGCTCTACTGGTACGTCCTGCTCGCGGGCGGGCTGGTCGGCGCGGTCTACCTCGCGCTGCGCCGGGGTCCCGTCGCGACGCTGTTCTCGACGCCGCTGATCGTCTGGGCCTACTACACCGGCGTCTACGCGGTCACGGTGGTGGGCGACCGCTACCACGTGCCGAGCGTCCCGTTCATCGCCCTCCTCGGCGCCGTCGCGCTCGTGACCTGGCACGATCGCCGGAACGGCTGACCCCGCCCCTCCCTTCGGAGCCCCGCCGATGTCGCCCTGGCTCTTCGTCGTCGCCGCCGTGATCTCGAACGTCGGGCTCAACCTCTGCCTGAAGCGGGTCTCGGGCCTCGTCGCGCTCGACGCGCCATTGGATACGGCCCTGCGCGTGCTCTCGGCCCCGGCCTTCTGGCTCGCGGGCCTCTGCGGCGGGCTGCTCGTCGGCTGCTTCGTGATGTCGCTGAAGGGTCTCGCGCTCTCGACGAGCTACACCGCCGTCACCAGCCTCGCCATGGTCTCGCTGGTGGCGGTCGGCCTCTCGCTCGGCACCGAGACGATGACGCTCGGCCGCGCGCTCGGCCTGTCGCTGGTGATCGGCGGCGTGGTGGTGCTCGGTCTCAACACCTGAACGGGCCCCGCCAGCGGGGAGGGCTGCGCCTCGGACCGGGGTCCGATACCGTACCGGACGGCAGCGGTCGCGGGATCGGCGAGCGCAGCCGGGACGGGACGACCCGTTCGCCTCGCGGGCGTCGCCCCACTGCGGGACGGACGCGGGGCGCCGACGGCCGAAGCGCGCAGTGCACGGGCACGGTACGCTTGGAGGCCACGGAGGGCGCGGCCGGCACCGCTGGGAGCGAGATCGCCCGAGGCACGCCGAGCGTCGTCCCCTGATCGTCTTCCGGTTGTAATCGGACCTCCGAGGGGGCATACAACCGCTTGGTCGCAGTGTGTTGTATGACGTCGATGCGTATTGCTGTTTCTCCCTCGCCACGCCGTGGACGCCGGTTCCCGCTCTCTGCCGGTCTCGTCGCCTCCGCGCTGCGCTGCGCTCTTCCGCTCGGGATAGCGGGGCTCTGCTCCATCGGGCCGACGGCTCTCGCGGAGCCGGCGCCGCCCGCTTCGTCCGCTGACGCCGCGCAAGGCGCGCCGGCCGGCGCTTCGACGCGGACCAGCGGCACGGCTGAGCGGATAGGTAGGCTACGCGCGCGGCTGCAGGACGTGCGGGAGCGGGCGACGCGCACCAACCAGACCCTGACCGACCTCTACAAGGCCCGTCTGGCCGCGATCGAAGCGGCCAACCGCCAGGACGGATCGAGCGCCCGGGCCACCGCCGAGGCGCGTCGCCTGTGGACGCGGATCGAGGAGACGAAGGCTCGTCTCGACACGGAACACCGAGAGACCGCGGACCTCACGACCGCCTTGCAGGATCTCCTGAGCGATCGGGCGGAGCGGCTCGTCGGACAACCCCTTCCGACCGCGCCCTCGATCGAAGGCGCCCCGCCCCCCGCCACGGCCGAGGCGGGAGACGGCACCGATGGCGCGTCGGCGGGCCAGAGGGCAGCGCCCCGACAGGAGGCCGCCCCGACGCGCGACGAACCGGCGACGCCCCCCGTCCCGGCGCCGACGACGGAGGAAGGCTCGGCCTCGACGTCGCCACGCGTCGTAAGCGGCGAGGCTTCGGCGGACGGGCCTGCTGGGGACGGTCGCTCGACGGCGGCGGACGCGTCTCCGCCGGGGACGACGCCCGCGCCGCCGCTCGACACGACCGCCGTCGAACGCCGGCTCGCCGCGCTCGACCGCCAACTCGACGAGAAGCGCGACGCCCTGGCGGTCCTGACGCGGCGCCTCTCGGAGACGCGCAGCGCCATCGAGACGGAGGAACGCCGCGCCCATGTCCTCGGCGCCACTCTCGCGCAGTTGGAGGAACGCCGGGAGACGTTTGGCGAGGAGGTCGCCACGCTCGAAGGCGAGCGCGCATCGCTGCGCGAGGCGATCGACGCGCTGAGGGTTCGACACGAAGAGGCGCAGGGCCGCTTCCTTGCGTCCGACGGCCGCGCCGAAGAGGAACGCGACGCGCTCGACGACCTGACGCTTCGTCTCGCCGAGGCGCGCGACGCCCACCGGGAAACGGAACGCCGAGCACGCGTTCTCGACGCGACGCTCGCGGACCTGAACCGGCGCCTCGTCGAAGCGCGCGAGGCCAACGAGGCGGAGGAACGCCGCGCCCGCTCCCTCGACACCATGCTCACGGACCGGGAGGAGCGTCGCGCCGCGCTCGGACGCGAGATCGCCACGCTCGAGGACGAGCGCGCAACGCTACGCGAAGCGGTCGACGGGCTGATCGCCCGGCGCGACGAGGCGCAGGCCCGCCTCTCAGCGCTCGACGCCCGATCAGGCGAGAAGCGCGAGGCGCTCGCGGCGCTGGAGCGGCGTCTCGCCGAAGCGCGCACGGCCGACGAGGCGGAGGAACACCGCACGCAGACCCGCAGCGACGCTCTCGTGGCCCTCGAAGAACGCCGGGGGACGCTCGGCGGGGAGATCGCCGCGCTCGAAGACGAGCGCACGGCGCTGCGCGAGGCGGTCGACGCGCTGATCGCCCGGCGCGACGAGGCGCAGGCTCGGCTCTCCACGCTCAAGGATCAGTCCAGCGAGAAGCAAGGCATCCTCGCGGGGCTGGAACAGCGCCGGAGTGACCTCGGGGACGAGATCACGATGCTCGACGGCGAGCGCACGGCGCTGCGCGAAGAGAGCGACAGGCTGATCGCCCGGCACGACAACGCGTGGCGCCGGCACGCCGCCGAGGTCGAGCGCATTCACCGGGCGATCGCCGCGCTCGACGCGCACAAGGCCGATCTCGCCACGGAGATCGAGACCATGGAGGCGACGCTCGAGCGCGAGCAGGCCGAACTGGTCGTGGCGAGAGCCGAGGCGGAGGGCACGCTCGCTGCCCTGACGGGGCAGCACGATCGCCTCGAAGCGGAGATCGCACGCCAGACGGCGCGGCTCGACCGGCTCCGCACGACGGCGGAACGCGCCGTCGGGGGCGACCGCGCGGGGAACGGCGAGGCGGCGCGGTCCGGGACCGACGCCGCATCGCGGGAGACACCCCCGTTTCGGTCCGCATCGCAGGCGCGACCCCGCGACGAGGCACGCTCCCTCGCCATGGCGGGGAGGCCGTTTCCGGTCCCCACGCCTCGTCCCGCGCCTGGGGCGAGCGAGCGGGTACGCGTCGAGGCGACGCCGTCCGAACCCGCCGCCCGTGCCGACACGCCCGCACGCCCCCACGTCGTGATCCACCATCGGAACGCGACGCATAGCGAGGCGAACGCGCTCGCGGCCCGCCTGCGCCATGCCGGCTACACGGAGGTCTCGCTACGGCAGGTGGGCTTCGCCGTGTCGCGCAGCAATACGCGCTTCTACCACGCGGCCGACCGCGGGGTGGCGGTCGATCTCGCGGGGCGGCTCGGCACCGCGGCGCACGCACGGGACTTCACCCATTACGCGCCGCTTCCCCCTCGCGGCATGGTGGAGGTCTGGCTCGCAGGCTAGGGTGTCAGTCCCGTCCGGGTGGCGTGGAGACGAACGCTCCCGACGATCCGAAGTATCAGGCACACAGCCCCGTCGGACCCAGCGCTTCGGGTTCCGTCGAAGCTCGGCCCGGCCGACGATCGATACGGGCGGACCCGAGACGGCCCCGTGCCGCGAGCGACGGACCGTGCCTGGCCGGAACATAGAGCCCGAGGGTCGGCACCGACCCGCCGACCCCGGTTTCCGGACTGGCGTCGCGCCGTGTACGGCGCCGGTCCGGCGCGCCCGGCACTGCTCCCGCGCCGGTCGAGCGTTCCGCTCGGGCCAAGTGAGCGCTCCGGTGTCGTCGCGGGGTCTCGAAGCCCGGGCCGCCCCGCTCCTTCGAGAGCGTCCGATCCGGGTACTCCCGGAGCGAATGTCTCGACCCGGAACGCTTCCTGACGAAAAAGCGCCCCGCCGTCGCCGGCGAGGCGCTCCGAGATCCGAAAGCGCGGCGGCCGGTCAGCCGGCCGCGTCCTCCTTCTCGATCTCCTTGCCGGTCTGCTGGTCGACCACCTTCATCGAGAGGCGCGTCTTGCCGCGGTCGTCGAAGCCCATCAGCTTGACCTTGACCGTCTGGCCCTCCTTGACGAGGTCCTTCGGCGAGGCGCCGCGCTCCCAGGTCATCTGGCTGATGTGGACGAGGCCGTCACGCGAGCCGAAGTAGTTCACGAAAGCGCCGAAATCCATGATCTTGACGACCTTGCCGTTGTAGATCTTGCCGACCTCCGGCTCGGCGACGATGCCGTGGATCATCTCCTTCGCGCGCTCGATCGCCTCGGCGTTCGGGCTCGCGATCTTGATGACGCCGTCGTCGTTGATGTCGACCTTGGCGCCCGACTCCTCGACGATGCCGCGGATCACCTTGCCGCCCGAGCCGATCACCTCGCGGATCTTGTCGGGGTTGATCTGCATGGTCTCGATACGCGGCGCGTGGACCGAGAACTCGTTGCGCCCCTCGGTCAGCGCCTTGCCCATCTCGGCCAGGATGTGCATCCGCCCGTCCTTCGCCTGCGCCAGCGCCTGGCGCATGATCTCGGGCGTGATGCCCGCGACCTTGATGTCCATCTGCAGCGAGGTGACGCCGGCCTCGGTGCCCGCGACCTTGAAGTCCATGTCGCCCAGATGGTCCTCGTCGCCGAGGATGTCGGTCAGCACCGCGAAGCGGCCATCCTCCTCCAGGATCAGGCCCATGGCCACGCCCGCCACCGGCGCCTTCAGCGGCACGCCCGCGTCCATCATCGCGAGCGACGAGCCGCAGACGGTCGCCATCGACGACGAGCCGTTGCTCTCGGTGATCTCCGAGACCAGGCGGATCGTGTAGGGGAAGTCGGTCGCGGCAGGCAGCACCGCCTGCAGCGCGCGCCAGGCGAGCTTGCCGTGGCCGATCTCGCGCCGTCCCGGCGGGCCCATGCGCCCCGCCTCGCCGACCGAGTAGGGCGGGAAGTTGTAGTGGAGCAGGAAACGGTCGCGATACTCGCCCTCGAGCCCGTCGACGATCTGCTCGTCGTCGCCGGTGCCGAGCGTGGTGACCACCAATCCCTGGGTCTCGCCGCGGGTGAACAGCGACGAGCCGTGGGTGCGCGGCAGGACGCCGACCTCGCAGGCGATCGGGCGCACGTCGCCGAGCGAACGGCCGTCGATGCGCGTGCCGCTGTCGATCACGTCGCCGCGCAGGACCGCGCTGTCGAGCTTCTTGAGGCAGGTCTTGACCGCGCCTTCGGCGCTACGCTCCTCCTCGGTGAGGCCGGCGAGGACGGTCTCGTGCGCGGTGCGGATCGCCTCGCCGCGCGCCTGCTTGTCGCGGATCGCGAAGGCGGCGCGCATGTGCGTCTCGCCAAGCTCGCGCACGCGGGCGAAGAGGGCCGAATGGTCCTCCTGCTCGAACTCGAAGGGCTCCTTGGCGCCGTCCTCGGCGAGATCGACGATCATGTCGATCACCGGCTGCATCGCCTCGTGGCCGAACTGCACGGCGCCGAGCATCTCCTCCTCGGTGAGCTCGTAGGCCTCCGACTCGACCATCATCACCGCGTCCTTGGTGCCCGCGACGACGAGGTTCAGCTTCTGGTCGGTCTTCTCGTGGAGTTTCTGCATGTCGTCGACATGCGGGTTCAGCACGTACCTGCCATCGACGAAGCCGACGCGCGCGGCGCCGATCGGGCCGAGGAACGGCGCGCCCGAGATCGTGAGCGCCGCCGAGGCCGCGATCATCGCGAGGATGTCGGGGTCGTTCTCCAGATCGTGGCTGAGAACGGTACAGATGACCTGCGTCTCGTTCTTGAAGCCCGGCACGAACAACGGCCGCACGGGGCGGGCGATCAGTCGCGAGGTCAGCACTTCCTTCTCGGAGGGCTTGGCCTCGCGCTTGAAGAAACCGCCGGGGAACTTGCCGGCCGCGTAGTAGCGCTCCTGGTAGTGGACCGTGAGCGGGAAGAAATCGAGGCCGAGCTTCGGCTTCTTCTCGTAGACGACGGTGGCGAGCACGCTGGTCTCGCCCATGGTCGCGAGCACCGCGCCGTCGGCCTGGCGCGCCATGCGCCCGGTCTCGAGGGTGAGCGTCTGGCCGCCCCACTCGAGGTCTTTGCGTACGATATCGAACATGCGTTTCCCTATCTTCGCCCCGTCCGCCCCCTGGCGGCGAGGCGCTGGCCGCAAGCCGCGCGGCCCGTCGTCCCCGGCGTCCTCGGCGCGGTCCGCGCGGCCGGGGACGGGCCGCGCGCGCCGATCGATCCGGCCCGCCGTCGAGGCGGGCCATTCGTCACAACATAAAGAAAACCGGCGCGGACACCATGGTCCGCGCCGTTCGATCTCGGGTCGTCCGCCTCAACGGCGGATGCCGAGGCTCTTGATCAGGCGCTGGTAGCGCTCGACGTCGCGCGCCTTGACGTAGTCGAGGAGCTTGCGCCGCTGGCTGACCATCTTCAAAAGGCCCCGCCGCGAGTGGTTGTCCTGGCGGTGGGTGCGGAAGTGCTCGGTCAGGTTGGTGATCCGCTCGGTCAGGATCGCGACCTGCACTTCCGGCGAGCCGGTGTCGCCTTCCTTGGCGGCGTATTCCTTGATGAGCGCTTCCTTGCGCTCGGGCGTGATCGACATCGGGTGCGTCCTTCTCTCACAGGTTGAAGACGCGGTCCGGATGGAAGGCGCCGCCCCGGTGCCGCCCGATCGCCACGGGGACGCCGTCGAGGGCGGCCCAGGCGCTCGCGCCGTCGGGGGGCGCCGCCGTCGCGGTCGGGGCGATCGCCTGACCGCGGCGCAGCCGGTCCGCGTCGGCGGCCGGGACGGCCAGGGCCGGGATGTCGTCCAGCCCGGTCGCCACCGGCAGCAGTCGCGCGTGCGCGGTCTCCTGCGTCATCGTCGCCAGTTCGTCAAACGAAATCGCGTGCGCGAGCCCGAACGGCCCCGCCGCGACGCGCCTGAGCGCCGCGACGTGGCCGTGACAGCCGAGCATTCGCCCGAGATCGCGCGCGACCGAGCGGACGTAGCCGCCCTTCCCGCAGGTCATCTCGATCTCGGCGTGGTCGGGGTCGGGGCGCGCCAGCAGGGCGATCGCGTGGACCGTCAGCGGACGCGCGGCGAGGTCGGGCAGATCGGCCGTGCCCTCCGCCGCGGCGCGCGCGAGATCGTAGGCGCGCCGCCCGCCGATCTTCACCGCCGAGTAGACGGGGGGCACCTGCAGGGTCTCGCCCTCGAAGGCGGCGAGCGCCTCGACGATCGCGGCGGCGTCGGGGCGGCGGTCGCTCGTCGCCACCACCGCGCCCTCGGCGTCGTCGGTCTCGGTCGCCTGGCCGAGGCGCACGGTGAAGCGGTAGGTCTTGGCCCCGTCCTGCGCGTAGGGGACGGTCTTGGTCGCCTCGCCGAAGGCGACCGCGAGCACCCCCGAGGCGAGGGGGTCGAGCGTGCCGGCATGGCCGGCCTTCCGCGCGTCGAGCGCGCGGCGGGCGGTCGCGACCACGGCGGCCGAGGACGGGCCGACGGGCTTGTCGACCACCAGCCAGCCGTGGACGTCCGTGCCTCGCTTGCGCCGCGCCATGCCCGCCTCTCCTCGAACCTCGCGCGCGACAAACCCGAGCACGGGGCCGAGGTCCAGAGGGATCAGCCGCCTCCGAGCGCCTCGCGGCCGAAGGCGGCGAGACCGCGCGTCTCGGCGACGAAGTCGGCGACGCGCCCGACCACGCGACCGGAGGTCCAGTCCCCGACGGCGAGCGGACGCTCGATCACGAGGCTCCGGAGCCGCAGGTACCAGGCGAGGTTGCCGTCGCGATGTTCAGCGTAGCCCTGCGGCATGCCTCGCAACTGCGAGCGGTCGGCGAAGGCCATGCCCCGCCCCTCCAGATCGCGCGCGAGCGCGAGGAAGCGGTCGCGCTCGGCGATCATCGCGTCGCGCAGCCGGTTCATCGCCGCGCGCTTCGGGCGGAAGAAGCCGGCGGCCGCGTAGCCGCCGTCCCGTTCGAGCTGGAGATGGACCGCGCCCGTCAGGCTCTCGCGCGCGCCGCTCCCGGTCAGCATGCCGGCGACGTGCTCCTTGTAGGGCGGCTTGTCCGGGTGGTTGCGCGGTGCGCGGCGCTGGCGAAACATCGTCGCCGCGCCGCCCCGCAACGGGTGGCCGGTATCGGCGAGGCGTTCGGACACGGCGTGCAGCACGCCCGCGAAGGGCGTGCGCAGATCGGATTTCAGGCGGTCCTTGTTGGCGTGGTACCAGTCCTTCGACTGGTGCTCGGCCAGTTCGCCGAGCACCGCGAAGCCGGCCTCGCCGACGGCGGCCACCGCCTCAGCGCCCCTCCACCCGCCAGGCGGCCAGGAGCAGGAGGCCCGTGGCGAGAGCCGCGAGCCAGGCGGGCAGGAGCGGCGTCAGGCGGATGCCGGTGACGCGGTAGGCCTCGCGCGCGGCGAGGCCGATCCAGTCGCGGCCGTAGGCGCGCGAGCCGCTGGAGACGAGGCGCAACTCCGGCACGCCGTCCTCGCCGAGCCAGAGCGAGACGCCGCCCGTCGCGTCGACCAGGGGCTCCAGGGGCTCCTCGCTCGCGATCGGATCGTCGTACTCGCGCGGAGAGGGCGGACCGACGGCGGCGACCGCGTCGAGCCCGTCCGAGCGGAAGCGCCAGCGCCCCTCGGCCGCGTCGTCGAGCCGCGCCCGCCAGCGCCCCGGCGCCCCCGGCGCGAGCGACAGCTCCAGCGTCTCGCCGCCCGGCCCGACGGCCTCGACCACCTCCGAGGGGGTCTCCTCCAGCGAGCGGCGCTCGACCACGACGTCGCCGCCCTCGACGCGGGCCATCAGCGCCTCTTCCTCCAGGTCCGGCTCGCGCATCAGCCAGTGGGCGGTGCGGCGCAGGAGATCGGCCTGCGGCCCGCCGCCCTCGTAGCCGCGCGACCACAGCCAGGCGTGGTCCGAGGCCAGGAGCGCCACCCGCCCCTCGCCGACGCGGTCCAGAAGCAGGAGCGGGCGCTCGTCGGCGCCGGTCATCACGACGTTGCCGCCCCTCGGATCGACGTCGATCTGCCTGAGCCAGCGCCCCCAGGTCGGGCCGTCCTCGGCCAGGCCCTGCTGCGCCTCCAGCCCCGAAGTGACGGGATGGCGCTCGCCGAGATCGGAGACGCGCGGCAGATAGGGCCGCTCGATCGCGTTCACCCGCGGCTCGGCCGGCAGCACCTCGCCGAGCGGCGTGCGCGCGAGCGACTGCGCGCCGGCGAAGGCGGGGCCGGAGGCCACGAACACCGCGCCGCCGTCCTCGACGTAGCGCGCGATGTTGGAGAGATAGGCGGTCGCGAGCACGCCGCGCCAGCGGTAGCGGTCGAACACGATCAGATCGAAGCCGTCGATCTTGTCGAGGAACAGCTCGCGCGTGGGGAAGGCGATCAGCGACAGCTCCGAGACCGGCGTGCCGTCCTGCTTCGCCGGCGGGCGCAGGATGGTGAAGTGGATCAGGTCCACCATCGGGTCGGCCTTCAGGAGATCGCGCCAGGCGCGCCCGCCCGGATGCGGCTCGCCCGAGACCAGCAGCACGCGCAGGCGGTCGCGCACGCCGGTCACGGTCGAGATCAGGCGGTTGTTGCGCGCGGTCAGCTCGCCCTCGCGTTCGGGCAGGCGGATGTCGACGATGGTCGGCCCGCCGTGGGTCAGCTCCACCTCGAACTCGGCCGTGCGCCCGAGCGTGACGGCGACGCGCTCGGGCTCGCCTCCGTCGATGGCGATCTCGAGCACCGCGCCCGAGCCGAGGTCGTCCGGCAGATCGCCCATGGCCTCGGCGCGCACGCGGAAGGTGACGCTCTCGCCGACGATGCCGAAGGCGGGGGCGTTCTCGAGCGCGAGCTTCAGGTCGAAGGCGTCGCGCTCGCCGGCCACGAGCTGGTGCACCGGCGCGGGGAAGGCCTCGATCAACTCGGCGTCGTGGACGCGCCCGTCGGTCACCAGCACGGCGCCCGCGATCCGGTCGGGCGCGACGCGGGCGGCCGCCTCGTCGAGCGCGGTCAGAAGCCTCGTGCCGCGCCGCGCGTCGGGGTCGTCGCCGACCTCGATCACCCTGAGCTCCAGGGGACGCGAGGGCGTGGCGGCCCCGTCGGCGGCGTCGAGCAGCATCGCGCGCGCCTCGTCGATTTGGCGCGCGCGCTCCTCCAGCGAGGTCGAGGCGGAGGCGTCGACCACCAGGAAGCCGATGTTGCCGAGGCCCTCGCGCTCCTCGCGCTTGAGCTGCGGGCCGGCGAGCGCGACCAGCAGCACGCCGAGCCCGAGCGCGCGCAGCCACCAGCCCGGCAGGCCGCGCCAGAGCGCGAGGCCGACCGAGGCCGCGGCCACAAGGGCGGCGATCGCCAGCACGCCCGCCGGCAGCAAGGGGTCGAAGACGAGGCTCGTCTGCATCGCGGTCGTCTCTCCGCGCCGGCCGTCCCGGCGCCGCTGCTCGCCGCGCCGGCCATTCCGGCGCTGCCGACATCGGCCGCGAGGCGGCCGCGTCCCGTCCGGCGCACCGCGGCGCCGGGAGGGCTACTGCCCCAGCCGCTCCAGCACCGCCGGCGCGTGCACCTGGTCGGACTTGTAGTTGCCCGTCAGCGCGTAGAGCACGAGGTTGACGCCGAAGCGGGTGGCCATCTCGCGCTGGCGGTCGCCGGAGCGACCGACCGGGTAGAGCGACCGGCCCCGCTGGTCGACCGCCCAGGCCGCGGCCCAGTCGGCCGAGCCCACCACCACCGGCGAGACGTCGTCGTCGATGCGGTCGAACCGCGGCAGGGTCTCGTCGTCCTCGACCTCGCGCCGGCCCTCTGGCGGGGCCTCGGCCCAGACCCGTCCGCCGCGCCAGCGGCCGGGGAAGGTGTTGAGGAGGTAGAAGGTGCGCGTCAGCACGTGGTCGCCGTCCACCGGGGCCAAGGGGGGCAGGTTCAGCGCGCGCGCGACCTGACGCATCTCGGCCGCCCCCGCGCCGCCGGCGCCGCCCGCGCCCGACTGGGTGTCGATCAGCAGCATCCCCCCCTGGGCGATGTACTCGGCCAGCCGCTCCAGCGCGACGTCGGTCGGCATGGTCGCCTCGGTCAGCGGCATGTAGATCACCGGCAGGAGCGCCATCTCGTCGCGCTCGGGATCGACGGGCACCGAGGGGCCGGGCTCGACGGCGGTGCGCGCGGTCAGCGCGCGGGCGAGGCCGCGCATGGCGGCCTCCGACTTGCGGTCGATCGTGGCGTCGCCGGTCTCGATCCAGCCGAGCGTGGTCTCGGCCGCGATCGAGCCGTCGCGCCGCGGCGTCTCCGAGCGGGGGTCGCCCTCGGCCTGCGCGCGCCCGTCGGCCGGCAGGACGAGGGTCAGGGCGCGCGCGGCGGCCCCGGCGGCGGCCGGCCGCGCGAGCCGCGGCAGGCGCCCGGCGAGCCAGAGCGTAGCGAGCGCGTCGATCGCCGCCAGCATCACGGCGAGTGTCAGGAGCGGGGCCGCGAGCGACAGGCTCTCGACCCCGCCCAGGCGGTCGACGATCGTGCCCGGCGGCGCGGGCGGCAGCGGCGCCAGGGTGTCGTCCGGCCCGTGCAGGTTGACCACCAGGCTCTCGGCCGCCCCGGTCGCGCGCTCGGCGCGGTCGGCGCGGGCGTAGCTGCCGGGCATCAGCGTGCGCTCGGCGCGCCCGCCGGCGAGGCGCGGCCCGGCCACCGGGTCGCGGTTCTCGGGCACCGGCACGAGGCCGCCGTCCGGCGCCAGCGTCTGCTCGAGCCGCCAGAGCGTGCCGGCCAGCTCCTCGGCGTCCGGCATCGACGCCCCCTGCCCCGGCGCGAGAGCGAGCAGGTCGCGCAGCATCTCGACGAACAGACCCGAGAGCGGCAGCGACGACCACTCGGCGTCGGCCGAGACGTGGAACAGCACCACCCGCCCCTCGCCGAGGTCGGCGGCGGTGACGAAGGGGGTGCCGTCGTCGAGGCGTGCCCAGACCTTGTCCTCGAGGTCCGGCGAGGGGTCGGCGAGCACCTGGGTGCGCACGTCGACCTCGCCCGAGGGGTCGAGGCGGCGGAACGGGCCGTCCTCGTCGAAGGGGCCGAGGCCCCGCGGGTTGCCCCAGGCGAGCGCGCCGCCGAGCATCCGCCCGCCGCGGCGCAGCCGCACCGGGAGCAGCGGGTCCGCGCCCGCGACCGAGGCGGTGGCGAGCGTGTTGGCCGCGAGGGCGCCCGCGAGGC
Organism: Paracoccaceae bacterium; assembly: GCA_050330995.1. Classification (GTDB taxonomy): domain Bacteria; phylum Pseudomonadota; class Alphaproteobacteria; order Rhodobacterales; family Rhodobacteraceae; genus Thermohalobaculum. Next base: position 23,575 of record JBHJHI010000095.1, read on the forward strand.
GCGGGCCGGCGAAGCGCACCAGCAGGCCGCCGCCCTCGACGAAGCCGACCAGCGCCTCGCGCTCGGCCGCGTCGATCTCGCCCTGGTCGGCGAGGAAGATCGCCGAGGGGTCGCGCTCGACCGCCTCTGCCAGCGTGGTCGCGGTGACGTCGGCGTGCGGCGCCAGCGCCTCGGTCAGGTAGTGGCGTGCCGAGGTGAGGCGCACGACCTCGCCCTCGCTCGCCGGATCGACCACGACGACGGGCACGCGCTTGACCGCGGCGTCGGCGAGGGCGGTGCCGCCCGGCGAGGCGCCGCTCGCGAGCGTCAGCCGCGTGACCTCGCCGATCAGCTCGAGCGGCAGGTCGAAGCGCGCGATCCCGCCCGCCTCGCCCGCCGCGAGATCGGCGTCGGCCACCGCCACGCGCCGCTCGCCCCCGCCCGGCCCTTCGGCGATGGCGACGAGGCGCGCGCTGTCGGCCCCGGCGTCGAGCCCGGTGCCGGTGCGGATCACCTCGGCCACCAGCGCGCCGTCCTCCAGCCGCGGCGGCCGCACCGCGCGTGCGGTGCGGCGCGGCGCGATCAGGGTGAGCGGCCCCGCGTCCGTCAGCCGGCGCGCCAGCGCCTCGCCCGCACCGTCGTGGTCGAGCCCGTCGGTCAGCCAGATCGCCTCACCGAACACCGGGCTCGCGGGATCGTCGAGGAGATCGAGCACCGCCTGCCGGTCGGGCCGGCGCGGCGCGGGCTGCATGGCGTCGAGCGCCGAGCGCGCCGCGGCGGCCGAGGCGGGCGGCGGGGGCGTCGTGGTATCGGAGGCCGCGCGCCAGAGGATCACCGGCCGCCCGGCGCGTCCGGCCTCCTCGATCGCCGCCGCCGCCGCGTCGCGGCGGTCGTCCCAGTCGGGCGCCGAGGCCCAGCCCTGGTCCATCAGCACAAGCACCGGGCCCTCGGCCCCGATCGCCAGCCGCTCGGAGGGGTTCAGCACCGGCTGGGCGAAGCCGAGGATCACCGCGGCGATCGCGATCAGGCGCAGCGCGAGCAGCCACCAGGGCGTGCGCTCGGCCTCGCGCTCGGGGTCGTCGAGGCCGAGCAGCAGGCGCACGCCCGGAAAGGCCATCACCTTGGGCGACGGCGGGATCGCGCGCAGCAGCCAGTAGAGCACCGGCAGCGCGATCAGGCCGAGGAGGATCCACGGGGCGGCGAAGCCGATCGAGCCGAGAGCGATCATCGCGTGCCTCCGAGCCAGGCGTGGAGCTGCAGCAGCGCCCTGCGCGGGCTTTCGTCGGTGCGGTGGAAGAACAGCTGCCAGCCCGCGCCGCGCGCGGTGGCCATGAGCTGGTCGCGCCGCTCGGCGAGGCGCCTACGGTAGCGCTCGGCGAGCGCGCGCGCCTCGTCGGTCTCGTGGTCGAGCGAGCCGCCGACCGAGCGGAAGCGCGTGCGCCCGGCGAAGGGGAAGTCCTCCTCCACCGGGTCGAGGATCTGGAGGAACACGCCGCCGATGCCGCGCCCGGCGGCGCGGCGGATCGCGGGCAGCACGCCCTCGTCGGGCCCCATGAAGTCGGAGAGGAACACCGCACGGCCCGCGCGCGGCAGCTCGAAGTCGGCGGGCGCGCCGTAGTCCGGCGCGTCCCCGCGCGGCTCGGCGGCGAGCAGCGCCGCCATGCGCTCAAGGTGGCGCTCGCCGGTGCGCGGGCGCTCGGCGTCGGTGCCGACGAGGCCGAAGCGCTCGCCGCCGCGCGAGAGCAGCACCGCGAGCGCCGTGGCGAGCAGGCTCGCGCGGTCGGCCTTGGTCACGCGGCCGTCGCGCGCCTCGCGGGCGTAGTCGGAGGCGAAGCGCATCGACTGCGCGGTGTCGGCCCAGATCATCACCGTCTCGGCCGCCTCCCACTCCATCTCGCGGATGTAGAGCCGGTCCGAGCGCGCCGAGCGGCGCCAGTCGATCGAGGACAGGCTGTCGCCGGGATAGGCGGGGCGGTACTGCCAGAAGGTCTCGCCGGGGCCGGACTGGCGTCGGCCGTGGACGCCGTGGAAGGTGGCGCTGACGAGGCGCTCGGCCTCGACCAGGAGCGGCGGGAGCGACCCCGAGATCCGCTCGCTGTCGCGGCGCAGCCAGGCGGCGCGCTCGCGGCCCGCGGGCGCGCTCACGAGCCCCCCTCCCGGTCCGGGCGTCGGGCGTACTGGGCCGCGACGTAGGCGCGCCCGTCGCGGCGCGCGTGACGCAGGACCACCGTGCGCGCCGGGTCGTCGGCCTCCCAGGCGTAGGCGGCGCCGTCCCCGGTGTCCGCGCTCGACACGACGCGGAAGTCCTCGCCGAGCGCGGCGCTGACCCGCGCCTCGTCACCGGCGAGCGCCGCCGCGTCCGCCTCGGCGAGGAAGCCGTTGGCGAAGCAGGCGAGGGCCCGCCCGTCGGCGACGAGATAGGCCGCGCTCGCGCGCCGCTCGTCGCCGCGCACCGCGCGCAGGCCTTCGGCGCTCTCGGTGTCGAGCGCGCGCGCGGCGTCGGGGGCGGGCAGCACGGCGACGGCGAAGCCGCCGGCCTCGGCCGTCTCGCGGAACGCGTCGAGGGGCGCGGGCGCGCCGGCGGTGCCGAGGCAGAGCGCGACGAAGGCGGCGGTCGGTCCCTCGTCCGCCCGCTCCTCCGCGGCGGAGACGGCGCCCGCAAGCGCGAGCGCGAGACCGAGCGGGGTGGCGAGGCGTGCCCTCAAGCGGCGCGCTCCAGCGTCAGGGTGTCGAGGATGGTGTCGATCACGCTCGCCACGCTCGCGCCCTCGGCGCGGGCGGCGAAGGTGAGAGCCATGCGGTGCGTCAGCGCGGGCTTGGCGAGCGCGCGCACGTCGTCGATCGAGGGCGCGAGGCGGTTGCGCAGGAGCGCCCGCGCCCGGACCGCGAGCATCAGCGCCTGGGCCGCGCGGGGGCCGGGGCCGAAGGCGAGGCGCTCGGTCGCCTCGCGCGCCGCGTCCGGCTCGCCCGGCCGCGCCGAGCGCACGAGGGGCAGGATGGCGTCGAGCACCGCCTCGCCGACGGGCATCTCGCGCACGAGGCGCTGGAGGCGAATCAGGCTCTTCGCGTCGAGCACCGTCTCGGCCTCCTCGTCCTCGGCGCCGGTGGTGGCGAGCACGATGCGCCGCTCCTCCTCGCGCGAGGGGTAGTCGATGTCGACCTGGAGCAGAAAGCGGTCGAGCTGCGCCTCGGGCAGCGGGTAGGTGCCCTCCTGCTCGATCGGGTTCTGGGTGGCGAGCACGTGGAAGGGGCGCTCGAGCGGGCGGGTCTCGCCGGCGACGGTCACCACCTTCTCCTGCATCGCCTGGAGCAGCGCCGACTGCGTGCGCGGGGAGGCGCGGTTGATCTCGTCGGCGAGCAGCAGCTGGGTGAAGATCGGGCCCTGGATGAACTTGAAGGCGCGCGCGCCGTCGTGGCCTTCCTCCAGCACCTCGGACCCGAGGATATCGGCCGGCATCAGGTCGGGGGTGAACTGGATACGGTTGGCCTTGAGGCCGAGCACGGTGCCGAGCGTCTCGACGAGGCGGGTCTTGGCGAGGCCGGGCACGCCGACGAGCAGCGCGTGCCCGCCCGAGAGGATCGCCGTCAGCGACAGCTCGACCACCGCCTCCTGACCGACGATGCGCCGCGCGATCTGCTCGCGGGCCCGGGCCAGCGTGCGGCCGGCCTCCTCGATCTCCTGCACCGGGTCGCTCATCGGGGTCTCCTGTCGGCGCGCCTCGCCGCTGGACGGCGCGATCCTGTCGATCAAACTATAGGGGAGAGGCGAAAGGCAAAGGGGCGGCCCCCATGGTTTCGGGATCGGATCAACGCGAGGGCAGCGCGACCCCGGCGGCGGCCGGGGGGGCCGAGAGCCTCGAACGGGCCGTGACGGCGGCCTCGAAGGGCGCCAAGGGGCCGCCGCCGGTGCATCTGTGGAACCCGCCCTACTGCGGCGATCTCGACATCCGCATCCGCGCGGACGGCGTCTGGTTCTATCTCGGCACCCCGATCGGGCGCGAATCGCTCGTGCGGCTGTTCGCCTCGGTGCTGAAGAAGGAGGACGGGCGCCACTACCTCGTCACCCCGGTCGAGAAGATCGGCATCACCGTCGACGACGCCCCCTTCGTGGCGGTCGACTTCCGCGTGGAGCCGGTCGAGGGCGGCCAGCGCGTGGTGTTCGTCACCAACGTCGGCGACGAGACCGCCGCCGGTCCCGAGAACCCGATCCGCGTCGAGCGGGACGGGGCCGAGGGCGAGCCGCGGCCCTACGTCCACGTCCGGCGCGGGCTCGAGGCGCTGATCGACCGCAAGAGCTTCTACCGCCTGGTCGAGATCGGCGAGACGCGGACGATCGAGGGCACCGACTGGTTCGGCCTCGAGAGCGCGGGCGCCTTCTTCCCGGTGATCGAGGCGCGCGCGCTCGACTGACGCCGTGCCCGAACGACGGCGCGCACACGCGTCGCGTGTGCCGGCGGGGCGATCAGAACGAACCGCGCGAGCCCGCGTTGGCCGGCCGTTCCTGCCGCGACCGGGCGGGCGCGTGATCACGAGAGAGGCTCGACCGCATGACGTTCAGGTTCGTCGTCCCGGAGGGCAGCGCCGCCTCCGCCACCGATCTCGACGGCGCCGTCGTCGCCGTCAGCTCGGAGGCCGAGCGTCTGGCGAGCGCCGACTACTTCGACGGGCTCGGCCTCGCCTTCGAGGCGCGCTCGATCGACGAGAGCGCCGAGGCCGACCCGGACGGGCTCGTGCGCGCCGGGGTATCGGCCTACGTGATCGACGAAGCGGATGCCGGGGCGGTGCCGGCGGGGTTCGCCGTGCTCGCCGACCGGATCGAGCCGGTCGAAGGCGGCGTCGGCGAGACGGACGACCCCAACGCCTTTCCGATCGGCGGCGGTGGCGGGTCGGACGACGACGGTGGCGCGGGCGACGACGCGGTCGATCTGGCCGACGCGCGGCTCGTGGCGCTGCTCTACGAGGCGGCGCTCGACCGCGACGGCGCGATCGACGAGGAGGGGCTCAACTTCTGGATCGACGAGCGCGAGGACGGGCTCTCGGAGACCGCGCTGGCGCAGGCGTTCCTCGACTCCGAGGAGTTCGCGGACGTCGTCGGCGACCCGGCCACCCTCGACGACGACGCTCTGGTGCGCGCGCTCTATCTCAATGTGCTCGGGCGCGAGGGCGACGCCGGCGGGGTCGACTTCTGGACCGACGCCCTCGCGGGCGCGGACTTCGGCCGCGACGACCTGCTGCTCGCCTTCGCCTCCAGCACCGAGAACCGCACGCTCTCGGACGTCGACGATCGCCTGATCGAGATCGCGGACGGCGTGTTCGGCTTCGTCGACGAGGGCGACACCGGCGACGACGCGGACGGCGGTGCCGATCCCGGCGACGGCACGGGCGGCCTCGGCGCGCCGGGGGCGGGAGCCGGCGACGGCGAGGCCGAGAGCCCCGTCGACGGTCGCTTCCCTCTCGGCGGCGGCGGTGGCGGCGGCGCCCCGGAGGACGGGGACGACGTCGACGACTTCGTCGACGGGCGCGACGGCGACGATCCGGGCTCGATCGCCGGCGACCCCTCCGGCTCGTTCGACGACCTCGTGGCGCAGCGCGACGGCCTCGGCCTCGGCGGCACTACCCCCGGCGCCGGAAGCCTCGACGCCGACACGGACCCGGGCTTCGATACGGGCCCCGACTCGGGCGGCGGCTTCCTGATCGGCTGATCGGCTGATCGGCGGGGCCGCTCCGCCCCGGCCGCCCCACCCCGTCAGCCGCGGTAGGGGTCGGTCACGACGATGGTGTCGTCGCGCTCGGGGCTGGTCGAGAGCAGCGCCACCGGGCACTCGATCAGTTCCTCCACACGCTTGACGTACTTGATCGCCTCGGCCGGCAGGTCGAGCCAGCGCCGCGCGCCGGCGGTGCTCTCGCGCCAGCCCGGCATGGTCTCGTAGACCGGCGCGACGCGCGCCTGCGCCTCGGCCGCGGTCGGCAGATGGTCGAGCGTCTCGCCGTCGAGGCGGTAGCCCGTGCAGATCCTCAGCTCGTCGAGCCCGTCGAGCACGTCGAGCTTGGTGAGCGCGATCCCGGAGATGCCCCCCGTCAGGCAGGTCTGGCGCACCAGCGCCGCATCGACCCAGCCGCAGCGGCGCTGCCGACCAGTGACGGTGCCGAACTCGCGCCCGCGCTCGCCGAGGCGGCGGCCGGTCTCGTCGGTCAGCTCCGTCGGGAAGGGGCCCGAGCCCACGCGCGTGGTGTAGGCCTTGACGATGCCGAGCACGAAGTCGATGGCGTCCGGCCCCATCCCCGAGCCCGTCGCGGCCATGCCGGCCGTGGTGTTCGACGAGGTCACGTAAGGATAGGTGCCGAAGTCGATATCGAGCAGCGCCCCCTGCGCGCCCTCGAACAGGATGCGCCGGCCCTCGCGGCGGGCCTGGGCGAGGTCGCGCCAGACCGGCTTGGCGTAAGGAAGGATCTTCGGCGCGATCTCCCGCAGCTCCGCCTCCAGCGCGGCGCTGTCGACCGCCTCGGCGCCGAGGCCACGGCGCAGCGCGTCGTGGTGCGCCATCAGCCGGTCGAGCCGGGCGCTCAGCGTCGCCGCGTCGGCGAGGTCGGCCACGCGCACGGCGCGCCGGCCCACCTTGTCCTCGTAGGCCGGCCCGATGCCGCGCCCGGTGGTGCCGATCTTGGCGGTGCCCGCCGCCTCCTCGCGCATGCGGTCGAGGTCGCGGTGCACCGAGAGGATCAGGGGCGCGTTCTCGGCGACAAGCAGGCTCTCGGGCGAGATCGCCACGCCCTGCCCCGCGAGCCGCCCGATCTCGTCGACGAGCGCCCAGGGGTCGAGCACCACGCCGTTGCCGATCACCGAGAGCTTGCCCGCGCGCACGATGCCCGAGGGCAGGAGCGAGAGCTTGTAGACCGTCTCGCCTACGACCAGCGTATGCCCCGCGTTGTGCCCGCCCTGGAAGCGCACGACCACGTCGGCGCGGTCGGACAGCCAGTCGACGATCTTGCCCTTGCCCTCGTCGCCCCACTGGGCGCCGACCACCACCACGTTCGCCATGTCGCACCCCTTCGCCACGCCGCATCGAGCCGGGGCGGGCTTCTAGCGGACGCGGAGAGGGCTGGAAAGGCGAGCACAGCCGTCACGGGCGCGAGGCGACGGGTCCGGCATCATCGAAGGGACACATTGCCAGACCACGAGAGGCAGCGATCGCCCGACCGGACCCACCGAGATGCGCCTCGTCCCGCTCGTCCTTTCCATCCTCGCCGCCTGCGCCCCTCCGGCGTCGCCCCCGATCGCACCAGTGCGGGAGCCGGCCTCGACACCGGCCGTGCCGGCGACGAAGACGTCCTGCGTCGCGCTGGAGACGGCGCGGGGCATGGCCCCCGAGCGCGCCCGCCGCTTCTGCGGCGAGCTCGGCGACTGCGTCGGACACTACGTCCGGCGCAAGTTCTCGACGCCGCAGCCGACCTCGGTCGACCGGACGCCGCTCGGCGTCGATTTCAACGCGCTCGGCGACGCGGGCTATCTCTGCGCCGACCGCGGCGACGGCCACGGCGTCATGGTGGTCGGCGGCCGCGTCGTGACGCACGCCCCGCACGCGGCGCTCGACGAGACCGTGCGCGCGGCGGTCTCGGACCGGACCCATCTCTCGGTCGAGCCCTGCCATGGTCAGCAGGTCTCCTACCACGCGCCCTCCGGCACCGTACTGCTTTGGTATCCGGCCAACGACCGCGTGATCGCGGGCCGCTGGTCGGTCGAAGCGCGTCCGGCAGGCTCGCCGCTGCTCTGCTACGACTACGGCCCGAACAGTTGGAACCCGGTGCTGCGCGAGCGCGGCCGCAAGCGCTGCATGCCGTTTTCGCAGCACGTGATGCGCCTGCCGGACAGCGTGGCGGGCAACCCGTTCGGTCTGTCGGAAGGCGCCCCGGTACCGGCCCGGCTCGGCGGAGCGGAGGGGCCGTATCCGCCCGCCTTCGCCCGCGCCTACGACCCGCTCCACGGTCACGGCTGCGCGCAGATGCGCGAACTGGATGCCATGATCGGGCTGCTGAACCGCAGCGAGGATCAGTGGGGCGCGCACCGGGCCGCGTCCCGCGCTCCTGTCCGCGCGCCGTCCGACCAGCGATCGACACCCGCGCCTCGAAAGGAGATCACACGATGACGTATCGCCATGCCCCCTTCGCGACGAGCCTAGCGGTAGCCCTGACGCTCACCGCCTGCGCCGGGTACGAGCCCACCCCCGCGCCCCGCGCTCCAGCGAGCGCCGCGGCGGTCATGCCTTCGGACGAGACGGCGATCCGCCAGCGCTACGCGGCGATGGACGCGGCACCGCAGATCGCGCTCAAGCACATGATGGCCAACGGCGACGCGGGTCCGATGACGTACGGAGACATCGGGGTCGACGAGGCGAGCTTCGTGGACATGCTGATCGAGCACGGCCTTGCCGTCCCCGCCGGGGAGCCGATGCTGCGCTCGCGCCGCTTCTTGCTGACCGATGTCGGCCTGGCCCGCCTACCGGCTATTCTCGGGCTCTGAGCCTGGCATCGCCGCTCGGGGGGCCGCGCCGACAGGACGCGTCCGGCGCGGCCCAAACCGCGCCGGCAGGCGTCAGAGATCAAGCACGCGGTTGCGCTTCTGGACGTAGGCCATGTCCGAGAGCGCGGTCCAGCGGCCGAGCTGCTCGCGCGCCTCGGCGAAGCTGTCGTGCACGCGCTGCGCCAGCTCACTGTGCTCGCGCGTCTCCTCGAACACCTCGGCCGCGGCCTCGCCGAACGCCGAGTAGACGTCGTCGTTGAACTCGCGCAGCTCCACCCCGTTCTCGTCGATCATGCGCTGCAGATAGCGGCCGTTGTTCCAGGTGGCCTCTTCCAGCTGCTTGCCGTTCTCCTCCAGCGAGGCGGCGGTGATCAGCGCCTGCTCGTCCGCCGTGAGCCCGTCCCACCACGACTTGTTCATGCCGAGCGCCAGCGCCGGGCCGGGCTCGTGCATGCCCGGCCAGTAGTAGTACTGCGCCGCCTCGTACAGCTTCATGAAGTAGTCGTTGTAAGGGCCGATCCATTCGGTCGCGTCGATCGAGCCCGAGACCAGATTCTCGTAGATCTGCCCGCCCGGCAGCGACACCGGCGAGGCGCCGAGCTTGGCGAGCACGTCGCCGCCGAGACCCGGAATGCGCATCTTGAGCCCGCGCAGGTCTTCCGCGCTCTCGATCTCCTTGTTGAACCAGCCGCCCATCTGCAGGCCGGTGTTGCCGCAGGGGATGCCCTTGAGGCCGAATTCCGCGGCCAGTTCGTCCCAGAGCGCCTGCCCGCCGCCGAAGTTGTTCCAGGCGTTCCACTCGTTCGCGGTCAGGCCGAACGGCACGGCGGTGAAGTAGGCGAAGGCCGGGTGTTTACCCTTCCAGTAATATTCCGCGCCGATATAGGCCTGCGCGTTACCGGAAGCGACCTCGTCGAACACGTCGAAGGCGCCGACGCGCTCGCCGGCGGCGAAGTACTGGGTCTGGATGCGCCCGCCGGTCAGTTCGGGAATGCGGCTCGCGAGGCGCTGCGCCGACAGTCCCACCCCGGGGAAGTCGCGCGGCCAGGTCGAGACGATGATCATCTCGCGCCGGTTCTGCGAGATGGCGGGGGTGGCGAGGGGCGCTGCGGCGAGCGCGGCGCCCGCGCCGGTCAGCAGCGTTCGTCTGGTGGCGGTCATGAAAGCCCTCCCTGTCGGATCGCGCGGCCGGCTCCGTCGCCGGCTCTGATGGTCGGCGACGCTGCCACAGCCGCGGCGGCGTTCCTAGGGGATCGACCGGGACGCCCGCGCCCCCGGCCGGGGCAACCCCTTGTCGGGCTTCGGAGAGTCGACCCGCCACCGGACACCCGGCGGTTCGGACCGTCCCGGTTGGACCGCCGGGGCTCGCACCGCGCCGAGGCGGCGATGACGCGAGGTCGTGCGCGACGGCCGGCGGGTGGGCCCGAGGAACGATCCCCGTTCGGTTGCAAATCGGGTCGCGCAGCCCTTGGCCAGCGCTCGCCTGCAGGTTTAAGCCCCTATCCACAAACGAGAAAAGGAGAGTGCGATGTCACTCTGGGGCAGGCAGGCCACCCTTCGTTCGACCCCCGGGCGCATGCCGTCGGGGATAGTGCTTCCGATGTACGCGATGATCGCCGCCGGGGTCGCGATCGCCTTCGTCGCGGCCGCGGCGCAAACACCGACGATGCCGGCCGAGCTGTGGCTGGCGCTGCTGTTGGCCGCGAGCGGGACCACCGGGCTCGTCGGGCTCCGCTCGGGCTGGGCCGTCGGGGCGGGCGGGCATGCCGGCCCGCCGCGCCCGAAGAGGCAAGGCGACGCCGCGGTCGCGTACGCGGAACCCGGCGGCATGCGCTGATCCCCGCTCCGCGGGACGAGCGAAGGAGCGGCCGGGCGCGTGCGCCCGGCCGTTCGTCTCAGTCGAACTCGAGCGCCTTGGCCTCGCGCACCTGCGGCAGCGCCGCGATCTGCGCCAGCGTCTCGGCCGAGAGCTTCTCGTCGACGCCCATCAGCGTGATCGCCTCGCCGCCCTTGGCCGAGCGGCCGAGGTTGAAGGTGGCGATGTTGACCCCGACCTCGCCGGTGCGCGTGCCGAGCGCGCCGATGAAGCCCGGCTCGTCGGTGTTGACGGTGTAGAGCATGTAGCGGCTCGGCTCGGCCTCCATGCCGATGCCCTTGATCTGGATGAAGCGCGGCTTGCCGTCCGAGAACAGGGTGCCCGCGACCGAGCGCGTCTTCGCCCCGCCGTTCTGGCGTCCGCTGGTCACGATCAAGCGCATATAGGTGCCATACGCGCCTTGGGCGTCCTTACGGGTCTCGCTGATGCGGATGCCGCGCTCCTTAGCCACGACGGGGGCGGAGACCATGTTGACCGCGCCCTCGCCCATCACCGGGCGCAGCATCGCCGCGGTGAGGGCGGCGGTCAGCGGCTTCAGGTTCACCTCGGCGACGCGGCCGACGTACTCGATCTCGATCTCGTCGATCGACTCCTCGGTGAGCTGGCCGGCGAAGCCGCCGAGCGTCTCGGCGAGCTTGACCCAGGGCGCCAGGATCGGCGCCTCCTCGGCGGTGATCGAGGGCGCGTTGATCGCGTTCGAGATCGCGCCGTGGTTCAGGTAGTCCGACATCTGCTCGGCCACCTGCAACGCGACGTTCTCCTGCGCCTCCGAGGTCGCCGCGCCGAGGTGGGGGGTGCAGACCACGCCCGGCAGGCCGAACAGCGGGTTCTCCTTGGCCGGCTCCTCGGCGAAGACGTCGAAGGCGGCGCCGGCGAGGCGGCCCCCGCTCAACGCCTCGGCGACCGCAGCCTCGTCCACGAGGCCGCCGCGCGCGCAGTTGATCAGCCGCGCGCCCTTCTTCATGCGCGCGATGCGCTCGGCCGAGAGGATGTTCGCGGTCTTCTCGGTCTTGGGCAGGTGCAGCGTCACGAAGTCGGCGCGGGCGAGCAGGTCGTCGAGCTCCAGCTTCTCGACGCCGAGTTCGCGGGCGCGCTCGGGCGAGAGGAACGGATCGTAGGCCGCCACCTTCATGCGGAGCCCGATCGCGCGCGAGGCGACCACCGAGCCGATGTTGCCGCAGCCGATCAGCCCGAGCGTCTTGCCGGTGATCTCGGTGCCCATGAACTTCGACTTCTCCCACTTGCCCGCCTGCGTCGAGGCGTCGGCCGCCGGGATCTGGCGCGCGAGCGCGAACATCATCGCGATCGCGTGCTCGGCCGTGGTGATCGAGTTGCCGAACGGCGTGTTCATCACGACGATGCCGCGCCCGGAGGCGGCGGCGATGTCGATGTTGTCGACGCCGATGCCGGCGCGGCCGATCACGCGGAGATTGTCGGCCGCCTCGATGATCGCGCGCGTCGCCTTGGTGGCCGAGCGCACGGCGAGGCCGTCGTATCGGCCGATGATCGCGGCGAGCTTGTCTGGGTCCTTGCCGAGGTCGGGCTGGAAGTCGGCCTCGATGCCGCGCTCGCCGAAGATGGCGACGGCGCGGTCGGAGAGCTTGTCGGAAATCAGGACCTTGGGCATGGGGTCGCTCCTCCTGCCGCCGACCGCGCGCCTCTGCGGGGCGCCGCGGGCCGGCTCGTTCGTCGGAATCGTCACGAAAGGGCGGACCGCCAGGCGCGCGGTCCGCGTCGGATCTCAGGCCAGCGCCTCGTCGCGCGCGACGCGGAAGGCCCAGTCGAGCCAGGGCGCGAGCCGCTCGATGTCCGAGGTCTCGACCGTGGCGCCGCACCAGATGCGCAGTCCGGCGGGCGCGTCGCGATAGCCATTGACGTCGTAGGCGGCGCCTTCGGCGTCCAGCAGCGCCGTCATGCGCTTGGCCAGCGCCTTCTGCGCCTTGTCGTCCATCGCGGTGATCGCGGGGTCGACGACCTTCAGGCAGACGGAGGTGTTCGAGCGGTGCGCGGGCTCTGCGACGAGGTTCTCGACCCAATCCGTGCGGTCGACCCAGGTCTGGAGCGCCTGCGCGTTCGCCGTCGCCCGTGCCATCAGGCCGTCGAGGCCGATCCCCTCGGCCCAGTCGAGCGCGTCGACGTAGTCGGCCACCGCCAGCATCGAGGGCGTGTTGATGGTCTCGCCGCGGAACACGCCCTCGTTCAGCTTGCCCCCCTTGGTCAGGCGGAAGATCTTCGGCAGCGGGCGCGGGGGCGCGTAGCTCTCCAGCCGCTCGACCGCGCGTGGGCTCAGGATCAGGACGCCGTGGCCGCCCTCGCCGCCCAGCACCTTCTGCCAGGAGAAGGTGGTCACGTCCGACTTCGCCCAGTCGATCGGCTGCGCGAAGGCGGCCGAAGTCGCGTCGTTGAAGGCGAGGCCCGCGCGGTCTTCGGGGATCCAGTCGAGGTCCGGCACGCGCACGCCCGAGGTCGTGCCGTTCTGGGTGAAGCAGACGTCGGCCTCGCCCGCGCGCACCGCGCTCAGATCGGGGAGCCGGCCGTAGTCGGCCTCGATCACGCGGCAGTCGTCGAGCTTGAGCTGCTTGACCGCGTCTGTGACCCAGCCCGCGCCGAAGCTCTCCCACGCCAGCATGTCCACCGGGCGCGCGCCGAGCATGGTCCACATCGCCATCTCGTAGGCGCCGGTGTCGGAGGCCGGCACGATGCCGACGCGGTAGCCCTCGGGCACGCCGAGCAGGCGCGCGGTGCGGTCGACCGCCTCGGCGAGCTGCGCCTTGGGGCCGCTCGCGCGGTGCGAGCGGCCGAGCCACGCCTTGGCGGCGACGTCCTCGGCGCGCCAGCCGGGGCGCTTGGCGCAGGGGCCGGAGGAGAAGTTCGGATTCTCGGGCTTCTGGCGGGGCTTCTCGGCCGCCGCGGCGGCCTCGACCGCGCGAAGGGCTTGCGTCATGAGACGCTCCTTCAGTCGAGGGCGGGAACCCTGAGCCCGCCGCCACCCGCCCTCGACCCGGCGACGCGCCCGGATCGGCGATAGGGGGCGCAGGGCGCGGCCGTCAAGCCACAACCGCGTGACGCGGGCGCGCGTTAGCGGCCAAGGTGGGACCGGCGCGGCTCGCGCCGACCAGCCGAGAGGGACCCATGTCGCTATTCGACCACCCCGCGTTCGACGGCCACGAGAGCGTGCTCTACGCGCAGAACCGCGAGGCCGGGCTGAAGGCGCTGATCGCGATCCACGACACCCGCCTCGGCCCCGCGCTCGGGGGTTGCCGGATCTGGGCCTACGAGGACGAGGCGGCAGCGTTGACCGACGTGCTGCGCCTCTCGCGCGGCATGAGCTACAAGGCCGCGCTCGCGGGGCTGCCTCTGGGGGGCGGCAAGTCGGTGATCATCGCCGACGCGGCGCGCGACAAGAACCCCGAGATGATGCGCGCCATGGGCCGCGCGGTCGAGCGTCTCGGCGGCGCCTACATCGTCGCCGAGGACGTCGGCTGCAAGGTCGCCGACATGGACGAGATCGCCCGCGTCACGGCCCACGTCTCGGGCACCTCCGACGGCCCCGGCGACCCCTCGCCCTGGACCGCGCGCGGCGTCGCGCTCGCGATCCAGGCGGCCGCGCGCCACCGCCTCGGCCGCGGGCTCGAGGACCTGCGCGTGACCGTCACCGGGCTCGGCCACGTCGGCGCGCGCCTCGCGGCGATGCTGCACGAAGCGGGCGCGGCGCTCACCCTCGCCGACATCCGCCCCGAGGTCGCCAGGGACCTCGCGGGCAAGCTCGGCGGCCGCGCGGTCGAGCCCGAGACGGCCCACCGCGAGGAGGCCGACGTGTTCGCCCCCTGCGCCCTCGGCGCCGTCCTGAACGCGACCACCATCCCCGAGATCGCGGCGAAGATCGTCTGCGGCGCGGCCAACAACCAGCTCGCCGAAGCCGTGGACGACAGCCGCCTCGCCGAGGCCGGCATCCTCTACTGCCCCGACTACCTCGTGAACGCGGGCGGGCTGATCTCGGTCGCGCGCCCCTTCACCGGCCTCTCCGACCGCGACGCCGAGGCGAAGCTGACGGCGATCCCCGACACGCTGGTCGAGGGGTTCAAGCGCGCCGACGCCGAGAGCGTGGCGCCGGGCGCGGCGGCCGACGCGCTCGCGCGCACGCGCATCGAGGCGGCGCGGCGCTGAGCCCGGCCCGCGGACCGCGGGCGAGCGGCAGCGGCGCGCGGGTCGCCGCGGCACCGGCTAGGCGCGACTTGACGCGCGGAGGGCGCGGTGCAGGTGGCGCGTCCCCGCCGCCGTGCCGCCCCCCGGAGCCCGCCGATGACCCCGACCAAGCGCGACTGGGCCTTCCTCGCGGCCCTCGGGGTGATCTGGGGCGCCTCCTTCATGGCGACCAAGGTGGCGACCGGCGACTTCGGCCCCTTCGCGATCGCGGGCGGGCGCCTCGCGCTCGGCGCGCTCGCCATGAACGTCGTGCTCGTCGCGATGGGCCAGCGGCTGCCGGGGGTCGCCACGGGCGCCGATCGCCGCTTCTGGCTCTACGCTCTCGGCGCGGCCGCCTTCTCGAACGCAGTGCCGTTCTGCCTGCTGAGCTGGGCGCAGGCGCGGATCGACAGCGCGCTCGCGGGCGTGCTGATGGCGACGGTGCCCTTCTTCGTGCTGCCGCTCGGGCACGCCTTCGTGCCGGGCGAGCGACTGGGCTGGCGCAAGCTCGCGGGCTTCGCGATCGGCCTCATGGGCGTCGTGGTGCTGATCGGTCCGGAGGTGGTCGCCGATCTCGGCACCGGCGGCGCGGTGGCGCTGCTCGCGCAGGCCGCCTGCCTCGGGGTGGCCTTCTGCTACGCCTGCGGCTCGGTGGTCTCGAAGCTCGCGCCCGAGCGGGGGCTCCTGCCCTTCGGCACGGCGGCGCTGACGCTCGCGGCCCTGATGACCGTGCCCTTCGCGCTCGCGCTCGACGCCCCCTTCGCCGGGGCGGTGTCGGGCGAGGCGCTGCTGGCGGTGGCCTATCTGGGGCTGGTGCCGACCGCGCTCGCGACGCTGATGCTCTTGGTGGTGGTCAAGTCGGCCGGGCCGAGCTTCCTCTCGCTCGTGAACTACCAGGTGCCGCTCTGGGCGGTGGTCTTCGGAGTGACGGTGCTCGGCGAGCGGCCCTCGCCCCGCCTCGCGATCGCCTTCGTGCTGATCGCGGCGGGGCTCGCGGTGACGCAGGGATATCTGGGGATCCGGCGCGGCGGGCACGCGCGGGGGTAGAGGGCCGAGCACGGTTCGCCGCCGCTTCGCCGGACGACGACGATCGGGTTTCGCGGCGAACCCGGACGCGGTCGTGGTCGGCCGTAGGCGTCTTGATCGCGCCCTGAGCGGTCCGTCGCTCGTAGCGGCACGAGGCTCGCGCGGACCGCGTCGAGAGTAGCGGATGCTGGTTCGCCAGCTTCGCGCTGACCCGTCCCGCCCTCTCCGATCGCGAACCGAAGACGGGCTTCGGCCTCCGCTCAAGATGAAGTGCCGGGGGCGTTCGGGCGGGCGGCAGCCGAACCGGTCGCCGTTTTCATACCGGACCCGTGCAGGTCGGGGGGCGCCCGCCTACATCCCGGCGCGAAAGCAACAGGGGAACCACATGCCAGTCGTCGCCGCCTTCGTGGTTCCGCTCCTCACCTACGCAGGGCTCCTCGTGCTCGCTTACGGCGCCGGGGTCGGCTTCGTAATGCTGTTCGTCCCGTCTCCTACGCTGGTGGACATCGTCTCGGCCTGCAAGATCGTCTCGCTGTTCGTCCTGATCTATTCGAATCGTGAGACACCCGAGAGCATCGACATCGGTCGCCACCGCGACATCTCGGCGGCAAATCTCCTGATCGTCTTGATGTCGATTGGCGTGTTGCTGCTAATGGTCGTGAAGACAGTCGTCGACGACTACGCGATGATGACCTTGGCGCCAGCCGGTCGCGCGGTCCTGATGTGGTTCGACGCCAACGGTCACTGGGTCTCGACGTTGCCGCTCTTCGGCTACTTCGCGCTCGACCTCTACATCGCGTTCGGCGGCGCGCACGATCCGCGCGACCGCGCCGCGGCGCGCGAGTTCGTCGCGTTCCGCGACCTCGTCTGCGCCGCGCCGCTGGCGCTCGTGCTGATCCTGACCGAGGCCTACGCCGCGCTGTCGCCGTTGGCCGAAGCCCGCGACGACGCGGCGTTCTTCTTCGGCGGCGCGCTGGCGGTGATCCTGCTGTCGTCGGCGATCGCCTCCAAGGCGCTGAACCTGTCGCAAGAGGCACGGCGCGGGCCGGCGCGGCACGACAGGGCGGTGCCGACGATGGAGCGTGTCGAGCGTCTCGGACCAGGCGAGGGCGTGACCGACGTTCATTAGAGCCCCTCGCAAAACTTCGGGATCGGCACACGTGGCGACCGTAAACCCGTGGTCAGAGGAGGCTTCGCTTCGAAGGCTGTAAGAGCCCTCTACAGACCTCGGAGGGTGGCTTACGTGACGATCGCAACCCATTGATCGAGAGAGCATCGCCCTGAGTCTGTCCAGGTTGTCGGAGTTTTGTAATGACTTCTAGCGCCGCCGAGATCCTGTGAGAACATCTTAGGGCGTCCGCGAGATCGAGCGGGGCCCGCTCGGGTCAAACCCTCCCGATCGCCCCCGACCGGAAAGCGTCGGCACAGAAAGGCAGAGCGGGCGTTCGCACATACCGAACACCACCCCCCACCTCACTCCGCCGCCGCCTCCGCCACCGCCGCGCAGACCGTCTCGATCGCGCCCGAGAGCACGGCCTCGTCCTCGGCCTCGCCCATGACGCGGATCACCGGCTCGGTGCCCGAGGGGCGGATCACGAGCCGGCCCGACGCTCCGAGCCGCGCCTCGGCGTCCGCGATCGCGCGGAGCACCGCCTCGTCCTCCAGCGGGCGCGCCGCGCCGGAGAAGCGGACGTTGCGCAGGATCTGCGGCAGCGGCTCGAACAGCGCCGAGACCTCCGAGAGGGGCGCGTCGGCCGCGATCATGGCGTCGAGCACCTGCAGGCTCGCGAGCAGACCGTCGCCGGTGGTGACGTGGTCGGTCATCACGATGTGGCCCGACTGCTCGCCGCCGAGGTTGTAGCCCCCCGCGCGCATCGCCTCGACCACGTAGCGATCGCCCACGCGGGTGCGCACGAGCGCGATGCCACGGGCGTCCAGGTAGCGCTCGAACCCGAGGTTGGACATCACGGTCGCCACCAGCGTGCCGCCGGCGAGCCGGCCCTCGGCCGCCCAGCGCGTCGCGATCAGCGCCATGATGCGGTCGCCGTCGACCACGCGGCCGCGCTCGTCGATCACGTGGACGCGGTCGGCGTCGCCGTCGAGGGCGATGCCGAGGTCGGCGCCGTGCTCGATCACCGCCGCCTGGGCGGCCGCGGGGTCGGTCGAGCCGCAGCCGACGTTGATGTTGACCCCGTTGGGCTCGGTGCCGACGCGCACAACCTCGGCGCCGAGTTCCCAGAGCACGTCGGGCGCGGTGGCGTAGGCCGCGCCGTGGGCGCAGTCGATCACCACCTTCAGCCCCGTCAGCGTGCGCCCGCGCGGGAAGGCGGCCTTGGCGAACTCGATGTAGCGCGCGCGCCCGTCCCTCAGGTTGCGGATGCGTCCGATCCGCGCCGGCTCGGCCAAGGGGGGCGGCCCGTCGATCATCGCCTCGATCTCGGCCTCGGCCGCGTCCGAGAGCTTGAAGCCGTCGGGGCCGAACAGCTTGATGCCGTTGTCCTCGAACGGGTTGTGGCTCGCCGAGATCATCACGCCGAGATCGGCGCGGAGCGAGCGCGTCAGCATCCCCACCGCCGGCGTCGGCATCGGGCCGAGCAGCTCCACGTCCATCCCGACCGAGACGAAGCCCGAGGCGAGGGCGAATTCGAGCATGTAGCCCGAGCGCCGCGTGTCCTTGCCGATCACGACGACGTGGCGGCGGGTGCCGTTGGTGAAGTGCCGCCCCGCGGCGCGGCCGAGCGCCATCGCCACCTCCGAGGTCATCGGGTGGCGGTTGGCCCGGCCGCGGATGCCGTCGGTGCCGAAGTAGCGGTGCGTGTCCTTGGGGCTCATGCCGGCCTCGTCGCGGTCTCGTCTCTCTCGCCCGGCCGCGCGCCCGCGAGCGCGCGCCAGACGGCGAGCGCCTCGACGTGCGCGGCGACGTCGTGCGCGCGCACGATCCGTGCCCCCTGCCCCGCGCCCGCGAGCGCGGCCGCGACCGAGCCGGCAACGCGCTCGGCCGCGGTGTCGACCCCGCTCAGTGTGCCGATGAAACGCTTGCGCGAGGCGCCGAGCAGCACGGCGCAGCCGAGGGTGTGCAAGAGCGACAGACCCCGGATCAGCGCGAGGTTGTGGTCGAGCGTCTTGCCGAAGCCGATGCCCGGATCGACGATCAGCCGCTCGCGCGCGATACCCGCGGCCTCGGCCGCCGCGACGCGGCCGGCGAGGTGGTCGAACACGTCGAGCAGCACGTCGTCGTAGTGCGGGTTCTTCTGCATGG
The DNA here is from genome assembly GCA_050330995.1 of Paracoccaceae bacterium. Classification (GTDB taxonomy): domain Bacteria; phylum Pseudomonadota; class Alphaproteobacteria; order Rhodobacterales; family Rhodobacteraceae; genus Thermohalobaculum. The sequence continues at coordinate 42,418 of JBHJHI010000095.1, forward strand.
TCTGCGGGTCGCCCTGCGCGTGCATCAGGCAGACCGCCTCGAAGCGCGCGGCCTCCCCGGCCATGGCCGGGTCGTGCGTCAGCGCCGAGACGTCGTTCAGGACGGTCGCGCCGGCCGCGCGCGCCGCCCGCGCCGTCACCGCGTTGCGGGTGTCGATCGAGACCGGGGGCGCGAGGCCCGCGGCGCGGATGCCCTCGATCACCGGGACCACGCGGGCGATCTCCTCGTCCGGCGCCACCGGCTCGGCGCCCGGACGGGTCGACTCGCCGCCCACGTCGAGGATCGCGGCGCCGGCCTCGGCGAGCCGGCGGGCATGCGCGACCGCCGCAGCCGCATCGGCATGGCGCCCGCCGTCGGAAAAGCTGTCGGGCGTGACGTTGACCACGCCCATGACCACCGGCCCCGTCCCCCCGGAGCCGCCGGGGACCCTGCGCGAGGCGGCGGCGCGGGCGATCGCGGCGGCGAGGTCGGGGTCGAGCGCCGCGGCCGCCTCGACCGGCAGGATCTCGGCCGCGCGGCCGTGCGCGTGCAACGCCACCTCGCGGAAGCCGACCGGGCCGCCCGCGAGCGGCCAGGCGCCGGGCAGGTCCGCATCGCAGGGGATCGGGCGGGCGTAAGGGCCGGACTGCATCGCCGCGGCCTTAGCCGAGCGGGAAGCGGGCGGCAAGCGAGCTAAATACGATATTCACTTGTATATTAATACCGAGATCACGTTTTCTGTGTGGTTTATTGAATAATCGCCGGGCGGCCGCTAATTGCGGGCGACGCGGCGACGGTCGCCATCCGGCCCCCGTGCCCGCCGCGGCTCGCGACGAGGAGACGACGCCCATGCCGAAGCCCTTCACGCCGGTGGTGATCGCCGCCAACGACCTGATCGAAGGCACGAGCGTCTGGCTCGGTCCCGACGGCTGGACCGCGCGCGTGGCCGAGGCCACCGTCGCCCACGACGCCGAAGCCAAGGCGGCGCTGGAGGCCAGCGCGGGCACTGGCGAGGCGGCGAACCGCGTCGTCGGGCCCTATGCCGTGGACGTGGCGCTGGAGGACGGCGTGCCGGTGCCGGTCAAGCGCCGCGAGCGCATCAAGGCGAGCCTGGAGACTACCGTGCCCGTCGGCGCGGCGGCTCCCGCGCCCCGCCGCGACCGGCGCGCCGCCTGAGGAGCCCGACCATGTATCGCTACGACGAATTCGACCGCCAGTTCGTGGCCGAACGCACCGCCGAGTTCCGCGGCCAAGTCGAGCGCCGGCTCTCGGGCGCGCTGACCGAGGACGAGTTCAAACCGATCCGGCTGATGAACGGGCTCTATCTGCAGCTCCACGCCTACATGCTGCGCGTGGCCATTCCCTACGGCACGTTGGCCTCGCGCCAGATGCGCATGCTCGCGTACATCGCAGAGCGCTACGACCGCGGCTACGGCCATTTCACCACGCGTCAGAACATCCAGTACAACTGGCCGAAGCTGCGCGACGTGCCCGCGATCCTCGACGACCTCGCCTCGGTCGAGATGCACGCGATCCAGACCTCGGGCAACTGCATCCGCAACGTGACCTCGGACCCGCTCGCGGGCGTCGATCCCGACGAGCTGGAGGACCCGCGCATCACCGCCGAGCTGCTGCGGCAGTGGTCGAGCCTGCACCCGGAATTCTCGTTCCTCGGGCGCAAGTTCAAGATCGCGGTCACGGGCTCGGAGACCGACCGCGCCGCTATCGCCGTCCACGACATCGGTCTGCAACTGGTGCGCGGCCCCGGGGGCGAGATCGGCTACCGCGTGCTCGTCGGCGGCGGCCAGGGCCGCACGCCGATGATCGCGAAGGAGCTGCGCGCCTGGCTACCCAAGGACGAGCTGCTGCCCTACCTCACGGCGGCGCTTCGCGTGTACAACTTGCACGGCCGGCGCGACAACAAGTTCAAGGCACGCATCAAGATCCTCGTGCACGAGCTCGGCATCGAGGAGTACGCGCGCCAGGTCGAGGAGGAATACGCCCGCCTCGACCGCGCCGCCGTCGCCGCGCCCGCCGAGGAGGTCGCGCGCATCGCCGCCTATTTCGCGATGCCCGACCTGCCCGAGCGGCCGGCCGAGGACGCCGCGTTCGAGCGCGCCAAGCGCCAGGACCCCGAGTTCGGGCGCTGGGTCGCGCGCAACACCCACGATCACCGCGTGAGGGGCTACCGCGCCGCGACCGTCAGCCTGAAGCCGATCGGCGGCATCCCGGGCGACGCGACGGCCGAGCAGATGCGCGTGCTCGCCGATCTGGCCGAACGCCACGCCGCCGACGAGCTGCGGGTGACGCACGAGCAGAACATCGTGCTGCCCCACGTGGGCCTGGGCGATCTCTACAAGGTCTGGCGCGCGCTCGCGGGCGTCGGCCTCGACGCGCCGAACAAGGGACTCGTGACCGACATCATCGCCTGCTCCGGCCTCGACTACTGCGCGCTGGCGACGGCGCGCTCGATCCCGGTGGCGCAGGCGATCTCCAACCGCTTCGCCGATTCGAAGCGGCAGGCCGAGATCGGCCCGCTCTCGATCAAGATCTCGGGCTGCATCAACGCCTGCGGCCACCACCACGTCGGCCACATCGGCATCCTCGGGCTCGATAAGGCCGGGGTGGAGAGCTACCAGATCACCCTCGGCGGCGAGCCGGCCGACGACCCGGCCGTCGGCGAGCGCACCGGGCCGGGCTTCGGCTACGACGAGGTGCCCGCCGCGATCGAGACCATCGTGGAGCGCTACCTCGAACTGCGCGAAGGGCCGGACGAGACCTTCCTGCACACCTATCGCCGCGTCGGCATGGCCCCGTTCAAGGAGGCGCTCTACGATGCTCGTTGACCGCACCGGCGCCATTCCGGACCGCTGGACCGTCCTCGGCGAGGACGACCCCCTGCCCGACGGCCCCGCGATCCTGCCGCTCGCGCGCCTCGCCGAGGCGACCGGGCGCGAGGGACCCTCGGGCGTGCATCTGCCCAACATGGCCGACCCGCACTCGGTCGCGCCGCACTTCGACGATCTCGACCTGATCTCGGTCGACTTCCCCGGCTTCGCCGACGGGCGCGGCTTCTCGATCGGGCGGCTCATCCGCGATCTCGGCTACGCCGGCCGTCTGCGCGCGACGGGGCCGCTGATCGCCGACCAGTTCGCCTACCTGCTGGAGTGCGGCTTCGACGAGGTCGCCGTCAGCGAGAGCGTCGCCGCGCGCCAGCCGGCCTCGCTCTGGGTCGAGCGGCTCGGCACGGTGACGCTCGCCTACCAGCGCGGCGCGGTGGCCGACGCGCCGACCCGCGCCTCGATCCTGGAGCGCCGACGCCACGCGGCGGGAGGCTGACATGCTGCAACAGATCGACATCGCCGCCCCGAGCGTGCGCCGCATGAGTGCGGCCACCGCTGCCGAGGCGCTGAACGCGCGCCACGCCGAGAGCCCGGCCGAGGCGATCCTCGAAGAGGTGCTCGCCGTCCACGACGACGGCGAGGTGGCGATGGTCTCCTCCTTCGGCGCCGACAGCGCGGTGCTGTTGCACATGCTCTCGCGCCTCGCACCGGCGACCCCGGTGCTGATGCTGGAGACGCAGATGCTGTTTCCCGAGACGCTGGCCTACCAGCGGGACCTCTCGGCGCACCTCGGCCTGAGGGACGTGCGGCTGATCCGGCCCGACCCGGACGACCTCGCCGCGCACGACCCGAAGGATACCCGCCACAAGTGGGACCCCGACGGCTGCTGCCACGTCCGCAAGACGAAGCCGCTCGACCGGGCGCTGCGCCCGTTCTCGGCCTGGATCACCGGACGCAAGCGCTTCCAGTCGGCCTCGCGCGCGGCGCTGGCGCTGTTCGAGGTCGAGGAAGGCACCACGCGGCTCAAGGCAAACCCGCTGTTCGCCTGGAACGCGCACGACCTGAGGGCCTATCGCGACGCCCACGCCCTGCCGGCCCATCCGCTGGTGGCGAAGGGCTATCCCTCGATCGGCTGCTGGCCCTGCACCACGCCGGTCGCGGAGGGCGAGGACGCCCGGGCCGGGCGCTGGCGCGATGCCGACAAGGAGGAGTGCGGCATCCACTTCGACGGCGAGAAATGGGTGCGCCACTCCGGCGGGCTGCCGTGAGGCGGCCCGCTCAGGTCATGTAGAGAAGCCGCGCCCCTGGCAGATGGCGGCGCATCGAGGCCGTCAGGCGCTCGCGCAGGGTGTCCATCGTCGCCTTGGGGTAGACGTATTTGACGCCGCCGAACTTCGTGCGCTTCTCGCGCCGCACGCTCGGGTCCATCTCCAGATCCGAGGCCGGGTACCAGCCGGTCAGCACCTCGCGCGAGCCCGGCGTGAAGCGGTGGGTGATGAGTTCGACGCTGAGATCGGCACCGTCCGGCAGGGCGTCGGCGGCGCGGGCGAACAGTTCGTCGTAAGATCCGGCCCAGTTCGCGATCGGCATGATCGGCGCGACGGTCAGCCCGACTGGGTAGCCCGCGCGGGCGAGACGGCCCATGGCGTCGAGCCGCGCGCCGAGCGAAGCGGTGCCGCCCTCGAAGCGGCGCACCACGGCCTCGGCGTTGACCGAGAAGCGCAACCGGGCGCGCCCGCGGTGGTCGAGGTCCGCGAAGCCCGCGACGTCGGCGAACTTGGTGGTCGCGCGAAGCTGCACCGCCTCGGGCCGCCGGCCGAACCAGACGATGGTGTCGGCGAGCGCGCCGGTCAGATGCTCGATCCCGAGCGGATCGGTGTAGCACGACGCCTCGAAGGTGGTGCCCTCGGCCCTGCGCGCCGGATCGTCGGAGGTGACGTGGCCCTGACCGATCAAGGGGGGCAGCGCGTCCAGGATCTCGGGCAGGTTGGCGAAGGCGCGCGTCACCGGCGGCCCGGCGAGGCTGCCCGCCAGATAGCAGTACTGGCAGTGCGCCGGACAGCCGGTCGCGAGGTCGAAGCGCCAGTCGGCCGAGGGCGGGATCGGCTGGGGGCGGCGCGCCGAAGGGGGCGCCACCACCACGGCCAGCGTCGACTTGGCGCGACGGTAGGTCTCGGCCTCGCTCTCGCCCCTGAGGCCGGTGACGCGGTCGCCCTTCAGCTCGACCACTTCCGCGCCCATCGCCGTCGCCCGTTCGGCGACGCGGGTCGCGATCGGCCAGTCGCGGGCTGAGCGGGTCACGAGCACGCGTCTGGGCTTCCACGGCGGGCGGGGACGCGTCGGCAGCCGGCGCGCCAGCACCTCGGGGTCGTGGCGGGGGTGGGCGTCGTCGGTCGGCGCGACGTGCGGGGCGAGGGGCGTGTCCTGCATGGCGCGCCAACGTCGGGCGGGGCGAGCCGTTGCCGCCGCCGTCGCGTCGCGCGGGACGACGCGTGCGGTCCGTGCGCCGCAGCGGACCGCGCGCCCTCGGGCCGCGTGATCCGCTGCGGCGCGCGCCGCGCTCAGCCCGCCACCACCAGCCGGTTGATCGGCATGTGGAACGCGGGCCGCCCGCCCTCCCTCACGCTCAGCCGCGCGAACAGCGACGCGAGATCTTCCAGCATCGCCGCGCGCGCCTCCTCGCCGAGCACGAAGGCGGCGTAGAAGAAGCCCGACGCCTCGCGCGCCAGCGTCTCGGGATCGGCCGTCATCGAGACCACGTTCGGCTCGACGCTGACCGAGCCGTCGCCGAAGGCCTCGGCGACGAGGTTCGCCAGCGAGCCCGCCTCGCGCACCCGCGGGTCGCCGAGGTCGATGTCGCCGTACATCGGGTAGGCCTCGCGCACGTAGGCGAAGATCAGCCGGTCGACCTCGGCGTAGCCCGGGGCGGTCTCCGCCGCGCCGTCGACGATCGCGGCGAAGGTGCCGCCCCGCCGCAGCACGCGCCGCGCCTCGGCCAGCGCCGGGACGACCGGGTCCATCAGCGTCAGCGCCCAGTGGCAGAGCACCGCGTCGACCGAGGCGTCGGCGAGGAAGCCCATCTCCTGGGCGAGACCGCGGTGCAGGGCGGCGCGGCCGGGAGCGAGGCGCGCGCGCGCCAGCGCCAGCTCGTCCGCGCTCATGTCGACGCCGACGAGGTCGAGCGCCCCGCCCGCGCGTCGCGCGAGGCGGTCGAGCAGCACGCCCGAGCCGCAGGCGAGGTCGAGCACCCGCGCGGGCGCTCCCGGAGCGCCCCCCGGCGCAGCGCTCGGCGCGGCCTCGGCCAGCCAGTCGTAGCTGTCGCGCCCCTCGGGGTCGCGACAGCGTGCGGCGCAGGCTTCGGTGAAGCCCGCGTGGCTGGCGTGGACGGCGACGAGGTGCTCGCGCAGCGCCGCCGCGTCGGGGCGGGCGCCGCGCGCGAGCGCGCGCGTCCAGCCGGTATCGAAGCTCGGGCGCTGCATGCGCGGCCTCTCTCGTGCAGGATGGGGCCGTGGGACGGCTCAGTAGGAGGGGATGAAGATCAGCGCGACCCGCTGCTCGAAGCGCCAGCCGCCCGCCTCGTCGCGGCAGCCGGCGAGGTAGGAGGCGACCGGCTCGGTCGCGCGCATCCGTTCGAGCGAGACGGTGTCGTCGAAGGCGCAGCGCTGGAGGTAGCCCTCGACCGTGGCGTCGTCCCCGGCGGTCTGGGCGTAGGCGATCTCGCGGGTCTCGACCTTGGCGCCGAGGCGGTCGAGCGCGGCCACGATCTCCTCGGCGGTGCGGTAGCGCTCGCCCCGCCCCTCGTGGAAGGCGTCGAGGAAGGCGTCGTAGAAGCGGATGTAGTGGCTGTCGGCCATGGCGTTGGCGATGAAGCCCGCCCCGTTCAGGCCGATCAGGTCGAGAAACCGCGCCATCGCGGCGTCGAGCGAGGCCTGCGGCACGGCGTAGAGCGCGTGCGTCGCCCAGGCGATGTCGAAGGCGCCGACGTCGGGGTCGAGCCCTTCGAGCGTGCTCTCGTGGCCCTCGTCGGCTTCGAAGGGGGCGCCGAGAGCGCTGCGCGCCTCGGCGAGCGAAAAGGTCGAGGGGTCGAGCAGCGAATAGGCGATCGGTCGCACCCGTGCCTGCTCGACCCCGGCATGGCGGCGCAGCGCGGCGGGGAACTTGCCCGAGCCGCAGGCGACGTCGATCAGCCACATCGGCCGATCGCCGGCCGCGGCCTGGCGCGCCTCCAGCCAGGCGCGCCAGTCGACGGCCTCGGCCAGGTGGCGGTAGTCCTCGGTGGCGAGGCGGTAGAAGGCGTCCATGCCCGCGCGGCGGTCCTCGGACCAGTGCGCGAGCGAGCGGCGGGCGGTGTCCTCCGCCTCAGCCATCCCAGCGCTCCGGCGGCCAGCACACCGGGTTGAGATCCGAGGCCGCGAGCCCGCCCGGCTCGCACCCCGGCATGAACTTCTGCCAGTCGCCCGAGACCATGGTCGGACTGTCCACGATCCGCGCGCCGTCGGCGTAGAAGGTGTTGGCCAGCACGATCCGGCTCATCGTGGTGCGGTTGGTGCCCGCCATATGGAAGTTCAGGTTGTGGTGGAAGCTCACCTCGCCGATCTCGAACGGGCTCTCGTCGACCGCGACGCCGCGCTCGCGGAACAGCGCGCGCACGTGGCGGTCGTAGCTCGTGTCCTTCTTGTTGAAGGGCACGCTCTCGACCAGCTTGTAGATGTCGATCGGCATGGCGAAGGCGAGCGGGCCCATCGCCATCGGGATCGGCTGCGCCGGGATCCAGGGCGTGACCACGTCGTGGGTGTCGAGCGGGAAGTGGTGGTCGTCGTAGTGCCAGGGCGTGCGCCCGCAGCCCGGCTCCTTGGACAGCACGTTGTCGTGGTAGAGCCTGACCCGCTCGACGCCGAGCAGCTCGGCCGAGATCCTGGCGATGCGGGGCGAGAGCACGAACAGCCGCACGAGCGGGTTGTCGAGCCAGACCATCTCCAGGCTGACGAAGCGGTCGGTGGCGCCGCCGTCGAGCGCGACGTCGAAGGCCCCCTCCAGAAGCCGCTTCAGCTCGCGGCGCAGCCTGACGACCGCGCCGGGCGAGAGCACGCCCTTGAGCTTGACGAAGCCGTTCTGGCGAAAGAGCGCGATGTCGGCCTCGTCGAGGGCGTAGGGCGCCGCGAGTTCGGCCGCGAGCGCCGCGTCGTCCGGCAGGTCGACGTCCGGCAGGGGATCGACGTCGACGAACGGTGCGTCGGCCGCGTCGTTGTCGGCGAGGCGGACGTACCAGTCCCACCAGTCCTGGTTGTCGCCTTCCCACTTGCCGCTGACGTCGGTGTCGTCGGGGGCCGTGGCGGCGTCGGGGGTGGTCTCGCTCACGGAGCGGCTCCTCAAGATGCGTCGGTCCACGAGATGACGCGACGGCGGCGAAAGGCCAGTCCGTCGCGTCACGCCGTCACGTCGCGAGCCAGGCCGCGTCGAAGTGCATCTCGCGCGCCTGGTGGCGCTCGTAGCCGTGCAGCGCCGGATCGTGGTGGAGATACATGTTGCGCCAGTAGGGCTGGATGATCACGCCGCTTTGGCGAAGCATGGTCTCCAGCCGCTCCATCACGTCGCGGCGCTTGTCGGCGTCGAAGATGCCCATCGCCTCGTCGAGAGCGGCGTCGAACTCGGGGTTCGCGTAGCCCGTCTCGTTCCAGGCGCCGCCCGAGCGGTAGGCGAGCGAGAGCACCTGCACGCCGAGCGGGCGCCCGCCCCAGTCGGTCGCCGAGAACGGGTACTCGGGCCAGCTGTTCCAGAAGGTGGCGCCGGGGATGACGGTGCGCTTCGCGTTCAGCCCCGCGGCGCGCAGCTGGCCCGCGACCGCGTCCATGGTCGTGCGCTGGAAGTCGCCGTCGATCGAGATCAGGTCGAACTCGGCGTCGCGCTGGCCCGCCTCCTCCAGCATGGCGCCGCCCGCTTCCGGGTCGGTCCCGGGCGCGCCGATGTCGGCGTACTCGGGGTGCATCGGCCCGACGTGATGGTTGCCCGCCACCAGCCCCCGCCCGTCGAGACCGAGCGCGAGCACCGCGCGGTTGTCGACGATCAACTGGATCGCGCGGCGCACCCGCTCGTCGTCGTAAGGCGCGGCGTCCACGTTCATGCGCGCGACGATGGTCTGCGCGGTCTCCTTCTCGCGCCTGACGAGGTCGAGGTTGTCGAGCTGATCCAGGAGGTCGGCCGGGCTCTCGTCGTTGACGTGGACCTCGCCCGACTCGAGCGCGGTCAGCATCGCCGTCGGGTCGGTGCCGAGGTCGATGAACTCGATCCCGTCGAGATGGGCCGAGCCGCCCCACCAGCCGTCCTCGCGCCGGCTGACGGTGGCGCCGACGCCGACCTCGATGTCGTCGAGCACGAAGGGGCCGGTGCCGACGGGATACTCGGCCAGATCGCCGCCCGCCTCGTCGAAGCCGCGGTGCACGATCAGCGCGGGATAGTCCGAGAACGAGGGGATCAGCGTGATGTCGGGGGCGGGCAGGTTCAGCGTCAGCGTGTGGTCGTCGACGATCTCGACCACGCCCTCGGCGAGCTTGCCGGTGTCCTTGTCGATCAGCGTCGCCATGGCGTTGGCCATGGAATTGCCCTCGACCGATTTGTCGCACCAGCGGGCGATGTTGTAGGCGACGTCCTCGGCGGTGAAGGCGTCGCCGTTCGACCACGTCGCGTCCCGCCGCAGGTTCAGCGTATAGGTGCGCGCGTCCTCGGAGACCTCCCAGGCTTCGCAGAGCCGGCCCGAGAACGAGAAGTCGGGCTCCCAGCGCACCAGCGGCTCGCAGAACTGGCGCGCGACGTTGGCCATCTCGGGCCAGTCGTAGCGGCGCGGATCGGTGATCGCCTTGACCAGCATCGCGACGCGGAGGGTGCCGCCGCGCTCCGGCTCGCCTTGAGCGTATGCCGGACGGGCATGGCCGAGGAGCGCGTAGGCCCCGGTCGAGGAGAGGCCGAGGATCGAGGCGAGCGAGACGAACTCGCGCCGGTCGAGCCGGCCGGCGCGCGCGGCCGTGGCCAGACGCTCGATGCGCCGGGCGTGGCGCCCGGTGGGGAGATGATCGCGCATGGGGGGAACCTCTCGGGGTCGCGTGCCGCTGGGGCGGGCCGGTGTCTGGCGTCGAGACGCGTCTCGGCGAGTTTAGGGCCTCTCCCGGCGTCGGCGAGGGCCGGAGACCGGCGAAGACGTCGCGGCCTGACCGTCGGGCCGGGACCGCGTCCCCGGAGCCGACGAGCCCGCGGCGCGCGTCAGGACCCGACGAGGCCGCGGCGCTCGATGTCGATCGCGGCCTTGACGAAGAAGTCGAGCGCGCGGGTCAGCCGCCCGCCGAGCGCGTGCGCGATCGCGGGGTCGAGCCGGTCGTGGCGCTCGACCGCCTCGATCAGGAAGGCGCAGGCGTCGAGTGGCGCCGCCCCGACCGGGCGGGGACGCATCAGCGCGGCCACGGTGCGGCCGATCTCGCGGTACATCAGCCGCGCCGCGGCGATGCCGGGACGGCAGTCGCGCGGGAGCCGCGCGATGCCGGAGAGCGATCGGTCGTAGAGCGTCTCGGCGCGGTCGAGCAGCCGGCCGACCACGCGGCCGAGGGCGGGCGAATGGGCCGGCGCGGCGAGGAAGGCGTCGGGGTCGAGCCCCTCGGCGCGCATCCAGCCGCGCGGCAGGTAGAGCCGCCCGGCGCGGGCGTCCTCGCCGACGTCGCGGGCGATGTTGGAGAGCTGCATGGCCACGCCCAGATCGGCCGCGCGCGCCAGAACCTCCGGCCGGCGCTCGCCGAGGATCAGCGTCATCATCACGCCGACGGTCGCGGCGACGCGCGCGGCGTAGGCCTCGACGTCGGCGAGCGTCTCGTAGCGCCGCCCGCCCTCGTCCCAGGACAGCCCCTCGATCAGCGCGGCCGGGATCTCGACGGGGATCGCGTGGCGGCGGATCACGCGGGCGAAGGCGCGATCGGCCGGGTGCGGCGCGGGGCGGCCCGTGGCGATCAGCCCGAGGCGGCGCGCGCGCCGGGCCGAGGCGCCGGCCCGCCCGCCCTCGTCGACCGCGTCGTCGGCGAGGCGGCAGAAGGCGTAGAGCGCGAAGGCGGGCTCGCGCACGCGCGCGGGCAACAGGCGCGAGGCGGCGTGGAACGACTTCGAGCCGGTCCTGATCGCCTCGCGGCAGTGGCGCGCGTCGACCTCGGCGCAGGCGATCGCGGCCTCACGCACCGGGCGGTCGTCGCAGAAGACCTCAGCCGACATGCGCGGCCTCCGGGATCAGGCCGTCGACCACCTCGGCCGAGGTGAGGACACCGGGCACGCCCGCCCCCGGATGGGTGCCCGCGCCGACGAGGTAGAGGTTCTCGATCCCCTCGGCGCGGTTGTGCGGGCGAAACCACGCCGACTGGAACAGCGTCGGCTCGAAGCTGAAGCCCGCGCCCTTATAGGCGTGGTAATCGGTCTCGAAGGTCTTGGGCGTCATGATCCGCTGGCTGACCACGCGCCCCTTCAGCCCCGGCAGCACGGTGGCGTCGAGCCGGTCCTCGATCCGGGCGCGGTAATCCTCGGCGACCGCCTCCCAGTCGGTGCCGCTGTCGAGATGCGGCACGGGGGCGAGCGCGTAGAAGGCGTCGCAGCCCGCAGGCGCGAGCGAGGGGTCGGTCGCGGTGGGGCGGTGCAGGTAGAGGCTGAAGTCCTCGGCCAACCGATGCTTGCGAAAGATGTCGTCGAGCAGCCCCTTGTAGCGCGGCCCGAGCACCATGGTGTGGTGCTCGACCTCGGGCCATTGCCGGTCGGTGCCGAAATACCAGACGAACAGGCCCATCGAGTAGCGCGACCGGGCGATCTTGCGGTCGGTCCAGCGCCGGCGGTGCTCGGGCGCGATCAGGTGGCGCCAGGTCCAGGCGGCGTCGGCGTTGGAGACGACGACGTCGGCGGCGATGCGCTCGCCGTCCTCCAGCCGCACGCCGGTGGCGCGACCGTTCTCGACCTCGATCTCGGCCACGGGCGCGTTCAGCCGTACCGCGTTGCCCTGCCCCTCGATCAGATCGACCATCCCGCACACCAGCGCGTGCGTGCCGCCCATGACGAAGTGCACGCCCCAGCGCCGTTCCAGCGCGAGGATCAAGAGATAGATCGCCGTGGTGCCGAACGGATTGCCGCCGATCAGCAGGGGATGGTAGCTGAGCGCCGTCCTCAGTCGCTCGTCTCTCACGTAGCGGCGCACCCCCTGCGCCACGGTGCGATGGCCGCCGCGCAGCACGATGCCGGGCAGCTCGCGCAGCATCGAGAGGACGGAGGAGAACTCCATCCGGCCGAGCCGCTCGAAGCCGAAGCGGAACTTCTCCTCCGTGCTCGCGACCAGCCGCTCGTAGCCCTCGACGTCGCCCGGCGAGAGCCGCGCGATCTCGGCGCGCATCTTCGCGGCGTCGCCCGAGCAGTCGAGCGTCGAGCCGTCGTCGAAGCGGATGCGGTAGAACGGGTCCATCGACACGAGGCGGACGTGATCCTCGCGGCGCTTGCCGCAGAGCGCCCACAGCTCGTCCAGCAGCCGCGGATGGGTGATGATGGTGGGTCCGGCGTCGAAGCTGAAGCCGTCCTGACGGAACACCCGCGCCCGCCCGCCGGGACAGTCGAGCTTCTCGACCACGGTGACGCGCCAGCCGCGCGCGCCGAGGCGGGCGGCGGTGGCGAGGCCGCCTACCCCTGAGCCGATCACCACGGCGTGGGGCTGGCGGGCGGTGCGGACGGGATCGGCGAGCTGGCGGTCGAGCACTGTCATGATTGCCTGACACTCTGGCTTGTCACGGACACCGGGGCAAGGGGAAACGGCGAAGCCGGACAACCCCGCGTCTCCCGGACCCGCGCCGGTCCCTGGACGCCGCGAACGGCGCGTCGTCCTATGGGCCGAGCATCGCGGCGGACGACAGGGAGACGACACCATGGCCCGCTGGTCGCTCGAGGAAAGCGTTCGGACCCGCGCCGGCACCGTGGCCGCTGGCCGCACGGGCGAGGGGCCGGATCTGGTGCTGGCGCACGGCTGGCCGTGGTCGTCGTTCTCGTGGACGCGCGTGATCCCGCGGCTCGCCGAGCGCTTCCGGGTCCACTGGTACGACATGCCGGGCTACGGCCGCTCGGCGAAGCACGAGGCGGTGCCGAGCGCGCTCGACGCGCAAGGCGAGACCTTCGCCGAGATGCTGGCGCACTGGGGCCTCGCCCGCCCGCGCGTCGTCGCCCACGACATGGGCGGCGCGACCACGCTGCGCGCGCACCTGCTCCACGGCTGCGAGTTCGAGCGCTACGTGCTGATGAACGTGGTGGCGATGCGGCCCTGGGGCTCGGCCTTCTTCGACCACGTCGGCCGCCACGTCGAGGCGTTCCAGGGGCTGCCCGCCCATATCCATCGCGCGATCGTGCGCGCCTATGTCGAGGGCGCCTTCGCGCGCGGGCGCGACGCGGCGGACGTGGACGCCCTGGTCGCGCCCTGGCTCGACGAGGACGGCGCGGCGAGCTTCTACCGCCAGTTCGCCCGCGCCGACGAACGCTTCACCGCCGAGGTGGAGCCCATGTTCGGCGAGATCCGCTGCCCGGTCCTGATCCTCTGGGGCGAGGACGATCCGTGGATACCCCTCGATCGCGGCCGCGCGCTCGCCGCGACGATGCCAGGCGCGCGCTTCGAGACGCTGCCGGGCGCCGGCCACATGCCCCAACTGGAGGCACCGGAGGCCGTGCTCGACCGGCTCGACGCGTTCCTCTGCGCCTCCCGGCGCCTCAGGCCGGCGCGAGGACGCCCGCGCGCCGCGCCGCCTCGACCACCAGGGCGGCCGCCCGTCCGGGCGCCTCCTCGTGGGCGAGATGGCCGAGGCCGCCCCAGTCCTCGACACGGGCGTACGGCGCGCGATCGGCCACGGTTCGGGCGGTCTCGGGCGGCACGGCGCGGTCGGCCGCAGCCGCGACCAGCGTCAGCTCGGCCTCCAGGCGGGGCAGATCGGCCAGGATCGCGGCGAGATCCCAGACCGACATCATCGCGAGCGCGGCCGCGACGTGGCCGGGGCGGCGGAACAGACGCGCGTAGGCGTCGAGGCGCTCGGGGCGCAGCTTCGAGCCGGTGCCCGCGATCAGCCGCTCGGTCGAGCGCGGATCGAGGCTCGCGCCGAGGGAGAAAAACCCCGGCACGAACGGGTTCATCGACAGCGCGCGGGCGAGGCCGGGGAAGACCTGCCCCATCAGCCCCGGAAACGGCAGCCAGGCGCCGTTGAACGAGACCACCGCCGTGAGCGGCGCCACCCCGTCGAGCGCGAGACGGGCGGCGAGCGGCGCGCCGGCGGAATGGCCGGCCGCGACCGCCGGGCGCGCGCCGAGGGCGGCGAACAGCGCGCCCAGCGCCTCGGCCTGGCGGACGGGCGAGAGCGCGGCGGCCGAGCCGGGGCGCTCGGTGAAGCCGTGGCCCGGCAGGTCGGGGACGATCACCCGGAAGCGCCGGGCGAGGCGCGGGGCGACATCGGCCCAGCTGTGCGTCGCGCCGCCGAGCCCGTGCAGCAGCACGACCGCGGGCGCCTCTTCGGGCCCCATGACCTGGACGTGCCAGCGCAGCCCGGCCGCGCGCGGGAAGCGCGAGGCGTCCGCGTTCGGCCAGCCCCGGCCCTCCACCGCCCAGCGCGGCGCGCCGAGGCCGAGACCGGGCGTCATGCGCGGCCCGCCGAGGCGGCCGCGGCGATGCGCGCCGCCCCCGCGCCCGGCAGCGCCAGCAGCCGCGCCCCCC
>JBHJHI010000096.1:0-7500 GCA_050330995.1 Paracoccaceae bacterium
CTGCCATCGTCTCGACGCGCCGCAGCTCGCGCTCGCTCATCGCCACCAGCCCCATGCTCCGTCTCCCGGCCTCGCCAACGCGGGCTAGGAGACTGACATTCCTGCTTTGCTCAGGGCTGACATTCTAGCTTTGCTGCTACACCCAAACTTCTCAGAATTTTTATTATGTTTGATAAATTGCAGGTGCCTTTCGGGTGTCGGGCTGGCAGCCGTCGAGGATCGATGCCGCCGGCTCCGCCAGCCCATGGGCCTCGAAGTTCCGCGTCTCGACGGCGAAACGTACCCGCGACGGCGTGTCCTGTGGCATGATGCGTCCGGAACGCCGCCCACAAGTCTTGGTTGGCCGGACATGTTCAGAACAGGTCGCACGAGCTTCAGAGCCGGCACCGTCCGGCGAGACGCCCCCGAGAGGTCGGCGGCGACGCTTCTGGCCAGACCGCTGCGCGCGGTCCTCGCCGCGACCGCCCTCGTCCTCGGCCTCGCCGGAATGCTCGGCGCGCAGGACACGTCCGAGCCGCCCATGATGGTGGTCGAGGTCCGCGGCGCGATCGGACCGGCGACGACGCACCTGATCGAGCAGGCGATCGGCGATGCCGAGGCGGCGGAGGCCGCCGCCCTCGTGATCGCGCTCGATACGCCGGGCGGGCTGGTGACCGCCACGCGCGACATCACGAGCGCGATCCTCGACGCCGAGATCCCGGTGATCGGCTACGTCTCGCCGGGCGGCGCGCGCGCGGCGAGCGCGGGCACCTATATGATCTACGCCACCCACCTCGCCGCCATGGCGCCCGGCACCAACATCGGCGCGGCGACGCCCGTGCGCATGGGCGGCGCACCGGGGGGCGACGCGCCTCGGGAGGACGACACGGACGACGAGGATACCGAGGATACCGAGCGTACCCGTCCCGAGGACGCCGGCATGGCCAAGGCGACCAACGATGCGGTCGCCTGGATCCGCAGCCTCGCCGAGCTGCGCGGGCGCAACGCCGACTGGGCCGAGCGCGCCGTGCGCGAGGCGGTCAGCCTCTCCGCGAACGAGGCGGTCGAGAAGAACGTGGTCGCGCTCGTCGCCGACGACCTCGCCGACCTCGCCGCCAGGATCGACGGGCGCGAGGTGGACCTCGGTGGAGAGACGATCGCGCTCGCGACCGCGGACGCCCCGATCGAGCGGATCGAGCCGTCGCTCACCACCGAGATCCTGCAGCTCCTGACCAACCCTAACGTCGCCTTTCTGCTCATGACGCTCGGTACTTACGGGCTGATCTTCGAGCTGGCCAACCCCGGCGTCGGCCCCGGCGTGCCCGGCGTGATCTGCCTCGTGCTCGGGCTTTACGCGCTCAACCAGTTGCCGCTCGACTACGCGGGCCTCGCCCTCGTGGCGCTCGGGCTCGCCTTCATGACCGCCGAAGCGTTCACGCCCACCTTCGGCATTCTCGGCCTCGGCGGGCTCGCGGCCTTCGTCGGGGGCTCGGCCATGCTGATCGACACCGACGTGCCGGGCTACCAGCTCGACTGGAGCGTGATCCTCACCGTCGCCGCGCTCGGCGTCGGGCTTCTCTGCGTGATCCTCGGCGTCGTCTGGCGCGCGCAGGGCGGCGCGCAGAGGACCGGAGCGCCGGCCATGATCGGCGGTCACGCCGAGGTGATCGACTGGGCTGACACGCGCGGCCATGTCTACGCGAATGGCGAGCGCTGGCAGGCCGAGGGTCCCGAAGGCCTCGTGCCCGGCGACGACCTCGTGATCGAGGCCCTGGAGGGTCTCGTGCTGCACGTCCGGCGCGCGGACCATGCCGCGCCCGGCCCCAACCAGATCGAAGGAGCCCGCTGATGCCGGTCAATCTCGGGATCATCGTCATCGCCGTCCTGCTGGTCGGCCTGTTTCTCGTCTCGGGGTTCAAGATCCTGCGCGAATACGAGCGCGGCGTGCTGTTCACCCTCGGGCGCTACACCAAGATCGCAGGCCCGGGTCTGATCTTCGTCGTGCCCGTGATCCAGTCGCTGGTGCGCGTCGATCTGCGCATCTTCGTCGAGGACGTCCCCTCCCAGGACGTCATCTCGAAGGACAACGTCTCGGCCAAGGTCAACGCGGTGCTCTACTTCCGCATCGTCGATCCCGAGAAGGCGATCCTCGCGGTCGAGGACTTCCGCGCGGCGACCTCGCAGCTGGCCCAGACCACACTGCGCTCGGTGCTCGGCAAGCACGACCTCGACGAGATGCTGGCCGAGCGCGACAAGCTCAACAGCGCGATCCAGGAGATCTTGGACCGTCAGACCGACGGCTGGGGCATCAAGATGTCCAACGTCGAGATCAAGCACGTCGACATCGACGAGAGCATGGTCCGCGCGATCGCACGTCAGGCCGAGGCCGAGCGCCACCGCCGCGCCAAGGTGATCAACGCCGAGGGCGAGCAGCAGGCGGCCGAGAAGCTGGTGGAAGCTGGCGAGCGGCTCGCGCAGTCGGAGAACGCGATGCAGTTGCGTTATCTCGAATCGATGCACGACGTCGCCCAGGCCGGCAAATCGAACGTGGTGCTCCCGCTGCCGCTCGAACTTCTGTCCCGCTTCGCGACGAACGGGGCGGGCAAGACGCCGAGCGGGCACGGCTGATCGCGTCCGGGGGCCCGACGATGAGCGGACACGCTTCGCTCAAAACGGGAAAATCACGTCAACGGCGGGCCGAGTATTGACACAAAGCCGCCTCAATCCCATAACGGTCCATGTCGAGGGATGCACCCGCGAACGGCTCTTCCTCGCCCCGCAGTTTTGCGGTGTGCTCCCCGACGGCCCCATTCGCATACCGAGGCTTCGCTGCATTGACCAGTGTCGATGCAGCGCTTTAGACCGTCGGATGCGCGCGGGCATGGTGTAACGGTAGCGCCCCAGCCTTCCAAGCTGGTAGTGCGGGTTCGATTCCCGCTGCCCGCTCCGCCCTTCGCTCAACGCTCGTGCGCGGCGCTCTCGTGGCGCTCGGCCCAGCGCTCGGCGAGGCCGTCGAGCTGGTCGGCCAACATGCCTCGCTCGCTCGCCGTCATGCCGCTCGCCACGTGCACCACCGCCTCGTGCAGCCCTTCGCGCAACGACGTGTTCAGGTGGCGCCGGTCGGTGAAGGCGGCCGAGAGCGCCTCGCGCTCGAACGGCTGCCCGCGTATGATCGTGATGATCCGCTCGTGGACCCCGGCCATCTCGCGACGCAGGCGCGCCCGATCGGGCTCGATCTCGGCCAGCGCTCGATGCCAGGCGTCGCGATGGTTCTCGGGCAGGAACTTGGCGAACAGCCGCTCCTTGCCGCCGGTCTCCTCCATGTGTCCGCGCATCGCGTCGCCGATCATGCCGCCGGCCCAGACCAGGTTGAGCGAGACCGAGAGGACGAACGCGCCCAGAAGCCAGCGCGCGTGCCCGCGCCGGCGTCCGCCGCCGTCCCCCTCGCCCCCGCCGCGCCCGTCATGGCCGGGCACGCGCCCCTTTGTCGTCATAGGCTCGCTCCGCGTCCGCCGCGCCGCGGCGTCCTGATGATCCGCCGCACGCGGCGGCGTCCGGTCATCGGCTCAGAACGGCGCGTCGCCGCCGAAGACGACGTCGACCGCCACATCCGTCTCGTCCTCGATCTGCGCCTGCACCTGCCCGCCCGTCTCGGTCGGCATGATCTCGGCGAAGCCGAGGGCGAAGCCGAACACGAGACTGAGCGCGAAGGCGAGCGCCGGGGCCGTGCGCGAGGCCGCCGGGCGTCCCCCGGACCGCGCGTCCGATGGCGCGGCGCGGCGCTGCGCGGCCATGGCCTCGGCGAGCACCCGCGCTTCGAGCGTCGCCGCCGGGGTCGGCCGCGACCGGCGCTCGGCGGCGGCCAGCGACGCGAGCACGGCGTCCAGCCGCTCGACCCCACGATCCTCGCTCATGTCTCGTCCCCTTCTTCGCGCAGCCGCGCCGCGAGCGTGCGCCGCGCGCGTGCCAGCAGGCTTTCGACCGCCTCGACCGAGGTGTCCAGACGCGCGGCGATCTCCGGGTTGCCGAGAGCCTCGAAGTGGCGCAGCAGCAGCGCGTCGCGCTGTCGCGCCGGCAATCGCCCGATCGCCGTCGCGAGCGCGCGGTGGCGCTCGTCGGCGGCGAGGCGGTCGAGCACCGCCGGCACCGGGTCGGCCGGCTCGGGCACGTCCTCGATGTCCGCCGTCGCGCGGCGACGCCTGATGCGGTCGATGCAGAGGTTGCGCGTCACCCGGTAGAGCCAGGTCGAGGCCTTGGCCTCGCCGGTGCGCCACGTCGGTGCCTGACGCCAGAGGCGCAGCATCGCCTCCTGCGCCACGTCCTCGGCCTCGGCCTCGTCGCCGAGCAGCCGCCACGCCTGTCGGAAGGCGCCGGGCAGGAGCCGCGCGGTCAACGCCTCGGCGGCGTCGCGGTCGCCGTCGGCGAAGCGCGCGATCAGCCGTCCTTCGTCCTCCTGGGCCGCACCGCCGCCCTCCATGACCGCCATGCGCCCCGTGTGCCGTCCAGTCCGCGCCGCAGGCGACGCGGCCGCCCCTTCGGAGGACGGCCGCGTCGCGAGCGCGCGCACGCTGGCGCGGCCGGGCGTCTCAGTCCAGACCCCGGAGCGCGTCGCGGGGCCGATCGCGCAGGATGTCATCGTACCGCCTCCCTGCACACCGCCGGTCCGGCGGCCATCCGGTCCGTGCCGCGCCCCCGTCGCTTCGATGTCGATCTTGGCCTTCGGGACACGTCTGCGTGAACGCCGCCGCCGCCGCGATCCGTCGCCCCCGCCTCGCCATTGCCTCTGCGGCGGGGTCGTCGAAGCAGCCGATGTCCGCGGCGCGCGGGTCCGTCCCCCCTGCCCCGCTTCGAGCATCGCCTGCGAAGGTCGCCGAACGCCCCGCCTCGGCCTAGTTCGGCGCGCAGGCACGGAGAAGAGACGCATGACCCACCCCGACCCGCTCGATCCCTCTCCTGCGCCCGCGATGCGCGCCGAGCGCCCGCTGGTCCCGGCGCTGAAGCGCGGCTGGGCCGGGCGCTGCCCGAACTGCGGGGCGCGCTCGCTGTTCGCGCGCTACCTCACCGTCGAGGACCGCTGTCCGAGCTGCGGCGAGGCGCTGCACCATCACCGCGCCGACGACCTGCCCGCCTGGCTCGTGATGATCGTGGTCGGCCACCTGCTCGCGGTCCTCCTGCTCGCGGTCGAGAACGCCTTCCGTCCCGATCTCTGGGTTCACGCGCTGATCTGGCCGGCGTTCGTGCTCGGCTTGTCGCTCTGGCTGCTGCCGCGCATGAAGGGGGCGGTCGTGGCGATGCAGTGGGCCTGGCGCATGCACGGCTTCGACCACGAGGAGACGTGAGCCGCGAAGGACGGGCCATGAGCGAGGCATCCGGCGGGGTCGCGATCCGCGACGCCGCGAGCGTGGTGGTGCTGCGGCGCCAGGGCGGCGAGGCGCGGGTGCTGATGGGCCAGCGCGGCGCCGGCGCCGCCTTCATGCCCTCGAAATGGGTGTTCCCGGGCGGCGCGCTCGACCCGGCCGACCGCGACGCCGCCCAGCGCTTCGCACCGCCCGAAGCGCTCGCCGAACGCCTCGGGCGGCGTCCGCGCGGCGGGCCCGAGCGCGACCCCAGCCTCGGCGCCGCGCTCGCGCTCGCGGCCCTTCGCGAGCTGTCCGAGGAGACCGGTCTCGCGCCGCGCGCGTCCGCGTCGGGCTCGGCCGAAGGGCTCACGCCGGCCTGGTCGGCCTACCTCGCCCGCCACGGCGCGCCGAACGCTGCCGGGCTCGTGCCGCTCGCACGCGCGATCACGCCGCCGGGCGGGCCGCGCCGCTTCGACGCACGCTTCGTCGCGCTCGACGCCGCCGAGATCGAGGACCCCGACGACTTCGCCGGCGCGGACGGTGAGCTGTCCCATCTCGCTTGGCTGCCGCTCGCCGAGGCGCGCGCGGCCGACCTGCCCTTCGTCACCGCGCTCGTCCTCGCCGAGATCGAGGCGCGCCTCGCCGACGACGGGCCGGAGCCCGCGATCCCGTTCTTCCGCCACGAGGCCGGGCGATCGTATCTGGACCCGCTATGAGCGTCGCGCTCGCGGCCGGAGCACGCGACGGGCTGCGCGCGGTCGCGGCCCCGATCGCGGCGATCTCGACGCTCGGTCTCGCGCTCGCGATGAGCCTGCCGCTGTTCGCCCTGGCGCTCGAGCGCGAAGGCGTCTCCGGCACAGCGATCGGGCTCAACGCCATGGCTGCGCCGCTCGCCATCGTCCTTCTCTCGCCGGTGCTGCCACTCGCACTCGCCCGCCTCGGCCTCGTGCGGCTGACGGCCGGCGCGGCCGCGCTCGTGGCCGTCGTGTTCGGGCTCCTGCCCGAAGGCCACGGCATGGTCTGGTGGACGCTGATGCGCCTTCTCTGGGGCGCGGGGGGCGCCGCGCTGTTCTTCGCGGCCGAGTTCTGGATCGTCGCCGCCGCGCCGGCGGGCGTGCGCGGCCGCGCGATCGCGGCCTACGGGATCGTGTTCTCGGCCGCCTTCGCGGCCGGGCCGCTGGTGCTGCTCGCGACCGGCACCGAGGGCGCCCTGCCCTTTCGCGTCGCCGGCGCGATCGCGCTCGCGAGCCTCGTGCCGCTCGCTCTCGGCGCACGCGCCGCGCCCGATCCCAGTCCCGCCGCCGCCGAGGACGGCCCCCGCCCGCTGTTCGCGCTCCTGCGCTACGGGCGGAGCGACCCCGCGCTCCTCTGCGCGGTGCTACTGTTCGGCGCGATCGAGTACGGCACCGGCGCGCTGTTCTCGGTCTGGGGCGTGCGCGCGGGGCTCGACGAAGGCGCGAGCGTCACGCTGCTCGCGGCCTTCGCGATCGGCTCGATGGCGCTGATGCTGCCGCTCGGCTGGGCGGCCGATCGCTTCGCGGTGCGCCCGCTGCTCGCGCTCGCCGCCGGCGCCTGCGTCGCGGCGCCGGTCTGGCTCTGGGCGGCGGCCCCGTCCGCCTGGCTCGCCGCGCCGGCGATGCTGGTCTGGGGCGGCTTCGGCGCGGGGCTCTACACTCTGGCGCTCGCCGGGCTCGGAGCGCGCTACCGCGGCCAGCGGCTCGCCGAGGCGCAGGCGTCGGTCGGTCTCGCCTACGGGCTCGGCGCCCTCGCCGCGCCGGCGCTGATGGGCGGCGCGATGGATGCGCTCTCGCCGCCGCACGGCATGATGGCGGCCGCCGCGGGGCTCGCGATCGCCTATCTCTGTCTCGTTCTGGTGCGAATGCGTCGTCGCCCTTGACAGACGTGCGCGCATGCGTAGGACACCGGCTCGGCAAGCATCCGCGCGGGCGCCGTCCGTGCGAACGGAGAACTCGCGCTGGCGAAGCCCACCACCATCAAGCTCCGCCTCAACTCGACGGCCGGCACGGGCTTCTTCTACGTCACGAAGAAGAACTCGCGCACCATGACCGACAAGATGACGGTGCGCAAGTACGACCCGGTCGTGCGCAAGCACGTCGAGTTCAAGGAAGGCAAGATCAAGTAACAATCACCCTTCCGGCCTCGCTACGAGGGACGCGGCGGG
>JBHJHI010000097.1:0-24687 GCA_050330995.1 Paracoccaceae bacterium
GTTGTTGTTTCGCGGCGGGCGCGCCGGGCCTTCGTTGGCGCGCGCCGAGGCCGTGCGCGCCGCCGAGGCGGTCGAGACCGCGCGGCGCACGGCCGCGGCCGAGCGCGAGAAGGCGATCGCGCTGATCGAGGCCGCCCAGGACGCCGAGCGCGAGGCGACGCGCATCCGCGTCGCCGCCGAGGCCGACAAGGCCGCGGCCGCCGACCGCGCCGAGGCGCTGCGCGAGGAGGCCACCGCCGAGGCGGAGGCCACCAAGATCCGCGCGGCGGCCAAGCGCGAGGACGCGCTCGCCGAGGCCGAGGGCCGGCGCGCGCTGGTGGACGCCGAGAACGCGATCTCGGCCGAGATCGCCGCGATGAAGGTGCAGCTCGCCCGCCTGGAGGCGCTCCCCGAGATCGTGGCGCAGATGGTGAAGCCCGCCGAGAAGATCTCGTCGATCAAGATCCACCACGTCTCCGGCATGGGCGGCGCGACGGGCGGTCGCGACGGCGCGGGCGCGAGCGCGTCGGGCGGCGCGGTCAACCAGGCGGTCGACGCGATCGGCGCCATGGCGGTGCAGCTGCCCGCCTTGCGTGCGCTGGGGCAGGAGGTGGGGATCAGCCTGGAAGACGGCCTCTCGGGTCTCGTCTCGGAGGCGGCTAAGCCGAACGGCGCCGCCACGCCGCCCGTCGCGGGAGACGACCGTCAGGGCGTCTGACGCGAGCCACGCCGACAGTCTCGAACGGGTCGGGCGCGGCCGTCGGATCGCTCCGGGGCCGGGTCCGGTCGGACAGGGACGGCGGAAGCCGAGCATCCGGCCGGTTCCGTCATCGGCAGGGCACGCTCGGCGGCGTCGTGCCGAGAGCCGCAACGCCTCGTACGAGACGTCATCCGATGCTGCCGGAGGCCTCCTCCGGTTTGCCGCGCGCCGTCCGGGCGGCATGGCGATCGGTCTGGGCTCCGGGATCGCGCGCTCGCGCGCCAGCGGTGGCACGCGCGCGGCCGACGTGCCGTCGAGCGGGACGCGGAAGGGCGTAAGCGCGAGCATCGCCGCGGCGACCTCCATCCCGGTGTCCCGCGGGCGGGAGCGTCGCACGACGCGCCGCGGCGTCGATCCTGCGGCGGGGCATTCCGGCGTCGCGTCCCGGAGCGCCGGGGGCAGGGTCGGGACTTCCCCTCGGCCGATCGCTCGCTACTGTCCTCGCCGCAAGCCTTCGGGAGGCGGGGAATGACACGGACGTCGAGGCGGGACGCGAGCCGATCGGGGCGTCGAGGCGGGGGGACGACGAGGCCGAAGCGCCGAATGCCCGCCCTGGCCGCCGCCGCGCTGGCGCTCGCCGCGCCGTGGCCGGCCCTCGCCGAGCCGCTCGAGGTGGTCGCCGAACTCGACCAGGGACCCGGCAACGTCACCGTGACGCCGGACGGGCGCATCATCCTCAGCCTGCATCAGTTCTATGCGCCCGAGAACCGCGTCGTCGAACTGATGCCCGACGGCGCGCTCGCGCCGTTCCCGACGCCCGCCTGGGCCGGACCGCGGGGCGAGGACGGCGTCGGCATGACGGCGGTGCTGGGGTTGCGCTCGGACCGTAACGGCGTCGTCTGGATGCTCGACAACGCCGCCGGCGCCGACGCCGCACCTCGCCTGGTCGGCTGGGACACACGCTCGGACGCGCTGGCGCGGGTCGTCGAGATCCCGCCGGAGGCCTCGGTCGAGACGTCGTTCCACAACGATCTCGCGCTCGACCAGGAACGCCCGCTCGCCTACCTCGCCGATATCGCCGGCGGCATCGCGGTCGTGAACCTTGAGACCGGCGAGGGCCGGCGCGTGCTCGACGGCCACGAGAGCACGGCCGCCGAGGACGTGGACTTCGTCGTGCGCGGCGAGGTGCTGACCGACCCGCAGGGCGCGCCGATCCGCACGGCGCTGAACCCGATCACGATCGCGCCCGACAACGCCCACGTCTACTACGGCGCGATGAACGGCACCGCGGGCTGGCGCGTGCCGACCGCGGCGCTCGCCGATCCGGCGCTGTCGGCCGAGGATCTCGCGGCGGCGGTCGAGCGCTACGGCGACAAGCCGCCCTCGGACGGCATCACCATCGACGCGGCGGGCAACGTCTACGTCACCGACGGCGGCGGCAACGCCGTCGGCGTGACGCGGCCGGACGGCACCTACGCCGTCCACGTGGTCGACGCGCGGATCGAGTGGCCGGACGGCTTGTCCATGGGACCCGAGGGCTGGGTCTACGCCACGGTGAACCGCCTCAACAACGCGCCGCCGCTGAACGGCGGCGAGACGACGCCGGTCGAGGAGCCCTACTACCTCGTGCGCTTCCGCGCGCTCGGCGAGGCGGTGGTGGGACGCTGAGGCGCGTCCCGTCGCTCCTAGCGACCGATCCTACAGCGCGATCGGGCACAAGCTCCCGATATCGCTCAACGACCACGGCGGCGCAGCCGGCCTGCCGCCGTGACGCAGCCCGGGAATTCCGGCTCCGGGTGACCCAAGGTTCGGGGACAGCGCAAGGCCTTGGAGGCTCCAGCCGCCGATGGCCTGAAGAACGAGGTCCACCCGTCCCGGCCTCAGCCGATCGTGCTGTCGGGTGCGACAGCGGGGCCGAGACACTCGTGTGGTGGCCCGGAGCGGCTCGACGACGGCCACGTCGTCGAAATGGACGAGGGCGGCACACAGCGTCTCGCGGATCGCCGCCTCGGGGCGAAGCAGGATCGGGGCCGCTCCGCAGCAGGCGAGAGACGAGAGGTGCGCGGCGACATCGACCGGCTTCCGACGGGCACACGCGGTGTGTCGGTCAAGGTCGCATTCGGGCGATCCGGCGGGTCGCTCCCGACCCGGCCCTGCGAGTGCCCGGTCTTCGGGGGCGTTGCGGGTCTGGCTCCGGCGGTAGGATTCGAACCTACGACCTGCCGATTAACAGTCGGATGCTCTACCGCTGAGCTACGCCGGATCGGAGCCGTCGCGACCGGCGTACGCCTGGCCGTCGTGGTGGCGGCGGGATACTGAGGCGGGCGGGGGCTGTCAAGCAGGGTGGGGACGGGCCCGCCCGTGACGGGTCCGGGAGGATGGTCGTCGCCGGGGCGCCCGGTCCGGGCGTCCGGGCCCGCCGGGCGCGACGGTCCCGCCGGCGGGGCGCTACTGCGCCGCCATCGGCAGGGCGCCGCCGTAGTCGCGCGTCGCCTCGTGCGCGGCCTGGGCGACCATGCGCCCGAGAGTGGCCATGCGCTCGGAGGGAATGCGCGCCGACGGCCCGGAGATCGAGATCGCCGCGACCGCATTGCCGTTCTCGTCGAAGAGCGGCGCCGCCACGCAGCGCAGGCCGAGCGCGTGCTCCTCGTCGTCGACCGCGTAGCCGAGGGTGCGCACCTGGTCGAGCGCGGCCTCGAAGCGGGCGCGGTCGGTGATCGTCGCCGCCGTCACCCGCCCGAGCGGGATCGACTGCATGAGATAGCCCCGCCGCGTCGGCTCCATGTGCGCGAGCAGCACCTTGCCCGCGCCGGAGGCGTGCAGCGCGATGCGCCCGCCGACACCGGTGATCGCGCGCATGGCGTGGCGGCTCTCGATCTGGCCGATGCAGACCGCCTCGCCGTCGGACTCGACGAACAGGTTGGCCGTCTCGCCCGAGACCTCCATCAGCCGGCGCAGGTAGGGCCGCGACAGCGCGAGCTTGTCGCGCGAGCGCGCGAAGGAACTGCCGACGTAGAACGCCGCCACGCCCACGCGCCAGACGCCGCCCTGCGGGTCGGGGCGCACGAAGCGCTCGGCCTCCAGCGTCGTGAGCAGCCGGTGCGTGGTGGAGGGCGGCAGGCCCGCCGCCTCCGACAGCTCGGTCAGCGACATGCCCTCGTTCGCCGCCGCCAGATGGCGCAGGAGCGAGAGCGCGCGCGTGAGCGAGCGAACCTGCCCCGCGGTCTTCGCCTTCTGATCCATGCCCTCTCCAGCCTCCACAAGGCGATGATCGTGGAACGATAGTGCGACATGCGGAAAGAGAAAAGGTGGACGGTGTCCGAACGGAACCCGGCACGGTTCGTCATCGAAACCGATGCGCGTCTCGGCGGGGTCGCCCGCGGCACGACGGTCGCGATGCGACCCGGTTCCGCCCGCCGGGCGCGCATCGTCCGCACCGGGCGCGGCGCGGCCCCGCGTCCCCGTCGGCCTTCTCACCCGGCCGGGGCGGCCGGCCTATCCCGTCCGGACGTAACCGGCGCCGCGCGTCCTCAGCGCGCGCCCGTCGCGACGATGCGCCTCGTCGCCGAGGCGAGGGCGGCGCGGGCGGTGCGCGTCGTCGCGACGAGGCGCTCGCTCGTCCGGCGAGGCTCGGCCCGCGCGGCCTCGGGCGACCGCTCGATCTCGCGCGCGAGCGCGGCGAGCGCGGCGCACCCCATCGCGCCGGCCGTGCCGACGAGGGCGTGCGCGCGGGTCGCGACGGCCCCGGCCGGGCCGTCCCCGATCGCCCGGACGAGCGCGGCCGTGCCCGCCTCCAGCTCTCGGTCGGCCTGGACGCCGATCGCGGCGAAGCGCTCCGCGCCGGCGATCGCGAGGATGTCGGCGAGAGGGGCGGGATCGAGGACGGGCGGCACGGACAGCGCCGCGCCGAGCGCCGCCCCGAACGCGTCCGGCGCCGTGTCGGCGAGGGCGGCGTCGGTGCCCTCGACCGCGCCGCCGAGCGCCAGGAGCCGCGTCCCGGTCCCGCTGCCCGAGCGAAGCCGGGCCACCAGCGCCGGGTCGCGCGCCGCGGCATCGGCGTCGATCAGCACCAGATCCGCCCCACGGGCCGCCGCGGCCGCGCCGGTCGCGTCCGAGCGCGCCGCCTCGCCGCCGAGGGTGCGCACGGCGGCCTCGATCCCGGAGGGTCGCTCCTCCACCACCAGAACGCGCATCCCTTCCAGCATCCTGTTCTCCCGTCCCGCGCGCCGCGGGGTTGCGACCGCATCGAACGCCGCCGTGCCGAGGTCGTGTCACTCGCGGCGCGCGTAGCCGATCGTGCCGAGCGCCGTGCCCAGCTCGTCGAGGATCGCCGGGTCGTCGATGCTCGCGGGCGCCTTCACCGCCTCGCCGTCGGCGAGCTTGGCCATGGTCGCGCGCAGGATCTTGCCCGAGCGCGTCTTCGGCAGCCGCTCGACCACGACGGCCTGCTTGAAGAAGGCGACGGGGCCGATCTCGTCGCGCACGCGCTCGACCGCCTCGGCGACCACCTCCCGCGGGTCGCGCTCGCTGCCGGCGTTGAGGCAGAGAAAGCCCACCGGCACCTGGCCCTTCAGCTCGTCGCTCGCGCCGATCACCGCGGCCTCGGCGACGTCGGGGTGGCGCAGCAGCACCTCCTCCATCTGCCCGGTCGAGAGGCGATGCCCCGCGACGTTGATGCCGTCGTCGGTGCGCGCCATGATGAAGACATAGCCGTCCTCGTCGAGGTAGCCCGCGTCGCCGGTCTCGTAGTAGCCGGGATAGCGCTCCAGGTAGCTGCGCCTGAAGCGGTCGTCGGCGCCCCAGAGCGTCGGCAGGCAGCCCGGCGGCAGCGGCAGCTTGAGCGCGATCGCCCCGAGCGAACCGTTCGGCAGCTCCTCGCCCGCCTCGTCGAGGATCTTCAGATCGTAGCCCGGCATCGCCACGCTCGGCGAGCCGGTCTTGATCTCCAGCATCTCGAGGCCGGCGGGGTTGGCCGCGATCGGCCAGCCCGTCTCGGTCTGCCACCAGTTGTCGATCACCGGCACGCCGAGCCGCTCGGTGGCCCACTCGACCGTCGCCGGGTCGGCGCGCTCGCCGGCGAAGTAGACCCGCTCGAGCGTCGGCATCGCCGTCTCGGCGATGAAGGCGCCGTCCGGGTCCTGGCGCTTGACCGCGCGAAAGGCGGTCGGGGCGGTGAAGAACACCTTGACCGCGTTGTCGCGGATCACCCGCCAGAAGGCGCCGGCGTCCGGGGTGCCGACCGGCTTGCCCTCGAACACGACGGTGGTCGCGCCGACGAGGAGGGGGCCGTAGACGATGTAGCTGTGGCCGACCACCCAGCCGACGTCGGAGGCGGTGAACATGGTCTCGCCTTCGCCCACGCCGTAGACGTTGGCCATGCTCCAGGCGAGCGCCACCGCGTAGCCCCCGCCCGCGCGCACCACCCCCTTCGGCTGGCCGGTGGTGCCGGAGGTGTAGAGCACGTAGAGCGGGTCGGCCCCGCCGACCGCCACGCAGGCCGCCTCTTCGGCGCCCTCCTGGAAGGCGTCCCACTCGTGGTCGCGCCCCTCGATCAGCGTACCCGGCGCCTGCTCGCGCTGGAGGACCACGCAGAACTCGGGCGGGTGCGCGGCCTGCGCCAGCGCGGCGTCGACCAGCGGCTTGTAGGGCACGACCCGGTTCGGCTCGATGCCGCAGGAGGCGCAGATCAGCGCCTTGGGCTTGGCGTCGTCGACGCGCACCGCGAGCTCGTTGGCCGCGAAGCCGCCGAACACGACCGAGTGGACCGCGCCGAGGCGGGCGCAGGCGAGCATCGCCACCACCGCTTCGGGCACCATCGGCATGTAGATCACCACCCGGTCGCCCTTTTCCACGCCGCGCCGCGCGAGGGCGCCGGCGAGGCGGGCAGTGCGCGCGCGCAGCTCGGCGTAGCTGAGCGTCGCGCGCGTGCCCGTCACCGGGCTCTCGTGCACGAGGGCGGTGCGGTCGCCGTGGCCGGCCTCGACGTGGCGGTCGACCGCGTTGTGGCAGAGGTTGAGCGTGGCGTCGGCGAACCAGCGGTAGAACGGCGCCTCCCCGTCGTCGAGCGCGCGCGTGGGCGGCGTCTCCCAGTCGATCGCGCGCGCGGCGTCGAGCCAGAACGCGTCCGGGTCGCGCTTCCAGGCCTCGAAGATGTCGCTGTAACGGCCCATCGCCTCCTCCCCTTGTGGACGCGGCCGTCGGGGGCCGCTTCGGGGCACGGTCTTAGCAACTCCGCGGACCGGCGAAAGCGTCTCGTGGCGCGCCGTGGGAGGGGTCCCGGATCACGGGACGGCCGCGATCCGTATGGTCACGGCACCGGGCCGGGAATACCGTGCCCGCCCGAGCGACCTTCGCCGGATCGGGGCGGTCGGACGCCGCGGGCGCGGGTGGCGCGGCCGGAGCGGCGCCGGGCTCAACCGCTGGCGCCGGCCTCGGGGCGCTCGGCGAGCAGACGCTCGAAGAAGGCGATGGTGGCGCCGAGCCCCTCGTCGAGCGACACGCGCGGCTCCCAGCCGAGTTCGGCCTTGGCGAGCGCGATGTCGGGTCGGCGCTGGAGCGGGTCGTCCTGGGGCAGGGGACGGTGGACCAGCTTCGAGCGCGCCCCGGTCTTGGCGATCACCGCCTCGGCCAGCTCGCGGATGGTGAACTCGGCCGGGTTGCCGATGTTGATCGGCCCCGTGACCGTCGGTCCGGTCTCCATCATCCGCAGCATCGCCTCGATCAGGTCGTCGACGTAGCAGAACGAGCGGGTCTGGCTGCCGTCGCCGTAGATGGTGATGTCCTCGCCGCGGAGCGCCTGGACCACGAAGTTCGAGACCACCCGCCCGTCGGCCACGTGCATGCGCGGGCCGTAGGTGTTGAAGATGCGCACGACCTTGATCTCCATGCCGTGCTGGCGGCGGTAGTCGAAGAACAGCGTCTCGGCGCAGCGCTTGCCCTCGTCGTAGCACGAGCGCGGCCCGATCGGGTTGACGTTGCCCCAGTAGGCTTCGGTCTGGGGGTGGACCGTCGGGCTGCCGTAGACCTCCGAGGTCGAGGCCTGGAGGATCCGCGCCTTGGTGCGCCGCGCGAGGCCGAGCATGTTGATCGCGCCGTGCACCGAGGTCTTGGGCGTCTGGACCGGGTCGTGCTGGTAGTGGATCGGCGAGGCCGGGCAGGCGAGATTGAAGATGCGGTCGACCTCTATGTAGAGCGGCAGCGTCACGTCGTGGCGCATCAGCTCGAAGTTGGGGCGGTCGATCAGGTGCGCGACGTTGGTGCGCCGGCCCGTGAAGTAGTTGTCGACGCAGAGCACCTCGTGGCCGGCCTCGACCAGGCGCTCGCAGAGGTGGCTGCCGAGAAACCCGGCACCGCCGGTGACCAGAACCCTGAGTGTCATCGTGATCTCCGAAGTCGGGGCGCCGCGCGCGCCGGCGCCCTATTCCGCCGCGGCCGCCGGCGTGGCGGGCGGCTCGTCGAAGAAGCGCGGCGGGCGCTCGCGCCGGCCGAGCGCGTAGTCCCAGACCGCGAGGCTCATGCGCGCGCGCGCCGCCCAGGTGTGCTCGGCGAGCACGTGCGCGCGCGCCCGGCGGCCGGTGGCGAGCAGGCCCTCCGGGTCGGCCGCGAGCCGCGTCATCGCCGCGCGCATCGCCGCGACGATCGCCTCGCGCGGGCCGATCGGCACGGTGTGGCCCGTGCCCGGCACGACCAGCTCGCCGGGGCCTGCGTAGTCGACCACGAGGGGGGCGACGCCGAGGGCCATCGCCTCCAGCACCACGCCGCCGCCGAACTCGCGCACGCTCGGGAAGGCGAACAGGTCGGCGCGCGCGAGCACGTCCTGCACTTCCGCGTGCGGGCGCCAGCCGTGGAAGACGACCCGGTCGGCGACGCCGAGGCGCTCGGCGAGCGCGCGCAGCGCGGCCATCTCGGGGCCGTCGCCGACCACGTCGAGCCCGAGCCGGCCCTCGGCGAGCAGGGGCGCGGCCGCCTCGATCAGCATGTCGCAGCCCTTGTAGGGCACGAGCCGGCCGACGAAGGCCGCGCGCGCCACCGGGTTCGGCGCCTCGCGCGGGGGCACCGAGAAGCGTTCCGGCAGGATCGCGTTCTCGGGGCAGTAGACGGTCTTGTGGCGGTGCTCGGCGGGGATCTCGGCCTCGGTGTGGCGCGAGCCGGCGATGATCGCGCTCGCGTGCGCGAGGGTGGCGCCGCGGCCGGGCAGCAGGCGATAGGCGCCGCGCACGTAGGAGAGCCACTCGCGCTCGGCGCGGCGGCGGTCGTCGAAGCCCGGCGGCCAGGGCACGCCGCCGTTCAGCGGCCCGAGCACGAAGGGCACGCCCGCGCGCGCGAGCTTCCCGGCGATCGGGCTCGCCTGCGTCGGCGACAGGGGCGTCAGGCGGTGGACCAGATCGAAGCGCCCCGCGCGCAGGTCGTCGCCGAAGCGGCGCCAGACCAGGTGCTCGAAGTAGGGGTAGGTCAGCGCGTTGATCGCCGCGACCGTGGTCCAGCCCTTGCCCTTGCCGCCGCGCAGCCTCGAGGCGAGGCGGTAGGCGGGCGCGGCCACGGCCTCGCTGTCGATGGCGGTGAAGTCCTCGCCCTCCCCGAGCCCCGCGCGCAGGAAGGCGTCGCGGTTGCGCACCTGGGTGACGATGTGGACGTCGGCGACCTCGGCGAGGGCGCGGGCGTGGCTCCAGCCGACGAGCGGGACCGAGACGAACTCGGGGTTGGCGGCTTCCGCCATGACGAGCGCGCGCACGCGTCCGCTCGCCGTCCCGCTTCCTGCCGTCGCGGTGTCGATGCTCACGCCGCCGCACCCCCGATCGTGTCCGCCTTCCTGCTAGTCGAGCCTCGGGGGGCGGGACAAGCGTGTTCTCGCAGGCGCGAAAAGCGCGTCCCGTCCTCTCCCCGGGTCACCGGTCGTCGTCGGGGCCGTCAGAGGCCGAGCGCGGTCAGCGCGGCGAAGGTCGCCATCGCGCCGAAGATCGCGGCGAGCAGACCGAACCCCGCGCCGAGGCCGAGCCCCACGGCCGCGGCGACGATGCGGGCGGGCTCGAACACGAAGGCGCCGTCCTCGAGCGCGATCATCGGCGCCACGAGCGCGGGCAGCACCGTGACCGGCACGAAGCCGAGCGCCTCGGTCAGCCACTCGGGCAGCCGCCGCCCCGCGAGAGCCGCGAGAAAGGAGAGCCGGATCAGGTAGGTGACCGCGCCGAGGCCGGCGATCATCCACCAGAGCGCCGTGTCGGTCATCGCGCGCCCTCGCGCGTCGCGTCCTGCGCGCCCTCGCGCGACGTCCCTCGCGCGTCCGCCTCGTGCGACAGCCGATCGCGGCGGGCGACGGCCACGCCGGCGCCGATGCCGATCAGGCTCGCCGCGAGCAGCCCGAGACCCGCCGGCAGCCCGAGGGGGGCGAACGCGAGGGCGGCCGCGACGGCGCTCGCGGCCGCGGCGATGTTGGCGCGCCCGCGGATCATCGGCGCTGCGACCGCGAGGAAGGTCGCGGGCACGGCGAAGTCGAGCCCCCAGCTCGGCGGGATCGCCCGGCCGAGCGTCGCGCCGGCCGCGGTCGCGGCGGTCCAGATCAGCGTCGTGACGAGGCCGACGCCGAAGTAGAACCCGAGCTTGTCGGCGAGCGGCTCGTCCGGGCGCGCGCGGTAGCGGCGCATCGACAGCGCGAAGGCCTGGTCGTGCAGGAACCACGCGCCCGGCACCCGCCAGAGCATCGAGACCTCGCGCCAGTGGGCGGCGAGCGCGGCCGAGTACATCGCCATGCGCAGGTTGACGACCGCGCCCGTCAGCACCGCGAGCGCGGCGGGCGCGCCGTCGCCGAGCACCTGCAGGGCGGCGAGCTGCGAGGCGCCGGCGACGACGATGGCGGTGAAGGCCATGGTCTCGCCGAAGCTCAGCCCCGCCTCGCGCGCGAGCGTGCCGAAGATCACGCCGAAGGGCACGATGGCGAGCCAGACCGGCACCGAGGCCCAGGCGCCGGCGAGGAAGCCGCGCCGGCTCGGCGCCGCGGCGGGCGAATCATCCGTCCGGGGAGCGGCGCTCATCGCACGCACCCGACAGTCGAGCGCTGCAACCGAGCGTGGTCCTCGCCAGCGAATGCTGTCGCGTCCCGGTTGCGCGTGGCGGCCGCGACGCTCCCGCGCTCGCCTCCGCGTTGTATCGGCTCACGCATCGGCTGTATTAACCCTTCATTTATTTGTTCGGAAGAGGTTCCACGTGCCATGTTGTCGAGCGCGTTCTGTGCCCATCGGCCGCGTCATCGGCTGTCGCAACGAGAAGTTGTCATGAACCAGATCGGACTCATCCGGACCCTGCGCGCGGTGATGGTGTTGACTGCCGCGCTGCTCGCCGCGACGCAACTGGCCGCGATCGCCACCACGACCGACGCCGCCTCCCACGCCACCGTCCGGGCGAACGGCGACGTGGTGGGCACGCTCCCTCGCGCTCTCCCCGGCACGCTTTCGCGCGAGGTCGCCGGCGCGCTTCCGCGTGACGCCACGGGCGCGCTCTCGTCCGATACGGTCGGGGCGGTCGGCTTCGACGGGGCCCCCTCGCGCGTGGCTTTCGTCGAGCGCGCGGCGCTCGCCCACTGAACGGCGGCGCGTCGGTCCGCCGGATGGCTGTGCGCGGCGATGGAGGGGCGTTGCCCCGGCCGGCCCGCGAGCCCGGCCATCGAGAGCGTCGACCCGGTCCACGCCGGCCGGGACGACCCCGGGCCGATGCGGCGCCTACCGACACCTGACCGTCCCCTTCGGCGCCGGCCGCGTTGCAGCGCGGGCGCGGCGGCTCTAAGCCTTCGCCCTGGAGACCTGCGCCGGAGCGACCTGCGCCAGAGCGAGCGACGCCGCGTCATGGGCGGCGAGAGGGGTTCGATGTCCGCGTGCTCACCCGAAGCCTTCGCCATCGCCCCGGACCCGGCCGACCGGCGGCTGACGCGTGGGGTCGAGGGCCTCGACCAGCACGGCCGCCCGGCCGCCATGCGTGTGGTCGAGGAGCGGGCGCTGACCATCTACCTGAACGCGCAGGAGATCGTCACCGCCATGACCATCGGCGACTACCCCGAGTATCTGGCGACCGGCTATCTCGCCAACCAGGGGATGCTCCACCCCGCCGACACGATCACCGCCGTCGACTACGACGACGACCTCGGCGTGGTGGAGGTGCGCACTGAGCGCGCGACGAACTACGAGGACAAGCTGAAGCGCAAGACCCGCACCTCGGGCTGCGCCGTCGGCACGGTGTTCGGCGACGTGATGGAGGGGCTGGAGGGCCTGACGCTGCCCGAGGCCACGGTGCGCACCTCGGACCTCTACGCGCTGTCGAAGGCGATCAACACCCACCCTTCGCTCTATCTGGAGGCCGGCGCGATCCACGGCACGGTGCTCTGCGCCGGCGCGACCCCCTGGGTGTTCATGGAGGACGTCGGCCGCCACAACGCGGTCGACAAGATCGCGGGCTGGATGCGCGCGGAAGGGGTCTCGGGGGCGGATAAACTCCTCTACACGACGGGGCGGCTGACCTCGGAGATGGTGATCAAGACGGCGCTCATGGGCATCCCGGCGCTCGCCTCGCGTTCGGGCTTCACCGCCTGGGGGGTGGATCTGGCGCGGCAGGTGGGACTCACGCTGATCGGGCGGATGCGCGGCGAGCGCTTCGTCTGCCTCTCGGGCGCGGAGCGGCTGGTCTACGACGCCGAGCTGCGGGGGGCGGAGGAGGACCCGAAGCACCGGCGCAAGGGGGCGGGGTGATCGAGGAGCGTGTCGTCCTGCGCTACCGGCTGGAGCCGAGGTTGCAGGTGCGGGCGGAGACGGCGCTGCCGTGGTCGGGCAGGACGTGGTGGAGCGACAGGCCGATCTCGTTCGTCGCGTTCTTCTTGTTGATGACGATTTACGTCTTCCCATTGATATACTTCGTCATCTATGAACTGGATGCCGTTCAAAGGCTGTCCGATCTTCTCCGTGATCTGGATGCCCCCTATTGGGCGGCGGCCGCTGCGTTCCTGGTCTTCTCGGGCCTCTTCGGACCCGCGCTCGGCTTCGGCTTGCGCTGGGCGCTCCTTCACCAAGACCGGTTCGAGCGGTGCGCTGGCACGAGCGCCTATCTGCCGACCGACGTCGCCCTGGTCCTCGACGCCGAGGGCCTGCGCTACACGGTCCGCGACGCGACGCTCGTCGCTCCCTGGCACGCGATCGACGAGGTTGCCCGGACGACGGAGGCGGTCGCGCTCAGGATCGGACCGAGGATAATCGCGATCCCCGCCGAAGTGCTGCCCGCCGACACCACGTCCGACGTGTTTCGGCATATGCAACGATTCACGCGCGGTTGGCGTGTCATCGAAGAGGACGACCGCACCGTTGTCGCCTGACCTCTACGCCGAAGCCGTCGCGAGCGCCCGCGCCCTCATCGCCGCCCGCGCCAAGGAGGGCCGCCACCACGTCGCGGCCTCCGTCGTCACCACGACCGGCCGGCTGCACACGGCCGTCAATACCGATTCGATCCTCGGCCGCGCCGCGATCTGCGCCGAGGGGATCGCGATCGGCATGGCCTGCGCGGCCGAACAGGGCGCCGAGATCGCCTTCTCGGTCGCGGTCAACCGACGCCTCCTGGTGATCGCGCCCTGCGGGCTCTGCCGCGAACTCCTGCTCGATTACGGCGCGCGTGCGCTCGTCGCGATCCCCGATCGCCTCGCGGACGGCAGCGTGCCCGAGCATGCCGCCGACTACCGCGTCGTCGCCCTCGCCGAGCTGATGCCCGAGCCCTATAAGCAGGGGTTTCGCGGCGTCTGAGACACGACCCGCGACGTTCGGGCCATTGCCTAAGCCCGCGGTTGCCCTCACATGGCCGATCGCACCGGGATTAAGTGGCGAGGCGAGACGGATGAGAGCGGCAGGCGTGATCCTCGCGGGCGGGCTCGCGCGGCGCATGGGCGGGGGCGACAAGACGCTCCTGCCGCTCGGCGGCCGGCCGATCCTCGTGCGGGTGATCGAGCGGCTCGCCCCGCAGGTGGACGCGCTCGCGCTCAACGCAAACGGCGACCCCGCCCGCCTCGCGGCCTATGGCCTGCCGGTGATCGCCGACACGGTCGAGGGCTTCGCCGGGCCGCTCGCGGGCGTGCTCGCGGCGATGCGCTGGGCCGCGCCGCAGGGCTACACCCACGTCGCCTCGGCCGCGGGCGACACGCCGTTCTTTCCCGCCGACCTCGTCGCCCGCCTCGCCGCGGCGCGCGGGCCGGGCGAGCGCATCGCCATCGCCGCGACCACCGACGCGCGGCGCGGCGGTCTGTCGGAGCACCCGACCTTCGGGCTCTGGCCGGTCGACCTCGTCGACGATCTGGAGGCCTCGCTGCGCGCCGAGATGCGCAAGGTGATCGTCTGGGCCTCGCGCCACGGCTGCGCCCGCGCGGTGTTCGACGACGCCGGCGAGATGCCGTTCTTCAACGTCAACACGCCCGACGACCTCGCCGAGGCCGAGCGGCTGGCCGCCCGCCGCGCGGGCGCCGAGACGGCGGCGGAGGCGCGCGCATGAGGGTCTACGGCGTGGTCGGCTGGAAGGACATGGGCAAGACCACGCTGGTCGAGCGGCTGATCGCCGAGATCGCCGGCCGCGGCGTCACCGTCTCCACCATCAAGCACACCCACCACGGCGTCGACGTCGACCGCCCCGGCAAGGACAGCCACCGCCACCGCGCCGCCGGCGCGGGGCAGGTGATCCTAGCCTCCTCGGCGCGCTGGGCGCTGATGACGGAGTTGAGGGGGGCGCCGGAGGCGACGCTCGACGAATTGGTCACCCGCCTCGATCCGGTCGATCTCGTGCTGGTCGAGGGCTACAAGCGCGATAGCCACCGCAAGATCGAGGTCTGGCGTGCCGCGCGCGGGCTCGACCCGATCGCTTCGAGCGACCCGACCGTGCGCGCGATCGCGACCGCCGACGCGCCGCCAGCGGGCTTCGGCCGGCCCGTCCTGCCGCTCGACGACGCGCGCGCGATCGCGGATTTCCTGCTGGTCGATTGCGGGCTTGGCACGGCGAGGGGGGCGGCCGAATGAAGGACCGCGCACGCGACGACTGCTTCGCCCTGCCGCCCGGTACGCGCTGGACCCCGGTAGACGAGGCGCTGGCGCGGCTGCGCGATGGCGTCCTGCCGGTGACCGCCTTCGAGGAGGTCCCCCTCGCCGAGGCCGCGGGGCGTTTCCTCGCGCTGCCCGCGATCGCCGAGCGCGACAACCCCGTCGTCGCCAACGCCGCCGTCGACGGCTACGCGCTCGCCCATGCCGACGCGCAGCCGGGCGCCGAAGGTCGCGCGGTCCTGGCCCTCGCCGAAGGGCGCGCCGCCGCCGGGCTCGCTCGCCCGCCCGCCCTGCCGCGGGGGCGGGCGATGCGCATCCTGACGGGCGCGGCGATCCCCGAGGGCGCCGATACGGTGGTGCTGCAGGAGGACGCCGAGGTGGCCGAGGGGCTGGTCTCGCTGCGCCTGCCGAAGCGCGCGGGCGCCAACGTCCGCCCCGCGGGCGAGGACGCCGAGCGCGGCGCGACGCTCCTGCCCGCCGGGCGGCGGCTGACGCCGGCCGATCTCGCCCGCCTCGCCGTCGCCGGCGTCGGCACCGTGGCGGTGCACGAGCAGCTGCGTGTCGGCGTCTTGTCCACGGGCAGCGAGCTGGTGCAGCCGGGCGCCGACCCCGACGGCCCCGGCACCTTCGACGCCAACCGCCCCATGCTGCTCGCGGCCATGCGCGCGATGGGCTTCGAGGCGGTCGACCTCGGCGCGGTCGCCGACGACGAGGCGGCGGTGCGCGCAGCCCTCGACGACGGCGCGGCGCGGGCGGACGCGATCCTGACCACCGGGGGCGCCTCGGCGGGCGACGAGGACCACGTGAGCCGGCTGCTCTCGGCCGAGGGCGCGCTCTCGGTCTGGCGCATCGCCGTCAAGCCCGGCCGCCCGCTCGCCTTCGGCCGCTGGCGCGGCGCAGTGATGATGGGCCTGCCCGGCAACCCGGTCGCGGCCTACGTCTGCGCGCTGGTGTTCGCACGCCCCGCCCTCGTGGCGCTCGCGGGCGGCGACTGGCCCGAGCCGGTCGGCTACCCGCTGCCCGCCGCCTTCGCGATGACGAAGAAGCCGGGGCGGCGCGAGTTCCTGCGCGCGCGCCTCGCCCCCGACGGCCGGGTCGAGCGATACCACAGCGAGGGCTCCGGGCTCACGGGCGGGCTCTCCTGGGCCGACGGGCTCGTCGAGCTGCCCGACGAGGAGATCACGCTGGCCGAAGGCGATCCGGTGCGCTTCCTGCCCTGGTCGTCCTTCGGCATCGCGTGAGCGCGCCCGCGCTCGCCACCCGCGCGGGGCTGCTGACCTGCGCCTTCTACGCCGCGATCTTCACCGCGATCGGCGCGCACCTGCCGTTCTGGCCGGTCTGGCTCGCCGACTGGGGGCTCTCGGAGGCCGAGGTCGGGCTCTACCTCGGCGCGGGGCTGGTGCTGCGCATCGCCGCCTCGGCCGGGCTCGGGGCCTTGGCCGACCGTCTCGCCGCGCGGCGCGCGATCCTCGCGGGCGCCTCGCTGGCGGCGGCGGCGGTGTTCGCGCTGCACCTCGCGGTCGAGACGCGCGCGGCGCTGTTCGTGCTGACGCTGATGGTCACGGCGACGCTCTCGCCAATGATCCCGCTCGGCGAGGCGCTCGGACTGCGCGCGGCGCGGATGCATGCCTTCCCGTACGCCCATGCGCGCGCCGCCGGCTCGATCGCCTTCCTCCTCTCGAACCTCGCGGTCGGCTGGGCGATCGCGCGCACCGGGCCGGACGCGGCGCTCTACACCCTCGCGGGCGCCTGTCTCGTCGCCGCCCTGCTCGCGGCGGTGCATCCGGGCGGCGGCGCGCCGCCTGGATCGGACGGGGTGGCCGACAGCGCGCGACTCAAGGAGGGGGTCGGGCTGCTCGCGCGCCCGCGCCTCGCGCTGTTCACCCTCGCCCATGCGCTCGGACAGTCGAGCTTCGCGGTCTACTACCTCTACGGCTCGCTCGACTGGGCGCGCCAGGGGATCGCGCCCGGCACGATCGGCGCGCTCTGGGCGACGGGCGTGATCGCCGAGACGGCGCTGATGCTGGGACCGGGCCGGCTCTGGGTAATGCGCCTCGGCGCGGCGGGCGCGCTCGCGCTCGGGGCGGGGGCGAGCGTCGTGCGCTGGGGCGCCAAGCCGGTCGAGCCCGCGCTCTGGGCGCTCTGGCCGCTCCAGGCGCTGCACGCGCTCGGCTTCGGGCTCGCGCACCTCGCGGTGATGGCCTTCATGGCCGAGGCGCTGCCGCTCAGGCTGCAGGCGAGCGGGCAGGGGGTGCTGGTCGCGCTGATGACCGGGATCGGCATGGCGCTCGCGACGCTCGCGGCCGGCGAGATCCGCGGCGCCTTCGGCATCGAGGCGGCGTGGGGTCTGGCCGTGGCCCTCTCGGCCGCCTCGCTGGCGCTGGCGCTCGCGCTCCACGGGCTCGGCCGGGCCGCGCGCGCCTGAAGCGCGATCCGGCCGGGGTGAGACGAGGACGGGAAGAGTTGCGCGCCCGGACGACGGTTCCGGGGCGCCCGATCCGGTCGGGGCGGATAGCGCTCTGGCGCGCTCGCCCCGCCCCGACGGAACGCCCGGGTCGTGAGCGCCCGGTCCGCGCTCAGGGGCGCGAGGGCGCGCCGCTGCGGCGCGGCTCGCCGGTCGCGGGCCGGGCGGGCAGGGCGGCCAGGATCGCGTCGGCCACCGCCTCCGCCTGGGCGTGGTGGGGCATGTGCCCGGCCTCCGGCAGGAGCGTCAGACGCGCGTGCGGCACGCGCGCGGCGAGCGGCTTGGCGTGGACCTCGGCGGGCACCACGCCGTCGCGCTCGCCGTGCACGATCGCCACCGGGCAGGAGATCCGCGGGTAGTCCGCCTCGCGCGCCACGACCTGCGCGTGCAGCGCGTTCACCTGCCGCGCGTTCAGCCGGAAGGTCGCGGGTCTGAGCGCCAGCTCGACGCCGCCCTCGGCGCGGTAGCGCGCGGGCACCGGGTCAGGGGTGAAGATCGACGCAAGCGTCCGCTCGATCACGGCCTCGCGGGTGAAGGGGGCGAGCTGGCTCACGAGGAAGCCGAGCCCGCGCGTGCCGCCGAGGCGATAGAGCGCGCCGAGGCCGCCGCCCCAGTCCATGGTCGCGCCCGAGACGAGGCCGAGGGCGGCGACGTCGTCCGCGTGCTCCAGCGCCCAGGCCATCGCCACCGCCGCGCCGTAGCTGTGGCCGACCAGCACGGCGCGGCGGTGGCCGAGCCGGCGCAGCGCGGTGCGCAGCACCCGCACCTGACCGGTCAGCCGGACTGCGCCGACCGCGTGGCTCGAGTGGCCGAAGCCGGGGCGGTCGACGGCGATGACGTGGCGCTTGCGCGCGAGCAGCGGCATCAGCGCGAGCGCGAAGTCGCGCAGGTTGCCCGAGGCGCCGTGGATCAGCACGATCGGGGGCGTGTCGCCCTCGCGCGGGCCGTCGGCGAGGAAGTGGACCCGCCCGCCCTCGACCGGCACGAAGCCGCCGAGCGGCGGGCAGCGTGCCTCGAAGCGGCGCGTCAGGCGCTGCCAGATCGTGCTCTCGCGCATCGCTCCCATCCCGTCGGCCGCGTTGGAGAGCATAGACGGTCGCGGCGGCGCCACAAGAACGCGGCGCATTCGTCGCGGTTGCCGCGACGTGCCGCCCCGCGACGGCACGGTCGATGTCGGGCGTCGCGTTGTCGATTCGGTCAGTCAGCATTACCTATCAGTGAAACGATACGGGAGGACGCGATGGACCTGCGCGAGGTACGCCTGTCGGATCGCTACGACGTCGAGCGATCGCCCGTCCTGGTCTCGGGCACGCAAGCGCTCGTGCGCGCGACGCTGATGCAGCGCGCCCGTGACGCGGCGGCCGGGCTCGACACCGCCGGATACGTCACCGGCTACCGCGGCTCGCCGCTCGGCGCGGTCGCCGCCACCTTCGGGCAAGCGGGCAAGTTCCTCGGCCCCGCGAGCGTGCGCTTCGAGGCCGGGCTGAACGAGGACCTGGCCGCGACCGCCCTCTGGGGCGCGCAGCAGGCGGGGCTCAGGGGCGAGGGGCGCCATCAGGGGGTGTTCGGGCTCTGGTACGGCAAGGGGCCGGGGGTCGACCGCTCGGGCGACGTCTTCCGCCACGCCAACCTCGCGGGCACCGCGCCGCACGGCGGCGTGCTCGCGGCGATGGGCGACGACCACACCTGCGAATCGTCCACCACCTGTCACCAGTCCGAATACGCCTTCATGGACGCGATGATCCCGGTGCTCTCGCCGGCGGGCGTGCAGGAGCTGGTCGACCAGATGCTGATCGGCTGGGCGCTGTCGCGCTTCTCGGGCACCTGGGTCGGCATCAAGGCGATGAAGGACACCGTCGAGGCGACGGCGGTGATCGACGGCGATCCGCACCGCCTGTCGCTCGCGCGCCCCGAGATCGAGCTGCCCGAGGGCGGGCTCTCGATCCGCCTCGGCGACACGCCGCAGGCGCAGGAGGCGCGGCTGCACCACTGGAAGCTGCCGGCCGTGCGCGCCTTCGCCCGCGCCACCCGCCTCGCCGCCCGCCGCCTCGGCCGGGCGGGCGCCCGGATCGGGATCGTCTCGGCCGGCAAGTCCTGGCTCGACGCTCTGAGCGCGCTCGACCTCCTCGGCATCGACGAGAGCGCCGCCGACGCGCTCGGGATCACCGCCTACAAGCTCGGCATGGTCTGGCCGGTCGAGGCCGAGGGGCTGGCCGAGTGGGCGCGCGGGCTCGACCTGATCGTGGTGGTCGAGGAGAAGCGCGCGCTGATCGAGACCCAGATCCGCGACGCGCTCTACGCGCTGCCCGACCGCCCCCGCGTGATGGGCCGCCTCGACGGCGGGAGCCGCGCGCTGTTCCCGGCGGTGATGGACCTCGACCCGGCCGGGATCGCCCGCGGCCTCGCGCGGGTGCTCGGCGCGGAGGGCGTCGACCACGCGCCGATGCGCGAAGGGCTCGCGCGGCTCGACCGCCTCGCCGAGGGCGCGGACGCGCCCGCGATCGCCGAGCGCAAGCCGTGGTTCTGCGCGGGCTGCCCGCACAACACCTCGACGCGCGTGCCCGAGGGGTCGCGCGGCTACGCCGGCATCGGGTGTCACTACATGGTGCAGTGGATGGACCGCGAGACCGAGGGGTTCACCCACATGGGCGGCGAGGGCGCCAACTGGATCGGTGAGGCGCCGTTCTCCGAGCGCGGCCATGTCTTCCAGAACATGGGCGACGGCACCTACAACCACTCGGGGCTGATGGCGATCCGCGCGGCGATCGCGGCGGGCACCAACATCACCTTCAAGATTCTCTACAACGACGCGGTCGCCATGACCGGTGGTCAGCGCCACGAGGGCGGGCTCACGCCCCACCGCATCGCCGAGGAGCTGCTCGCCGCCGGCGTGAAGCGCCTCGACTGCGTCTACGACGAGAAGGAGGGCGAGCCGGAGCTGCCCGACGGCGTCGATCTCTATCCGCGAGAGCGGCTGATGGAGGTGCAGCGCAAGATCAGCGAGGTGCCCGGCACCACCGCGATCCTCTACGTCCAGACCTGCGCGGCCGAGAAGCGGCGCCGGCGCAAGCGCGGGCGGTTCCCCGCCGCCGACCGCCGCGTGTTCATCAACCCCTCGGTGTGCGAGGGCTGCGGCGACTGCGGGCGGAAGTCGAACTGCGTCGCGATCCTGCCGCACGAGACGGCGTTCGGGCGCAAGCGGCGCATCGACCAGTCGTCGTGCAACATGGACCTCTCCTGCCTCGACGGCTTCTGCCCCTCCTTCGTCACCGTCGAGGGGGTGAGCCCGAAGAAGGCCGGGACCGCGTTCGAGATCCCCGAGCTGCCGAAGCCGGCGGTGCCCGCGCTCGATCGCCCCTGGGGCGTCCTGGTGACCGGCATCGGCGGCACCGGCGTCGTCACCGTCGGCGCGCTGATGACCATGGCCGCGCACCTGGAGGGCAAGGGCGCCTCCGAGATGCAGATGGCCGGCCTCGCGCAGAAGGGCGGCGCGGTCTCGATCCACTGCCGCCTCGCGCCAACGCCCGGCGATATCCACGCCGTGCGTCTCGCGGCCGGCGAGGCCGACGCGGTGATCGGCGGCGACGTGGTGGTCGCGGCCTCGCCGAAGGCGCTCGCGCTGATGGAGGAGGGGCGCACCCGCGCCGTGCTCTCGACCGAGGAGGCGGTGACCGGCGAGTTCACCAGGAACACCGAGTTCCGCCTGCCCGGCGACCGGCTGCGCCGCGCGCTCGCGGGCCGGATCGGGCGGGACGCGCTGACGTCGGTGGACGCGCAGGGCCTCGCGGGCCGGCTCCTCGGCGACACGATCTACGCCAACGTCCTGCTGCTCGGCGCCGCCTGGCAGGCGGGGCTGGTGCCGCTCTCCGAAGCCGCGCTCAGCCGGGCGATCGAGCTGAACGGCGCGGGCGTCGAGGGCAACCTGCGCGCCTTCGCGCTCGGGCGCTGGGCGGTGGCCGACCCGGCCGCCGTCGCGCGGCTCAGGGGCGAGGACGCGCCCGTGGAGGAGGGTTTCGATAAGGCCGTCGAGCGCCGAGCCCGCCATCTCGCGGCCTACCAGAACGAGCGACTGGCCGCGCGCTACCGCGAGCGCGTCCGCGGCGCCGTGGCGGCCGAGCGTGCCGCCGGGGTCGAGGGCTTCGCCCGCGCGGTCGCCGAGGGCTATCACAAGCTGCTCGCCTACAAGGACGAGTACGAGGTGGCGCGGCTTCATCACGAGACGCTGGCGCCCGCGCTCGCGGCGGCCTTCGAGGGCGAGGCGCGCGTCACCTTCCACATGGCCCCGCCCCTGATCTCGCCGAAGGACGACGAGGGCCGGCCCGTCAAGCGCGCCTTCGGGCCGTGGATGGCGAAGGCCTTCGCGGTGCTGCGCCACGGCAAGCGGCTGCGCGGCACGCCGCTCGACCCCTTCGGCTGGACCGACGAGCGGCGGATGGAGCGTCGCCTGATCGCCGAGTACGAGGGCGATCTGGACGAGCTGACGGCCGGCCTCTCGCCCGCCACGGCCGAGGACGCGACCGCCCTCGCGCGCCTGCCGCTCTCGATCCGCGGCTTCGGCTACGTCAAGGAGGCGAACGCCCGCGAGGCCGCGGCGACGCGCACGGCGCTCGTCGCCCGCTTCCGTGCCGGCGGCGGCAATGCGGCGCCGATGGCGACGGCGGCGGAGTAGGCTTTCGGTCACCGCCGCGGTGCCATACCCTCGGCGGGGAAAGCGGAGGCGCGCATGACCGAGGAGGAGCTTCAGCAGCGCCGCGAGCGCCATGAGCTGGAGATGGAGAAGATCCGGGCGAGCGTCGCGCAGATGTATGCGAGCGTCGAGCAGATGCGCATCACCAACGACAAGACGCTGAAGGAGACCGACCGGGTCATCAAGGAAGCGCGCTGG
Organism: Paracoccaceae bacterium; assembly: GCA_050330995.1. GTDB lineage: Bacteria > Pseudomonadota > Alphaproteobacteria > Rhodobacterales > Rhodobacteraceae > Thermohalobaculum. Next base: position 22,077 of record JBHJHI010000097.1, read on the forward strand.
TACGAGGTCGTCATCGCCTCCGGCGCGACGCTGGCGCTGGTGGCGGTCGCGAAGCTGTTGCTGTGAGCGTCCGGGCGCGCGTCGTGGCCAGGAGGGCAGGATGCGCCTCGGACTTCTGATCTTCGTCTTCCTCGCGCTCGCGCTTCTCATCGGCGGCGTCGGCACGGCGCGCTGCCTGCAGACCGGGCGTATCGGCGCGGCCTTCGCCGCCTTCGCCACCGCCGTCGTGGTCGCGCTCGTCACCTTCCTCGCCCTCGTCGGCTTCGACACCGAGGAGGAGGGCGTCATCGTCGGCGCCGTCCTGGCAATCGCGCTGGCCCTGCTCGGTGTCCGGGCATCGTGGCGCTCGCGCTGAGGCGCGGTGCCGACGGGGGCGCTCGCCTGCCGCGCGGATCGTCGCGCCGTCGCGGCGGGCGTCACCGAAGGACGGCGCCCGCCCGATCGCGATGCGATCGGGGCCACGCCGCGTGGCCCCGCGATGATCGGGGAGGGGCGGCGGTTCGCGGACGGGCGCGCCCGCGTCCTCAGTGGCGGGCCGGTCCGGCCTTCGGACGGGCGGTTTCGCTTCGGGCGAGGGCGAACGACCGAGCCTCGCCCCCGTCGATCCGCCCGTGGCGATCCCCGGCGAGGCGACCCGGGTCCGAGCTTGCGGGACGGGGCCGAAGCCCCGTCCCGTTCGCCCGTCAATCCACCTGATACCCCGGCGTCGATTTCGAGATCGCCTGCTCCTCCTCGTTCATCTCGGCCGCGAACGTCTCGAACAGGGGCGTCGACAGGTAGCGCTCGCCCGTGTCGGCGAGCATGGCGAGGATCACCGAGCCGGGCTCGGCCCTTTCTGCCACCTTCATGGCGACGGCGAAGGACGAGCCGCCGGAGATGCCGGTGAAGATGCCCTCGCGCCGCGCGAGCTTCTGGCTCCACTCGATCCCCTCGGCGCCCGAGACCGGGATCATCTCGTCGACCCAGCCCTCGTCGAGCGCCTCCTGGAGCACGTAAGGGATGAAGTCCGGGGTCCAGCCCTGGATCGGGTGGGGCTCGAAGGCGGGGTGGCTCTCGGCCGGCTGGTTGAGCTCGTTGCGCTTCTGCGGCGTGCCGCTGCCCACGAGCTGCGCGTTCGAGGGCTCGGACAGCACGAGCTTGATCTCCGGGCGTTCCTTCTTCAGCACGCGCCCGAGGCCCGAGACGGTGCCGCCGGTGCCGTAGCCGCCGACCCAGTAGTCGAGGCGGTGGTCGGCGAAGTCGCCCAGGATCTCGCGCGCGGTGGTGCTCGCGTGGATGGCGGCGTTGGCCTCGGTCTCGAACTGCGAGGCGAAGAACCAGCCGTTGGCCTCGGCCAGCTCCTTGGCCTTCATGTACATGCCGAAGCCCTTCTGCGCCTTCGGCGTCAGCACCACCTTGGCGCCGAGGAAGCGCATCAGGCGCCGGCGCTCGACCGAGAAGCTGTCGGCCATGGTGATGACGAGCGGATAGCCCTTGGCCGCGCAGACCATGGCGAGGCCGATGCCGGTGTTGCCGCTGGTCGCCTCGACCACGGTCTGGCCGGGCGTCAGCCGGCCCTCGCGCTCGGCGGCCTCGATGATGTTGAGGGCCAGGCGGTCCTTCACGCTCGCCATCGGATTGAAGAACTCGGCCTTCACGTAGATCTCGACGCCCTCTGGCGCGAGGTTGCGAACCCGGATCGCCGGCGTGTCGCCGACGGTGTCGAGCACGCTGTCGAACAGGCCGCGCCCGTCGCGGCGGCGGATCGTGTCGGGGGTCTCGATCGGGGGCATGGTCCTCTCCTCTCTGCGCCGGGGGTCGCGCGGCGCGCGTCGACAGGGTCTCGTGCCCCATGCTAGGGCGCGTGCGGCCCGGCGGCGAGAGTGCGCGAGGCGCCGCGCCCGCGGTCCGCGCCCGCGCGATCGGCCGGCGGGCCGGGGTCGCCGCGACGGCACCGATACGACGTCTCGTGCGTTGACGCGCCAGAGACCGGGCAGGACACGCGAGAGGGGGCATGCAGGTGCGGCCGGCGCTTCGCGAGTCGACGGGAGCGAGCGTGCGCGTCGCGATCGCGGGGCAGACGCGTGCGCGCGCGGCGCTCGCCGACCTGCGCGAGGGCGTGGCGGTCGTGCTCGGGCCGCCGGGCGCGGGCAAGACCGCGCTCGCTGCCGAAGCCGCGCGGGCGCGACGCGACGAGCGGCGGGTGGAGCGGGTCTCGGCCTCGCTCGCTGCGCGCGGCGGCATCGGCGCGCTCCTCGCCCTGGCGTTCGGGACCGAGGCGGACATCGCGCGGGAGACCGCCTCGGGGCGGGTGCTGCTCCACATCGACGACGCGCACGAGCTGTCGCCGGACGACTTGGCCGCGCTCGGTACCGTGCTCGATCGCCTGGAGGCGGCCGGGGCCGCGCTGCCGGTCTGGCTGACCGGACAGGCGCTGCTCGCGCGCCGGCTGGCCGCCTGCGCCGACCCCCGTCTCGCGGCGGCGGGCGAGCGGGCCGAGCGCCTGGCGCCCGCGACATCGGACGAGATCGGCCGCCTCCTCGCCGCCCGCGCCGCCCCGGCTGCGATCGAGCCGGAGGCCGCCGAGCGGCTGGTCGCGGCCGCGGCGGGCTCGCCGGGCCGGGCGGTGCGC
>JBHJHI010000098.1:0-26734 GCA_050330995.1 Paracoccaceae bacterium
CCCGCGTTGCCACTCCTCCACCCTGCGCCCGGCCGGCCGGCCCCGCCCGGGCCTACCCCCCTTAGCGCCGCGCGCCGTGCCCGGCGGCGGCGCCCCGGCCCCCGCGCGCGGGCGTCCCGGCGCGCGGCGGGGGTCTCGGGCAGTGCTTCTTCTTGGGCGGCATCAGGTCGGTGATGGTGCCCTCGAACATCTCGGCGGCGAAGTTGACCGTCTCCGACAGCGTCGGGTGGGCGTGGATGGTGCGGCCGAGATCGGTCGCGTCCGCGCCCATCTCGATCGCGAGCGCGGCCTCGGCGATCAGATCGCCCGCGCTCGGCCCGACGATGCCGGCGCCGACGACGCGGTCGGTGGTCTGGTCGAACAGGATCTTGGTCACGCCCTCGTCGCGCCCGATCGAGAGCGAGCGCCCGGACGCCGCCCAGGGGAACACGCCCTTGCCGACCTTCATGCCCTGCGCCTTGGCCTGGTTCTCGGTGATGCCGCACCACGCCACCTCCGGGTCGGTGTAGGCGACCGAGGGGATCACGCGGGCGTCGAAGGCGCGCTTGTGGCCCGCGGCGACCTCGGCGGCCACCTTGCCCTCGTGCACCGCCTTGTGCGCCAGCATCGGCTGGCCGACGATGTCGCCGATGGCGTAGATGTGGCCGGTACTCGTGCGCATCTGGTTGTCGACCTTGACGAAGCCCTTCTCGTCGACCTCGACGCCGGTATTCGACAGCCCGACCAGCCGGCCGTTCGGCCGCCGGCCCACCGCGACCAGCACCTTGTCGAACACGTCCGTGGTCTCGCCGTCGGGGCCGTCGAAGGTGACCTTGAGCCCGGTCTTCATCGCCTCGACCGCCGTCACCTTGGTCTTGAGCATGATCCGCTCGAAGCGGCCTTCCATGCGCTTGTGCAAGGGCTTGACGATGTCGCGGTCGGCGCCGGGGATCAGCTGGTCCATCAGCTCGACCACCGTGACCTTCGAGCCGAGCGCGTCGTAGACCGTGCCCATCTCGAGACCGATGATGCCGCCGCCGAGCACCAGGAGACGCTTAGGAATGTCGGCGAGTTCGAGCGCGCCGGTGGAGTCGATCACCCGCTCGTCGTCGTGCGGCACGAAGGGCAGCTGCACCGGCTCCGAACCGGCGGCGACGACGCACTGATCGAAGCCGATCGTGGTCTCGGAGCCGTCGTCCTTGGTCACGCGGAGAAGGTTGTCGGAGGCGAACTGACCGGTGCCCTCGACCACCTTGACCTTGCGCGCCTTGGCGAGCCCGGCGAGGCCGCCGACCAGCTTGCCGACGACGCCGTCCTTCCAGTCCCGGAGCTTGTCGACGTCGACCTTGGCCTTGCCCAGCGAGACGCCGAAGTGGTCCATCTCCTCGGCGTCGGTGATCACCTTGGCCGCGTGCAGCAGCGCCTTCGAGGGAATGCAGCCGACGTTGAGGCAGACGCCGCCGAGGGTCGGGTTGCGCTCGACCAGCACGGTGTCGAGCCCGAGGTCGGCGGCGCGGAAGGCCGCCGAGTACCCCCCCGGCCCCGAGCCGAGCACCAGCAGTTCGCAGTGCATGTCGCCCTTGGACGGCGCGGTCGGGCGCGACGCGGCCGCGCGCGGCGCTTCGGGCGCCTCGGTCTCGGTCGCGCTCTGTCCGGTCGACATCGTCAGGATCAGCGAGCCCTCCGAGACCTTGTCGCCCTCCTTGACCGCCATCTCGACCACGGTGCCGCCCGAGGGGGCGGGCACCTCCATGGTCGCCTTGTCGCTCTCGAGCTCGATCAGGGGCGCCTCGGCCTCGACCTCGTCGCCCGCCTTCACCAGCACGGCGACGACGGGGACGTCCGTGAAATCGCCGATGTCGGGCACGCGCACCTCGAAAGTCTCGTGAAAGCCCGCCGCCGAGCCGTAGCTCGCGGGCTCGGACGAGCCCGAGGCGCCGGCGCCCGAGACCGAGCCGCGGGTCTCGGCGCGCTCCTCCGTCTCGGTCTCGAGCGTCAGGAGCACCGTGCCCTTCGAGACCTTGTCGCCCTCCTTCACCTTCATCTCGACGACCTTGCCCGCGACCTCGGCGGGCACCTCCATGGTCGCCTTGTCGCTCTCCAGCTCGACCAGCGGGTCCTCCACTGCGATCTCGTCGCCCGCCTTGACGAGCACCGCGATCACGGGGACGTCGGTGAAGTCGCCGATATCGGGGACCTCGAGTTCGATCACTGCCATCTCGCGGCCCCCTTCAGAGCATCAATCGGCGGACGTCGCCGAGCAGGTACTTGAGCCGCGCGCAGAAGCGCGCCGCGAGCGCGCCGTCGATGGCGCGATGGTCGTAGCTGAGCGACATCGGCAGCATGTTGCGCGGCACGAACGCCTCGGCGTCCGCGTCCCAGACGGGCGCCATCTTCGAGCGGGTGAGCCCGAGGATCGCGACCTCGGGGGCGTTGACGATCGGGGTGAAGCCGGTGCCGCCGATGCCGCCGAGCGAGGAGATCGTGAAGCTCGCGCCCTGCATGTCCGGCCCCTTCAGCTCGCCCTTGCGCGCCTTGGCGGACAGATCGCCCAGTTCCTTCGAGATCTCGACGATCCCCTTGCCGTCGGCATCCTTGATCACCGGCACCATCAGACCGTTCGGCGTGTCGGCGGCGAAGCCGATGTTGTAGTAGTGCTTGCGGATCAGCTTGTCGCCGTCGGGGTGGATCGAGGCGTTGACCTCCCAGCGGGTCTTCAGCGCCGAGACGCTGGCCTTGATGATGAAGCTCAGCAGGGTGACGCGATAGCCCTCCTCCTTGGCGGCGGTGTCCAGCTCCTTGCGGTAGCGGTCGAGTTCCGTGATGTCGGCCTCTTCCTGGTGGGTGACGTGCGGGATGTTGAGCCAGGAGCGGTGCAGCGCGGGGCCGGAGATCTTCTTGATCCGCGACATCTCCACGTCTTCGACGGGGCCGAACTTGGAGAAGTCGACCTTCGGGATCGGCGGGATGCCCGACCCCTCGCTCGCGGGCGCCGCGGGAGCGGGCGCGCCCGCCGCCGCGCTCTTCTCGGTCTCGCCGCGGAAGTAGGCGGTCACGTCCTCGCGCAGGATGCGCCCCTTGCGCCCCGAGCCCTTGATCGCGCCCAGATCGACGCCGAGTTCGCGGGCGAAGGCGCGCACCGAGGGCGAGGCGTGCGCCTCGCGGAAGCCCTCCTCGCCGACCGGGGCGAGCTTGCCTTCCGCGAGGCTGTCAGGCTTGCCGTGATAGGGCGTCGCGGTCGCCTGCTTGTCGCGCGCGTTGGCGCTCGCCTGGTCGATGTCGCTCTCGCGCGTCTCGGCGCGGCCCTGGTCCTTGGGCTTGGTCGCCTCGGGCTCCTGCTCGCCCTTGGGGTTCGGCGGCTCGGCCGGCGCCTTCGCCTCGCCGGCCTCGACGAGCATGATGATCGAGCCCTCGGAGACCTTGTCGCCCTCCTTGACCTTCAGCTCGACGACCTTGCCCGCGACCTCGGCGGGCACCTCCATGGTCGCCTTGTCGCTCTCCAGCTCGATCAGCGGGTCTTCCTCTGCGATGCTGTCGCCGGCGCTGACCATCACGTTGATCACAGGCACGTCCGAGAAGTCGCCGATGTCGGGGACCTTCACCTCGATGACGGACATTCGTCTCTCCTCCCTCGTTCGGCCGTTCTCACGCGGTCCGCGGGTTGGGCTTGTCGGGGTCGATCGCGCAGGCGTCGTAGATCGCCTTGACCTCCTCAGCCTTCAGCGCGCCCTCCTGGTGGAGCGCGTAGGCCGCGGTCGCGGCGATGTGGTCGGCGTCGACCTCGAAATGGCGGCGCAGCCGCTCGCGACCGTCAGAACGGCCGAAGCCGTCGGTGCCGAGCACGTGGTAGGGCCGCGGCACGAAGGCGCGGATCTGCTCGGCGTAGGCCTTCATGTAGTCGGTCGCGGCCACGATCGGGCCCTTGGCCGCCTCCAGCGTCTTCGTGACGAAGGCCTTCTGCGGCGTGGCGGTCGGGTTCATCCGGTTCTCGCGGGCGACGTCCTGCGCCTCGCGCGCGAGTTCGTTGAAGCTCGTCGCCGCCCAGAGATCGGTGGAGATGCCGTGCTCGGCGAGCTTGTCGGCCGCCGCCATCGCCTGACGGAAGATCGAGCCGCAGCCCATCAGGTTGACGTGCTTCTTGCTCGGCCGCTTCTTGCCCTGCCGGAAGCGGTAGAGGCCCTTCTTGATGCCCTCTTCCGCGCCCTCGGGCATGTCGGGGTGGCCGTAGTTCTCGTTCTCGACCGTCAGGTAGTAGTAGACGTCCTCGCCCTCCGCGAACATCCGCCGCATCCCGTCCTGCACGATCACCGCGAGCTCGTAGGCGAAGGTCGGGTCGTAGCTGACGCAATTCGGGATGGTCGAGGCGAGGACGTGGCTGTGGCCGTCCTGATGCTGCAGGCCTTCGCCGTTCAGCGTGGTGCGCCCGGCGGTGCCGCCGATCAGGAAGCCGCGGGTGCGCGAGTCGCCGGCCGCCCAGCACAGATCGCCGCCCCGCAGGAAGCCGAACATCGAGAAGAAGATGTAGAACGGCACCATCGGCACGCCATGCACGGCGTAGGACGTACCGGCCGCGATCCAGTCGGCCATGGCGCCGGCCTCGTTGATGCCCTCCTGAAGCACCTGGCCGTTCTTGCTTTCCTTGTAGAACATCAGCTGGTCGGCATCCTCGGGCTTGTAGTTCTGCCCAAGCGGATTGTAGATACCGAGCTGGCGGAACATCCCCTCCATCCCGAAGGTGCGGCTCTCGTCCGGGACGATCGGCACGACCTGCTTGCCGATCTTCTTGTCGCGGCAGAGCGTGTTCAGCACCTGGACGAAGGCCATGGTGGTCGAGATCTCGCGATCGCCGGTCGATTTCATGACACGCTCGAACGCCGACAGATCCGGCACCTCCAGCATCGGCGCGTCGCGCCAGCGCCGCTGCGGGAACGGCCCGCCGAGCGCCTCGCGGCGGTCGAGCAGATACGCCTTCTGCTCGTTGCCGAGGGTCACGTAGGGCGGCTCCTTGGCGAGGTCCTTGTCCTTGATCGGGATCTTGAAGCGGTCGCGGAAGGCGCGGAGCTGGTCGTCCGCCATCTTCTTCTGCTGGTGGGTGATGTTCTGGCCCTCGCCGGCCTCGCCCATGCCGTAGCCCTTGACGGTCTTGGCGAGGATCACGGTCGGCTGGCCCTTGGTGTTCACCGCGCGGTGATAGGCGGCGTAGACCTTGTGCGGGTCGTGCCCGCCGCGCTGCAGGTTCCAGATGTCCTCGTCCGACCAGTCGGCCACCAGCGCCTTGGTCTCGGGATAGCGCCCGAAGAAGTGCTCGCGCGTGTAGGCCCCGCCCTTGGCCTTGAAGGTCTGGTAGTCGCCGTCGATCGTCTCGTTCATCAGCCTGAGCAGCATGCCCGAGGTGTCGCGCTCCAGGAGCTGGTCCCAGCCCGAGCCCCAGATCAGCTTGATCACGTTCCAGCCGGCGCCGCGGAACTCGCCCTCCAGCTCCTGAATGATCTTCGAGTTGCCGCGCACCGGCCCGTCGAGGCGCTGGAGATTGCAGTTCACCACGAAGATCAGGTTGTCGAGGCTCTCGCGCGCGGCGATCGACAGCGCGCCGAGGCTCTCGGGCTCGTCCATCTCGCCGTCGCCGAGGAAGCACCAGACCTTGCGGTCGGCGGCGTCGATGAAGCCGCGGTTGGCGAGATACTTCATGAAGCGCGCCTGGTAGATGGCGCAGAGCGGCCCGAGCCCCATCGAGACGGTCGGGAACTGCCAGAAGTCGGGCATCAGCCAGGGGTGGGGGTAGCTCGACAGCCCCTCGCCGTCGCACTCGCGGCGAAAGCCGTCGAGCGTCGCCTCGTCGATCCTGCCCTCCATGAAGGCGCGGGCGTAGATGCCGGGGATGGCGTGGCCCTGCAGGAAGACGAGATCGCCGCCGTGCTCGTCGGTGCGCACGCGCCAGAAGTGGTTCATGCCGATGTCGTAGAGCACCGCCGAGGAGGCGAAGCTCGCGATGTGCCCGCCCGGCGCGCCCGGCTTCTGGTTGGCGCGCACCACGGTCGCCATCGCGTTCCAGCGGTTGATGGTACGTATGCGCCATTCCAGCTCGACATCGCCCGGGAAGGGCGGCTGCTGGTCGGGCGGGATCGTGTTGATGTAGCCCGTGGTCGCGCCGAACGGCAGATAGGCGCCGTGCTCGCGCGCCGCGGAGACCGTGCGGTCGAGCAGGAAGTGCGCGCGCTCGGTGCCGTCGCGGTCGATCACGTCGTCGATCGCGTCCAGCCACTCCCGCGTCTCGACGGGGTCGAGGTCGTGCTTGTCGTCCATCGAAGGCTCACCCTTTCGTTGTCGTTCGGTCGCCGACCGGGCGGCGTCGGCGGACAGGCTCCGCCGCCCCGACCCGGTCGCGACATCGATGTCAGGCAAGCCGAGCGCGATCGCCGGGGGCGACGGCCGCGCTCGGACCCGGTCGTGTCGATCGCGGCCGGTTCCGGGCGGGCCCGGCCGCGCCGCGACGGGGGGACCCGCCGCGGTTCGTCCCGCCCGCGGGCGGGACGGCGAGGGCTCAGTTCGTGATCAGCTCGGGGCCCATGAAGGTCGTCGGCAGGAAGGTCGAGAGCCACGGCACGTAGGTAACGAGGATCAGGAACACGAACAGCACCGCGAGGAAGGGCAACGCGGCGCGCACCACCTTCATCATCGGCATCCCCGCGACGCCGGAGGTGACGAACAGGTTGAGCCCCACCGGCGGCGTGATCATGCCGATCTCCATGTTGACGACCATGATAATGCCTAGGTGGATCGGGTCGATACCGAGTTCGATTGCGATCGGAAACACCAGCGGCGCGACGATCACGATCAGCCCCGAGGGCTCCATGAACTGCCCGCCGATCAGCAGGATCAGGTTCACCACGATCAGGAACACGATGGGGCCGAAGCCCGCGTCGAGCATGGCCGCCGCGATCGACTGCGGGATCTGCTCGTCGGTCAGCACGTGCTTCAGGATCAGCGCGTTGGCGATGATGAACATCAGCGTGATCGTGAGCTTGCCCGCGTCGTAAAGCGTGTCGCGCACGTCGCGGTGGAAGAAGGCGGTCACGAGCGCCCAGGGCTTCTCAAAAAGGGTCGCGTGCCGGCGCCCCACCTCGGCCGCGCCCACGCTCGCCGCCCCCTGCGCCGCCGTGGGGTTCTCGACGCGCCCCGCGTTGGTGAGCGGGCCCATGTCGCGATAGACGAACACAGCGATGACGAAGGCGTAGACGGCGGCGACGGCGGCGGCCTCGGTCGGGGTGAACACGCCGCCGTAGATGCCGCCCAGGATGATGATGATCAGGAACAGGCCCCAGCCGGCCTCGCGCCCCGAGGCGGCGATCTCGCCCCAGCCCTGCCAGTCGCCCTTGGGCAGGTCCCTGAGCTTGGCCATGACGTAGATCGTGGTCATCAGCATGAAGCCCGCGAGCAGCCCCGGAATGACGCCCGCGAGGAACATCCGCCCGACCGAGACGTCGGTGGCCGAGGCGTAGACCACCATCACGATCGACGGCGGGATGAGGATGCCGAGCGTGCCGGCGTTGCAGATCACCCCGGCGGCGAAGTCGCGCGAGTAGCCGACCTGGCGCATGCCCGCGATCACGATGGTGCCGATCGCGACCACGGTCGCGGGCGAGGACCCCGAGAGGGCCGCGAACATCATGCAGGCGACCACGCCCGCGATCGCGAGCCCGCCCGGCAGATGGCCCACCAGCGCGATCGAGAAGCGGATGATCCGCTGCGCGACGCCGCCGGTGGACATGAACGACGACGCCAGGATGAAGAACGGGATCGCGAGCAGCGTGTAGTGGCCCGCCATCGCCTGGTAGAAGCTCTGCGCGATCGAGGCGAGCGAGGTGTCGGAGAACGCCAGCAGGAACAGCGTCGAGGCGAGCCCGAGGCTGACCGCGATCGGCACGCCGATCAGCAGGAGGCCGATGATCAGGACGAAGAGGAGGACGACTTCCACGGCTCAGCCCTCCTTCGCGGCGCCGGCGGGGCCGCGCTCGTGGGGGCCGTCCGCCTCCTCCAGCTCGTGGCTGACGATCAGGCTGTCGCGCCGTCCCTTGATCACGTCGAGGAGCGCCTCGACGAAGCGGAACGCGAGCAGCGCCACGCCGACGGGCAGCATGGTGTAGCCCACCACCCGCGGCAGCTTCTCGTACTCCTCGCCCTGGTTGATCAGCGGCTCCAGCCAGCGGAAGACGTCGAGCATCGGCACCTGGTCGGTGACGTACCAGGCCAGATCGCGCGTCTGCTCGAAGCCCGTGGGGAACCACCGCCCCGAGGTGCGGTCGAGCGCGGCGTAGGGCGCCCAGTAGTCCCAGGCGCCCTTCATCAGGAGAAACGCGTAGAGCAGGCAGCAGGCCCCGGCGAGGATGGCGAAGATCCGGCGCTTGCCCGGCTCGAACAGGTTGACGAGCGCGTCGACGCCGAGATGGGCGGTGATCTTGACACAATGGCTGACGCCGAAGAGCACGAGCCAGGCGAACAGGATCAGCGTCACCTCGAGCCCCCAGATCAGGGTCGCGTTGAAGCCGTAGCGCAGCACGACGTTGGCGAAGGTCACCAGCGTCATCAGCCCGAGCAGCACGGCGATCGCGGTGCGCTCGAAGCCGTCGACAGCGCGCGACACGGCACTGTCCCGCCGCGGCGGTCCGCGATCGGCCATGGCCGTTCCTCCCTCTTGTTCTCTTGTCTTGCGACGGTCCGGGCGCGATCGCGGGCCGGCCCCGCGAGGCCGGCCCGCCGGGACCTCAGTTGGTCGCGTTGCTCTGCTGCGCGGCCTCGATGTTCTCGGCGCCGATGTCGTCCTGGAACTGCTCCCAGACCGGCTTCATCGCCTCGACCCAGGCCTGGCGCTGCTCGTCGTCGAGCTCGCGCACGGTGCCGCCGGCGTCGACGATCGCCTGACGCGCCTCCTGGTTGGTCTGGTAGCTCTCGGCGTTGCGCTCCTCGGTCACGTCGTCGAGGATCTGGGCGAGCTGGGCGCGCACCTCCTCGTCGAGGCCCTCCCACCAGTCGACCGGCACCACGACCAGATAGTCGAGGATGCCGTGGTTGGTCACGGTGATGCCGTCCTGCACCTCGAAGAACTTCTGGCCGTATATGTTCGACCAGGTGTTCTCCTGACCGTCGACCACGCCGGTCTGCAGCGCGCCGTAGACCTCGGAGAAGGCCATGGGCTGGGGCGAGGCGCCGAGCTGCTCGAACTGCGCGACGAGCACATCGGAGGGCTGCACGCGGAACTTGAGCCCCTCGGCGTCCCCGGGCGTGAGCAGCGGCACGTTGGCCGACATCTGCTTCAGGCCGTTGTGCCAGAACGCGAGACCCTGCAGGCCGCGGCGCTGCATCGCGTCCATCAGCTCCTCGCCGGTCTCGGAGTTCTGGAACCGGTCGACCGCCTCCATGTCCTCGAACAGGAACGGCAGATCGAAGATCCGGTACTTCTTGGTGAAGGTCTCGAACTTCGAGAGCGAAGGCGCCGCCATCTGCACGTCGCCCTGCAGCATGGCCTCGAGCACTTGGTCGTCGTTGTAGAGCGTGGAGTTGGGATAGACCTCCATGCAGGCGGTGCCGTCCATCTCCTCGTTGACGCGCTCCTGCAACAGGCTCGCGGCGATGCCCTTGGGATGGCGATCGGTATTGGTGACGTGACTGAATTTGATAACCATCTCGCCGTCGTCGCAGCCCGCCGCCTTGGCGGGCGCGAGGCCGGCCGTCAGGGCGAGAACGCCGGCAGTGGCGGCGAGGGTCTTGCAAAGGGACATGCGATACCTCCTGGGGTCGTTTCCTCTTGAGCGCCGGTTGTCCCGGCACTGGTGCCACCATGCACCTATGGACCCTTTACGTAACCCCCGATCCCCGGTCGTCCGCCCTTCGAGGCGCCGTTCCGGCGTCTCGCGTCCCGCTCCGGCGATCGGGCGCGCCGGAACGGCGACGTCCGGGGTCCGTCGTCGCCAGCACGGAGCCCGCGCTCGCGCGTCGTCGCGCCCGGACGCGCCGGCTCGACGCCCGCCCGAGGGCGAGCGGACGACGCGCGGCGCCTCCCTTCGCCGCGGCTCGCGGTTCGGCAGGGAATGGGAGCGAGGCGATCGCCGTCCCACCGGCTCGCCGTCGGCGCGTCACTCGGCGGCGAGCGTGCTCGCGCCGGGAGCGGCGGCGACGAGGTCGCGCACCACGAGGCCGAGGCGGTCGCGCACCTCGTCGAAGCAGGCGAGCGGCTCCAGCCGGTCGGCGTCGAGATAGAGCGCGCGGTTGACCTCGATCTGCACCGCCTCGCCGCCGCGCGAGGGCCGGCCGTAGCGCTGGGTGATGTAGCCGCCGGCGAAGGGGGCGTTCCGCGCGACCAGGAAGCCCGCCCGCTCGAAGGCGGCCTGGGTCGCCGCCACCGTCGCGCGCGAGGCGGCCGCGCCGAAGCGGTCGCCAAGCACGATGTCGGGCGCGCGCCCGCGTACGCGCGGCGCCGCGCGCAGCGCCTCGGCCGGCAGGGAGTGGCAGTCGTAGAGGAGCGCCGCGCCCGTTCGCGCCCGCGCCTCGCGCAGGAGCGCGTCGAGAGCGGCGTGGTAGGGCGCATGCAGCCGCGCGATGCGCCTGCGCGCCTCGGCGAGCGTGATCTTGCCCTCGTAGATCGCCGCCCCCTCGGCGACGACGCGAGGCACCACGCCGAGGCCGGCGGCGCCGCGCTGGTTGAGCCCCTGCGCCTCGATCCCCTCGATCAGCGCCGGGTCCAGCTCGGCCGGCGCGCGGTTGAGGTCGAGCCAGGCGCGCGGCAGGAGCGCCGCGATCATCGCCGCGCCGGCCTCGGGCGCGGCCTCGAACAGACGATCGACCAGCACGTCCTCCGAGGCGCGCAGGCCGTGGCGATCGAGCCGCGAGGCGGCGACGAAGTCGGCCGGATAGTCCCGCCCGGAATGGGGCGAACTGAACACGACGCCGGACACGGCGCGTGCGGGCCGGCTCACGATGAACCCGTCGTTGTGCATGGCGTCCATGATAGGGCGGCCCGCGCGATCCCCTACCCTTTTCGCGCGATCGTGCCACCCCCTTTCCACGTTTGGCGTGTCCCCCGCCCCCGGCGACCGGTTCGCGCGCCGCGCCGGCGTGCCCGTCGTCGTCCGGACCGCCGGAAGGGCCGGGAGGACGGCGAACCGTGCCCCCTTGCAAGGCACGGGCGGCGGGGCTAGAGACACGTCCACCGCGAGCGGGCGCGTAGCTCAGCGGGAGAGCACTACGTTGACATCGTAGGGGTCGGCAGTTCGATCCTGCCCGCGCCCACCATTCCTTCCAGGGACTTAGGCGATCCGGTCGGGTCGCCTCCCGCCTTTTCAGGCAAACCGCACGGGGTCGCGTCCGGCGAGAACGGCCTCGTGCGCGTCGGCTTTCTCGTCCTGCTCCGGAAACGCGGGAGTGTCGGGGACGCCTTCCCGACGCAGGCGCGAGCTTCGCCTTGCAGGGCGACCGGGGTACCGGGCGCGACCCGGTCGGGCGACACGCCGCCGCAGCGGTCGCGTCACGGGCGAAGACGGCCCCCGAGCCCGGGAGCCGTCGTCGAAAGCCCCGCCGTCGGGGCGGGCGTCACATCGGCTCGAAGAAGCCGTCCGGCAGCAGGCGGGTCATGAAGATCTCGTCCACGCCCTGGTTGTCGCCGGGGCCGTAGTCCATCACGAGCCCGCCGAGATCGTGCGCCGAGAGCCGGCCCAGCGCCTCGATGAAGGCCGCGCGGGTCGGGTTCGTCCCCGCCGCCTTCAGCGCCTCGATCGCCACGCGGCCGACCACGTAGCCCTCGAGCGAGACGAAGCCCGGCATCGCGCGCTTGTCCACCGCCTTCAGCGCCGCTTGGTACTGGGCCACGAGCGGGATGCTCTTGTCCCAAGGGAACGGCACCACCTGGCTGATCACCACGCCCGCGCCCTCGGGCCACAGCTCGTTGGCGAGCGCCTCCGAGCCCACGAACGAGATCGTCACGAACTCCGGCGTGAACTCGAACGAGCGCGAGAGCTTGATGAACTCGCCGACCGGCTTGTAGGCGCCGACCATCACCACGGCCTCGGGCTCGGCCGCGCTGATGGTGAGGAACGCCGTCTTCACGTCGGTGGTGTTGCGCGTGTAGGTGCCCTCGGCCACGAGGCTCATGCCGCGCTTGGCGAGCGCCTTGTTCACGCCCGAGAGCCCGGCGCGGCCGAAGCTGTCGTCCTGGTAGAGGATCGCGATCTTGGAGAGGCCCTCGCGGTCGACCAGATGGGCGACCCACTGCTCGGTCTCCGCGTCGTAGGAGCCGCGCACGTTCCAGACGTTGGTGTTGGCCGCGTTCCTCAGGAAGCCCGCGCCGGTGAACGGGCCGACGAGCGGCACGCCGGCCTCGGTGGTGATCGGCTGGATCACCTTGTTGGTCGGCGTGCCGACGGTGCCGATGAAGCCGAAGAAGCGCGCTTCCTCGATCATGGCGGTGGTGTGCACGATCGAGCGGTCCGGCTCGTAGCCGTCGTCGCGGCTCTTGAGGGTCAGCCGGCGGCCGTGCACGCCGCCCTGGCGGTTGATCTCCTCGAAGGCGGCGAGGATGCCGGCCTGCATGCCGAGGCCCAGCTCGGCCGCCGGCCCGTCGAGGGCGGCGACCTGCGCGAAGGCGACTTCGTCCCCGGTGACCCCCACTTCGGCGGCGCGCGCCCCGAGCGCGAGGCCGGCGACGGCGAGCGCGAGGGCTGCGGTTCGTCCCAGTCTCATGGCGGTGTTCTTTCTGCGATGATGCTGCATGACGCGATCGGCGGGCCTCAGGCCTGCTTGGCGATCCACACCTCGACGCGGCGGTTGATCCGCTTGCCGTCGAGGCTGTCGTTGCAGGCCGTGGGCGAGAACTCGCCGAAACCGCGGACGTCGAAGTCGATGTGCGCGATGCGATCGCCCATCGTCTCCTCGATGGTCCGCGCCACCTGGCGCGCGCGGAACAGCGAGAGCTGCTGGTTGGCCTCGAAGGCGCCGTCGCTGTCGGTGAAGCCGACGAGCGCGACGCGCGTGCCCTCGGGCTGGTCTTCGAGGTAGCTCACCAGACGCTCGAGGTCGACGAGGCCCTTGCCGTCGAGCGTGCTCGAGCCGGAGGCGAAGCGGAAGGTGGTCGAGAGCCGGTCGAACTGCAGCATCTCGACCAGCAGATCGCGCATCAGGCCGAACTCGTAAGGATCGGTCGTGTTCTCGATCAGGTCGCGCATCCGCCCGTTCGGGTCGTCCTGGGGCATGCGCGCGACGCCGAGGTCGATGAAGCCGGCCTTGGCGATGACGCCGTCGGCCTCGCCGGAGGCGGCGAAATCGAGGAAGGCCTCGCCCGTGTCCGACAGCGTGTCGGCGCGGCTGTAGAGATAGAGCCGGCGGTCGAGCGGATACTCCTCGGTCTTGGCCGAGAAGGTGTCGGGGAAGGCGGTGATGTTGCAGGTGCCGGTCAGCGCCAGCGCCTTGGTGCCGCGCTTGTAGGCCTGGCCGACGTAGCCGATGGCGTAGGGGGCGCCGGCGACCGCGCTCGTCACCGCCTGGTTGGAGCGGAGGATCTCGATGTCCGCCGCGCGCGTGCGGCCCGACTGCGCGAACACCTTCTCGTCGAAGACGCGGCCGGTGCCGGTGTCCTCGCCGCGGCCGATCGCGCGGATCGGCGCGTTCGGCCCGCCGAGTTCGGCCCAGTTGGTGATCTGCCCCGCGTAGACGCGGTCGAGATCGGCCATCGCGATCCGGTCGACCGGGTTGGAGGGATGGACCACCACGACGATGCTGTCGACGGCGACGACGCGCTCCTGGCGCACGTCGATCATGTTGCCGCCGCCGTCGCCGCGCAGCGCGCGCGCCTCCCGCGGCGTGATGCGCCGCGAGGACATGCCGATCTCGGCCTCGCGGTCGAGCAGGCCGACAAAGCCGTCGGTCGAGGAGGACGAGTACACCGCGAACTCGCCGATCCGGTCGCCGTAGCCGCTGTCGGCGGTGAGGCTCGCGACCACCGCGCCGAGGCCGGGCTCGGGCGTCACCTCGGCGATGCCGCTCTGCTGGCCGGCGAAGCCTTCGAGCAGGAGCGGCATCAGCGCGGTGCCGAGCGTCTCGGAGCCCGCGACGACGATCAGGCCGCCGGCGCCGGTGCTCGGGCAGGCCTCGCCCTCGCACACGACCTTCGCGCTCTCGATCCGCATCGTGCCGAAGCGGGTCTCCAGCGTGTAGCTCTCGTCGTCGTGGGCGACGAGCTGGCCGGAGATGGCGGTGCTGCCGTTCTTGGCCCGGAGCGTGACCTCCTCGGCCGAGGCGCCGGCGGTGGCGAGGATCGTGGTGGCGAGCACGGCCGCCATCGCGGTAGCCCGCCTTTTGATCGGGTTCGTCATAGGCACTTCCCCCAACGAAGCTAGATTTTTCCGAACGAGCGCTGGAGACAGCGCTAGGTTTCACTCGCGATACTTCACCCGTCGAGATCGCCTCGGCGGGCCTTCAATCATTCGTTTGACGCGATGACGGAAATCGGGCGGCTTCACGACCGTCTCGCGGGATCGCGCACCGCGCTTGGTATCCTTGCCCGCGCGTCGGGCCGCACGGGAGGAAGGCCCGCCCCGCGGACGAGGCGACCGCGCGGGTGGCCGGCGCGTCGGATGTCGACGGGGTCGGGCTCGGCGTGGAAATCGGGATCGCGCACCGCCGAGAGCGTGCCGAGCCCGAGCGGCGGCGCCCCTGCCCTTCGGCCCGCGCCAGGGCGCGATCCGCGACGGCGTCCCCGAGCCTGCGGGAGCGCCGTCGCGGCCGGCTTCACGCCGCGCCGCGACGGCGCCGCCTGACCGCGAGGAACACCGCGAGGGCGAGGAAGACCGCCACGACCCCGTAGAGCACCGCCGTGATGGTCGAGGACAGGAAGATGTCGGGCGAGCCGTTCGAGATGGTGAGCGCGCGGCGGAAGTTCTGCTCCATCTCCGCGCCGAGCAGCAGCCCGAGCACGATCGGCACCGAGGAGATGCCGAGCTTGCGGAGCAGCCAGCCGAACACGCCGAAGGCGACCATGACGGTCAGATCGAAAGTCGAGTTCGAGATCGAGAACACGCCGACGAACGAGACCATCACCACGAGCGGCATGAGCGCCCAGAGCGGCACCGCGAGCATGCGCGTGAACAGCCCCACCAGCGGCAGGTTGAGCGCGAGCAGCACCACGTTGGCGAAGAACAGCGCGCCGATCAGACCCCAGACCACGTCCGGCTGCTCCTGGAACAACAGCGGCCCCGGCGTGATGTTGAGCGAGATCAGGAGCGCGAGCAGCACGGCTGTGGTGCCCGAGCCCGGCACGCCGAGCGCCAGCATCGGCACGAGCGCGCCGCCGGCTGCGGCGTTGTTGCCCGACTCCGGCGCCGCGACGCCCCTCGGATCGCCCTGCCCGAAGGTGCCGCGGTCCGACACCCGCTTCTCCAGCGTGTAGGCGAGGAACGAGCCGAGCGAGGCGCCGGCGCCGGGCAGGACGCCCGCGACGAAGCCGATGCCGGAGCCCCGCGCCATCGCGCCGAAGGTCGGGCGGATCGTCGCCCAGCGCGCGAACACGCGCTCGGGCACCGGCGCGTTCTGGCCCCTGAGCCCGGCTTCCAGAATCACCAGCAGCTCGGCGATGGCGAACAGCCCGACGATGGCGACGATGGCGTCGAAGCCGTCGTAGAGGTGGAACTCGCCGAAGGTGTAGCGCGCGACCCCCGACTGCGGGTCGATGCCGACCGCGCCGAGCGCGAGGCCGAGGGCGGCGGCGATCAGGGTCTTCGCCGGGTTGGCGCCGGTCACGCCGCCGATGGTCACGAAGGCCATCACGTAGAGCGCGAAGTACTCGGCCGGGCCGAAGTGGATCGCGATGCTCACGAGCAGCGGCGCGAGCAGCACGAGGCCGACGGTCGCGGCGATGGCGCCCACAAACGAGGCGATGGCCCCGATCGCGAGCGCCTCGGGCGCCTTGCCGCCCTGCGCCATCGGGTAGCCGTCGAGGCAGGTCATCATCGCCGGCTCGTCGCCGGGGATGTTGAGCATGATCGACGAGATACGCCCGCCGTACTGCGTGCCGTAGTAGACGCAGGCGAGCAGGATCAGCGCCGATCCCGGCGGCAGCTCCAGCGAGAAGGCGAGCGGGATCAGGATCGCGACGCCGTTGACCGGCCCGAGGCCGGGCAGCGCGCCGATGATGGTGCCGAGGAAGCAGCCCACCAGCGCGAGCGCGATGTTCTGCGGCGTGAGCGCGACGGCGAAGCCGTCGAGGAGGGCGGCCAGGATCTCCATCTCAGAGGAAGGGCCCCGCCGGCAGCGGCAGGCCGAACACGAGATCGAACACGACGTAGAGCCCGGCCCCGATCGCGGCCGAGACCGCGACCGCCGGCTGCCAGCCCGCGCCGAGGATCAGCGCGAGCGGCAGGCTCGCGAGGAAGGTCGCGGCCGGGAAGCCGAGCGGTTCGATGATCTGGGGATAGACCAGCAGCACCGCGACCGCCGCGCCCATGCGCAGCCCCGCCGGCAGCCCCGGCCAGTCCGGGTTCGGATCGGGCCGGACGATCAGGAACAGCGACAGGAGCCCGAGCGGCACGGCGACCACGCGCGGAAACAGCGACGGGCCGGCGGGATCGCCGAAGGCGACCGAATACGCGCCGGCCTGCCACCAGAAGGCGGCCGCGAGGACGAGCAGGATCGCCCCCGCGACGCGGTCGGCGAGACGGCCGCGCGCGGACCCCTGCGCCTCCGAGCCTTCCACGGGCTCGCGTGCCTCCGGGGCGGCCGCGGACCCGTGCGTCGCCGCTTCCCGAGCGGGCTCGTGCCTCACTGGATGATGCCGATCGCCTTCGAGATCTCGGTCGCGCGCTGCTCGCTCTCGCGCGCGAAGGTCTCCATCTCCTCGCCGCCGCGCCAGATCGGGGTGAGGCCCGCCTCCTTGGCCGCCTCCTTCCAGGCCTCGCTCTCGTAGAGGTCCTGCATGATCGAGACCCAGCCCTCGTAGGCCTCGTCGGAGACGTCGCCGCCCACGTAGAAGCCGCGCCAGTTGTAGCCCTCGGCGTCGAGGCCCTGCTCCTTGGCGGTAGCGAGGTCGGGGTAGGCCTCCAGCCGCTCGTCCGCCATCACGCCGAGCGCCTTCACGTCGCCCGAGCGGATGAAGCCGCCGATCTCGCCGATGTCGGTGAGCACGAGGTCGAGGTGCTCGCCCATGAGCTGCGTGACCGCGTCGCCGCCGCCCGAGTACTCGACCCAGCGGATCTTGGAGAGGTCCTCGGTCGCGAGGCCGGCCTCCTCGGCGAGCATCAGGAGGCGGATATGATCCCAGCCGCCGATCGGCGAGGAGCCGCCGGCGACGAAGTCGCCGGGCGCTTCGGCGATCGCCTGCATCAGCCCGTCGAGCGTCTCGAAGTCGCTGCCCTTGTTGACCATGGCCACGGCCACGTCGGCGCCGAGCATGGCGAGCCAGCGCATCTCGTCGACGCCGGCGGGGTACTTGCCCTGCGCGATGTTGGTGATGCCCACCGTCGAGGTCGCCACGATCAGGTTCGGGTCGTCCGCGCGCTTCGAGGCGACGTTGGCGTAGGCGACCGCGCCCGAGGCGCCGGGCATGTTGGTCACCTTGATCGAGCCGTCGACGAGGTCCTGCTCGGTGAGCAGGCTCGACACCTTGCGGCAGGTGAAGTCCCAGCCGCCGCCCGGCGCGGCCGGCGCGATGCACTCGACGTTCTCGGGCTCGAAGGATTGCGCCGGGGCCTGCGAGGCGACGGCGAGCGCGGCCAGTGCCGCGGCGAGCGCGATGCGCATGCTTGTCCTCCCTGTCGTTTTTGGTTTGGTTGAGGGACTATGGCGAGGCCGTGCGGCCCGTGCAATGGCGCCGCGAGAGCGCCTCGAAGACCGGGAGGAGCGCCCATGCCCACCCCCGTGCCGGAGGGCACGCACAGCCCCGTGCCGGAGGGCACGCACGTCACCGTCTGCGAGGTCGGCCTGCGCGACGGGCTGCAGATCGAGAAGGCGCTGCTCGCCACCGAGGACAAGATCGCGCTCGCGAACGCGCTCCTCGCGAGCGGCGTCCGCCACATGCAGATCACCTCCTTCGTGAGCCCGAAGGCGGTGCCCCAGCTCGCCGACGCCGAGGCGGTGATCGAGGGCGTGGACCGCCCCGAGGGCGCGGTGATCTCGGCGCTGATCGCCAACCAGCGCGGCGCCGAGCGCGCCGCCGCGACCGCGATCGACGCTGTCCACACCGTCGTCTCGGCCTCCGAGACGCACAACCTCAAGAACGTGAACCGCACGGTGGCGCAGTCGCTCGGCGCGCTGGAGGGCATGATCGAGACCGTGCGCGCGAGCGGCATCGAGGTCGAGGGCGGCATCGCCACCGCCTTCGGCTGTCCCTTCGAGGGCATCGTGCCGCCCGACCAGGTCGCCTCGATCGCCGCGCGCTACCAGAGCCTCGGCGCGCGCCGCGTCGGCCTCGGCGACACCACCGGCATGGCCACGCCCGCGACCGTGCGCGCCGCGGTCCGCGCGATCCGCGAGGCCGCGCCCGGCCTCGACGTCGGGCTGCACTTCCACAACACCCGCGGCGTCGGGCTCGCCTGCGTGATGACCGGCCTCAGCGAGGGGGTGACGCACTACGACGCCTCGGTCGGAGGATTGGGCGGCTGCCCCTTCGCCGCCGGCGCGACCGGCAACGTCTCGACCGAGGACCTCGTCTATCTCCTGAACGAGAGCGGCTACGACACCGGCGTCGATCTCGACCGGCTGATCGAGGCGGCGCACCTGGCGCAGCGCCTGATGGGGCGCGAGCTGCCGGGACAGGTGATGAAGGCCGGCCCGAGGCTGCGCCGCCACGATCCGGGGCTGACGGCGACGGCCACGGGATGAGCGCCGGGACCCCGCCCGGGACACCCCCCGAGGCGACGGACGCGCAGCCGCTGGCGGGTGGAGCAGGCGAGCAGCCGCTCACGAATAGAGCGGGCGAGCAGCCGCTCGCGGGTAGAGAAGGCGAGCA
Source organism: Paracoccaceae bacterium (assembly GCA_050330995.1). Taxonomy (GTDB): domain Bacteria; phylum Pseudomonadota; class Alphaproteobacteria; order Rhodobacterales; family Rhodobacteraceae; genus Thermohalobaculum. Next base: position 18,962 of record JBHJHI010000098.1, read on the forward strand.
GCCGCTCGCGGGCGTGCGCGTAATCGACCTCACCCGCATCCTCTCGGGGCCGTTCTGCGCGATGCTGCTCGGCGATCTCGGCGCCGACGTGGTCAAGATCGAGCCGCCCGGTCGCGGCGACCACATCCGCGGCCAGGGCGCGATCGTCGACGGGCTGTCGTGGTACTTCGCCTCGTTCAACCGCAACAAGCGCTCGCTGACGCTAGACCTGCGCGCGCCCGAGGGCCGGGCCGTGCTGGAGCGCCTGCTCGCCGACGCCGACGTGCTGACCGAGAACTTCCGCCCCGGCGTGCTCGACGAGATGGGTCTGACGAAGGCGCGCCTCGAAGAGATCAACCCGCGCCTCGTGGTCGCGAGCGTCAACGGCTACGGCTCGGAGGGGCCCTACCGCGACCGCCCGGCCTTCGACTTCATCGCCCAGGCGATGTCGGGCTTCATGGCCACGAACGGCACGGCCGAGACCGGGCCGATGCGCGCCGCGGCGCCGCTGACCGACCTGATCGCCGGGCTCTACGCGGCCCTCGGCACGGTCTCGGCGCTGCACGCGCGCGAGACGACGGGAGCGGGCCAGCGGGTCGAGGCCTCGATGATGATGTCGACGATGTCGATGCTCGCCTACCTCACCGCCTCGCAGCTCGCGACCGGGGCGCCGCTCGCGCCGTCCGGCAACGACCACCCCGTCGCCTCGCCCTACGGGCTGTTCCACGCGGCCGACGGCCCGGTGGCGGTCGCGCCGTCGACGACGCCGGTGCTGCGCCGCTTCCTCGGCGAACTCGGCCTGGAGGCGCTGCTCGACGACCCGCGCTTCGACACCAACGCCAAGCGCGTCGAGCGCCGCGCCGAGCTGGGCGCGATGATCGACGAGCGCATGGGCGCCGACACGCAGGCGAACTGGATCGCGCGGCTGAACCGCGCGGGCGTGCCCTGCGGGCGCGTCCAGAGCCTCGCCGAGGCGCTCGACGACCCCCAGGTGGCGGCGCAGGAGATGGTGCTCGACGTCGACCACCCCGGCCACGGCCGGGTGCGCATGACCGGCTTTCCGCTGAAGCTCTCGGCGACGCCCTGCCGGCTGCGCCGTCCCGCGCCGGATCTCGGCGCCGACACCGACGCGGTCCTCGCCGAGGCCGGCTACGACGCCGAGACGATCGCGCACCTGCGCACGGCCGGGATCGTCTGATTCGCCACGTGCTCGTGCCGCGCCGTCGGTCGGGCCGAGGCGCGATCGTCTCCCGTCCGTCGCCGCCTGCCCGGTGTCGATCGCACTACGGCGTCCGCCCCCCTTTCCTCCGCGCTTGGCGCCGGGACGGCGGAACGACCGAGGACGTGGAACGCCGCCCGGCGCGATAGACCGAGGCACCGGCCGTCAGCCCGCCGTCGGCGCCGGGCGCGAGCGCTCGCCGCGGGCGAGGACGAGCGCGGTGAGCGCCGGCAGGAAGGTGAGCGAGACCAGCGCCGCGCCGAGGATGCCGAACAGCACGATCGCGCCGACGCCGCGGTAGAGCTCGGTGCCCTCGCCGGGGATGAACACGAGCGGCGCGAGCCCGCAGGCGGTGGTGATCGTCGACATCGCGATCGGGCGCAGGCGCGAGCCCACCGCCTCAGACACCGCTTCGCGCGCGGCCATGCCGGCCTCGCGCGCGTTGGCGACGGCGCGCTCGACGATCAGGATCGGGTTGTTCACCACCGTGCCCATCAGGATCAGGAAGCCGAGCATCGAGATCATGTCGAAGGGCTGGTCGATCTCGCCGAGCCCGACGAGCGGCAGGAGCCCCCCCGCCGCGTTCAGCGCCACGAGGCCGAGGATGCCGCCCGCGACGCCGAGCGGGATCGCCGTCATGATCAGGAACGGCAGGCCCCAGTGGCCGAAGATCGCGACCAGCAGGAGATACACGATCGCCACCGCCACGACGTAGTTCTCCGCGATCGCCGCCTGCGTCGCGTCGAGCTGGTCGGAGGCGCCCGAGATGTCGACGCGCACGCCCGTCGGGATCGCGCCCTCCTCGCGCATCGCGCCGACGAGGTCGTCGCGCACCCGCGCCACGCCCGTCTCCAGCGGGATGCCGGGCGGGGGGATCACGTTGAGCGTGACCGTGCGCCGCCCGTCGATGCGCCGGATCGTCGAGGTGTCGACGGTCTGGCGGATCTCGGCGATGTCCCCGAGCGGCACGACGCCGGCCTCGGTGTAGAGGGGAAGCTGGCCGAGCCCTTCGAACGAGGCGGCACGATCCGAGGAGTAGAAGTAGATGTCGACCTTGTCGTCGCCGCGGAAGAACTCGCCGGCGAAGGCGCCGTCGGTCATCGAGGCCACCGCGCAGCCGAGCGCGCCGGTGTCGAGGCCGAGCTCGGCCGCGCGCGCCCAGTCGGGGCGGATCTCGACGAGCGGCTGCGACAGCGACAGCGTCGGCGGCTGGGCGTTGAGGCGCGGGCCGTCGAACACCTCGCCCGCGCGGGCGTAGGCCTCGCGCGCGACGGCGTAGACCGCCGCGAGATCGGGCCCGGAGACGTCGAGGTTGACCGAGCGCGTGCCGCCGTCGTTCGAGGAGATGATCGAGCCGCGCGCGGCGAAGGCGCGCATCCCCGGATAGCGCTCGTAGGCCTCGGTCAGCGCGTCCATCAGCGCGCCGAGATGGCCGGGCTCGACCGTCTCGGAGATGATCCTGAGGCTCTGCGGCCCGATGCCGAGGTTCAGATAGCGGATCGGCGGGATATCGGTCTCGCCGGCGAGGAACGGCCCCGGATCGGCGCCGACATGGGGCAGAAAGCGCGCCTCTATCTCGCGCCCGATCGCGGTCATCGTCTCCAGGTTGTAGCCGGGCGGCGCGTTCATCGAGGCGAAGGTCTTCGGCTCCTCGCCCTCGGGCAGATACGAGGCGGGCGGCGTCAGGAAGAGGACAATCGCCGCGCTCGCGGCCACGGTCGCGGCGATCACCGCCGCCGGACGCGCGATGCCGCGGGTGAGCCACGCCACCGCGCGCTCGATCCGCCCCGGCCCTCGCGACCCGCCCATACCCGCGCCGGCAAGATCGCGCCGCGCGGCTGCCGCGGGCACGACCGTCACCGCGACCAGCATCGAGCACAGGATCGAGGCCGAGACCGCCACCGCGACGTCGGAATAGAGCTGACCCGCCTCCAGCTCGATGAACAGGATCGGCACGAACACGAGCACGGTGGTGAAGGTCGAGGCGACCACCGCCGTCCAAACCGAGCGCGCCCCCTCGATCGCGGCCCGCACCCGGTCGAGCCCGCGGCGTCGCGCCTGGTCGATCGCCTCCAGCACCACGATCGAGTTGTCGAGGGTCATGCCGATGGCGAAGGCGACGCCCGCGAGCGAGATCACGTTGATCGTGCGCCCGAACGCCAGGAGGCCGATGAAGGCGGCGATGGTGCAGATCGGGATGCCGAGCACGCCGACCGCCGTCGCGCGCCAGGAGCGCAGGAACGCGAACATCACCGCCGTCGCGAGCGCGGCGCCGAGGGCGAGGTTCTGCCAGACGTTCGCGATCGAGGCCTCGACGTAGCCCGCGTCCTCGGCCGTGAGGCCGAGGCGCATGCCGGCGGGCTCCAGAAGCTCGCGGTTGATCGCCTCGACCTCGGCGAGCATCGCGTACTTGATGTCGATGACGTTCGAGCCGGCCTCGCGGCGCACCGACAGGCTGATGACGGGCTGGCCGGCGACGAAGCTGCGCGCGGTCTCCTCGGCGTGGTCGAAGCGGACATGGGCGAGATCGCCGAGGCGGATCAGCGCGTCGCCCGAGCGGCGCACGACCAGATCCTCGATCGCGGCCACGTCCTCGAAGCGTCCGACCGTGCGGAGCAGGTAGCGCCGCTTGCCGCTCTCGACCTCGCCGGCCGAGACGTCGACGTTGCGCGCGTCGAGGGCGGCGCGCACCTCGGCGACCGCGACGTCGCGCTCGGCGAGCCGCTCGGCGTCGAGCATCACCTGCACCTGCCGCGCGGCGCCGCCCTCGACCTCGATCTCGGCGACGTCCGGCACCGACTGCATCCGCGGGCGCACGTAGTCCTCGACGAAATCGCGCATCATCGGCATGTCGAGGTCGCGCGGGTTGCCGTCGAGCGGCGAGACGTAGAAATACATGAACGCGTTGGCCGAGAACGACGCCGCGTAGATCCGCGGCTGGTCGACGTTCTCGGGGTAGTCGGGCACCTGGTTGAGCGCGTTGTTCACGCGGATCAGGGTCTCGGTGATGTCGACGTCGTAGGGGAATTCCAGCTCGATCTCGGCGACGCCGCTGCTCGCGCGCGAGATCAGCCGCTCAAGGCTCGGGATCGTGCGAAGGTATTCCTCCTGCTCGATCAGGATGTCCTTCTCGATGTCCTGCGGCGTCGCGCCGGGCCAGCGGGTCTCGATCGTGACCGCGCGCACCTCCAGGTCCGGGATCATCTGCACCGGCACGCGCAGCGCCGCGACGAGGCCGAGGATGCACACCAGGAGGCCGACGACGGCGACGAGCGTGCCGTTGCGGACGATCGCCTCGAACATCAGCCCGCGCCCGCCCGCGGCTCGACTGCCTGACCGGGCGAGAGCGCCTCGTTGCCGCGGATGACCACCGCCTCGCCGGGCTCGACGCCGCGCCGGACGTAGACCGTGCCGTCGCCGGCGGCGCCGGCGGTCTCGACCACGCGCTCCTCGACCGTCGGCGAGCCCTCTCCGGCGACGACCCAGACCGTGGTGCGCCCGTCGGGCCGGCGGGTGAGGGCGTCGCGCGGCACCACCACCGCCTCGCGGCCGGTGTCGAGCGAGAGCGTCGCGCTCGCCGACATGCCGGGCGCGATCGGCAGACCCTCGGCGAGCGGCCGGACCCGCAGGGTGAAGGTGCGCGCCGCCGGATCGCTTCGCGGCACGCGCACGACGACCTCGGCGTCGAGCGTGCGTCCGGCGATCGCCTCGAAGCCGAGGCGCACCGCCGTCCCCGGCGCGACGCGCGGGTAGTAGCGCTGCGGGACCGGCAGATCGACGACGAGCGCGTCGGCGGCGACCACCTCGACCACCGCCGTGCCGGGCTCGACCCACTCACCGGCTTCGGTCATCCGCTCGGTGACGACGCCGTCGAAGGGGGCGCGCACGACGTGGCGCTCGACCCGCTCGCTCAGCCGCCGGATCTCGGCGCGGTCCTGCGCGAGTTCGGCCTCCGCGATCGCCACGGCGGCGCGGCGCGTGTCGACCTCGTTCTCGGGCAGGTTGTTGCCGGCCGCCAGCCGTTCGGCGTCGCGGAACTGGCGCCGCGCGTCGTCGAGGCGGGCTTCGTCCGCCGCGGCCATCGCCTCGGTCCGCTCGAGATCGAGCCGCTCCAGCGTCGCGTCGAGCGTCACGAGCGCGTCGCCGGCCTCGACCCGGCGCCCGAGCGCGACCTCCATCGCCGCGACCCGGCTCGCGATCTCGGTCGAGACGCGCGCGGTGCGCGGCGCGACCACGGTGCCGACGAGCCGGACACGCTCGACGACGGCGCGCGCCTCGAGGGTCGCCGTCTCCACCGGCGCCGCGCCCTGAGCGAGCGCGAGGGTGCCCGTCGTCGCCACGGCGAGCGCGAGACCCGCCCGTGCGAGCGCTTGCCAGTCCATGATCCGACACCTCCCGCATGGTCAGGATGGGACGTTGGGCCGCCCGGTCCAGCCGTCGAGGCCGCATCGGACGGCGCCGGGCGCTTTCGCCGCGGCAGGACGCGGACGGGGCGGCCGGGGGGCCGTGCTCCGGGCAAGGCCGGCGGCACCGCGGCGGTGGGTCCCGACCCCACGGCTCCGGGCCGGACCGGGACGGCTCGCGTCCCGCGCGGCGTTCTCGTGCGTCCCGCCCGCGATTCGTCGCCGGCCGGCCGACGGGGCGTTGTCGCGCGGCGCGCCGCCTCCCATCTGCCTTGGCGCCCGCAGCGCGAGGGCGGCATGGAAGCGGTCCGTGCCCGTCCGGGGACGACCAGGCGCACGGCGGCCGGACGACGCACATGGACCTCCTTCTCGTCGACCTCATGGGCAAGCCGCTCTGGCTGTGGCTCGGCTTCCTCGGCGTCGTGGCCGGTCTTCTCGCCCTCGATCTCGGCGTGCTGCACCGGGAGAGCCGCGCGATCGGCGTCGCCGGGAGCCTGCGCCTGTCGGCCCTCTACGTCGCCCTCGGCCTCGGCTTCTCCGCCGTCGTCTGGGCCGAGATCGGCCAGACCGCGGCGCTCCACTACCTGACGGGCTTCGTGCTCGAGAAGAGCCTCGCGCTCGACAACATCTTCGTGATCGCGCTCGTCTTCGCCCACTTCGGCATCCCGCGCGAATACCAGCACCGCGTGCTGGTCTGGGGCATCCTCGGCGTCGTGGTGCTGCGCGGCATGATGATCGCCGCCGGTGCGGCCATCGTCTCCGAGTTCGAGTGGGTGCTGCTCCTGTTCGCGCTGTTCCTCGTGGCCACCGGCGTGCGGATGCTCGCGGGCGCGCGGAAGACCCACGACATCGGCGCGAGCCCGGTGCTGCGCTTCCTGCGCCGCCACCTCAACGTCACCGACCGCCTGCACGGCGCGCGCTTCTTCGTGCGCCGGCCCGACGCCGCGGGCCGGCTAGCGCTGTTCGCGACGCCCTTGTTCCTCGCGCTGGTGATGGTCGAGCTCGCCGACGCGATGTTCGCGCTCGACTCGATCCCGGCGATCTTCGCGATCACCACCGATCCCTACGTGGTGCTGACCTCGAACGTCTTCGCCATCCTCGGGCTCAGGGCGCTGTTCTTCGCGCTCTCGGCGATGCTCGAGCGCTTCGTCTATCTCGACCGCGCGCTCGCGCTCGTGCTGATCGTCATCGGCGCGAAGGTGCTCGGCGCCGAGGCGATGGGCATCGAGAAGGTGCCGGCGGCGCTCTCGCTCGGCGTGACGCTCGCGATCCTCGCCGGCGGCGTCGCGCTGTCGCTCCGGCGCGCGCCCCACGCGGCCGGCTCCCATGCGGCCGACTGAGGCGGCGGGAGGCGGCGCCCCCGCCGGCGGCCGGGCGCCCGCCGCCCGTGCCGCGCCCGAGCCGCCGCGCCGGCTGTCGCGCCTCCTGCGCGAGATCGCCGCCGGGGACGGCGAGCGCGTCGCGTTCGGCGCGCTGGTCGACGGGCTCTGGGACCGCGGCTTCGCGCCGCTGCTGATCCTGTTCGCCGCGCCGAACATCCTGCCGGTGCTGCCGGGCTCGTCGATCTTCTTCGGGATGCCGCTGATGCTGCTCGCCTTCCAGCTGCTCGCAGGGCGCCCGAACGTCTGGCTGCCCGGCTTCGTGCGCGCGCGCTCGGTCGAGCGCGCCGGCTTCGCGCGCCTCGTCGAGCGGCTCGTGCCCTACGTCGAGCGCTTCGAGCGGCTCGCGCGGCCGAGGCTCTGGCCGGCCTCGCGCCGCCTCGCCGAGCGCGTGGCCGGTGCGGCCATGCTGCTCATGGGCGTGTTCCTGTTCCTGCCGATCTCCTTCGCCAACTCGATGCCCGCGATCGCCATCATCGTGCTCGCGCTCGCGCTCGCGCTCAGCGCGCGCGACGGGCTCTGGCTCCTGGTCGGCCTCGCGACCGCCGCGGTATCGGCCGCGATCGCCCTCGGCATCATCGGCGCCGCCGGCACCGTGGCGATCTCGGTGGTCGTATGACGCGCCCGGACGCCGGGGGCCGCCCGCTCGCGGCGTCCGGCGGCGCTTCGGTGTTGGGCGTTCGGGCGCGCGGGGGCACGGTCGCGGCGACGCCGCGGGCCGCGCTGCTTGCCGCGTCGTCGAGCCGGGGATCGCCGCCGGCCGGCCGCGTCCCGGCGCCGAAGCCCCGCGCTT
>JBHJHI010000099.1:0-32638 GCA_050330995.1 Paracoccaceae bacterium
GGCCGGCTCGGCCACGGGCGTGCGCGAGCCGCCCTGCGGGCGGTGCTCGGCCGGCTCGACGCGCGGGCGACCGCCGCCGCGCAGCGCCTCGACGCCCGCGGCCTCGGTCAGCGTCGGCCGCCGCCGCGCGGGGGCCTCGTCCTCCGGCACCTGGGCCTCGGCCTCGACCGCGTCGATGCCGGTGGCGACCACGCTCACGCGCATCCGGCCTTCCATCTCCGGGTCGATCGCCGAGCCGAACTTGATGAGCGCGTTGGCGTCCACCTCGTCCTTGATGCGGTTGGCGGCCTCGTCCATCTCGAACAGCGTCAGGTCGTAGCCGCCCGTGATGTTGATCAGGACGCCCTTGGCGCCGCGCAAGGACACCTCGTCGAGCAGCGGGTTGGCGATGGCCTTCTCGGCGGCGTCGATGGCGCGGGTGTCGCCCTCGCCCTCGCCGGTACCCATCATCGCCTTGCCCATCTCCTCCATCACCGAGCGGACGTCGGCGAAGTCGAGGTTGATCATGCCGGGACGGACCATGAGGTCGGTGACGCCCTGGACGCCCTGGTAGAGCACGTCGTCGGCGAGCTGGAAGGCCTCGACGAAGGTGGTGCGCTCGGAGGCCACCTGGAACAGGTTCTGGTTCGGGATCACGATCAGCGTGTCGACGAAGCGCTGCATCTCCGACACGCCGTTCTCGGCGAGCTTCATGCGGCGGTTGCCCTCGAACTGGAAGGGCTTGGTCACGACGCCGACGGTCAGGATGCCCATCTCGCGCGCGATGCGCGCGACCACGGGCGCGGCGCCGGTGCCGGTGCCCCCGCCCATGCCGGCGGTGATGAAGCACATGTGCGCGCCTTCGAGGTTGGCGGCGATCTCGTCGATCGAATCCTCGGCCGACTTCGCGCCGACCTCGGGCTTCGAGCCCGCGCCGAGCCCGCGGGTCACGCCCTGGCCGAGCTGGATGCGCCGCTCCGCGCGGGAATTGCCGAGCGCCTGCGCGTCGGTGTTGGCGGCGATGAACTCGACGCCGGCGAGCTGCTTCTCGATCATGTTGTTGATCGCGTTGCCGCCCGCGCCGCCGACGCCGAACACCGTGATGCGCGCGCGCAGGTCGTCGTCCTCGACGTCCTTGAGATTGAGGGCCATCGTCTCGCCTTTTTGCTGCTCCCTGCCCCGGCCGCCGATGCGTTCACGCATCTTGTGTCGTCCGGAGCGCCTCAACGCTCGATCTTGTGGAAAAAACGCTAACCGATCCGCCGTGAGCCGTCACCCGCGAATCGAGTCTTTCCCCGTGTTACACGCTATCCACAGGCTCCGGCCCGCCGCCTCGCGGCCCGGAGCGTCCTTCTCTCGCCGCGCGTCCGCGCCGGCGAGGGCCGTGGCGCGGCCCGCGGGCCTCACCACGACGTCCTGATCCACCGCACGATCTCCGTGGCGCGGCCGACCGCCGAGACGCGCCGCGGCGCCTCGAAGTCCCACAGCTCGTCGTGCGGGCTGAGCGCGTAGGCCGCGAGACCGACGGCGGCCGCGCTCTCGGGCCCGGCGAGGCGGGCGTCGAGCCCGGCGATTCGCGGCGGGCGGCCCATGCGCGGGCGGCGGCCGAACACGCGGGTGGCGAGCTCGTCCATACCGGTGAGCGAGCTGCCCGCCCCGGTCAGCACCAGCGAGCAGCCGGGCATTCGGTCGACGCCGTGCGCCTCCAGCCGCGCCTTGACCGCGCGCAGCGTCTCCTCGACGCGCGGGCGGATCACGCCGATCAGCATGCCGCGGCTGATCATGCGCCGCTCGGGCGCCTCCTCCTCGCCGAGGCGCGGCGCGTCGACCGCCTCGCGGTCGTCGGCCCCGGTCGCGATCACGCCGCCGTGGCGGCATTTCAGCCGCTCGGCCGTCGTCTCGCTGACCGCGAGCCCCGCGGCGATGTCGGCGGTGACGCGCTCGGCGCCGAAGCGCACGCCGTCGACGCAGACCAGGTGGTCGCGCAGGAACACCGAGAGGCCCGTGGAGCCCGCGCCGAGATCGATCGCCACGGCGCCGAGCCGGCGCGCGTCTTCGACGAGGGCGGCGAGGCCCGCGGCGTAGGACGCGCTCGCGACCCCCGCGACCTCGACGTCGCAACGGCGCAGGCAGGCGATCAGGTCGGCGAGCGGGCGCGCGTCCACGGCGACGACGTGGATCGCGACCGAGAGCCGCCGCCCGGTCATGCCGCGCGGGTCGGTCAGCCCCGCGCGGAAGTCGAGCGCGAGCTCCACCGGCTGGGCGTGCAGCACCGCGCGGCCCTGCCCGATCGGCGGATCGGGCGCCTCGGCGAGCGCGCGGGCGATGTCGTCGTCGGTGACGGTGCCGGTCTCGATCTCGACCTCGCCCACGGTCGAGAAGCTCTCGGGCCGCCCGCCGGAGAAGCCGACCACCACCTGATCGCCCCGCTCGACGCGCGGGCGCGCGCGCCCCTCGGCGGTGATCAGCGCGAGGCGCATGGCCCGCGAGGCTTCCTCCATGTCGACGATCTCGCCGCGGCGGATGCCGTGGCTCTGCACCGAGGCCGAGCCCACCACCTCGACCGCGCCCTGGAGCATCGAGGCGAGGCGGTCCGCGCCGGCGTCGAGCGGCCCGCGGGTAGCGAGGCCGAGCCGCGAGGGATCGACCGCGAGCACGAGGCAGGTGATCTTGGCGCTGCCGACGTCGATCACGCCGAGCCGGCCGCGCTTCAGCCCGGCGTGGAGGCGCGCGCGCATGGCCCGCCAGGTCTCGAAGGCGTGGACGTTCATGGCGTGGCGAGCCCCGGTCTGATGTCGGCCAGCGCCTCGGCCACCTCGGCGGCCGAGGTCCCGCTCAACCGGACGGTCGGGCGACCGGGCAGGCGCAGGTCGAGCGCGGCGAGGTCGCGGTCGAACAGCTCGAAGCGCCGGTGCAGCCGCGCCGCCGTCCCGAGCGCCGCGCCCGGATCGCGCTCGGGCAGCATGATCCGCCGTTCGCCTTCGAGCGCGAGATCCCAGCGCCGCTCGCCGACCCGCACGAAGGCGCGCGTGCGCGCGATCAGATCGGGCGCGAGCGCCATCAGCGCCAGCGCCTCGCCGACCGCCCCGGTCGCGCCCGCGCCGATCAGCACCGGCAGCTCCGGGTGCTGCGCCCGCCGCGCGGCCGGCCCGACCACCGTGCCGTCGATCGACACCCGCCAGAGGGCGCCGTCGCCGTCGCGCCAGAGCGCGACCGGGGGACGCTCGACCACCGTGACGCGCAGCACGCCGCGCGGGTCGAGCCGCACGAGCGCGTCGGCGACGCCGCCCATGGCCTCGACGCGGGTGCGCAGGTCCTCGACGTCGACGGCGAGCGAGGACTGCCCGCGCGGCAGCGCCAGCTCGCGATGGATCGCCGCCGTCAGCCACGGCCCCGCACCCTCGATCGCCACGCCTTCGAGCGCGAACTCGGGACGGGCGACCAGCGCCTCCCAGGCCGCGGCCACCTTCGCCTCGGCCGCGCGACGCAACCCGTCGTCGGCGACCGCGCGCCAGCCGAGCAGGCCGAGAAGCGCGATCGGGGCGTAGACCAGCACGCCCGAGCGCACCGCCGGGATCGCCCAGGTGCGGCGCAGACGGAAGGCGAGGCGCGAGGGCCCCGGCCGACGCGGCGTCCTCATCGATCGCACGAGGCGTCCTCCACCAGCCAGGCGCAGAGCGCGGCGAAGTCCATGCCGACGTGCGCGGCCTGCTCGGGCGCGAGCGAGGTCGGCGTCATGCCCGGCTGGGTGTTGGTCTCCAGCACGATCAGCCCGGCCTCGCCGCGCGTCTCGTCCCAGCGGAAGTCGGTGCGGGTGAGCCCGCGGCAGCCGAGCGCGCGGTGGGCGACGAGCGCGTGGTCCATCGCGAGCGCGGCGACCGGGGCCGGGATCTCGGCCGGGAACACGTGGCGCGAGCCGCCGGGCGCGTACTTGGCGTGGTAGTCGTACCAGCCCTCGGCGATGATCTCGGTCACGCCGAGCGGGCGGTCGCCGAGCACCGAGACGGTCAGCTCGCGCCCCGGCACGAAGCGCTCGACCATCAGCCGCGCGGGCGCGTCGCCCGGCAGGCTCGCCGGCGCGTTCGCCCCCTCGGGCACGATGACGACCCCGACCGAGGAGCCCTCGTTGACGGGCTTGACCACGTAGGGCGGGTCCATCGGGTGGGCGCGCGCGATCGCCTCGCGCTCGGCCACCAGGCTCTCGGCGACCGGCAGGGCGTTGGCCGAGAACACGATCTTGGCGCGGGCCTTGTCCATGGCGAGCGCGGAGGCGCCGACGCCCGAATGGGTGTAGGGGATCGCCATCCATTCGAGCAGGCCCTGGACCGCGCCGTCCTCGCCCCAGCGCCCGTGGAGCGCGTTGAACACGACCTCCGGCCGCACGCCCTCGAGACGCGCCGCGATGTCGCGACCCGCGTCGATCTCGTCCACCCTGTAACCCGCGTCTCGCAGCGCGTTCGCGCACATCTCACCCGAGACGAGCGAGACCTCGCGTTCGGCGGACAAGCCGCCCTTCAGCACTGCCACGCGGGGAAGCGTCCTGCCCGACATGCCTGCCCCGTCCTCGCCGGCCCGCTGTTTCTTGTGCGGTGTCCGGGTCCGGCGGTCCGTGCCGCCGGATTATTTCGAAGTTGTAACGCCGATCCGCGCGATTTCCCAGACCAAATCGTGCCCCGAGGTTGCACGAACGCGCGCGCGGACCCGCTCGCCGCGCGCCTCCAGCTCGGCCGCCGTGGCGCCGCCGGCGTTCACCAGGAAGTTGGCGTGCTTCTCCGAGATCCTGGCGCCGCCGAGGGTCAGGCCGCGACAGCCCGCGTCCTCGATCAGCTTCCAGGCCTTGAGCGTCATCGGATCGCCCGCCTCGCCGGTCGAGGAATAGCCGGCCGGGTTGCGAAACGTCGAGCCGCAGGAACGCTCGTCCACCGGCTGCGAGGCGGCGCGGCGGGCGACCAGCTCGGCCATGCGCGCCTCGATCGCCGCGGGCTCGCCGGGCCGGCCTTGCAGGACCGCCGAGACGACCACGGCATCGTCGGGCACGGCCGAGGCGCGGTAGGCGAAGCCGAGATCGGCCGCCCCCCAGGTCTCGCGCGTGCCGTCGCGCCGGATCAACTCGACACTCTCGACGACGTCTGCCGTGTAAGTGCCGTAGCAGCCGGCGTTCATCTTGACCGCGCCGCCGATGGTGCCGGGGATGGTGCGCAGGAACGCGAGGCCGTCGATGCCGGCCGCCGCGGCCGCCTTAGCGACGGCCGAATCGAGCGCGGCGGCGCCCGCGCGCAGGCGGTAGCCGTCGAGCGCCTCGACGGCGGCGAAGGCGCGCCCGAGCCGGATCGCCACGCCCGGCAAGCCGCCGTCGCGCACGATCAGGTTGGAGGCGACGCCGAGCGGGGTGACGGGGACGTCCGCTGGCAGGTTCGCGAGGAAATCGGCGAGGTCGTCGGCGTCGGCGGGCTGGAACAGCACTTCGGCCGGCCCGCCGACGCGCAGCCAGGCGATCGGCGCGAGGGGGCGGTCCGGGGTGAGCCGGCCGCGGACGGGCGGGAGACGGTCGATTAGTGCGCCCCCCGACCCCCGCCACGCCGCTGCGGTGTCGTCGCTCACGTCCCGGTCTTCTCGCTGGGGGCGAGGACCTTCGGAAACGCCTCCGCCGCCCCGAGCGTGGCCAACTCGTCCGGCAGCGCGTTCGCCCAGGCGGTGATGTTGCCCGCGCCGAGGCAGATCACCGTGTCGCCCGCCCGCGCGTGCTCGGCGACGAAGGGGGCCAGGCCCTCCGGCCCGCGCAGCGCGTGGGCCGAGCGGTGGCCGTGCGCGCGCAGGCCGCCGACCAGCGCGTCGCGCGAGACGCCGTCGATCGGGGCCTCGCCCGCGGCGTAGACATCCGTGATCGCGACCACGTCGGCGTCGTTGAAGGCGGCGCAGAAGTCGCGGAACAAGTCCGCCAGTCGCGAGTAGCGGTGCGGCTGATGCACGGCGATGATCCGCCCCTTGGCCGCCGCGCGCGCCGCCTTGAGCACGGCGGCGATCTCGACCGGATGGTGGCCGTAGTCGTCGACGATCTCGACGCCCTGCCAGCTGCCCACGCGGGTGAAGCGGCGATGGACGCCCTCGAAGCCGGCCAGCCCCGCGACGATGTCGTCGAGCTCGATCCTCAGCTCGCGCGCGACCGCGATCGCGGCGAGCGCGTTCAGCGCGTTGTGCTCGCCGGGCATCCGGAGCGAGACGGTGCGCGCCTCGTCCTCCCGCCCTTGGCGGGGACCTTCGGAAACGCCCCGCAGCACCAGCTCGAAGCGCACGCCGCCGTCCTCGTGGCGGATGTCGTCGGCGCGCACGTCCGCCTGACGCGAGGTGCCGTAGGTGACGACGCGGCGGTCGTCGACGCGCCCGATCAGCGACTGCACCTCCGGGTGGTCGATGCAGGCGACCAGCGCGCCGTAGAAGGGGATGTTGTGGGCGAAGGCGTCGAAGGCGGCGCGCAGCTTCTCGACCGAGCCGTAGTGGTCCATGTGCTCGGGATCGATGTTGGTCACGACCGCGACGGTCGCCGGCAGCTTGACGAAGGTGCCGTCGGACTCGTCGGCCTCGACCACCATCCAGCGCCCCTCGCCCGGGCGCGCGTTCGAGCCGTAGGCCTGGATGATGCCGCCGTTGATCACGGTCGGGTCCATGCCGCCCGCGTCGAGGAGCGCCGCGACCATCGAGGTGGTCGTGGTCTTGCCGTGGGTGCCGGCCACCGCGACGTTCCAGCGCATCCGCATCAGCTCGGCCAGCATCTCGGCGCGGCGCACCACCGGCAGCGCGCGGGCGCGGGCCTCCTCCAGCTCGGGGTTGCCGGGCTTGATCGCGGAGGAGATCACCACCACGCCGGCCTCGCCCAGGTTCTCGGCCGCCTGGCCGATGAAGATCCGCGCCCCGAGGCGGGCGAGGCGCTCGGTGATCGCGCTCTCGCGCGCGTCCGAGCCCTGCACCCTGTAGCCGAGGTTCAGCATCACCTCGGCGATGCCGGACATGCCGATGCCGCCGATGCCGACGAAGTGGATCGCGCCGATGTCGACCGGCAGGGCGGTGGGCGGGGTCATGGGGCTCTCCCTCGCTCGGACAGGGGGCGCGCGCCCGGCGGCGCGGTCGGACCGGGGCTATCGCGCATCGGCGGCGCCGTGCGAGAGGGCCTCGACGATGTCGGCCAACTCCTCCCCCGCCTGTGGCCGACCCGTCGCTCGGGCCGCCTCGGCCATGGCGGCGGCCTCGTCGGGAGCGGTGGCGAGCAGGCGTTCGAGCGCGGCGGCCAGCCGTTCGGGGGTCAGATCGGCCTCCGCGATCGCCTCCGCCCCGCCCGCCTCGACCAGCGCGCGGGCGTTGGCGCTCTGGTGGTCGTCGGCCGCCGCCGGATAGGGCACCAGGATCGCGGGGCGCCCGATCGCGGTGAGTTCCGCCAGCGTCGAGGCGCCGGCGCGCGAGACCACCAGCGCGGCCTCGGCGACGCGCCGCGCGAGGTCGTGGAAGAACGGCGCCGTCTCGGCCTCGACGCCGGCCGCGGCATAGGCGCGATCGACCGCCTCGCCCTCCCCGTCGCGCACCTGCTGCGCGACCGCGAGACGCGCGCGCACGTCTTCGGGCAGGCGCGCGACCGCCTCGGGCACGACGCGCGCGAAGACCGAGGCGCCCTGGCTGCCACCGAAGACAAGGAGGCGCACGCGCTCTTCCCCTGTCGCGGGGCGGTAGGGCGCCTCGCGCAGCGCCAGCGCTGCCGAGCGCACCGGGTTGCCGGTGTGGACGAGGGGCGCGCCCTCGGGCGCGTTCGCGACCGGCCAGGTGCCGCAGCACACCCGGTCGACGCGCGCGGCGAAGGCGCGGTTGACGCGGCCGAGCACCCCGTTCTGCTCGTGGATCAGCCGCGGCAGGCGATGCGCCGTGGCGGCGGCGAGGGCGGGCAGCGCCGGGTAGCCGCCGAAGCCCGCGACCACCGCCGGGCGCTCGCGGCGAAAGCGGGCGTAGGCCGCGAGCGCGCCGCGCGCGATCGCGAACGGCGCGGCGAGCCTCGCGCCGAGACCGCCGCGCGCGAAGGTGGCCGAGGCCAGTTCCAGCCGCTCGACGGCGTCCGGAAAGCCGCCGGCGTAGCGCAGCCCGCGCGGGTCGGAGGCGAGCGCGACCCGCCAGCCGCGCGCGAGCATGACCTCGGCCAGAGCCTGAGCGGGAAACATGTGCCCGCCGGTGCCGCCCGCGGCGATCACGAGGAGCGGCTCGCTCACGGCGCGATCCCGGCCGCGAGAGCGCCGCCCGTGTCGCGCCTCGCGACGCCCGCGCTCACGCGGACGGCTCGGGGTCGAGCGTCCGGCGCGGCTCGGGGGGCCGGTCGCGGGTCAGCGCGAGCAGCGCCCCCATCGCCAGCGCCGCGGCGATCATCGAGGAGCCGCCGTAGGAGACGAACGGCAGCGTCATGCCCTTGGCCGGCAGGAGCCGCACGGCGACGCCGAGGTTGACGAAGGCCTGCACTCCGATCGCGACCGCGAGGCCGGTGCCCGCGAGGCGCACGAAGGCGGATCGCTCGCCGACGAGCCGCGTCAGCGCACGGAGCGAGACGAACAGGAACAGCGCGGCGATGGCGAGGGTGGCGACGAGCCCGAACTCCTCGGCCGCGACGGCGATGATGAAGTCGGTGTGGGCGTCGGGGAGCGTCCACTTGACCGAGCCGGCGGCCGGGCCGACGCCCCAGAGCCCGCCCTCGCGGATCGCGCTCTCGGCGTAGCCGAGCTGGGTGTTGGCCGCGACCTCGGGGGCGAGGAAGCCGTCGATGCGTCGCGCGACGTGCTCGGAGGTCAGGTAAGCCGCGCCGAGCGCCGCGCCGACCAGCGCGCCGATGCCGCCGAGCAGGATCGGCGAGACCCCGGCGACGAACAGCATGGTGCCCCAGATCGCGAGCACCAGGAGCGCTTGGCCGAAGGCGGGCTGGAGCGCCAGGACGAGCGCGATCAGCCCCGCGAGCGCGCCCGAGATCAGCCGCCCCGGCGGACCGCGGCGGTCGAGCGAGCCGGCCATCAGCCAGGCGGCGACGATCACGAAGGCGGGCTTCAGGAACTCGGAGGGCTGCACGCTCATGAAGCCGAGCGAGAACCAGCGCACCGCCCCCTTGCCGAAGTCGGTGCCGAACCAGGGCAGCGCGACGAGGGCGGCGAAGGCGGCGGCGAAGACGAGCGTGCCGCCGCGGCGCAGCGTGCGCGCGTCGAGCGTGGACAGCGCCACCATCACCCCGAGCGCGAGGGCGGCGAACACCGCCTGGCGCGCGACGTAGTGGTAGGTCCAGAGATCGTTGGCGCGCGCGAGCGGGGGCGAGGCGGCGAGCGCCAGCACGAGGCCGGCGGCCACCAGCAGCATCACGGCGCCGACGAGCCAGCGGTCGATGCCCGCCCACCAGGTCCGCGCGGCCTGGCCGATGTCGAGCGCGACCGGGCCGGTGGCCTCGGCGAAGGCGCGGCTCATGCCGCGCGCGGTGAAGTCGGTCATGCGCCTGCCTCCTCTTCCGCCTGCGCCACGCTGACGAGGGTGCGGAACGCCTCGCCTCGCGCCTCGAAGCTCGCGAACTGATCGAACGAGGCGGCCGCCGGCGAGAGCAGCACCACCTCGCCCGGCTCGGCCTCCGCCACGGCAGCGCGGAAGGCGCTCTCCAGATCGCCGCAGAGGGCGAAGGGCCGGCCTTCGAGCTGAGTGGCGAAGCCCTCGGCCGCCTCGCCGATCAGGTAGGTCTTGGCGACGCGGTCCATCAGCGGCTCCAGCCCCGCGAGGCCGCCCGCCTTGGGGCGCCCGCCCGCGATCCAGCGGATGCGGTCGTAGCTCGCGAGCGCCTTGGAGGCCGCGTCGGCGTTGGTCGCCTTACTGTCGTTGACGCAGAGCACACCGCGCACGTCGCCGATCCGCTCCATGCGGTGCGCGAGGCCGGGGAAGGATTTGAGCGCGGGTTCGATCGCGCGCGGCCCGAGACCGAGCGCGCGAGCGGCAGCCCAGGCGGCGCAGGCGTTCTGGTGGTTGTGCACGCCTTGGAGCGCGGGGGCGGTCCCCATGTCGACGGCCGCCACCTGCCGCCCCGAGCGCCATTCGGTCAGGAACCGCTTGTTCATGAAGACCGACCAGCCCTCGCCGCGGAGCTTGCGGGTGGTGGCGATCTCGATCACCTGCGCGCCGCCCTCGGCGTCGTCACCCGCCTCGATGGCGTCGTTCGCGAGGAAGCGGCCGTAGTCGTCGTCCACGCCGACCACGGCGCGGGACGGCGCGCCCATGTCGAACAGCCGCCGCTTGGCCGCGAAGTAGCCGCCCATGCCGCCGTGGCGGTCGAGGTGGTCGGGCGAGAGGTTCAGGAAGACGGCCACGTCCGGAGCCAAGGCGCGGGCGAGTTCGATCTGGTAGCTGGAGAGTTCGAGGACGACGGTCTCGCCGTCCTGCGGCGGGTCGAGGTCGAGCACGGCGCGGCCGATATTGCCGCCCGTCTGCACCGGGCGGCCCGCGCTCGCGATGATGTGGGAGAGCAACGCCGTGGTGGTCGACTTGCCGTTGGAGCCGGTGACGGCGACGACCTTGATCTCGGCGCCTACGACGCCGATCGCCTGGAAGAACAGCCCGACGTCGTTGTCCACGGGCACGCCCGCGGCCCAGGCGGCGCGCACGGCGCGGTGGGGTTCGGGGTAGAGATGCGGGATGCCGGGCGAGACGATCAGGGCTTTGAGCGAGGCCGCCTCGCGCTCGCGGGCGAGGTCGGCGATCTCGAAGCCTTCGGCGACGGCCTTGTCGCGCGCGGCCTCGGTGTCGTCCCAGAGGACGGGAGTGGCGTCGCCCGCGGCGAGGGCGCGCGCGGTGGCGAGTCCGGAGCGGCCGAGGCCGAGCACGCCGACGCGGCGGTCGGGGAAGGTGCGGACGGGGATCATTCCGGCGCCTGCTGCTCTATTGGCATCGCTGACTCAGAAATATCATTCCTAATACTGTCCCACAGAAATGGCCACATAGCCATTAACGAAAAACCTACAAGAAATGCGAATAACAAAGATACGCCAAACTGACCCATAGAATACATTAATACGTTCGATAACTTCCACAGATCGTAGAAAAAACTTAATGCCGCAGCACCAATTATGAGCAAAAGTGCGCGGTCTGACAGTAAAACCCAAGTCGAAATTCTCTCCCCATCTAGCCCCTCCAATTCCCGGATTTTTGACTTAACAACTAAGGATACCACCAAGAATGCAACTAGAATCAAGAACGAGGATAGAGACGATTCTACAGCAGAATGTGGGTCGACATTCTGATTGGTATGATTACTCTCCACAATCGCACCCAACTACGTATGATTATCGGAAGGCATTTTTCACCGCACCTTCAACGTCGCGAGCCCGATCAGCGCCAGGATCATCGCGATGATCCAGAAGCGGATAACGATGGTCGGCTCCTGCCAGCCCTTCTGCTCGAAGTGGTGGTGAATGGGCGCCATCTTGAACACGCGCTTGCCGGTCAGCTTGTAGCTCGCGACCTGCACGATGACGCTGACCGCCTCCATCACGAACAGCCCGCCGATGATGGCGAGCACGATCTCGTGCTTGGGCGCGACCGCGATCGCGCCCAAGGCGCCGCCCAAGGCGAGCGAGCCGGTGTCGCCCATGAAGACCATCGCGGGCGGCGCGTTGTACCAGAGGAACCCGAGCCCCGCCCCGATCAGCGCCGAGCAGAAGATCAGCGTCTCGCCCGTGCCCGGCACGTAGTGCAGTTGCAGGTAGTCGGTGAAATCGGTGCGCCCGACGACGTAGGCGATGATCCCGAGGCTCCCGGCCGCGATCATCGCCGGCATGATCGCGAGGCCGTCGAGCCCGTCGGTCAGGTTCACGGCGTTGGCCGCGCCCGCGATCACCAGCATGGCGAAGGGCAGATACAGAAGACCCACGCCGATCAGCACGTCCTTGAAGAACGGCACCGCGATCTGGAACTGCAGCGGCTCGGGCTGGAGCAGGGTCGCGAACCACGCCGCCACCAGCGACACCCCGAGCCCGACGCCGAGCCTCACCTTCGCCGGCACGCCCTTGTGGGTGAACTTCGAGACCTTGGCGTAGTCGTCGAGAAAGCCGATCAGCCCGAAGGCGGCCGTCACCATCAGCACGATCCAGACGAAGCCGTTGGCGAGATCGGCCCAGAGGAGCGTGCCCGCGAGCACGCCGCCGAGGATCAGCACGCCCCCCATGGTCGGCGTGCCCGCCTTGGTGACGAGGTGCGAGGCCGGGCCGTCGTCGCGGATCGGCTGGCCCTTCTTCTGGAAGCGCCTCAGCCGCGAGATCAGCGGACGCCCGAACAGGAAGGCGAAGGCGAGCGCCGTCAGGAACGCCCCGCCCGCGCGAAACGAGATGTAGCGAAACAGGTTGAAGACGTCGCCGCCGTCCGAGAGCGCGGCCAGTTCGTGCAGCATGATGCTCAAGTCCCCCCGGCGCCGGGGTCGGCCGGACGCGTCCGGCCCAGCGCCTTGACCGCGGCCACGACGCGCCCCATCCGCGCCGCTTTCGAGCCCTTGACCACGCAGACGTCGCCGGCGTCAAGCGAACGCCGCGCCGTCTCGGCCAGCCCCTCGCTGTCCGGCGCCCAGGTGCCGCGCTTGGCCGCCGGCAGCGCGACCCAGAGCGCGCGCATCGCCGGGCCGCAGCAGTGCACCCGGTCGACGCCGGCGATCTCGGGCGCCTCGGCGAGCTTCGCGTGCATCGCCTCGCCAGCCTCGCCCAGCTCCAGCATGTCGCCGAGGAAGGCGACGCGGCGCCCGCGGGCGATGCGTCCCTCGCCGTCGCGCGGGATCTCGGTGGCGAGCACGGCGAGGGCGGCGCGCACCGAGGCGGGATTGGCGTTGTAGCTCTCGTCGATCAGCACGATCCGCCCGTCGCGCCCGCCGGGGCCGAGGTCGATCAGGAAGCGCGCGCCGCGTCCCTCGCCCGCCTGCCAGCGCCCGAGCGCGAGCGCGGCGCGCGCCGGGTCGCAGCCCGCCGCCTCGGCCGCGGCGAGGGCGGCGAGCGCGTTCGAGGCGAGGTGGCGCCCCGGCGCGCCGACGCGGAACGCCCAGGGCTTTCCGTGCAGCCGGGCACGCACCACCGTGGCGCCGGCGGCGATGCTGGCCTCGACCAGCCGATAGTCCGCGTCCCCGGCCGCGCCGAAGGCGATCCGGCGGGCACGGGCGGCGGCCGCAGCGAGCGTGGCGAGGTGGTCGCTGTCGGCCGGCAGGACGGCGACGCCCTCCGGTCCCAGTCCCTCGAAGATCTCGGCCTTGGCGCGGGCGACGCCCTCGATCCCGTCGGCGAAGTTGCCGACGTGCGCCTCGGCGACGGTGGTGACCACGGCCACGTCCGGGCGGGCGAGCCGGGTCAGGGGCCGGATCTCGCCCGCGTGGTTCATGCCGATCTCCAGCACGGCGAAGTCGGTGTCGGCCGGCAGCCGCGCGAGCGTCAGCGGCACGCCCCAGTGGTTGTTGAAGCTTGCCTCCGCGGCATGGACCGCGCCCTCGCCCGCGAGGATCGCGCGCAGCATCTCCTTGGTGGTGGTCTTGCCGGCCGAGCCGGTCACCGCGATAACCCACGCCCGCGTGCGGGCCCGGGCGGCGGCGGCGAGGGCGCGGAGCCCGTCGAGCGTGTCGCCCACGATCAGGAGGGGGGCGTCCTCGGCCACGCCCTCGGGCACGCGCGCGACCATCGCCGCCGCCGCGCCGCGGGCCAGCGCGTCGGCGACGAAGGCGTGGCCGTCGCGGGCGTCGCCGCTCAGGGCCACGAACAGATCGCCCGGCGCCAGCGTGCGGGTGTCGATCGAGACGCCGGTGGCCCGCCAGTCGCCGCGGGCGTCGCCGCCCGTGGCGTCGGCGGCCTCGGCGGCGGGCCAGAGCGCGCTCATCCGAGCAGCCCCTCGACGTCGTCGTCGAGCGCGGCGATGGCGGCACGGGCCTGTGCGGCGTCGTCGAAGGGGCGGGTCTCGCCCGCGACCTCCTGGCCCTGCTCGTGGCCCTTGCCAGCGATCAGCAGGAGATCGCCCGGCGCGGCGAGCGCATCGACGCCGGTCAGGATCGCCTCGGCGCGGTCGCCGATCTCGATCGCCTCCGGGCAACCCTCGCGCACGGCGGCGCGGATCGCGGCCGGGTCCTCGGCCCTCGGGTTGTCGTCGGTCAGGATCGCGACGTCCGCGCCTGTGGCCACGGCCCGGCCCATCGGCGCGCGCTTGCCCGGATCGCGATCGCCGCCGGCGCCGAAGACCACGACCAGCCGCCCTTCGACGTGCGGGCGGATCGAGGCGATCGCGGCGGCCAGCGCGTCGGGGGGGTGGGCGTAGAGGACGTAGACCGCCGCGCCGTTCGCGCGACGGCCGGCCAGCTCCAAGCGCCCGCGCACCGTCTCCAGCCGCGAGAGCGCCGGGAACACGGTCTCGGGGGCGAGGCCGGTCGCGAGCGCGAGCGCCGCGGCGGTCGCGACGTTCTCGGCCTGGAAGGCGCCGACCAGCACCAGGCGCACCGGCCAGGACCGTCCGGCCCAGGCGAGCGTCAGGCTCTGGCCGTCGGGCTCGAAGCGCTGATCCAGGACGCGCAGGTCCGCGCCCTCGGCACGGCCGGTCGCGATCACGCGCAGGCCCCGCGCCTCGGCCGCCGCGCGGGCCCGCCCGTAGACCGGGTCGTCGGCGTTCAGCACCGCGGCCGCCCCCTCGGGCAGCACCTCACGGAACAGGCGCAGCTTGGCAGCGACGTAGTCCTCGGCGCTCGCGTGGTAGTCGAGGTGGTCGCGGGTGATGTTGGTGAGCGCCCCGGCGGCGAGGCGCACGCCGTCGAGGCGGGCCTGCGCGAGCCCGTGGCTCGACGCCTCCATCGCGGCATGGGTGCAGCCCGCCTGCGCGAGCCGCGCGAGGATCGCGTGCAGCGCCAGCGGGTCGGGCGTGGTCAGCCGTCCCTCGGCCTCGAAGCCGCGCCCGCCGATGCCGGTGGTGCCGATGTTGGCCGCGCGCTCGCCGGCGGCTTCCCAGATCGCGCGCAGGAAGGTCGCGGTCGAGGTCTTGCCGTTGGTGCCGGTGACTGCCGCCACGGTCTCGGGCTGCGCGCCGTGGAAGGCGGCCGCGGCGCGGGCGAGCCAGACGCGCGGGCGTGTCACGGCGAGCACCGGCACCCCCCAGTCGCCGACGCTTCGGCCGACGGCGGCCTCCGCCCGGGCCACGGCGTCCTCGGCCAGCACCACCGCGCAGGCGTCCTGGCGCAGCGCGTAGGGCACGAAGTCGGCGCCGTCGAGGCGCGCGCCGGCCACGGCCACGAACAGCGTGCCCGGCGCGACCGCGCGGCTGTCGACGGCGAGGGCCTCGACCGCGACGCGCTCGGGCCAGGCGCCGAGCCGCGTCCCCTCCCCCGCCGCCGCGACGAGGGCCGCGAGATCGCGCGCGGGATCGCTCGGGGGGCTCACCAGGGCCGCGCGGCCGGCAGCCGGCCCTCCTCGGGCGAGAGCGGCGGGCGCGGGCGCAGGCCGAGGATCGGGGCGAGGCGCCGGATCGCGAGGGCGACCGCCGGGGCGGCGGTGCGGCTCGCCTGCCGGTTCGGCCAGCGCCCGGAGCGGTCGGTCGGCTCGTCCATCGACACCACCAGCACGTAGGCCGGGTCGTTCGCCGGGAAGACCGCGCCGAAGCTCGCGATCACCCGGTCGCGGTGATAGCCTCGCCCGTCCTCGCGCGGCTTGTCGGCGGTGCCGGTCTTGCCGGCGATGTCGTAGTAGGCCACCTGCGCGCGCACGCCGCTGCCGTCGCTGACGACGCCCCGCATCATGCGGATCACCTCCTTCGCGACCGCCTCCGAGAACACCCGTTCGCCGGGCGCCCGCCCGCCCTTCACGAGCGTCGGGCTCACGCGCCGCCCGCCGTTCGCCAGCGTGGCATAGGCGCTCGCGAGATGCATCGGCGAGACCGCGAGGCCGTGGCCGAAGGCGATGTTCATGGTCGACAGCTCCGTCCAGCGCCCGGGCAGGAGCGGACGCGCCTGCGCGGCCTCCGACAGCTCCAGATCGAGGACCGAGAACAGCCCGAGCCGGTCGAGATAATCGCGAAACCGGGGCGTCGTCACGCGCAGCGCGAGCCGCGCGGAGCCGACGTTGGAGGAGCGGCGGATGATGTCGGCCGTCGTCATGGTGTCGGGCATGCGATGGAAGTCGCGCACGCGGTTGCGCCCGACGTAGATCGGATCGCCGGTCGCGATCTCCTCGTCGACGCGCACCACGCCCGCGTCGAGCGCCATGGCGGCCGTCAGCGGCTTGAACACCGAGCCCAGCTCGTAGACGCCCTGGACGGCGCGGTTGAAGCGGGGGCTCCGCCCGCGGCGGTCGTCGCCCGCCCCCCTCGGGTCGTTGGCGTCGAAGTCGGGCAGCGAGACGAGCGCCAGCACCTCGCTCGTGCGCGAATCGAGCAGCACGCCCGCCGCGCCGCTCGCGTCGAGGCGGGCCATCTCGGCGCGGAGCACCTCGGTCAGCGCGTGCTGGAGCGCGAGGTCGATCGAGAGCGCGAGCGGCTCGGCCGACCGCTCCGGGTCGGAGAGGATGTCGTCGAAGCGGCGCTCGACGCCGGCGGTGCCGACCATCTCGGCCCAGCCGACCGCCTCCTCGCCGGGGCGCACGTCGCCGACGATGTGCGCGGCGGTGCGCCCTGCCGGGTAGAACCGCATGGCGCGCTCGCCGAAGGCGAGGCCGGGCTCGCCGATGTCCATCGCCCGGTCGCGCTGGCGCGGCGTCACGGGCCGCTCGATCCAGACGAACCGGCGCCCCGAGGCCAGCCGCTCGCGCGTGCGCGCCTCGTCGAGGTTCGGGAAGATCCCGGCGAGCGCGCGGGCGGTGGCGCGCGGGTCGAGCACCTCGCGCGGGCGGGCGTAGAGCGAGAAGGCCGGCAGCTCGGTCGCGAGCAGCCGGCCGTGGCGGTCGGTGATCTCGCCGCGCGGCGCCGGCGCGGCGGTCTCGACGCGCGTGCGCGGCTCGGGCTCGGAGAGCGACAGCGCGGCCATGCGCGCGCCGAGCCCGAGGTAGGCGACGGCGAAGGCGGCGATCACGAGCCAGAGCCGGCGGTCGGCGCGCACGCGCGCCTCGGTCGCGTCGGGGAGCGTCGCCCGGCGCGCGGCCCGCGCCGCGAGCGGGCTCGTGACGGGCGCGGCGAAGGAGGGGGCGACGGCGTCGCTCATCGCGCCTGCGCCTCGCCGGCGACCGCCGCCGGCAGGACCGTCTCGCCAGCGACGAGCGCCGGCAGGGCCGTTTCGCCGACGACGAGCGCCGGCAGGGGCGCCGCGGCGAGAGAGGCGGCCGGCCCGAGCGCGCCAGCGCGGCTCGCGATCGGCAACGACACCGCGGGCGAGACTTCGAGCGTCGAGATCGAGACGGTCGGCGTGGCCGCGCGCGCGAGACCGGCGAACGCGTCGTCCCGATCCGGGTCGAGCATCGGCAGGAGCCCCGCGTCCGGCTCGGGCAGCGCGGGCGTGGCGACGGCGGCCTGGGTCAGGATCGAGCGCGCCGCCGCGTCGAGCGCGAGCGCCACGAGGTCGTCGGCCTCCGCCTCGGGGAACGGCACGCGGTCGGCGCTCGCGAAGCGGATCGGCGCGGCCGGGGCCAGCCCGCCGAGCCGCGCGCGATGGGCCGCGACCAGCCGCTCCAGCCGCTCGGGCGCGTTCAGATAGGCCCATTCGGCGCGCAGCACCGCGATGTCCTGGCGCGCGAGCGCGATCTCGGCCTCGAGCCGCTCGACCGCGGCCTGCGCCGCCTCGGCGCGGTAGTTCACGTTGTAGGCCCAGGCGGCGACGGCGAGGATGCCGAGGACCGCGGCGGCGAAGGTCGGTCGGTTCATGGGGTCTCTCCGTGCGGATGGGTCAGCCGCGCCCGCCGCGCCGCCGGGCGCGGGAGGCGATGTCGGCGGCGGCCGCCGCGCGCGGCAGGCCGAGGGTCTCGGGATCGGGCATTTGCGCCGGTGTGCCGGTGCGCACCGCGGCGCGCAGCCGGGCCGAGCGCGCGCGCGGGTTGGCGGCGGTCTCGGCCCCGTCCGGCTCGACCGCCTTGGCCGGCCGTGTCCAGCGGGGCGCCTCGGCCGGGGCGGCCGGCTCGTGGCGCGCGCCCCGGGGCCCGCGTCCGCTGCCGAGCTGCAGGAAGCGCTTGACGATGCGATCCTCGAGGCTGTGGAAGCTCACCACCGCGAGGCGCCCGCCCTCGGGCAGCGCCCGCTCGGCGGCCGCGAGGCCGCGCACGAGCTGGCCCAGCTCGTCGTTCACCGCGATCCGGAGCGCCTGGAAGCTGCGGGTCGCGGGGTGGGGCTGGCCGGGCTTCGGGCGCGGCAGGCAGCGCGCGACGATCCCGGCGAGCCGCGCCGTGGTCTCGCTCGGCGCCTCCGCCCGCGCGGCGACGATCGCGCGGGCGATGCGCCGCGAGGCGCGCTCCTCGCCGTAGGCGTAGAGGAGGTCGGCCAGCTCGTCCGCCTCGGCCTCGGCGACGATCTCGGCCGCCGTCGGGCCCTCGTCGCCCATGCGCATGTCGAGCGGGCCGTCGGCCTGGAACGAGAAGCCGCGCGCGGCCTCGTCGAGCTGCATCGAGGAGACGCCGACGTCGAAGACGACGGCGTCGGGGGTCACGCCGCGATCGGCCGCGACCGCGTCGAGGCGGTCGAAGGTGGTCTCGACCACGGCGAGGCGCGGCTCGGCCCCGGCCATCGCCCGCCCGATCGCGAGCGCGGCCGGGTCGCGGTCGAGCCCGATCACCGCCGCCGCGCCGGCGTCGAGGAAGGCGCGCGCGTAGCCGCCGGCGCCGAAGGTGGCGTCGATCACCCGCGCGCCGTCGAGCGGCGCGAGGGCGGCGACGACCGCGTCGCGCAGCACGGGGATGTGGGGCGCCGCGCCGCTCACGTCGGGTGCAGCCCGCGCTTGGGAACCCGGCCGGCGGCGGCGTCGGCGCGGGTGTCGGCGGTGGCGGCGCGGTGGTCGTGCTCCTCGGGGTGGCGCAGCTCGAAGTGCTGGTTGCGGCCGACGAACACGACCTCGCCCTGGAGCCCCATCGCCTCGCGCACCGCGGGCGAGAGGACGAAGCGCCCGGCGTCGTCGACGTCGAGCGTGGCCGCGCGGCCGACGTATTTCTCCTCGAAGTCTTCGTAGGCCTCGTCGTCGAGGGTCTGTTCGGCGCGCGCGATCCACGCCTCGTACACGGACGCGCTCATCACCACGCGCGCCCCCGGGCGCGTGGCCTCGGACGGCAGGAGATAGACCATGTCGGCCGTCCCCATCTCCGTGAGCACCTTGCGGAAAGGTGCGGGGAGAGAAACGCGGCCGCGGGCCTCCATCTTATGCCAATGTGTGCCGGTGAATCGACGATTCGTCACCCGCCTGCTCGTGTCCCCCACGAGTGGCGGGTCTGTCGACGCCCGGTCCAGAAACGGGTCGGGCGGACCGCGTCGTCAATCCGACGTCGTGGCCCGCCCGTCTGCCCCTTGCTCCACCGGCCGCTCGCCTGCCTGCTCGTGCCTGCTCTGCTCTGCTCTGCCTCGAACGCCTGACGCGCCGCGCCGGAGTCTCTTTTGTCCCGATCGACAGCCCCGTTTTCGGATGTCCGCCGTCGGCCTTGGGGAATCTGATACGCCATGTCGTCCTCCACGGCAATCCATTTTCCACCAAATCCCTCCTGGCGAGCGCGGCCTTCTCCCATATGTGGCGGTAGCCAAGTCAGCCCATACAAGATCGAAGTCAAGCATCCGCAGCGAGCCCCGGGCACGAAGCTCGGGACTTTAATTCCACCATCGACGGCGAATGGCCGCGAAGTCGACATCAAGACAAACGCTGTTGCACGAAGGCGACAACAGGGAACCGTCTTGGCATGGGGAGGGTGGTTGCGGGCGGCGTGTAAGCCGGGTTCTGTCCGGTCCGGCCCCTCGCGGGGCCGGACCTGGACGACCATTCATCTGAGGACCGCGGTCGCCCGCGGCCTCCTGCGGTCAACCCGGACGGCGGCCCGGGGCCGTCCTGGCCCCTCTCGCGAGGGGCCGTGCCGTCCCTTTACGACCTTGCTCCCGGTGGGGCTTGCCGTGCCGCCGACGTCGCCGCCGGCGCGGTGGGCTCTTACCCCGCCGTTTCACCCTTGCCCCGCCGAGGGTTACCCCCCGTCGAGGCGGTCTGTTCTCTGTGGCGCTTTCCCTGAGGACGACGCCTGCGCGCCGTCCCCGCCGGGCGTTACCCGGCACCGTCGCCCCGTGGAGCCCGGACTTTCCTCATCGGCGCGAGACGCCGACGCGACCGTCCCGCCGCCCGCAGGGGGACGGGTGGGCGCTCCCGGGGGCGAGGTCAAGCCCGGAAGCGCCGTTCTGGGAGCGATGTGGGACGAGCGGCGGGAAACGCGGCCCCGGCGGCGCGAGACGCGCCGGGAGCGCCGCTTCGAGACCGGCTCGCGCGGGAATTCGCCGCGAAGGCTCAGCCGTGCGGGCCGGGCGGGGCCACGCCGGTCTGCCGGAACACCTCCAGGTCGTCGCGCACCGCCCAGTGCTCGGCGAGCCGGCCGCCATCGAGGCGGAAGGCGTGGTACTGGCCGACCTCGAAGCGCCCGCCGTTGCCGCGCACGCCGAGATACTCGCCCGTGAAGCGGCCCGCCCAGCGCGTGCGCGCGACGACCACCGCGCCTTCGGCGACGAGCGCGTCGCAAGCGTAGGTCTGGTCGGGCGCGGCGGCGAGGACGTAGCGGATCACGCGCTCGAAGTTGCCGCGGCCCTCGCGCAGGCCCGGCGGCGCGGGATGGTTGACGATGTCGGGATGGACCAGCCGCTCGAAGATCGCGTCGTCGAGATCGGGGAAGGCCGCGAACCATTCGCGCACCACCCGCTTGGCCTCCTCGCTCATCGCCCGCCTCCCGTCCCGCGTCCGCGCGCTCGGCAAGGCTAGCACGCGCGAGCCGGAAAGGCGCGCGCGAGACGCTCGATATGGGCGACGGCGCGACGGCTCGCGCGACGGCGGCCGCAGAGCGCGGGCAGGAACCGCGCGGCGAGCGCGGCCCAGACGGCCTCCGCCTCGGCGTCCCACGCCGCCCCCGGCGCGAGACCGGCGCCGAGGCGCGCGGCCGCGTCGCGGAAGGCGGCCGGATCGCCCTCGGCGTCGTCGGCGAAGACCGCCGGCTCGGGGTCGAGCCAGACCGCGAGACCGCCGCGCGCGAGGCGACGCCAGTCGAAGGCCGGCCCCGGATCGCTCTTGCGCCCCGGCGCGACGCAGGCGTGGCCGAGCACGCGCTCGGGGGGAACGGGGCGGCGCGCGAGGACGGCCGCGAGCAGGCGTTCGAGCGCGGCGAACTGCGCCTCCGCGTAGGGCAGCCACGGCCCGTCCCCGTCGCGGCCGGGATGGTCCAGCTCGATCCCGATCGAACGCGAGTTCACGTCGCGCTCGCCCGCCCAGGCCGAGCGCCCGGCGTGCCAGGCGCGGCGGTCCTCGCCGACGAGCGCGACGATCGCGCCGTCGCGGGCGACGAGGTAGTGCGCGCTGACCGCCGTCTCCGGGTCGCAGAGCCGCGCGCAGGCGGCCTCGGCGTCGCCCATGGCGGTGTAGTGCAGCACCACCATGTCGATGCCGCCCGCCTCCGCGCCCCTGCCGCGCCGCTCGCCGTGGTTGGGCGAGGGGCGCCGGATCGCCTCGGGCGGCAGGGCCCTCAATGCGGCCGTGTCAGCGTGCGCTGCACGGCGGTCTTCCAGCCCCCGTACTTCGTCTCGCGCGTGGCCTCGTCCATCCCGGGCTCGAAGCGGCGGTCGAGCGCCCAGCCGCGGGCGAACGCGTCCATGCCCGGGAACACCTCGGCCCGCGAGCCCGCGAGCCAGGCGGCGCCGAGGGCGGTGGTCTCGGCGACCTGCGGGCGATCGACCGGGGCGCCGAGGATGTCGGCCAGGAACTGCATGGTGAAGTCCGACGCCGACATGCCGCCGTCGACGCGCAGCACCACGTCCGACGCCCCGGACCAGTCCTTGTGCATGGCCTCGAGCAGGTCGCGCGTCTGATAGCCGACCGATTCGAGCGCGGCGCGCGCGAACTCGGCCTGGCCCGTGTTGCGCGAGAGGCCGTAGATCGCGCCACGGCACTCGGCGTCCCAGTAGGGCGCGCCGAGGCCGGTGAAGGCGGGCACGAGGTAGACGTCCTGGTTGGGGTCGGCGGCCTCGGCGAGCGGCTGGGTCTCGCGCGCCTCGCGGATGATCTTGAGCCCGTCGCGCAGCCACTGCACCACGGCGCCCGCGATGAAGATCGAGCCCTCGAGCGCGTAGGTCGGCGTGCCGCCCAGCTGGTAGGCGACCGTGGTCAGCATCCGGTTCTTCGAGGGCACCGGCGTCGCGCCGGTGTTCAGGAGCGCGAAGCAGCCGGTGCCGTAGGTG
The DNA here is from genome assembly GCA_050330995.1 of Paracoccaceae bacterium. Taxonomy (GTDB): domain Bacteria; phylum Pseudomonadota; class Alphaproteobacteria; order Rhodobacterales; family Rhodobacteraceae; genus Thermohalobaculum. The sequence goes on from JBHJHI010000099.1 coordinate 22,345, forward strand.
GATTTCAGCATGCCGGGCTCGAAGCAGGCCTGACCCAGCGTCGCCGCCTGCTGATCGCCCGCGACGCCCAGGATCGGCACGGGGCGGCCGAACAGGTCGGGGCGCGTCGTGCCGAAGTCGCCGTCGCTGTCGCGCACCTCGGGCAGCATCGCCTCGGGGATGTCGAGGAGCTTCAGCATCTCCTCGTCCCAGCGCCCCTCGTAGATGTTGTAGAGCATGGTGCGGCAGGCGTTGGTGGCGTCGGTCGCGTGCACCTGCCCGCCGGTCAGCCGCCAGATCAGATAGCAGTCGACCGTGCCGAACAGCAGCTCGCCGTTTCGCGCCCGCTCGCGCGCGCCATCGACCTCGTCGAGGATCCAGGCGAGCTTGGTGGCCGAGAAGTAGGGGTCCATCAGGAGCCCGGTGCGCTCGGTCACCATGGCCTCGACGCCCTCGTCGCGAAGCCGCGCGGCCATCTCGGCGGTGCGGCGGTCCTGCCAGACGCTCGCGTTGTGGACCGCGCGGCCGGTGTCCTTCTCCCAGACGCAGACGGTCTCGCGCTGGTTGGTGATGCCGATGGCGGCGACCTCGTCGGGGGTGACGCCCGCGCGCTCGATCGCCGAACGGCAGGTGGCGGCGGTGGTCGACCAGATATCGGAGAGGTCGTGCTCGACCCAGCCCGAGCGGGGGAAATGCTGCTCGAACTCCTCCTGACCGGTGGCCACCGGCTTCATCGAGGCGTCGAACAGGATCGCGCGCGTCGAGGTGGTGCCCTGGTCGATCGCCATCACGTAGCCGGCCATCGGCTGTCCTCCCTGTCGTCCGTTTCTTTGAGAGCGAGGGCGCCACGACCCGCGCGAGCGTGTCAACGCCGGGCGGGCCGGGGCGGATGCGCCCGGCGTGCGCGCGACGCCGGGGGAGCGTCCGAGCCTGCCATGGACACCGCCGGGGAAGGCGCGCGGCACGATGGGCGGCGCGAAACGCGGGGGATCCGGTCGCGCTCGCCGCGACCGGACCGCTCGGTCAGCCCGCCCCCGATGCCGGTCGCGTCGCGGGGCGCGGCCAGCGCCGCGACGTCACGAGGCGCGGCCGGCGCCGCGGCGTTACGGAGCGCGGCCGACGCCGCGACGTCACTCCGCCGCCTGCAGGCGCTCGGCGCGGCGGTCGCGCATCCAGCCGTCGAGCGCGGCGGCCTGCTCGCTGGTCAGGCGCAGGCCGAGCTTGGTGCGCCGCCAGAGCACGTCCTCGGCCGAGCGCGCCCACTCGGCGTCCATCAGGAAGCGCACCTCCGCCTCGGTCAGATCGTGGCCGAAGCGCCGCCCCAGATCCTCCGCACGGCTCGCGGCGCCGAGGATCCGGCGCGCGTCGGTGCCGTAGTGAGTGACGAGGCGCATCGCCCACTTGTCGTCGAGGAACGGGTAGTCGCGCCGCAGCCCCTCGGCGAGATCGGCGCGGCCCTGGACCGGGAAGTCGCCGCCCGGCATGGCGACGCCGCGCGTCCAGGCCTCGCCCGCCTGCGGGAAATACCCGCGCAGCTTCTCGACCGCGCTCTCGGCGAGGCGGCGATAGGTGGTGATCTTGCCGCCGAACACGTTCAGGAGCGGGGCCTCCGCCCCCTCGCCCTCGACCTTCAGCACGTAGTCGCGCGTCGCCGCCGTGGCCGAGGAGGCGCCGTCGTCGTAGAGCGGGCGCACGCCCGAGTAGGTGGCGACGATGTCGTCGCGGGTCGGCGGGTTCTCGAAGTAGCGCGCGACCTCGCCGAGCAGGTAGTCGATCTCGTCGGCCTCGATCGCGATCTGGTCCGGGCTCGCCTTGTGGTCGCGATCGGTGGTGCCGATCAGGGTGAAGTCGCCCTCGTAGGGGATGGCGAAGATCACCCGGTTGTCGCCCGACTGGAAGATGTAGGCCTTGTCGTGGTCGAACATCTTGCGGGTGATGATGTGGCTGCCGCGCACGAGGCGGACCTTGTCGGCGGTCTCGACGTGCAGCGCGTCGTCGATGATCTTGCGCACCCAGGGGCCGCCGGCGTTGACCAGCGCCTTCGCGCGCACGGTCGCGACGCTGCCGGTCTCGACGTCCTCGGTGGTCACGACCCAGACGTCGCCCTCGCGCTTGGCCTCGGTCGCCTTGGTGCCGCGCCGGATGGTGGCGCCGCGGGTCGCGGCGTCGCGCGCGTTCAGCACCGTCAGCCGGCTGTCCTGCACCCAGCCGTCGGAGTACTCGAAGCCCTTGCGGAACATGCCCTTCTTCAAGGGCCTGCCCGCTTCGTGACGAGTCAGATCGAGGTTGTCCGTGCCGCGCAGGAAGCTTCGCGGCGCGAGGTTGTCGTAGAGGAACAGCCCCATCCGGATCAGCCACCAGGGCCTCAGCTCCTTGTGGTGGGGCAGCACGAAGCGCAGCGGCCACGAGATGTGGGGCATCGCCGTCAGCAGCGCCTCGCGCTCGATCAGCGCCTCGCGCACGAGACGGAACTCGTAGTACTCGAGATAGCGCAGTCCCCCGTGGAACAGCTTGGTCGACCACGACGAGGTGGCGCCGCCGATGTCGCCTTTCTCGCAGAGATAGACCGAGAGGCCGCGGCCCACCGCGTCGCGGGCGATGCCGCAGCCGTTCACGCCGCCGCCGATCACGGCGATGTCGTAGATCCGCTCGTCGCTGGTCTGGTCGCTCATGCGGGCGTCCTCCTTCGCGCCGTGCGGCGCACCGTCGTTTCGCCTGCGTCCTACTGTGGGGGCAGGGCCTCGTCTGAACAAGCAACGCGCAGGGCGCCGCCGGGGTAGGCTCCGGCAGACGAAAATCCGGTCCGATACCCGATCGATGCCGCGGCGGCGACCAAGCGGCGGGGGCCGCGGGGCGCCGCCCGCCCGGCCCGGCGTCCGGTCCGGGCGCCCGCCACCGCTTCGACCGGCCGGACGCGCACCGCGTCCGAGCGCCGCCAGGCGAGACCGGGGCGAGAACGGGGCGTGATCGCGCTTGATCGCGCGAGAGCGCGGGCCTAGCGATGGCGGCCCGCGACGGGTCAGTGAGGACGTGGCGGCCCGCGACGGGCCAGTGAGGACATGGCGGCCCGCGACGGGCCGACGAGACGCGAGAGCGATGCCCTTCCTTCCCCTCTCCGGGGCGCCCCGCCCCGACGCCCTCCGCCCGTGAGCGACGCCCTCGGCATCGGCGCGCCCTGGGCGCTCGCGGCCATGCTCGCCACCTACTTCATGGGCGGCATCGTCAAGGGCGGGCTCGGCTTCGGGCTGCCGTTAGTGACGCTGTCGCTGATGCCGCTGTTCCTGCCGGCCGACCTCGCGATCGCGGTCAACGCGATCGTGCTGCCCTTCATCAACGTGGTGCAGATCGCGCAGGCTGGCGGGCCCGCGCTCGCGCTCCGGCGGTTCTGGCCGCTGATCCTGACGCTGGTGGCGACGATGCCGCTCGGCGTGGCGCTCGGGCGGGGCATCGCGCCCGAGGCGCTGACGCTGGCGCTCGGTCTCGCGGTGGTGGCCTTCACCACCTTCCAGTGGGCGAGCCCGCGCCTCGCGCTGCCCGCGCGGCTCGAGCGCCCGCTCGGCGCGCTGACCGGCGCGGGCGCGGGCGTGGTCGGCGGGCTCGTCGGCATCAACGGACCGTTCTTCCTGATCTACCTCGTCGGACTACAGGTCGAGCGGCAGATGCTGATGGCCGCGCTCGGGGTGTTCTTCTTTCTCACGGGCGTGGTGCTGACCGCCTCGTTCTGGGTGGCCGGGGTGATCGACGCCCCCCGCGCCGGGGCCGCGCTCGCCTGCCTGATCCCGGCGATGGTCGGCCAGGCGCTCGGCAACCGCCTGTCGCGGCGCCTGCCGGTCGAGGCGTTCCGCGCGGTGGTCCTCGGCGGGCTGATGATCGTGGGGCTCAACATCACCGTGCGCGCGGCGCTCGCGCTCTGAGGGCGCCGCCGCGGGTGCCTCCGTCGACCGCCCCGCGCCCGGAGCTCGGCCCATGCGGGGCCGATCCGGGGCGCAAGGCCCGGAATGCCGCCCGCGCGCGTTGGCCCCGCGCCTCCCGCCCGCGCGCGCCCTGTCCGCCCGGAGACCACGATGCGCCGTGCCGCCCTCGCCGCCCCGCTCCTCGCCCTCGCCCTCGCCCTCGCGACGCCCGTGCGCGCGCAGGAGCCCGGCGGCGCGCCGATCCCCTATGCCGCGCCCGGCGCCTGGACGGTGGCGATCGACCCGACGCTCGGGCGGGGCTGCTTCGCGATGCGGGTCTGGCCGGACGGCCTTGTCCTGCGCCTCGGCTTCGCGCCGAGCCGGGAGGCGAGCTATCTGTTCGTCGCGAACGACCGCTGGCCCGCGCCCGAGACGCGCGCGGGGCTCACGCTCGCGCCCGACGCGGCCGGCCCCTATCGCTACGACGCGCGCGCGGTCGATCTCTCCGGCACGCGCGCGCTCGCGGCCGGGCCGCTGTCCGACGACCTCCTCGACGCGCTGTCGCGCGCCTACGCGCTCGCCGTCGCGGTCGAGGGCGGGCCGAGCGCCGAGGTCTCGCTCGCGGGCTCCGCGCGCGCGCTCGACGCGCTGATCGCCTGCCAGCGCGAGACGACGGGCGCGGCCGAGTTCGGGGGCGATCCGTTCGGCTGAGGCGGCTCGCGGCGTCTCCCGGTCCGGGCGGGGCGCTCGGGCGTCGCGAGAGCGCGCAAGGACGGGAGGCCGGCGCCCCTAGCCGGCGTGGGCGAAGTCCCAGTAGAGCGCGCGCGCCCGACGCGTCACGGGGCCGACCTGGAGGTGGCGGTCCTCGAAGCGGTTGACGGGCAGCACCTTGCCGGCGTTGCCGGTGGTGAACAGCTCGTCCGCCCGCGCGAGATCGGCGGTCGAGAGCACCGCCTCCTCGACGCGCGTCCCGTCGTCCTTCAGAAGCGCCATCACCCGGTTGCGGGTGATGCCCGCGAGGAAGGTGCCGTTGGCGATCGGGGTCCGCACCACGCCGTCGGTCACGGCGAAGACGTTGGACGTCGCGGTCTCGGCGACGTTGCCGAGGCCGTCGAGCGAGACCGCGTTGTCGAAGCCCCGCGCCCAGGCCTCGCGCAGCATCCGCGCGTTGTTGGGATAGAGACAGCCCGCCTTCACGTCGGTCGGCGCCGAGTCCCAGGTGGGCCGGCGGAACCGCGTCACAGTGAGCGACAGCCCCTCCGCGGGCGGCATCGGCTTTTCTTCGAGACAGAGGCAGAAGGCGGTGGTCTCCGGGTCGGGGACGACGATGCCGGGCATGCCCCCCGTCGCCCAGAGCATCGGGCGGACGTAGAGGGGCGTGTTCGCCGGCGTGCGCGCGATGCCCTCGCGCGCGATCTCGGTCATCTCCTCGGCGCCGAGGGGCGGCTCCAGCCCCATGCGCTTCGCGCTCTCGACCGCGCGGACGCAGTGGAGGTCGAGATCGGGCGCCGTGTCCTCGAAGGCGCGCGCGCCGTCGAACACCATCGAGCCGAGCCAGGCGCCGTGGTCGGCGGCCGAGAGCACGGCGACGTCGCCCTCGTGCCAGCGCCCCTGCCAGAAGGTCCAGATCCCGCGCGCCATCGGTCAGCCTCCCTGCCCTTTCGTGCCGAGGGTGCGCCGGCGGCGGGCGGCGCGCAACCCCTGCCCGCTCAGCCCGCGAGGATCGGATAGAGCGAGGCGAGAAGCAGCGCCGCCATGCCCGCGTTGAACGCGCGCAGCCGGCGGCGGTCGGTCAGGAGCCGGCGGAGTTGCGTGCCCGCGACGGCCCAGACGCCGACCGAGGGCAGGTTGACCGCCCCGAACACCGCGCCGACGAGCAGCACGGCCGCGATCCCCTCGCCCGGCGCGTAGACGGTGACGGCCGTCGTCGCCATCGCCCAGGCCTTGGGGTTGACCCATTGGAACAGCGCCGCCTGCACGAAGGTGAGCGGCCGCCCCGCCGTCGCGCCTTCCTCGGGCGGCGCCGCGCGCGCGACCTTCCAGGCGAGCCAGAGCATGTAGGCGACGCTCAGCGCCTTCAGCGCGGGCTCCAGCCACCACACCGCCTCGAAGGCGCGCACCAGCCCGGCGCCGAGCACGACGGCCATGGCGACGAAGCCGAGGGCCACGCCCAGCATGTGCGGCACCGTGCGGCGCAGGCCGAAGTTCGCGCCCGAGGCGAGCAGCATCAGGTTGTTCGGCCCCGGCGTGATCGAGGTGGCGAGGGCGAAGGCGGCGAGCGCGGGCAGCCAGGCGTCGGGCGTCATGGGGTCCTCCGTCGCGGGATCGCCGCAACGATCGCGCGCGACGGGCGCAAGAGGCTTGCGAAATGCAGCGTGTCGGCGCCAATCTTCGCAACGAATGGCGGTGATCGACGCGATCGACGAGCGGATCTTGCACGCCCTCGCGCGCGACGGGCGGCTCAGCAACGTGCGTCTCGCCGAGGCGGTCGGCCTCTCGCCCTCCGCCTGCCTGCGCCGGGTGCAGGAGCTGGAGCGGCGCGGCGTCGTCACCGGCTACCGCGCCGTGATCGACCGCGCGGCCCTCGGCACCGGCTGCGTCGCCTACGTCGCCGTCGGATTGAGCGAGCATACCAAGGCCGCCCAGCACGCCTTCGAGCGCGCCGTAGCGCTGGCGCCCGAGGTGCGCGAGTGCCACAACGTCACCGGCGCGGTCGAATACCTCTTGCGCGTCGAGGTCGCGGATCTGGCGGCCTACAAGACCTTCCACACCGACACGCTGGGCACGATCGAGCATGTGAGCGAGATCACGTCGTATGTGGTGATGGCCTCGCCGAAGGACGAGCGGGCTTGAGGGGTGCCGCCTTCAGGTGCGACGCGCCGCAGCGATCGGCGCGTCGTCATCGGGATCAGTCGATCCGCTCGGCGCCGCCGCCACCGGCGCATGGTGCAGATAGGCGATCGCGACCTGCGCCTCGCCTGAGGACAATGAGCCGAGGCGTTCCTCTACGCCGAGCAGGGCTACGAGGGGTGCAGTCCCTTCGAGAACCGTGCCGCCCCCGAGACGTCGTTCGCGCAAGCCGACGCCTCGGCGGTTCAGCTCGCCGAGGGCCGTGCCGACACCTGTTTTCGGAACGACAACCTCGACGGCTGCGATCGGCTCCAGCAGACGAGGGCCTGCCCGCCTCAGCCCATCGCACGTTGCCGCCCGCGCTGCGATCTCGAAGGAGCGCTGGTTGCTGTCGACCGGATGCTCCAGTCCATCGGTGAGCGCCACCGTGACTCCGATCACCGGCCAGCCCGCCACCGGACCCGCGGCCAAGGCTGTGCGCGCGCCTCGCTCCACGGCAGGCACGTAGTCCTTCGCCGGGTGGTCGGGCGCGGTGCGATCCTCGAACGTCACCGCCGGGGATATCGCCCCCGGTTCGATCGAGAGCGTCACGCGGGCGAACTGCCCCGGCCCGCTGGTCTGGCGCTTGTGCAGGTAGGTGGCCGACGCGACACGAGAGACGGTCTCGCGGTAGACGATCCCTGCCGGGCCGACCTGCACGTCGATCCCACGCAGCCGGTCGAGCATATCGGCGAGGCCGCGCTCGTCTGGCGCTGACAAGCGGGTCTGACCGGTCTCGTCGTCATGGGTGACGCAGCACGACGGCTCTCCGACCGAAAGAAGCGCCAACGCGCCTGCAAGCCACGCATTATCGGTAGCCGAGCGCGGCTCGATTGCGATCTCGACGAGGGGGATGTCGAGGCGGTACACACTCATCGAAATATCTCTGACCGCCTCAGTGCTGTGGGGTGCGTGCCCACACGCACCACTCGTTCTACTGCAGAACCTGAAGGACCGGTGCGTGCATAGCACGCCCCCTACTGTTGCTGTCTCACTGCCTGCCGCACCAAAGAGCCCTGAGCAAGGCCATCCTGACCATTCGCCTGCCCGACGACACCCGCGACCACCTCGCCGCGATGGCACGGACACGCTGCGTCAACCTCAACAAGCTGTTGGAGGAGCTTTCGACCCGCGCCCTCGCCGAGCACGACACGGAGCTGCGCTTTCGGCTGCGCGCCGCGCGTGGCGACCCCGAACGCGGCCTCGCGATCCTGAAGGTCCTGGACGAGGGGGCGTAGGGCGGGGTTCAACCCCGCCATCCGGTCCCCGCCGTCCACCAGCCCCGATAGCGGAGTGAACCCCGCCCTACGCGACCGTCCACGCCCCGCACCCCTCCCGATTGCACCCCATCCCCGCTCCCGCTATCTCGCCCCGCGCAGCCCCGGCCCCGGAGACCGCGCGTGAACTGGATCACCGACTACGTGCCGCCGAAGATCAAGTCGTTCTTCCAGCGTCGCGACATGCCGGAGAACCTCTGGCTGAAGTGCGACGCCTGCGGGCAGATGATCTTCCACCGCGACTTCAAGGCCGCGCTCAACGTCTGCACCGCCTGCGGCCACCACATGGCGATCACGCCGCGCGAGCGGTTCGACGCGCTGTTCGACCACGGCGCCTGGAGCCGCGTCGAGGTGCCCGAACCGCTCGCCGACCCGCTCGGCTTCCGCGACGAGAAGCGCTACGCCGAGCGCCTGCGCGAGGCGCGGCGGCGCACCGAGGAGCGCGAGGCCATGCTGGTCGCGCGCGGCGCCATCTACGGCCTCGACGTGATCGCCTGCGCGCAGGACTTCCGGTTCATGGCGGGCTCCATGGGCATGGGCGTCGGCAACGCCATGATCGCCGCCGCCGACACCGCGATCGGCCTGCGTGCGCCGATGGTGGCGTTCGCCGCCGCCGGCGGCGCGCGGATGCAGGAAGGCATCCTCAGCCTCATGCAGATGCCGCGCACCACCATCGCGGTGCAGCGGCTGCGCGAGGCGGGGCTGCCTTACGTCGTGGTGCTGACCGACCCGACCACCGGGGGCGTCACCGCCTCCTACGCCATGCTCGGCGACGTCCAGATCGCCGAGCCGGGCGCGCTGATCTGCTTCGCCGGCCCCCGCGTGATCGAGCAGACCATCCGCGAGACCCTGCCCGAGGGCTTCCAGCGCGCGGAGTACCTGCTCGACCACGGCATGATCGACCGCGTGGTCGAGCGGCGCCACCAGCGCCAGGAACTCGGCACGCTGCTGCGGCTTCTTCTGTCGCTGCCCTCGCCGGTGGTCGGCCATCTCGACCGCCAGGCCGCGCCCGCCGTCGCGGCGGCGACGCCGCCCCCCGCCCTGCCGGCGCCGAGCCCGGCGCAAGGCGCGTGAGCGCGCCGGCGCCGAGCGACACGATCCTGGAGCGGCTGCTCGGGCTGCATCCGAAGGTGATCGACCTCTCGCTCGACAGGGTCGAGCGGCTGCTCGCCCGCCTCGGCCATCCCGAGCGGGCGCTGCCGCCGGTGGTCCACGTCGCGGGCACCAACGGCAAGGGCTCGGTGACGGCGATGCTGCGCGCGGGGCTGGAGGCCGACGGGGCGCAGGTGCACGCCTACACCTCGCCCCATCTGGTGCGCTTCCACGAGCGCGTCCGCCTCGCGGGGCGGCTGATCGGGGAGCCGGCGCTGGCCGCCCTCCTCGAAGAGTGCGAGGCCGCCAACGGCGCGACGCCGATCACCTTCTTCGAGATCACCACCGCCGCGGCGCTCCTCGCCTTCGCGCGCGAGCCCGCGGACTGGACGCTCCTGGAAGTCGGCCTCGGCGGGCGGCTCGACGCGACCAACGTGGTGGAGACGCCGCGGCTGACGATCGTCACCCCGGTCTCGCTCGACCACCAGCAGTACCTGGGCGACACGATCGAGGCGATCGCGGCCGAGAAGGCGGGCATCCTGAAGCCGGGCGGGCCCTGCGTGGTCGGCCCGCAGTCCCCGGCGGCGCTGGCGGTGATCGAGGCGCGCGCGGCCGAGGTCGGCGCGCCCGTCCTGGTCGCGGGGCGCGACTGGCGGGTGCGCCGCGCCGGCGGCGGCATCGTCTACGAGGACGCGGGCACCACGCAGATCCTGCCCGCCCCCCGCCTGCCCGGCGAGCACCAGGTCGAGAACGCCGGGATCGCGCTCGCCGCGCTTCGCTGCCTCGGCGCCGGCCTGCCGGCCGCGGCGATGCGCGAGGCCGAATGGCCGGCGCGGCTGCAGCGCCTGACCCGCGGCTCGCTGGTCGAGCGTCTGGGCGGGCGTCCGGGCGTCGCCGTCTGGCTCGACGGCGGGCACAACCCGGCCGCGGGCGCGGCGCTCGCCGCCCACTTCGGCGCCCTCGCGCGCGCCGAGGGCGGCCGGCTGCACCTGATCGCCGGCATGCTGGAGACCAAGGAGGCGGCCGACTACGCTCGCCCCTTCGCCTCCCTGGTCGGCTGCGTCCGCACGCTCGCGATCCCCGGCAGCGCCGCGTCGCTCTCGGCCGAGGCGCTGGCCGGGCGCTTCCGCGCCGCCGGGCTCGCGGCCGAGCCGGCGGCGAGCC
>JBHJHI010000100.1:0-13138 GCA_050330995.1 Paracoccaceae bacterium
GTCCGCCGCGGCGCCCGCCCGGCCAGCCGCCCCGCGACGGCGGCCCGAAGCCCTTCCCCGCCGCCCCTTTCGCGCGCGGCCGCTCGGGCGCGAACAGCGCCGCGCGCCGCTCGCGCAGCGCCTGGGCGTAGTGCGCGCGCACCTCGGCGTCCGCGATGCGCCCGAGCGCCTCCTTCAGCCCGCGGTCGAAGCCCGCGCGCCGCTCGGGGGTGTCGAGCGGCCCCGCCTCGGTCTCGCGCCGCCACAGCATCTCGACGAGCGGCACCGAGGCCGCGACCAGCGCCTGCATCGCCGGCGCGCCGCCGTCGCGCAGCACGTCGTCGGGGTCGCGCCCCTCCGGCAGCAGGCAGAAGCCGAGCGAGCGCTCGGCGCCGAGGCCCGCCAGCGCGAGGTCGACCGCCCGGTGCGCCGCGCGCAGGCCGGCCGCGTCGCCGTCGAGCGCGATCACCGGCTCGGGCGTCATGCGCCAGAGCCGCCTGAGCTGCTCCTCGGTCAGCGCCGTGCCGAGCGGCGCGACGGCATGGTCGAAGCCGGCCTGGGCCAGCGCGATCACGTCCATGTAGCCCTCGGCCACGATCACCGTGCCGGCCTTGGTCGCCGCCGCACGGGCCGCGCGCTCGTTGTAGAGAACCTTGCCCTTGGAGAAGAGCGGCGTCTCGGGGCTGTTGAGGTACTTGGCCTTGGCCGCCGCCGAGAGCGCCCGCCCGCCGAAGGCGATGCAGCGCCCGCGCGGGTCGCGGATCGGGAACATCAGCCGCGCGCGGAAGCGGTCGAACGGCGCGCGCGAGGGGCCGTCCTCGGGCGCGATCAGGAGCCCCGCCTCGACGCCGGCGGCAGTGCGGCCGGTCTCGGCGAGATAGCGCGCGAGGGCGCCCCCGTCCGGGGCGTAGCCGATCTCGAAGCGCTCCAGGGTCGCCTGCGAGAGGCCGCGCCCCTCGGCGTACTCGCGCGCCGTGCGCCCCTCGCGGGCGGCGAAGGCGCGGCGGTAGAAGGCGACCGCGGCCTCCATGACCTCGAACAGGGCCTTGCGCGGGTCCTCGGCCTCGCGCGATCGGGCGCGCCCCTCCGGCGCCGGCAGGGCCACGCCCGCCTCCGAGGCCAGCCGCTCGACGGCTTCGGCGAACGACAGGTTCTCGGTCTCCATCACGAAGCGGAACAGATCGCCCCCCGCCCCGCAGCCGAAGCACTTGTAGATGCCGCGGCGGTCGTCGGCGTGGAACGAGGGCGTCTTCTCGTGATGGAACGGGCACGGCGCCCAGTAGTCGCCGCGGCCGGGCTGCGACTTGCGCCGGTCCCAGGTCACCTTGCGACCGACGACGTCCGAGAGCGTCAGCCGCGAGCGCAGGTCGTCGAGGAAGGAATCGGGAAAGCGCATGGGCGGGATGGTGACACGCGGGGGGCCGGGCACAAGGGGTTCGGGTCTTCGCGGCGAGGGGCTGGCGCGGGCCGGGACGCCCCTCCCCGTCGCGGGCGGCGCCTTCAGCCCCCCTCGAGCGCGCGACGCACCGCCGCCTCGCAGGCGGCCCAGTCCTCCGGGCTCGCCTCCGCCTCCGGCGCCTCGGGCAGCACCGAGCGGATGAAGGGCGAGCCGCGGAAGTGTATGCGCCGGACCTCGGGCGCACGGCGCGCGGCCGAGGCGATCTGGCTCGGGCTGTCGTCGACGAAGGCCGCCGGCGCGCCGTCCGCCGCCGCGGCGAGCCAGGCGAGCGCCGCGCCCTTGCCGCCCGCGTTGGCGATCACCGGCGCGCGGAGGCCGAGGCGGGCGAGGTTGTCGATCCGCGCCGCGCGCGCGGGACGCGGCACGTTGGTCAGCACCACCACCTGCGCGATCTCTTCGAGACGCGCGATCGCCTCCAGCGCGCCGTCGAGCGGCTCCTGGCGCGCGGTCTCCTCCTCGAAGAACGCGTCGAGCAGGCGGATCGCGCCCTCGAACGGCACCGGGCGCGTCTCGCCCGAGGGGTAGATCGCGCCTTCGAGCTGGTACTGCGTCAACCGGATCTCGTAGCCGACCCCTTCGAGCCAGCGCGCGAGGTGGCCCGCGAAGGCGACGATCACCTCGTCGCAGTCGAGCGCCACGAGCGGGCGCCCGGCGACGACGCCCGCGGCGTCGAGATCGGCCAGGACCTCGCGCGGCAGGGCGCGCTCCGACCCGGCGCTCATGTCCACTCCGGCGCGTCGCCGCCCGGCAGGCTCGCGCGGGCGAGGCGCACCCGCTCGGGGGGCGCGTCGACCTCGCCGGCGAAGGCGATCACGCTCTCGTCCTCGGCGAGGACGTGGTCGAGCACGAAGCCGAGGAAGGCGGGCTCGGCGATGCGCGCGCGCAGGTCCTCGGGCGCGCAGCCCGCGGCGTCGAGGAAGGCGCCGGCGCGCTCGGGCTCGCGGGCGAGCCAGCCGAGCGCCTGCAGCGCCAGCGCCTCGGCCATGGTGCGGTCCATCTCGTCTCCCCCTCGGGGCGGCTTCGGTCGGGTGAGGCTAAAGCGGCTCGGCGTCCGCGATTCAAGGCGGCCGTGCCCGGCAACGAAGTTTTAAGACACTGCGTCCAGTGTGGCATCGACCCGGACGCGGCCCTCCGCGCGCGGGCCGGAAACCCGAAGAGGTTGCGGCGCTGGGGCGGCGGACCGACGAGGCATCGAGGTACAGAATGACCGCAACGGCGCTGCTCGTGGAAGACAACGCGCTGAACCGCCTCCTCTTCGCGGAGGTTCTCGCGCACGAGGGGTTCGACACGGTGGTCGACGAGACCGGGGAAGGGGCGGTGACGCTGGCGCGGCGCCATCGCCCGGCCGTGGCGCTGGTCGATCTCGGCCTGCCCGGCCGTCCCGGGCTCGACGTGGTGCGCAGCCTGTGCGCGCTCGCCCAGGACGGGGGACTGCCGATCATCGCCGTCTCCGCCTTCGCGCGCGAGGAGGACGAGCGCGCGGCCTACGCCGCCGGGGCCGATCTCTACCTCAGCAAGCCGGTCGACCTGCACCGCCTGCAGGCCGCGCTCGCCTCGATGACGCCCCCCGACGTCCCGCGCCGCTGCGTCGCCTGAGCCGCCGCTCGCGTCGCCGCGCCGCGGCGTTCGCCCCCGCCGGCCGCCCCCTGCTCCTTCCTGCGAGGGGAAACGGCCCGGGCACACCGGCGCCCCGACGGGACGGCACGCGACCCGCGGTCGCGCGTCCCGCGAAAGCCCGACCATAATCGTCTTCCGAAAACGACGCGGGCCCGGCTCGGATGCCACGGCCGGTCGCGAGCGCGTCGCGCCACGGCGTTCGCTCCGCCCGAGCGGACCGCTCGGGCGTCGTGAAGGCGCGTGCTCTCGATGATCCGCGGCGCGCGACCCGATCCGATCGGGTCGGACGGCGCCCTAGCGCGAGGCGCCGAGGACGGCGGCGAGGGTCTTGCGCCCGGTGCCGTCGGCGAGGAGGGCGACGCCGAGGCGGTCGAAGCGCGGCTCGGTCAGCCGTCCGCCGCTCGCCTCCAGGAGGCGCCCGCCGAGGCGCTCGACGTCGGCCGCGGTCGGCTCGGTGCCGCAGCCCCCGCAGGCGACGCTCGACGCGGCCAGGGCGGCGAAGCGCGAGCGCGCGCCGTCGGGCAGCGCCGCGACGAGATCGAGCGAGCCGTCTTCGGCGAAGGCGCGGCGCGCGAGGGCCGCCGCCGCGCTCCTGAGCGCGGCCGAGCGCTCGACCGGCGCCGCGCCCGCTTCGGCCCGCGCGGCGTTGACGCGCTCGATCAGGCGGCGGGCGACGGCGTCGGCGGCGATCGGCCCGCCCTCGTCGGAGGACGCGCCGGGACCGGCGAAGGTCTGCACCGCCCAGACCCGGTCGCCCGAGGCGGCGATGCCGAAGCCGAAACCGGCGAGGCCCCCGGCCAGGAGGTTCGCGCGGTGGCCGGGGCTGTCCATCCAGCCCTCCTGGAACGCCTCGATCCGCTCGCGGTCGGGGGCGCAGTTCGTGCAGCGCGCGATGTTCTCGCGCGCCACCTTCCAGCGCCCGCCGCCGGCGGCGAGGTAGCGGTCGCGCACATCGTCGCCGTCGGGCGCTTCGTGGGCGAAGTAGCCCTGGGCGGCCATGTCCTCGGCGTGGACCTGCGCCGCCTCGTCGAGCGCCGCGCGGGGCTCCAGCGTGGGCAGGCCGTGCGCGGCGCGGTCCTCGTTGACGAGCGCCAGCGCCCGCTCGCGCAGGGCGGCGAGGTCGTCCGGGACCTCGGCCGCGGCGGCCGGTAGCGCGAGGCCCAGAAGGACGACGGCGCCGAGGCGGCCGAGGCGCGCCGCGAGGCTCACGCCACCAGCCTCATCGGGTCCCAGCCCGCCGCCTCCAGCGCGTCGCGGCGCACCTCGCCCTTCGTCAGCCGCGCGAGGTGATAGGCGGCGGTGCGGTCCTGCGATCCGCCCCCCGTGGCGCCGACCACGACGCCGTCCGCGAGGTGCCAGCGGGTGAAGTCGCCGCTCCCGACAGAGCCGGTGTCGACGAACTCCAGATCGGGCGAGGTGTCGCCGGCCATGTGCAGCGGCCCGCCGATCTTCGACCAGAAGAACGGGATCGCCTCGGCCGGGCGGGAGCGGCCGAGCATGGCGCTGGCCGCCACGCGGCCTTCCTCCTCGGCCGCGCGCCAGTGGCGGGTGCGCGCGCCCTCGCGCGCGGCCGCGTCGCCGCCGACCCAGAGCGCGTCGTCGGCTTCGAGGTCCGCGCTCACGGCGACGGCGCCGTCGTCCTCGGCCCCGCCGGCAAGGTCGCCGCGCCGCGCCTCGCCGACGGCCACGAGCGCGAGGGCGGTGTCGACCGTCGCGCCGGAGGCGAGCCTCACGCGCGCGAGCCGGCCGTCCTCGCCCTCGAAGGCCCCGGGCTTCTCCTCGGTCATCAGCCGCACGCCGGCCCCCTTCAGCCGCTCGGTGACGAGACCGGCGATGTCGCGTCCGAGCGGCTTCTCGCCGGGCAGGCTCTCGGGGGCGACGAGCACCACCTCGCGCCCCGCCTCGCCGAGGGCCGAGGCCGTCTCCATGCCGATGAAGCCGCCGCCGATCACCACGACCGGCCCCGGACGGGCGGCCTTGGCGGCGATCGCCTCGGCGTCCTCGACCGAACGCAGCACGGCGACGCCTTCGAGGTCGTGGCCGGGCAGGTCCAGCATCTTCGGCCCCGCGCCGGGCGCGAGGAAGCAGCGGTCGTAGGGCACTCGCTCGCCGCCTTCGAGCACCACGGCGCGGCCCGCGCGATCGATGCGCTCGACAGGCGTGGCGAAGCGGGTGGCGACGCCCATGGCCTCCAGCGTCTCGCGCCCGATCCGCCGGATCGAGGCGCGGTCGCCGCCCGTGGCCGCGACGCTCTTCGACAGCACGGTGCGCTCGTAGAGCGGGTCGCCCTCGCGGTCGATCAGGGTGATGCGCCCGCGGTGGCCGAGGCCGCGCAGGCCGTCGACGCAGGCGAGCCCGGCCGCGCCCGCGCCGACCACGACCACGTGCGGGTCCTCGGCATCGACCTCGAAGGCGGGCTCGGCCACGGCGTCGCCGACCAGGACGTCGCCCTTCTCGACCGCGACGCGATAGCGCGTCAGCGGGCCGAGGCCGGGGCCGTGGCGGCGCGCGCCGGTGGCGAGCTCGAACACGGCGTGGTGGAACGGACAGACCACGAGCCCCTCGCCGATCGCGCCCTTGGCGAGCGGCGCGCCGAGATGGGGGCAGAGGCCCTGGAAGGCGACCACCTCCTCGCCCCGGGGACGATGGAGGAGGATCGCCTCGCCGTCCTTGTCGACGCCGAGGCAGCCGCCCTCGGCGATGTCTGAGAGAGCGCACACCCGCTGCATGTCGGTCGCCTTTCGCCTTGTCGTGATCGACCAAGCCAACCGGCGGGTGCGGGGCGGCGTTCCGCATCGGTACACGGGGTGCGACCCGCAGCGGCGGGAGACCGCGCCGGACGGGCGCCTCGACGGACGATATCGGTGCGCGAGCCGCCGAGGGGCGGGCCCGCGCGTCAGAGGAGCAGCTTGGCGAGCGCCACGATCGCGAGCGTCGCGCCGGAGGCCACGACCGCCGTGTACCACTCGCTCTCGGTCTGGCGCGTCGCGGTCTCGGCGTTGAGCGCGGCGATCGTCGCCTTCACCTGCTCCAGTTCCCGCGGCTCGCGATCCGTCGCGGCGGCCTCCGCTGTCGCCGTCCGATAGATGGCCTCACTCGCGACGGACGGCGGGCGTATGGCCGGGCGGAGCGGCCTCGGCCGTACGGCGCGGCCCGCCGGGCGCGATCGCGTCGCGTGCGCCCCCGCTCAGGCCACCGCGCGGGGCGCGCCGACGTGGGCTTCGAGCCAGGCGGTCGCCTCCTCGAAGGGCATCGGGCGGGCGATGCCGAAGCCCTGTGCGGCGTCGCAACCGAGTTCGGCGAGCAGATCGAGCTGCGCCCCGGTCTCGGCGCCCTCGGCCAGCGTCTCCAGCCCGAGGTTCCTCGACAGCGCCAGCACCGCCTCGACCACGAGCCGGCTCGGGCGCTCCTCGGTCAGACCGCGCAAGAGCGAGCGGTCGAGCTTCACCGCATCGGCGCCGAGGGTGATCAGGTGCGCGACCGAGGCCTGGCCGGTGCCGAAGTCGTCGATCTCGAGACGGAACCCCCGCTCGCGCAGAGCGGCGAGCGTGCGGCGCGCCGCGTCCTCCGAGCCGCCGAACAGCACGGTCTCCAGGATCTCGATGCCGACGCGCGCGGGCGCGAGGCCGTGGGCGGCCAGCCGCTCGGCGAGGCGGGCGACGTAGGTCGGGTCGCGCAGCGCGTCGCCCGTGCAGTTGAGCGAGATCATCAGGTCGTCGTGGCCCGCACGGCTCCAGGCGGCGAGGCAGGCGACGGCCTTGGCCATCACGATCTCGTCGATGCGCGCGAGCAGCCCGGTCTGCTCCGCGATCTCCAGAAACAGCGCCGGCGGCACCAGACCCTGCTCGGGATGGCGCCAGCGCACCAGCACCTCGAAGCCGGTGACGGCGCGGTCCGAAAGCCGGATCTGGGGCTGGAAGAACGGCACGATCTCGTCGCGCTGGAGCGCGAGCGACAGCTCGGCGTAGGTGCGCGAGCGCGCCTCCAGCGCGGCGCGCAGCTCCGGCTCGTAGACGCGGATCTGGCGCCGCCGGCGCGGCAGCTCGCGAAAGCCGAGGGCGATGCGCGCGTTGTTCAGGAGCTGCGCGCCGGAAGTCTCGCCGGGCCGTCCCGTCGCCATGCCGATCACGGTGTCGACGCGCGCCGAGCCGCAAGGGGTCGCCACCTCGACCGAGAGCGCGCCCGCGAGGCGTTCGGCCGTCTGGGTGAGCGCCTGCGCCGAGCGCGCGTCGCGCACCACCAGGGCGAACTCGTGCTCGCGCCCGCGCGCGACGCGCCAGCCGGGCGCGGCGGCGGCGAGCAGCGCGTCCGAGAGCCGGCGCAGCGCCTCGGCCCCCGCCTCCTCGCCGTGGAGCTCGACGATCTCGCGGAAGTCGAGCACCTCGACCAGCAGGAGCCCGACCGGCGCGGCGTCCGGCGCGCCGCGGGCGAGCGCGTCGTCGAGCGTCTGCAACAGCCGCTTCTCGTCGGGCAGCCCGGTCTCGGCGTCGAGGCGCAGCCGCTCCTGCACCACGGCGCGGTGGCGCTCGGCGCGGTCGAGCGCGCTTGCGAGCGGCGTGACGTCGACGAGTACCAGCACCGTCGCGGCGGGTCCCTCCCCCGCGACCTCGCGCGCGACCAGGCGCCAGGCGCGCGCCTCGCCGGCGATGCCGTCGACCACCAGCACCGCGTCCGAGAGCCCGGCCAGCGCCTCGGCGATCACCGCCGGGGCGCGCACGAGCCCGAGGCGCGAGAGCACGCGGCGCAGCGGCCGGCCCTCCACCGCGCCGAGCATCGCCGCGAGCGCCGGGCTCGCCCAGAGCACCCGCTCCTCGGCGTCGAGCACGAGGCTGAGCGCGAGGCCCGCCTCCGCGACCGCCGCCGCCGCCGGCGCCCCGTGCGCGGCGCGAAGCGCGCCGATCGCTTCCAACGTCGTTGCCGTCGCGACCGTCATCGCCTCTCCCCCGCTCGACTGACGGGCGCCACCATCGGGCGAGGGACTTGCGAACTCGCTAACCGACCTCCGCGGAGCCGGCGCTTCGGCCCGCGCCGCGCCGGGACGAGGGGAGTTGGCGTCCACGCCGGGACGACGAGATGGCGTCCACGCCGGGACGACGAGATGGCGTCCGCCCCGCCACGCCTCCAGATCGCGACCGCGGCGGCCGGAGCGTTCCGTCCGGGCCGGAAAACGCGGTAGGCTCGCGTCAGGCGAGCAGACCGAGAGGACGCGCCCCGTGCCCGAGACATCCGCCCCGTCCCTCCCGTCGGACGCCCCCGACCGGAGCGCGCCGCGATGAGCGGCCCGCTCGACGACGCGCTCTACGACGTCGCCCGCCCCGTCGGCAGCTACTGGGCGGCCGCCCTGCCCCCCTCCGCGCCGCGCGCGAGCCTCGCGGGCGACGTCCGCGCCGAGGTCGCGGTCGTCGGCGCGGGCTACACCGGGCTCTCGGCCGCGCTCGCGCTCGCCGAAGCCGGGGTCGACGTCGCCGTCGTCGACGCGGGCGCGGTCGGCTGGGGCGCTTCGGGGCGCTCGGGGGGCATCTGCGGCCCCGGCGGCGCCAAGCTGCCTGGCCGGGCGATGGCGCGCCGTCACGGCGCGGCCGGCGTCGCCGCCTGGCCGCGCGCCCAGGGAGAGGCGATCGCCTGGGTGCGCGCCTTCCACGAACGCGAGGGCCTCGCGACGCAGGGCGACGGCGAGATGGTGCTCGCCCATTCGCCCCGCGCCGCGCGCGGCCTCGCACGGCTCGCCGAGGCCGACCCCGACCACTGCACGCCCGTCGCGCCGAGCGGGCGGGACGACGCGGCCCGCTTCGGGGGGGTGATCGAGCGCCCGGCGTTCGGCATCCAGCCGCTGGCCTACGTCCGCGCCCTCGCCGCGGCGGCCGAGCGCGCCGGCGCGCGGGTGTTCGAGCGCTCGCGCGTGGTCGAGTGGACGACCGGGAACGGCGGACACCGCCTCGCGACCGCCACGGGCGCGCTCGACGCGCGGCGCGTTCTGGTGGCCACCAACGGCTTCACGCCGGTCGGCCTCGCGGCGCCGCTCGACGGGCTCGCGGTGCCGGTGATCTCGAACATCGCCGTCACCCGTCCCCTGACGGCCGGGGAGCGCGCGCGCCATCCCTGGTTCGGCGAGACGCCCACGGTCGATACGCGCCACATGCTGAGCTACTACCGGCTGTTGCCCGGCGGGCGGCTTCTCTACGGCGCGCGCGGCGACCTCACCGGGTCGGAGGCCGGAGGGCGGCGGATGCTGGAGCACCTGAAGGCCCGCATCCGCGCCGACCTGCCGGGCTTCGCCGAGGCGGCGGTCGACTACTTCTGGCGCGGCCCGATCGCGGCGACCACGCGGCTCACCCCGACCGTCGCCTGGCTCGACGAGGACGCGCGCGTCGCCGTGGCCCTCGGCTGGCACGGCAGCGGCATCGCCATGGGCTCGCTCGGCGGGCGGCTCGCGGCGGCGCTGCTCGCGGGCGAGACGGCGGCGATCCCCGAGCCGATGCGCGGCCTGCCCCGGCGCTTCAGGCCCGCCGGTCTCGCGCCGGCGGCGGTCGGGCTCGCGATCGCCCTGATGCGCGTGGCCGACAGGATGCCGCTCCCCTCGCGCAAGGGCTGAGCGCCCCGCTTTCGTTCCGGGCCGATCCGGTCTAGAGCGGGCGTCCCGCCCGGCCCGGACGATCGAGGCGTCGCGCCGGGCGGGGCCGGGCGGCCCGGAGCGAGGGGAGCGGGGATTGGACGACCTGTTCGAGGACGACGCGGGCGCAGGCGGCTACGACGCCGCCTCGATCGAGGTGCTGGAAGGCCTGGAGCCGGTGCGCAAGCGGCCGGGCATGTACATCGGCGGCACCGACGAGCGGGCGCTGCACCATCTGGTCGCCGAGGTGCTCGACAACGCCATGGACGAGGCGGTGGCCGGTCACGCCACCCGGATCGAGCTGACCCTCTCGGCCGGCAACCGCGTCAGCGTCACCGACAACGGCCGCGGCATCCCGGTGGACGAGCACCCGCGCTTTCCGGGCCGATCGGCGCTGGAGGTGATCCTGACCACGCTGCACGCGGGCGGCAAGTTCTCGGACAAGGCCTACCAGACCTCGGGCGGGCTGCACGGCGGCGGCAGCTCGGTGGTCAACGCGCTGTCCGAACGGCTCGACGTCGAGGTGGCGCGGGGACGCCGGCTCTGGGCGCAGGCCTTCGCGCGCGGCCTGCCGCAGGGGCCGCTCGCCGACCGCGGCCAGGCGCCGAACCGGCGCGGCACCACCGTCGCCTTCACGCCCGACCCGCAGATCTTCGGCGACCTCGCGTTCCGCCCCGCACGCCTCTACAAGCTCGCGCGCTCGAAGGCCTACCTGTTCCGCGGCGTCGAGATCCGATGGCGCTGCGACCCCTCGCTCGCGAGCGACGAGGTGCCGGCCGAGGACAGCTTCCGCTTCCCCGGCGGGCTCGAGGACTACCTCGTCCACACGCTGGGCAAGGACGCCTTCTTCGGCGAGCGCCCCTTCGCCGGCCGCGTCGACTTCGCCGAGCGCTACGGCGCGGGCACGCGCGGCTCGGTCGAATGGGCGGTGGTCTGGGCGCCCGGGCGCGACGCGGCGACGCAGTCCTACTGCAACACCATCCCCACGGCCGAGGGCGGCACGCACGAGCAGGGCTTCTGGGCGGCCGTCCTGAAGGCGCTGCGCGCGCACGGCGAGCGCACGGGGGTGAAGAAGGCCAAGGACATCGCGCGCGAGGACGTGGCGGGCTCGGCCTCGGCGATGATCTCGGTGTTCCTCTCCGAGCCCGAGTTCGTCGGCCAGACCAAGGACCGCCTCGCCACCGCCGACGCCGTGCGCCTGGTGGAAGGCGCGGTGCGCGACCGCTTCGACACCTGGCTCGGCGCCGACCCGCGCACGGCCGACGCGATCCTGACCCACCTCGTCGCGCGCGCCGAGGAGCGCGCGCGCCGCCGCGCCGAGAAGGAGACCTCGCGCAAGTCGGCCACCCGCAGGCTGCGCCTGCCCGGCAAGCTCGCCGACTGCTCGGCCGCGACCAAGGAAGGCTCGGAGATCTTCCTGGTCGAGGGCGACAGCGCCGGCGGTTCGGCCAAGGCCGCGCGCGACCGCCGGACCCAGGCGGTGCTGCCGCTCCGCGGCAAGATCCTGAACGTGCTCGGCGCGGCGGGCTCGAAGCTCGGGCAGAACCAGGAGATCGCCGATCTCGCCCAGGCCCTCGGCGTCGGGCTCGGGTCGAAGTTCCGCACCGAGGACCTGCGCTACGACAAGGTCATCGTCATGACCGACGCCGACGTCGACGGCGCGCACATCGCGGCGCTCCTGATGACCTTCTTCTTCACCCAGACGCCGGGGCTGGTGGAGGCGGGCCATCTCTGGCTCGCCAACCCGCCGCTCTATCGCCTGTCCCAGGGCGGGCGCGTCGCCTACGCCAAGGACGACGCCGAGCGCGCCGAGCTGGCGAGGAAGGGTCTGGGCGGCAAGGGCAAGATCGAGGTGTCGCGCTTCAAGGGCCTCGGCGAGATGATGCCCGCGCAACTGCGCGAGACCACCATGGACCCCGCGACGCGGCGCCTGTCGCGCGTGGCCATCGTCGACGCCGACGACACCCGCGGCCTGGTCGAACGGCTGATGGGGCGCAAGGCGGAGGCGCGCTTCGCCTTCATCCAGCAGAACGCGAAGTTCGCCGAGGACCTCGACCTCTGAGCCGGGACCGGGCGGGTGTCGTCCCCGCCGGGCGCCGGAGGCGGGCCGTCGATTTCGCATCGGACCATTGTGATCTTTTTCCCGCCTCCGACGACTGGCCTTCAGTCGAGCCGTCTGTCGTCGGCAGTCGTTGCGATCCGCGCACGCCCGCTTCGTCAAGGAATTTTAATTCCCCATAAACTCGGGACGATGGATTGATCTGGATAGGAGCCGGGCACTTCCGTTGACGAATTAACACCGCTCATTTATCTTGTTTTAGCAATTGTCGACGGAGTCCTCGCCGAGGAAGGCGCGCGTGATGAGTGAGTGGCTCTACGGTGGGGAGGGCAGCGAGACCCAGCGCCGTCACCTCGTCGGCGAAGTGGTCGACCGGCTCTCCGTCGAGATGGCCATGCTCAGCATCATCGGCATCGACCATCAATTCGTTCTCGCCCATCTCGGCATGCCCGAGAGGCTGCGCGACGATCCCGTCCTGCCGCGCCGCGACGCGCTCTGCGCCATCGTCGCCGAGACGGGGCGGCCGCTCGCGATCGACTGCGGGCCGGAGCACCCGGCGTATCGCGGCCACGCGGCGATCCGCGCCTTCGGCATCGTCGCCTACCTCGGCGTGCCGTTGTGGACCGGAGACCGCGTGGTCGGCGTGCTCGCCGGCATGGGCCGGCGACCGCGGCGGTGGGGCGCCGACGCGGTCGGCGCCATCGTCGCGCTCGCCACCACCCATGGCGGGACGCCGCCGGCCATGGCGACGCCGCGCTCGTGCGGCCTCGCGGCGCGGACGGTCCTGGTCGGCGCGTCGAGGCGCCGGCGGGCGCGCGGGCCGGCCGAGACGAGCCTGGGGACCGACGCGGTCGCGCTCTCCCCGGCGCGCGACTGACGCGACCCGCCGGCTCCCCCTCGCCCCCGGGGCCACGGGCGGATTTTCCTTCCCGACCTCGACCGCGTCCCCGAGGTTCGCCGGAGCGGCCGGGTGGCACAGTTGCTCTCAGAGACTGTGAGGACGCAACGACCCAGTCATTTCGCGCGTGATCCATTCCGGCGGATCTGCTAGACTCGCTTCCGGCAACTCAGAGGAGGAGACAGCCATGGCTTGGACTGCCCCTAAGATCGACGAGACCACCTGCGGGATGGAAATCAACATGTACTTCCCCGCGGAGGACGACGAGACGCTGTTCTGAGCGCTTCGTTCTCGTAGGGAACGCGAAGGGCGCGGGGGTTGGCCTCCGCGCCCTTTCTCGTTCTCCCCCCTTCGTTTCTCTCGTCGTCTGCGTGGTCGTTGGCATTGTGTTGTTGGCTGTTATGCTTTGGCGCAGGCGCGGCGTCTGCGACCGCGTGACCCAGGAGACAGGGGAGGTTCTTCCATGCGCACACGCGCCGCGGTGGCGTTCGCCGCCGGACAGCCGCTCGACGTGAC
>JBHJHI010000101.1:0-9608 GCA_050330995.1 Paracoccaceae bacterium
GCGGCAAAAGATCGGGGTGTTGGGCAGGCGCGCGCGCAGCTTGGCGAGCGCCTTGGCGATCGCCTCGGGCTCGTCGCCGCAGAGGAAGATCGCGCGCGCCTCGCCGGCGGCGGCGAGGCGCAGGACGTCCGAGCGGCGCAGATCGCCGAAGAACACCTTGTCGCCGAAGGTCTCGGCGATGCGGATGCGCTCGGGGTTGTTGTCGATGAGCGTCACGTCGTAGCCGCGCAGCTTCAGGATGCGGGCCACCACCTGCCCGAAGCGGCCGAAGCCCGCGACGATCACCGGGGCGGGCTTCTCGACGAGGCCGGCGTCCTCGATGCCGTCCATCGACACCTTGCGCCGCGCGAAGCGGTCGGCGGCCATCACCGCGAGCGGCGTCATCACCATGGTCAGCACCACGATGGAGGAGATGATGGTGCCGAGTTCCGCGCCCCAGAGCCCGCTCGCGGCTCCGAGGCCGAGGATCACGAAGCCGAACTCGCCGCCCTGCCCGAGCAGCGCGGCGATGCGCACGGCGTCGACGCTGCTCGAGCGCGCGAGCCGCGTCAGCCCGAACAGGAACACGCCCTTGCCGGCGTAGAGCACCACGCCCGAGACCAGGATCGTCACCCAGTACTCGGCGACGATCGACCAGACCACTGTCATGCCGACCGACATGAAGAACAGCCCGAGGAACAGTGAGCGGAACGGCTCGATGTCGGCCTCGAGCTGGTGGCGGTACTCGCTCTCGGCGAGCATCACGCCGGCGAGGAAGGCGCCGAGCGCCATCGAGAGCCCGGCCGCCTGCATCAGCAGCGCCGAGAGCACGACGATCAGGAGCGCGGTCGCGGTGAACACCTCCTCGCCCTTGGCGCGCGCGATCAGGCGGAACAGCGGCGTGAAGCCGTAGCGCCCGGCGCCGATCACGAGTCCGATCGCGCCGACGGCCTTGACGAGTTGCAGCCAGACCGGGTCGCCCTCCTCGCCCGCGGGGGCGAGCAGCGAGACCATGGCGAGCAGCGGCACGATCGCGATGTCCTGGAACAGCAGGATCGAGAAGGCGCGGTCGCCGTGCTGGGTGGTCAGCTCGCCCCGGTCGCGCATGATCTGGGTGGCGAAGGCGGTGGACGAGAGCGCGAGCGCCGCGCCGATCGCGATCGAGGCCGCCCAGTCGATCGGCGTCAGCGCCATGATGGTGGCGGCGAGCAGCGCCGAGGTCAGGGCCACCTGCGCGAGGCCGAGGCCGAAGATCTCCATCCTGAGCCGCCAGAGCCGGGTCGGGCGCAGCTCGAGCCCGATCACGAACAACAGCAGCACCACGCCGAACTCGGCGATATGACGCACCCCCTCGGCGTCGGAGACCACCGGGTCGGGCAGCGTGTGCGGGCCGATCAGCGCGCCGGCCGCGAGGTAGCCGAGCACCGAGCCGAGGCCGAGGCGCTTGAAGATCGGCACCGCGATCACGGCCGCGCCGAGGAAGGCCGCCGCGCCGGTGAGGAGGGGGTCGACCCCTGCCGAGACCGCCATGGCTCAGCCCTCCCCTCGGCCGGGGGTGGATGGAGCGTGCATCATGGTGCGGCATTCTCACGATGGCACGCCGCAGCGCAACGGCGGCGACGCGTCCTGCGGCAGGTCGGTTCGAACCCGGTACCGTCGCCAGCGGCCGCGCCGCCGTCCCGGCCCGTCAGTCGTCCTCGATCGCGCGGCCCTCTCCGCCGAAGCGCATCACCAGATAGGCGATCACCGTGCCGGCCGCCGCGCCCTCGGGCACGAACAGGTAGGCGGTGGAGAGGAAGCTGTCGGCGCCGAGCATGTTGGTGACGAACGAGCCCATGAAATCGTCGCCGACCATCACGCAGAGGAAGTTGAACCAGGCGCCGACCAGCGCGCCGCGCAGCCACCACGGCAGGTGCCAGGGCAGCGAGCGGGTGTCGTCGAGCACCTCCAGCATGGCGATCACCGCGCCCATGGTCGGATACCAGAGCAGCACGCCCCAGCGCGCGGGCGCGGGCGCGTCGGGCGTGATCACCGGGATCAGCAGAAAGCCGATCAGGCCGATCACCAGCCCCACCATCTTGGCGACGGCCAGCCGGGTCAGGAACGTCGGTCCCTCTTGCGCGCGCATTGCCTTCGCCCAATCGTCATCGGCGGCCCGCGAGGGACCGCCCCTGCCTTCGATCGCCGACCGCCGCCAGGGCGTCGGCGACCACTCCCCCTCACGACCCTGATAGCAGACGAGCCGGTCGCCCGCGGGCATTCAAATCGTCGCGCGTGCCGTGCGCGCAAGGCTTCGTTTCGTCGCCCCCGGACCCGAACGCGCCACCTGCGCGACGCCCGGGGCCACCGCGTTTCCCGTGGCTACCGCGTTTGCGGTCGTCGCGACGAGCGGCTATGTCGCGCCGCGACGACGGCCCGATGCCCCTAGCACGGTGTGAGATGCCCCGGACCCTGATAACCTCGGCCATACCCTACATCAATGGCGTCAAGCATCTCGGCAATCTGGTCGGCTCGATGCTGCCGGCCTGCGCCTACGCGCGCTACTGCCGCGCGCGGGGCCACGAGACGCTCTACATCTGCGCCACCGACGAGCACGGCACGCCGGCCGAGTTGGCCGCGGCCAAGGCGGGGGTGCCGGTCGCGGACTACTGCGCCGAGATGCACGAAGTCCAGAAGCGTCTCGGCGAAGGTTTCAGGCTGTCGTTCGACCACTTCGGCCGCTCGTCCTCGGCGCGCAACCACAAGCTCACGCAGCACTTCGCGCGCCGGCTCTGGGAGGCGGGGCTGATCGAGGAGGTGGTCGAGCATCAGATCTACTCTCCCGCCGACGGGCGCTTCCTGCCCGACCGCTACGTCACCGGCACCTGCCCCAACTGCGGGTACGATCGCGCGCGCGGCGATCAGTGCGAGAACTGCACCATGCAGCTCGACCCGACCGACCTGATAAACCCGCGCTCCTCCATCTCGGGAGCGACGGATCTGGAGGTGCGCGAGACGCGCCATCTCTACCTGCGCCAGTCGCTGATGCGCGAGCGGCTGGAAGCTTGGATCGCCGCGCAGACCGACTGGCCGGTGCTGACCACCTCGATCGCGCGCAAGTGGCTGCACGACGGCGAAGGGCTGCAGGACCGCTCGATCACGCGCGATCTCGACTGGGGCGTTCCCGTCAGGCGCGGCAACGAGCCTTGGCCGGGCATGGAGGGCAAGGTCTTCTACGTCTGGTTCGACGCGCCGATCGCCTACATCGCCGCCACCGCCGAGTGGGCCGACGCGAACGGGCTCGACGAGGCGGCGTGGCGGCGCTGGTGGCGCGAGGACGAGGGCGCCTCGGACGCCGCCTACGTGCAGTTCATGGCCAAGGACAACATCCCCTTCCACACCCTGAGCTTCCCCGTCACCCTGATGGGCGCCAACCACGACGGCGCCGAGCCGTGGAAGCTCGCCACCCACATCAAGGGCTTCAACTGGCTGACCTACGAGGGCGGCAAGTTCTCGACGTCCGACCGGCGCGGCGTGTTCATGGACCAGGCACTCGACATTCTGCCGAGCGACTACTGGCGCTGGTGGCTGCTCGCGAACGCGCCCGAGAGCGCCGACGCCGACTTCACCTGGGAAGCGTTCCAGGCGGGCGTGAACAAGGATCTGGCGGACGTCCTCGGCAACTTCGTCAGCCGCGTGACCAAGTTCTGCCGCTCGAAGTTCGGCGAGGCCGTGCCCGGGGGCGCCTATGGCGCGCGCGAGCGCGAGGCGATCGCCGCGGTCGAGGCGCGGCTGCGCGAGATGGAGCGCCACTTCGAGGCGGTCGAGATCCGCCGCGCCGCCGCGGCCTGCCGCGCGCTCTGGGTGATCGGCAACGAATACCTGCAGGAGAGCGCGCCCTGGACGGCGGTGAAGACCGACCCGCAGGCGGCGGGCGTCTCGGTGCGCTTCGCGCTCAACCTCGCGCGGCTCTACGCCATCGTCTCGCGCCCCTTCGTGCCGGACGCCTCCGACACGATCCTGAGCGCCCTCGGCGCCGAGGCGGCGGCGCTCGACTGGCCCGAGGACGTCGGCGCGGCGCTAGAGGCGCTGGCGCCCGGCACGCCCTTCACGGTGCCCGACAACCTGTTCGCCAAGATCACCGACGAGGCGCGCGAGGCGATGGCGGAGAAGTTCGCGGGTGTCGCCGGTTGAGATGGCGCCGGCCGAGCGGGCGCGGCTGCTGGACGCCTACGTGGACCACTGGCGCTGGAAGTACGGCAACGCGAGAGTCGGGGACATCGGCGAGATCGGCTCGTTCCGCCTGCTCGACGAACGCGAAGCGCGCGCGGAGAGCGCCTGGTGGGCCGTGGAGGCGCTGATGAAGCTCGGCTTCCACGACCCCGCCGCCCTTCTGCCCTTCGTGCTCGACATGGCCGAGCGTGACGACCCGGAAGACGCCCTGATTTACTTCGCCGCCGGCCCGGCGGAGAATTACCTTCGCTCTCCGGCCGCTCGCGACGGACTGCCTGCCATCGAGGCCGCCTGGCGGCGGAGCGCCCGGATGCGCGAGCTGCTCGCGGGCGTCTGGATCGAGCCGAGCGGCATGGACGCCGAGGTGTTCGCGCGCTGCCGCGCGCTCGGCTGCCACGTCGTCGGCGAGCCCTGAGGGTGGGCCGCGAGCAAGCGCCACGGTGACTCGGCCGGGCGCTGCGGGCTAGTCTTCGACCACAGCCGTGGAGCACGGCGAGGCCGGGGGAGGCCAGGATGCGCGCAGCACTCGCCGTTCTGCTGCTGACGCTCGCGGCCCAGGCCGCGACCGAGCCGCCGGCCCGGCGGATCGAGGACGCCTTCGTGCGCCACGGCATGCCGCCCATGATCGCGCGCTGCTACGGCCGCGTGATCGACGACCGGCTCTCGCGCGAGAACGCCGTCGCTGCCGCCGAGATCGTCGAGACGAGCGAGAAGGCCGAGGACATCCGCGCCGGCGTGATCTGGGCCGGCTTCGGCATGATCGGCGCCTTCCGCGCGGCGCGCGACACCTGCGGGCGCTGACGCGGACGGCCGAGCCGGACGCGCGCCCGCGCCCGGGACGGCGGCACGACGCGCCGGCCGCCGAGCGGCGACCGGCGCCGAGCCCGTCAGGGCCAGTCCGTCAGGGCCGCTCGATCGCGAGCGCGATGCCCTGCCCGCCGCCGATGCACATGGTGATCAGGCCGCGCTTGCCTTCGACGCGCTCCAGTTCGGCGAGGCACTTCAGCACCAGGATCGCCCCCGTCGCCCCGATCGGGTGACCGAGCGCGATCGCGCCGCCGTTGGGGTTCACCCGCGCCTCGTCGAGGCCGAGCCCCTTGTTCACCGCGCAGGCCTGCGCGGCGAAGGCCTCGTTGCTCTCGATCACGTCGAAGTCGCCCTTCGAGAGCCCGAGCCGTTCCATCAGCGTCGACACGGCGGGAATCGGGCCGAGGCCCATGACCTCGGGGCGCACGCCGGCATGGGCGTAGCCGAGGAGCTTGGCGCGGACGCGCTTGCCGTCCTTCGCGGCCGTCTCGGCGGCAGCGAGCACCAGGGCGGCGGCGCCGTCGTTGATGCCCGAGGCGTTGCCGGCCGTGACCGTGCCGTCCTTGCGGAAGGCCGGCTTCAGCTTGGCGAGCCCCCCGGCGGTGGTGTCGCCCTTCGGGTGCTCGTCGGTCTCGACCACGATGTCGCCCTTGCGGGTCTTGATCGTGA
This sequence comes from Paracoccaceae bacterium, assembly GCA_050330995.1. Taxonomy (GTDB): domain Bacteria; phylum Pseudomonadota; class Alphaproteobacteria; order Rhodobacterales; family Rhodobacteraceae; genus Thermohalobaculum. Next base: position 5,668 of record JBHJHI010000101.1, read on the forward strand.
CCGGCGCGATCTGACCCTGGAAGCGGCCCTCCTTGATCGCGCGGCCGGCGCGCTGCTGGCTCTCGGCGGCGAAGGCGTCCTGCTCCTCGCGGGTGATCTGGTGCTCTTCGGCCACGTTCTCGGCGGTGACGCCCATGTGGCCGGTGCCGAACGGGCAGTTGAGCGCGCCGATCATCATGTCCGCGCCCTGGGCGTCGCCCATCTTGGTCGGCGTGCGCAGCTGCATGGCGTGCGGGCCGCGCGACATGCTCTCCGCGCCGCCGGCGAGGGCGTAGTCCGCGTCGCCGAGGGCCAGCGCCTGCATCGCCGAGACGATCGCCTGCGCGCCCGAGCCGCAGAGGCGGTTGACGTTCATCGCCGGCACCGTCTCGGGCACGCCCGCCTCCATCGAGGCGACGCGCGAGAGGTACATGTCGCGCGGCTCGGTATTGATGACGTGGCCGAACACCACGTGACCGATCCGGTCGGGCGCGACGTCGGCGCGCTCGAGCGCCGCGCGCGAGACGTGCGCACCGGTCTCGGTGGGCTTCAGCGCCGAGAGCGCGCCGAGAAAGCTGCCGATGGGCGTGCGCGCGCCATCGAGGATCACCACGTCGCGGGCCATGTCGTCCTCCCATTCTTCTTCATGATGTTCTCACGCGCCGCGCCTTAGAACGAAAACGCCTCCCGAGCCATAGGCGCGGGAGGCGGATAGGCGGCGGACGGTCCCGATGCGCGGGCGGAGCCGGCCGGGGGAGCGGCTTGGCGCGGACCCGGACCGACGGATCGGGCCGAGCCTTCGGGGATGGTCCCGGCCCCGCCAGGGCGGGGCGCGGGAAGCGGGCGACACCACGCGCCCGATCCGTGAGCCGATCTCGCCGCGGGTCGTGGACGCGCTCTCCGCCACGACCCGGCCGCCGATCACCGGCCCGGCCTCAGCCGCGGACCCGAGGGCGCGGCCTCAGCCGCAAACCCGAGACGGCGCGGCCTCAGCCATAACCCGACGGCGCGGCCTCAGCCGCGACGCTCGCGCACCCAGACCTCGACGCGGCGGTTGGCGAAGCGGCCGGCGAAGCTGTCGTTGCAGCCGACCGGCGTCAGCTCGCCGAAGCCCTGCACCAGCACCGGCGAGCGCTCCAGCGCCGCCTCGTCCACGCGCTCGGCGATGACTTCGAGCACGGTCGCGGCGCGGCGGGTGGCGAGCTGGCGGTTCAGCTCGAACTGGCCGATGCTGTCGGTGAAGCCCGCGAGGATGATCTCGCGCCCGACGAAATCGCCCGCCTCGATGCGCTCGGCGAGGCGCTCCACCTCGCGCAGCGAGCGCGGGTCGAGGCGCGAGGAGCCGGGCGTGAAGCGGAAGGCCACGCTCATGCGCTCGGCGTCGCGCAGCTCGGTCAGCATGTCGCGCATGAGCGGCAGGGAGAACTCGTCCTCGGCCGTCATCGAGTAGACGATGCGCTCGCCCTCCTCGGCGAGGCTGCGCGTCTCGGTGGCGAGGCTGATGAAGCCCGCGTCCTCGATCAGCGGCTGCGCGTCCTCCGACAGCGCGAACTCGACCAGGTTCTCGGCGTGCCGGGTCGTGTCGTTGGGGTTGTCGTAGAGGTAGAGCCGGCGCGAGAGCGGGTACTCCTCGGTCTTCATCGCGAAGGTGGTCGGGTGGGCGACGAGGCCGCACTCCAGCTCCAGCGCCAGCGTCCTGGCCGCGCGGGCGTAGGCGAAGCCGGTGACGCCGATGCCGGCGAGGTCGTTCGAGACGGTGTCCGACAGAAGCGCGTTGTCGTCGAAGGTCTCGGCCGTCCCGGCCAGGCCCAGCCCGCTCGGCTCCAGCACCAGCGAGGCGAAGGTCTCGAAGGTGCCCGACGCCCGGTCGCGCGAGTAGACGTTGATGTCGAGATCGAGGCCGCCGACCTCGGACCAGTTGGTGATCTCGCCGGCAAAGATGTCGGCGATGTCGTAGAGGCTGAGCGCGCGCACCGGGTTGTTGGGGTGGACGATCACGATCAGCCCGTCGAGGGCGATGACGTGCTCGGAGGGGCTGTCGCGCAGATCGCCAATGCCGACGGACGCGAGCCGCGCGGCGTCGGCGTCGCGCATGGCGCGCGAGGACATGCCGATCGCGGCCACGCCCTCGGCCATGCCCTCGAAGGAGCTGGACGAGCCGTGCGCCTTGAGATCGATCGCCGCCATCTCGCGCCCGTCGGCGTGGCGGATGCGCATGAGGCTCTCGTTGTCGGTCATCGACAGCTCGCGCTCGAAGTCGGCGTCGAGCGAGAAGGCGTAGCCCTCGATCAGCGCGGGCATCAGCCGGTCGCCGATCGTGTTCGAGCCGAACACCGCGAAGCTCGCGCCGAACAGGTCGTCGACCGGGCAGCCCTCGCCCTCGCAGGTGACCTGTCCCGCGTCGATCGTCAGCCGGCCGAGCGCGGTGGCGACGACGTACGTCGAGCCGTCGAACTCGACCAGCTCGCCCGAGAGCGACGTGGCCCCGTCGGTCGAGGTCAGCGTCACCGGCCCCTCGGCCAGCGCCGGCGCGGCGAGCGCCGTGGTAGCGAAGAGCGCGAGCGCGCCCGCCCGCCAGTCCTTGTGGGTCAGCATGTGGTGTTCCCCTCGTCTCACGCTTGCCTTGCCCGCGCGCCCCCTCAGCGCTGGGCGATGATGATGTCGCGCACGGCCGCGCCGATCAGCACGAGCCCGTCCTTGCCGACATCGTCGCAGTCGACCGCGCCGAGGCGGCGGACGTTCGGATCTTCGATCCGCCCGCGCGAGCTGCGCACGATCGTGAAGCTCGGCCGGGCGTGCGCGCCCGTGCCGCAGGCGTCCTCGCGCCGCTCGATGTCGCGGCTCTCGAAGTCGAGGTAGAGCCTGACCACGCCGGAGTTGCCGCCGCGGCGCACCCAGTGCGAGTAGATCTGCACCGACTGCCCGACGCCGCCGACCGGCTCGAACACGGTCAGATAGCCCCCGCCCCGCCGGCGCACCACGTCGAAGTCGCGTCGCCGATCGGCGTTGACATGGCCCTCCGAGCCCGGCTCCGCGCCGAACTCCAGCGCGTGGAGGTTGAGCGCCACCGGCGCGTCCCAGACCAGCGCCACCCGCTCGGTGCGCTCGACCGCGGTGAAGGGCACGCTGAAGGACAGCGTCTCGCCGTCGGCGAAGGTCAGCTCCGCCTCGGCCGACAGCTCGAAGCCGAACATGGTGAGCCTGCCGCGCCCGGCGCGGTCGATCGCCACGCCGAAGCGCATGTCGTGGTAGCGCGCCTCGGCGACGCTGTCGGCGTGGCAGGGCGAGTTGATCATCAGATCGGTCTCGCCGGCCGGGCGCACGTCGAGTGTCACCGAGGGCGGCACCACGCAGGCGAGATCGGGCGAGGGCAGGCGCGCGAGTTCCATCCCCTCGGGCGTCGCCCCGGTCTCGATCCGGGCGCCCGGACCGCCGCTCGGGGTCGCGTCCTCGCGCGGCGCGCCGAGCGCGCCGAGGCCCAGATCGTCCCCCGCGTCGGGCGCGACCAGCGCGCGCGGGCACGCGGTGTCGAGCATCGGCACCCGGCCGACGTCGCGCAGCGCCAGGATGTCGCCGAGGCCCGCGGTCGGCTCGGCGAAGGCCACGCTCTCGCCGCCGCTCGACGGCGCGATGTCGGAGAGCGCCGGGGTGCTGGCGCCCTCGGCGAGCGGGTCGGCGAGCGCGAAGCTCTCGCCCTCGCTCGCGCGCGGGGCCGCGACTTCGCTCGGCACCTCGACGCGGGCGAGCGCGAGCGTCGGCGTCGCCGTGCGGTCCATGCGCGAGGGCTCGGCCGGCGCGGCGGCGCCCGCCTCGGCCGACGGCCGCAGCGCTTGGGCGACGAACGATCCGCTCTCCGCGTCGGCACCCGAGCGCAGGCCCGTGCCGAACCCGCGCGGCGCGCTCGGCGCGCCGGGCTCGACCTCGCCCGAGGCGGGGCCGAAGCCGGTCGGCAGGCCGGGCAC
>JBHJHI010000102.1:0-13997 GCA_050330995.1 Paracoccaceae bacterium
CCGAAGATCGTCGACTGGTACATGGAGGGCAAGATCGAGATCGACCCGATGATCACCCACACCATGGGCCTCGACGAGATCAACCACGGCTTCCACCTGATGCACGAAGGCCAGTCGATCCGCGGCGTCGTCAAATACTGAGACACAACAGACCCAACACGCCAGAGGGCGGAGCAGACCCAGCCCCGCCCTCAGCCGCCCCGGCGCGAAAGGACGCCGCGCGCGGGGTCGTAGGCCACCACCGCGGCGGCGAAGAAGGCGACGGCGAGGCCCGCCACGATCCCGAGCGAGCCCCACGCCGCCTCGGCGTGGAGCGCGAAGCGCACCAGCTCGACGCAGTGGGTGAACGGGTTGGCACTCGCGATGTCGGCGAGCAGCGGCGAGGATTCGCGCAGCCGCCACAGCGGATAGAGCGCCGAGGAGGCGAAGAACATCGGGAAGATGACGAAGTTCATCACGCCCGCGAAGTTCTCGAGCTGCCGGATCGCCGAGGACAGGAACAGCCCGATCGCGCCGAGCAGCAGCCCCGACAGCAGAAGCGCCGGCGCCACCGCGAGGTAGCCCACGAGCGGCATCTCGACGCCGTAGAGCGCGGCGATGGCGAGGAAGGCGTAGACCTGCACCATCGAGACCACGACCGAGGCGACGAGCTTGGCCCCGAGCAGGAACCAGCGCGGGAACGGGCTGACCAAGAGCGCGCGCATCGCCACCGTCACGCGGTCGTAGACCATCGACAGCGACGACTGCATGCCCTGGAACAGCTGGATCATCGCGCAGAGCCCCGGCACCACGTAGACCTCGTAGAGGATGTAGGTCTCGTAGGGCGGCTGGATCGAGAGCCCGAGCACGGCGCGAAACCCGGCGGCGAAGATGAACAGCCAGACCAGCGGGCGCACCAGCGCCGACAGGAACCGCTCTTTCTGCTGTACGAAGCGCAGCGCCTCGCGCCAGACGATGCCGCGCGCGCAGATCGCGTAGGCCCCGAGGCCGGGGCGCTCGACGGGCTCGGGCGCGGCGTCCTTCACGGCGTCGCCTCGACGCCCGCGCCGGTGAGCGCGAGGAAGGCGTCCGAGAGCGTGGCCGCGCCTGCGATCCCGGAGGCCGTGCCGCTCGCGCGCACCCGCCCGCGGTGGAGCACGACCACGCGATCGGCGGGCTCGATCTCGTCGGTCAGATGGGTGGCCCAGAGCACCCCGACCCCCTCCTCTGACGCCAGGCGATGGATGTCGGCCACCACGTCGGCGCGGGCGGCGACGTCGAGCCCGACGGTGGCTTCGTCGCAGAGAAGCAGGCGGGGGCGATGCAGGAGCGCGGCGGCGATCTCGGCGCGCCGCGCCTGCCCGCCCGAGAGCGCGCGGACCTTGTCGCCCATCCGGTCGGCGAGGGCCATGCGCGCCATCAGCGCCTCGCCACGCGCCCGCGCCTCGCGCGCCGGCAGGCCGTGCAGCGCGCCCATGTAGGCGAGGTTCTGCGCGACCGAGAGGTTGGCGTCGAGCGCACGGCTCTGGAACACGACGCCGAGGCGGGAGAGCGCCGCCCGCGGTCGTGCGCGCAGGTCGACGCCGCAGACCTCGATCGTGCCGGTGCGCGCGGCATAGAGCCGGGTGACGAGGTTGAAGAGCGTGGTCTTGCCCGCCCCGTTGGGGCCGAGCAGCGCCACGAAGGCGCCCTCGGGCACGCCGAGCGAGACCGCGTCGAGCGCGCGGCGCGCGGCGAAGTCGTGGGTCAGATCGCGGACACGCAGCGCGTCGGTCATTCTCCCCCCGAAGGCGGCGCCCGTCGCGGAGCGCCGCGGGTCGTCTCACTCGTCGTCGACGGGTCCGTCGTGGGTCGTCGGAGGCGGCGACGAACGCGCCGCCGCGTTCGACGTCGTCTTCGCGGCGTCTCCTCCATCCGGTCGACCGGCGCCTCTCGCCGGCCGCCCCACTGACGGCGGACCCGGATCGTCCGGCTCAGTAGCGCTCCATCGACACCACCTCCAGGTCGGCGTCGAGGACGATCTCGTACTCGCCGTCGGGGCAATCGGCCTCGGCTTCGTAGCCCTCGTCCGCGCGCTCGACCTCGTCCTCGTCGACCGCGCAGTTCCATTCCTCCAGCCGGTCGGCGATGCGCTCGACCACGGCGTCGGGGACGGGGCTGGCGTCGCCGCAGGCGACGAGGCCGACGGCGAGCGAGAGGGCGGCGAGAGGGCGAGCGGGACGCATGGGACGGGCTCCTCGTTCCTTGGAAGCGGGGTCAACGCCCGCCCCGCCGGCCCCGTTCGCCCCCGGGATCACTGGATCTGGATCGACACGCGCTGGCTCTCGCCGGTGCTCCCCGGGATCTTCATCTCGTAGCGCCCCGGCTTGATCGCGATGAAGGAGAACTCGATCGTGCCCTCGTCGTCGAACTCGAAGCTGTCGACCGCCATGGGGCGGATCTCCAGATCGTTGATCACGATCTCGTCCATCCAGATCGCGCGGAAGAAGTCCGGCCCGTGCAGCGCCAGTTCCTGGCTGCCGTCCGAGGTGATCATCATCTCGTAGTAGACGCCCGACTCCAGCGTGATGTCGCCGTCGGCGAGCGGCTTGCCCGCGGCGAGCGTCAGTTCCAGCTCCTCGCCCTGGTTGCAGCGCGCGAGCAGGCCAGAGAAGCCCATCTCGTCGGCCCCGCACTTCGGCGCGGCGAGGGCGGGGGCGGCGAGCAAGACCACGAGGGCGGGCACGAAGAAGGGCGCCGCGAGCGCGGGCATGGAGAAGCGCGCCGCGAGCGCGGACACGGAAAAGGGCGCCGCGAGCGCGGCGACGGTCGTCAGTCTGGTCATGGGTGTCTCCCCCGGTGTTTCGTATCGTTGGCGACGCCGACGCGAGAGCGCCGCCGTCGTGAGACCGCGTCCGGCGATCCCGAGACGCCTCGCCGACGGGGACGGTCTTCTCCCGCCGGCGAGGCGCGCCCCGCGTCCAGCCCGTCGGGTGACGCGAGGTTCCGTTCGCCGGCCACAGGATCGGCCCGAGCGCCCCCGCCACGTCAAGAGTTCGGCGCAAGGATCGGACGACGCTCAGATTGTGAGAGGCCCGCTCCGGTGCCGCTCACTCCACCGTGACGAAGTCGAAGGCGGGCAGCGCCGCTGCCGCCCCGTCCTCGCGGATCGCCTTCGCGCGCTCGCGCCAGGCGTCGAGGTCGGGATGGCGCTTCGTATCCGCGAACAGCACGCGCTCGGCACGGTCGAGCGCGGCCTCGCCCGCGTCGTCGAGCGCGTCCGGGTCGCGCCCGAGCGCGGCTTCCGTCGCCGCTGCGAGGAGATGGACGAGCGCGACCTCCCAGACGTGCAGCCCCCCCTCGTCGGCGAGGCCGCGCAGCACCGACCAGTCGCGCGCGGCCTCGGCGAAGCGCCCGGCCGCATGGGCGAGGCGCGCTCGGGCGTAGCGCAGCGTCGGGTCGACGGGCCCCTCGCCCTCGACCCGCGCCACCGCGGCGTCGAGGCGGTCGAGCGCCTCGCGGCGGAGCGCGTCGAACCGCTCGGCCGAGGGGTCGCCGAAGACGTAGCCCCCGGCCTCGTCGCGCGGCCGGGTCAGGGTGGCGAAGGCGTCCACATACGCGCGCATCGCCGCGAGATGGGCCGCGCTCGCGCTCGCGGCCCGACGCACCGGACGCTCGGCCACGGGCCGCGCGTCGAGCGCGTCCCAGTCGAGCGCGAGGCCGACGGCGGCCGCGTGCGGGCCGGGCAGGACGTCGCCGATGGTGAACCAGAAGGCGTCGTCGGCGCGGTCGCGGTCGGGATCGGCGCGCGCGACGCTCGCCATCAGGCCGTAGGCCTTGCAGATCGTGCGCCCGAACGCCCGCCGCCCGCCCGCATCGGCGTCGTCGTGGTTCGCCAGGAGTTCGATCGCCTCGTCGGTGCCCGTCCCGGCGGCCTCGGCGAACAGGTCGAGCCGGGTCTCCAGCGTGCGCATCCGCGCCCGCGTCTCCAGCCACTTGCCGAGCGTCTTGGTGAAATGCGCGTCCTCGAAGAAGTCGAAGCGCTCGGCGAGCGCCGCCGACAGGAAGTGGTTGGTCTGGAGCGTGCGCGCGGCCGGCGCGCTCGCCTCGACGCGCCCGGCGTAGCGCCCGCGCTCGTCCTCGCGCCCGGCGAGTTCGATCCGCAGCGAGCGCCCGGTGCGGGCGTCGGAGACCACGATCGTCCAGGCGGCGAAGGTGCGCGTCGCCTCCGCGAGCGCCACCGCCTCGTCGAGGCTGCCGGCTTCGCGCAGGATGCGCTGCATGACGAAGGGCGCGATCTCGTAGACGCCCGAGCCGTCGCCGGGGGTGTAGTTGACGGTCGACATCTGGTGGAGCGAGCAGGCGATGCCCGCGTCGTTCATCCCCGAGATGCCGCCCGGGTAGACGAGCCCCGCGGTGCCGACGGCAGCGTAGCGATGCCGCGCGCGCGGGTCGGCGTCGCGCTCGTCGACGAGGTGCAGCCCCGGCCAGCGGTTCCAGGCGAAGAAGGCGCCGTCGAAGGTGCGCGCGTGCAGCGCGCGGCCGTCGGCGGTCAGATCCGGCGCGAGGGCGAAGCCGGTGCAGCCCATGCCGAGGCGGCGGCGCTCGACGCGGGCTTCGAGCGAGCCGGCCGTGGTGCCGGCCGCGTCGCGGTCGAGCCCGTGGCGCAGCACGGCGCCGATCAGATATTCGTAGACCGGCACGTTCTCGGCCGCGAGCGGCTTCGCCAGCCGGCGGGTGAAGCCGGTGGCGAGGTTGCCGACGTCGATCGAGGTGCAGGCGTCGGTCACCTGGCGGAGCGTGGGCGCCCGCGGCCCCAGCACCGAGGCCACGCCCTCGTGCAGCGCCTCGGCGCCCCGGCAGAACTCGTCGCTGGTCGAGGCCAGCACGTCGTCGGAGAGCCGGCGATAGAGCGCGTTGGTGACGGCGTCGGCGAGATCGCTCGGCGTGTCGAGATCGCCGGCGATGGTGGCCATGATCTCGGGGAACACCCCGTCCACGATCGGCCCGGCGAGCAGTTCGCCGTGGTCGCGGCAGAGATCGGGGAAGGCGCCGGCCTGGGCGAGCCGATAGAAGCGCTTGCCCGAGCCGCTCTCGCGATACCAGCGCAGACGGCTGCGCCGGCCGTCCGGCCCGCCGGTCGCCGTCTCGTCCAGCGTCTCGATCGTGCTCATCCTCTCCCCTCCCCGCTCTCCCTTCCCGCGTCAGCCCTTGTCGAGGAGAGCGCGCATCGAGGTCTGGAGCCGGATGCGATAGCGCCCTGATCCGACGGCGACGCGGTTGGCGATCTCGGCGGCCGGCACGCCGGCGAGGACCTGGCGCACGTCCTGCACCACCTCGGGCGCGAGGCGGTAGTACTGGTGGCGCACGAGCCCGTCGGCCGGCGTCCAGGACACGCCCGAGCAGTCGATCGCGCTGACGAAGTCGGGCAGCTTCTTCATGTCCGCCGGGCCGTGATGGCCGAGGCGGGCGCCCTGGTTCGGCTTCGCGTCAGAGAGGCTGAGCGCGCTGTCGTTCTCGGCGTGATAGACGTGGATACGCCGCGCGAGGCGGTGGAGCGGCGCGAGCCAGGCGTCGCGTTCGAGCGCGGTGTCCTCGAGGTCGGCGGCCATCAGGAACACGTTGTCGAACAATCGCATCAGCGGCGCGCCATCGCGCGCGGCGAGGCGGACGATGCCCTGGACGGCGTGGCGCAGCGCCCAGTTGCCCATCGAATGCGCGACGAGGTGGACGCGCTGGGCGCAGCGCGCCTCGGCCGAGAGCGCGGCGAGGTGCTCGAACATGCGCGCCGCGCAGCGCGCGATCGCGAGCCCGGAGGTCTCGGCGTCCTCGCGGTCGGAGGAATAGGCCCAGGCCCGCCCCCTGCCGGAGGTCTCGGCGCGCCCGGCCGTCACCCCGTCGGAGGGCCAGGAGAAGGCGAAGACCAGCGGCTTCAGCGCCCGCTCGCCGAGCGCGCCGCTGTCGGGGTCGGTGTGCGGCGAGAGGTACTGGTCGCGAAGCTCCGCCGCGCGCTCCATGGTCATGGCGAAGGTGTTGGCGAAGCCGTGCAGGAACACGAGCACGTCGCGCGGGTCCTCGCGCGTGGTCTTGCGCATCTGTTCGAGCGCCTGCGCGCTGCCGAGGAGCGCGCCGCGCGTGTCGCTCGCCGGCCGCTCGGGAAACAGCGCCGCCGACTGGAAGGCGTAGGCCGCGTCGGGCTCGCGCCAGCCGTTGCCGAACCGCTGCACCTCGGCGCGGCCGACGCGGTAGTGGTAGGGACGCCCGGTGTTGTGCGTGTCGCCGAAGGCGGGCGGCTCCTCGGCGAGCACGTCGCGGTTCGTCCCGAAGAAGATCCCGGCCATGGCCGCGCCGCCTCCCGCCGATGCCGCAGGCACCTGACGTAGAGGCTGCCATAGAAGACGGCCCCGTCCAACCAAGAAGACGCGAAGACGCGGCAGCGCCGCGCCCACGTGGCGGCGCGGCGTTCTTCCTACTGCCCGGACTGCTCGGCCACGAGCGCGACCGAGACCACGCGCTCGCCGTCCTGGGTGTCGAACACCTTGACGCCGCCGGCGCTGCGCGAGCGCAGCGAGATGCCCGCGACCGGCACCCGGATCGACAGGCCGCGGTCGGTCACGAGCATGATCTGGTCGTCGCCGGCCACGGGGAAGCTGGCCGCGATCGGCCCGCCGCGCATGGCGCGGTCGGTGGCCGCGACCCCCTGCCCGCCGCGTCCGCGCACCGGATAGTCGTGGCTCGACGACAGCTTGCCGAGGCCCCGCTCGGTCACGGTCAGGATCAGGTCCTCGGCCGCCGACATCTCGGCGTAGCGCCCTTCGGGAAGGGCGATGTCGGCGACCGCCTCGCCTTCCTCGGCCGCCTCCGCCTCCGCCTCGGCGTCGGCGGGCTCGCCGGCGACGGCGCGGCGGCGCTTGAGGTAGGCGACGCGCTCCTCGGGCTTCGCCTCGAAGTGGCGGATCACCGCCATCGAGACCACCCGGTCGTCGCCCGTGAGCCTCACGCCGCGCACGCCGGTCGACTCGCGGCTCTGGAACACCCGCACGTCCGTCACCGAGAAGCGGATCGCCCGCCCGCCCGCGGTCACCAGCATGACGTCGTAGTCCTCGTCGCAGATCTGCGCGCCGACCAGCGCCACGCCGTCGGGCAGGCGCATCGCGATCTTGCCGTTCCTCATCACGTTGGTGAAGTCGGAGAGGCGGTTGCGCCGGACCGAGCCGTCCGAGGTCGCGAACACGATCTGCAGCTTGTCCCAGTCGTCCTCGGCGCGGTCGACCGGCATGATCGCGGCGATGCCGGCGCCGTCGGCGACGTTCTCCAGCACGTTCCTGAGGAATTTGCCCCGTGCGGCACGCCCGCCCTGGGGCAGCCGCCAGGTCTTGAGCTTGTAGACCATGCCGTCGGTGGTGAAGAACAGGAGGGGCGTGTGCGTGTTGGCCACGAACAGCCGCGTCACCACGTCGTCGTCCTTCATCGCCATGCCGGCGAGGCCCTTGCCGCCGCGCGCCTGCGAGCGGAACTCCGAGAGCGGCGTGCGCTTGACGTAGCCGCCGTGGGTGACGGTGACCACCATCTCCTCGCGCTCGATCAGGTCCTCGTCCTCGAGATCGCCTTCCCAGTCGACGATCTCGGTGCGCCGCGGCGTGGCGAACTTCGCGCGCACCGCCTCCAGCTCCTCGCGGATGATGGCGAGGATGCGCTCGCGCGAGCCCAGGATGTCGAGGTAGTCGGTGATCCGCTCGCCGAGCGTGGCCAGCTCGTCGCCGATCTCGGCTACGCCCATCGCCGTCAGGCGCTGGAGGCGCAGGTCGAGGATCGCGCGCGCCTGCGCGTCCGAGAGGTTGTAGGTGCCGTCCTCGTTGACGACGTGGTCGGGGTCGTCGACGAGGCGGATGTAGCCCTCGATGTCCTGCGCCGGCCAGCGCCGCTCGCGCAGCCGCTCGCGCGCGGTCGCCGGGTCGGGGGCGCTCCGGATGGTGCGCACCACCTCGTCGACGTTGGCGACCGCGACGGCGAGGCCGGTCAACAGATGCGCCCGCTCGCGCGCCTTCATCAGGAGATGCGCGGTGCGCCGCGCGACGACGTCCTCGCGGAAGGCGAGGAAGGCGGTCAGGAACGAGCGGATGTCGAGCTGCTCGGGCTTGCCGCCGTTCAGCGCGAGCATGTTGCAGCCGAACGAGGTCTGCAGCGGCGTGAAGCGCCAGAGCTGGTTCAGCACCACCTCGCGCGTCGCGTCGCGCTTCAGGTCGATGACGATGCGCACGCCGAAGCGGTCGCTCTCGTCCTGGATGTGCTGCAGGCCCTCGACCCGCTTCTCGCGCGCGAGCTCGGCGATGCGCTCGACCAGCGTGGACTTGTTCACCTGATAGGGGATCTCGGTCACGACGATGCGCGGACGCCCCGCGGCCTCCACCTCGCGCTCGTCGATGCGCGCGCGCAGGATCACGCTGCCACGCCCGGTGATGTAGGCCTTGCGCGCGCCGGCGCGGCCGAGGATCTGCCCGCCGGTGGGGAAGTCGGGCGCGGGCAGGCGCGCCATGATCCCCTCGATGTCGGTCTCCGGCTCGTCGATCAGCGCGAGCGTCGCGTCGATCGTCTCGCCGAGATTATGCGGCGGGATGTTGGTGGCCATGCCGACGGCGATGCCGCCCGCGCCGTTGACGAGGAGGTTCGGGAAGCGCGCGGGCAGCACCGTCGGCTCGCGGTCCTGCCCGTCGTAGTTCGGCTGGAAATCGACGGTGTCGCGATCGATGTCCTCGAGGATCGCGTTCGCCGCCTCGGCCATGCGCACCTCGGTGTAGCGCATCGCGGCCGGCGCGTCGCCGTCCATCGAGCCGAAGTTGCCTTGCCCGTCGAGCAGCGGCAGGCGCATCGAGAAGTCCTGCGCCATGCGCACGAGCGCGTCGTAGATCGCGACGTCGCCGTGGGGGTGGTAGGTACCCATGACGTCGCCGACCACGCGCGCCGCCTTGCGGTAGGGCTTGTCGTGGGTGTAGCCGGCCTCGTGCATGGCGTAGAGGATGCGCCGGTGCACCGGCTTCAGCCCGTCGCGCAGGTCGGGGATGGCGCGGCTCACGATCACGCTCATCGCGTATTCGATGTAGCTGCGCCGCATCTCGTCCTCGACCGCGATCGAGGGACCTGCGGGGGGCTCGGCGGCGGTCGGGCGCTCGCCGTCGACGGGCGGTGCGCCGGCGCCCGCGTCGTCGGGGCCGGGGGGGGTCTCGTCGTCCTGGGTCAAGAAGGCGTCTCCGGGGCCGGTCTATGCAGTATATAGACAACTGACGCGACGCGCGGCAATCGGAGCGGCACGACCCCAGCGTGCCTCACTCCTTCGCGATCAGCGTCTGCTCCATGTTCTCGCGCAGCATCTTGACGTACTCGTCGCGGAAGTAGCGGACCGCGTCCTCGTCCGCCTCGCCCGGCGGCATGCCCTGGGTCTGGGCGGTGAAGGCGTTGAAGCGGGTGGTCGCGAACATCATCGCCGCCGAGACCCGGCCCGGCCCTAGCTCGACCGCCGCCTCGTTGGCTACGGCGAGGAAGCGGTCGGCCAGCGCGAAGAAGGCGGCGCGCTCGGCGTCCGACATCGAGGCGGAGGTCGCGGGCGCGTCCGCGACCTCCTCGACCTCGGGCGAGACGGCGTCGGGGGGCATGCGGAACTCGCGGGTCATCGCGGGCACGCGGGGCGGGGGTGGCGGCGCATCGGCGGGGCTCCTCGCGCGGGGGGGTCCGCGCGAGGATAGGGCGGCGAGGCCCGTCCGGCGACCGGCGCGCCGGGCAGGTCCGGCGGCCTACTCGGCCGCGACCGCGCGGAACTCGCCTTGCTCCTCGGTCGCGAGGCTCACGACGACGATCGCGAGCATGGCGAGCAGGAAGCCCGGGATGATCTCGTAGACCCCCGGCCCGCCGAGGAAGCTCGAATTCCAGCCGAGCGCGATCCAGACGATCACCACCGCCGCGCCGGTGACGAGGCCCGCGACCGCGCCCGCGCCGGTCATGCGCGACCAGGTGAGCGAGAGGATCACGAGCGGGCCGAAGGCCGCGCCGAAGCCGGCCCAGGCGTTGGAGACGAGCCCGAGCACCTGGGCGTCCGGATCGCGCGCGATCACCGCGGCGACCGCGCCGACCACCACCACCGCGAGGCGGCCGATGTTGACGATCTCGCCCTCGCCGGCGTTCTTGCGCAGGAACAGGTGGTAGAAGTCCTCGGCGAGCGAGGAGGACGAGACGAGGAGCTGGCTCGACACCGTGCTCATGATCGCGGCCAGCAGCGCGGCGAACAGGAAGCCGGTCACCAGCGGGTGGAACAGCAGTTCCGAGAGCACGATGAAGATCGTCTCGCTGTCGGAGACGTCGAGCCCGTTGCGCTCGGCATAGGCGCGCCCGAGGATGCCGACGCCGATCGCGCCGATCAGCGAGATCGCCATCCAGCTCATGGCGATGTTGCGCGCGGTCGAGACGGCGGCGACGCTCTTGACGGCCATGAAGCGCACGATGATGTGCGGCTGGCCGAAGTAGCCGAGCCCCCAGGTAACGGCGGAGAAGAAGCCGATCACGCCGAGCCCCTCGGTCAGCGAGAGGAAGCCCGCGTCCACCTCACCGAGCGTCGAGGCCGCCTGGTCGAAGCCCCCGCCCTCGCCGGCGTAGAGCACCACGAGCGGCATCACGATCAGCGCCAGCATCATGATGCAGCCCTGCACGAAGTCGGTCAGGCTGACGGCGAGGAAGCCGCCGACCACCGTGTAGGCGAGCACGACGGCGAGCGTCAGCCAGACGCCGACCTGGTAGTCGCCCTCGAAGGCGCTCTCGAACAGCTTGCCCCCCGCGACCAGCCCCGAGGCGGTGTAGACCGCGAAGAACACCACGATCACCACGGCCGAGACCACGCGCAGCGCCGTGCCCTGGCTCGGGAAGCGGTTGGCGAGGAAGGACGGGATGGTCAGCGAATTGTCGTAGCGCTCGGTCTGCTCGCGCAGGCGCGGCGCCACGATCAGCCAGTTCAGGAGCGCGCCGACGAACAGCCCGATGCCGATCCAGGCCTCGACGAGACCGGCGGCGTAGAGCGCGCCCGGCAGCCCGAGCAGGAGCCAGCCACTCATGTCGGACGCGCCCGCCGAGAGCGCGGCGACGGCGGGCGGCAGGTTGCGCCCGCCGAGCACGTAGTCCTCGGAACTCGCGGTCGATTTTCGGTAGGCGTAGAAGCCGATGCCGAGCATCAGCGCGAAGTAGATCGCGAGGCTGATCCAGATCCCTGTCGCCATGAGGGGCGTTCCTTTCTGCCGTCGGCCGAAGGCCGGACGGCGTTCGTGTCCGTTCGTCGCGGCCGCACAGCCTGCGAGGGCGGATCGGGCGAGCGCAAGGGCGAATGTTCGGGAAAGCGCGCGCCCGACGGCGCGCCCTCAGCAGAAGTGCGCGCCCCGCGCCTCCACGTACACCGCGTAGAGCGACTGGCTCGCGGTCATGAACAGCCGGTTGCGCCCCTGCCCGCCGAAGCAGACGTTCGAGCAGATCTCGGGCAGCAGGATCTGCGCGATGCGGTCGCCGTTCGGGGCGAAGACGTGCACGCCGTCGTAGCCCTCGCCCGCCCAGCCGGCCGAGGACCAGACGTTGCCCGCCTCGTCGGCGCGGATCCCGTCCGCGAAGCCGGTGCGTCCGTCGAGGGTCATCGACGCGAAAGCGCGCTCGTTGCGGAGGCTCGTGCCGTCCACGTCGAAGGCCCAGATCTGGCTCGTGGCCGCGTCGTAGTGCGACACGCCCGTGTCGGCGACGTAGAGGGTCGAATAGTCGGGGCTGAAGCAGAGCCCGTTCGGCTTGTAGGGCGCGTCCGTCACCCGCGCGATCTCGCCCGACTGCGCATCGATGCGGTAGACGGCTTCCTTGCGCACGGGCTGGGGCGAGCCGGTGTCGAGGCGGTTGCCCTCGTAGTCCATCAGCCCGCCGTAGCCGGGGTCGGTGAACCAGATCGCGCCGTCCTCGGGGTGGACGACCGCGTCGTTCGGCGCGTTGAAGCCCTCGCCCTCGAAGCTCTCGGCGAGCACGGTCGTCGAGCCGTCGTACTCGTAGCGCACCACGCGGCGCGCGTCGTGCTCGCACGAGATCTGGCGCCCCTCGCGGTCGAAGGTGTTGCCGTTCGAGTGGCCCGACGGGCTGCGGAAGCGCATCGAGACGTGGCCGTCCTCCTCGGTCCAGCGAAGCTGGGTGTCCGAGGGGATGTCACTCCAGACGAGATAGCGCCCGACCCCGTTCCAGGCCGGCCCCTCGGCCCAGCGCGTGCCGGTGTGCAGCCGCTCGATCGCGGCGTTGCCGAGCTTCGCCGTGAAGCGGTCGTCGAGGACCACGACGTCCGGCTCAGGGTAGCGCACCGGGGCCGCGTCCGGGCCGTAGCGCTGCGCGAGCGCGGCCGGGGCAAGGGCCGCGGCGCCCGCCATTCCGCCGGCGGCCGCCAGGAAGGCGCGTCGTCCGAGCCGTGGGCGGCGGGGGTCGTTCTCGGTCGTCATGGCGTTCCTCCCGGTTCTCCTCGACCCGGTCTCCGCCGGGCGTCGGCGCGAGCCTAGCGCTCCCCTACCCATCCCGAAAGCGTCGCGAGGGCGGCGGCCCCGCTCCGATCGCGCCTACTCCGACAACCGCACCACGTCCGACAGCAGCCCCTGCGTGCCGTTGTGCACGGTCAGCCGCTCGACCTTGCCGGCGATCTCGCCGAGCGCCTCCAGCTCCTTCAGCCGCAGCATCACCGGGTTCTCGGCCATGAGCTTGGCGGTGTTCAGGAGCGAGCGCGTCGCCGCGGTTTCCTCGCGCCGCCGGATGACGTTGGCCTCGGCTTCCTTTTCCGCCGCGACGACGCGGTTCAGGATCTCGCGCATCTCGCCGGGCAGGATCACGTCCTTGAGCGCGATCTCGCCGACCTCGACGCCGATCGCGGCCATCTCGCGGCGCACCTTGTCGGCCGCCTCGGCATCGACCGAGACCTTGTCGGCGAGCAGGCTGTCCACCGTGCGCTCGCCGATGGTGCGCCGGAACGCGAGCTGCACCGCGCCATGGAGCGCGGCGACGAAATCCTTGACCGAGGACGCCGCGAGCACCGGGTCGGTGACACGGTACTGGGCGGTCAGGTTGACGCGGACCGTGACGCGGTCCTTGGTCAGCACCTCCTGGCCCGCGACCTCGTGGGTCTGGGCGCGGGTGTCGATCACGCGCACCTCGATCCTGCGCCCGACCTGCCAGAACAGGTGCGCGCCCGGCGCCAGCGTACCGTGGAACGTGCCCGCGACGAACAGGAGGCCGGTCTGCCACGCCTCGACCACCGCGCGCGTGAGGAACGGGGCGGCGATGCCGGTGCGCTCCAACGCGCGGGCGAGATCGGGGTCGACGCGGGGCACCTCGCCCAGGGGCGCGCGGCGCACTTCCCACGGCCCGGCGGCGACCCAGAAGTAGCGTCGCTCGTGGGGCCCGCGCGAGACGGCGAACGGCGCGCCGTCGCGAAACAGCACCGCCGCCTCGTCCTCGCGGCCTGCGAGCACCGCCAGATGCTCGGCCGCGAGGTCGGGGCGCTCGCGCTCGAGCGGCCGGGCGAAACGCGACAGAAGCTCCGCGCCCATCCCGGTGCCGATGGCGTGGCGGTCGAGTTCCAGCGTGCGGCGCGGGTCGCGCAGGCGGTGCTCGCCGGGGCCGAGGACGCCGACGAAGCGGCCCTCGATCAGCGCGATCACCCGCTCGTCGGGGTTCACGCGCACGCGGACGTGGCCGGTCAGGCGATCGAGAAGCGCGGTGAGCATCGTCGGGGTTCCGTCGAGGGGGTAGCCGTCGGCGCGGCTCTCCCACGATGCGATGGCGAAGGGAAGGCGGGTTCCGAAGCCGACCCACGCGACCGCGCCGCAGGGGCGACCGCGTCGAGCGGGACGCCGGGGAGCCCGGACGCGGCCCCGGGGTCGCCCCCTCGGCCTGGCCCGGACCCGCCGCGCCCTTCGGCGGCGCGCGG
Organism: Paracoccaceae bacterium; assembly: GCA_050330995.1. Lineage (GTDB taxonomy): Bacteria > Pseudomonadota > Alphaproteobacteria > Rhodobacterales > Rhodobacteraceae > Thermohalobaculum. The sequence goes on from JBHJHI010000102.1 coordinate 13,931, forward strand.
ACTGCGGCGCGGCGGCGAGACCGCCCGGCGGCCCGGCGGCGACCCAGAAGTAGCGTCGCTCGTGGGG
>JBHJHI010000103.1:0-20284 GCA_050330995.1 Paracoccaceae bacterium
GCCCGCGGCCGAGACCACGTGGTAGCGGATCGGCTCGCCGTCCCTGCGCTCGACCCTGGCCATGCGAACCTCCCGTCCACGGCTCCAGGAGAAGGAGGCTCGAAGAGCCAGTCAACAACAAGTGTCTACATAAATTCCGGCGCGATCGTGGGCCTGTTGATGTGGTTCTACCTCTCCGCGCTGGTGGTGCTGGTCGGCGCCGAGATCAACGCGCAGATCGAGTTCCGCATCCACGGCCGGCCGGAGGAACGCGGCCCGGCCGCGCGGCGGCGCTGGCGCGACCTCTCGGCGATCGCGCGCCGGCGCTTCTGGACGCCGACGGGCGGCTCGGACACGGCCGGGCTCGACTGACCCCGGGAGCCGCGAGCGGGGCCGCCGCTCCGCGTCACCCGGTCGCGACGACGTCAAGAAAGCGTTACCTGGCCGTCCGGGGCGCGGTCGGGGCATTGCTTCGGGCGCCCGAGACTGCACCCTGCCGCTTCGGTCGAAGCCTCGGAAGCACCATGGAAAGCCTTTACTACGTCCTCTGCTGGGCCTGCCATCGCAAGTGCAAGCACTGCTACGAGACGCGTTTTCGTCCCTATGTCCGCGACGCGCTGGAGGGCGTGGTCGCCGAGGCCGAGGCGGCGATGCCGCGCGTGATCGCGAACTTTCCCGAGCGCCACGCCTATCTCGACCTCGACGACCCGATCGAGGCGCCGCCCCACTACGTCGAGAAGCCGGGGCGGATCATCCTGGCGGGCGGCGAGGTGCTTCTCGACCCGACCCGCGAGCGCGTGCTCTACCCCGCGCTGGAAGCGATTCAGCGCAAATACGCCGCGCAGGCGGCCGAGGGACTGCCGGTGCAGGTGATCGTGCAGACCACCGGCGATCTGGTGACCGAGCAGATCGTCGACGACCTCCTCGCCCGCGGCGTCTGGATGATCTCGGTCTCGGGCATGGACGACTTCCACGTCGGCATGGAGGGCGAGAAGCGCGTGCCGCTGATCGAGCGCCTGCGCGCCATGTTCGAGGCCGCGGGCATGGCCGACGCCGCGCTCGCGCATCGCGAGCGCGACTGGTCGGACGTCTCCAACAGCGCGCGCCGACCGGTCTATTCGTTCTTCGGCGCCACCGAGGACGCCTGGATCGGCAAGATCTGGCCGAGGGGCCGTGCCTGGGAGAACGCGCTGTCGCGCGCCACCATCGCCGACAACTTCTGCAACGCCTGGTCGGGCGGGCTGAACTTCCTGCGCCGGGGCTACTCCGGCTCGGAGGTCTCGATCGACCCCAACGGCGACGTGTTCCCCTGCTGCCTCAAGACCGAGGCGCCGCTCGGCAACCTCGCCGAGGAGCGACTGGAGGACGTCATCGACAGCCTCGCGGGCCATCCCGCGCTGGAGGCCATCGCCATGGGCCACCCCGAGCGGATGGGCGTGGCCTACGGCTGGGACGTCGCCACCTTCCTCGATCGCTCGCGCACGACCCGCCCCGACGGCGCGCCCTACCGCAACCTCTGCATCGGCTGCGACGCCTTCCACCGCGAGGTGCTCGGCCCGCTGCTCGCCGAGATCGCCGAGGGGCGCCGTGCCCGTCGCGCCGCCGCCGAGCGCCGCGATCCCCGCCTCGCCGCCGAATGAGCCCGTCCCCCAGCCTGCCGAGAACCGCCCCCATGCTCAGACGAACCGCCCTCGCCCTGGTCCTCGCCCTCGTCGCCGGGCCGCTCGCCGCCGGGCCCGCGCCCGATCCGGCCGACTGGGACGCGGTCCTGGCCGAGGCCGAGGGGCAGACGGTCTACTGGCACGCCTGGGCGGGCGACCCGAACGTCAACGCCTACATCGACTGGGCCGCGGGCGCGGTCGAGGACCGCTTCGGCGTCGGCGTCGAGCATGTCAAGCTCGCCGACACCGCCGAGGCCGTCAGCCGCGTGCTCGCCGAGAAGACCGCCGGCCGGGACGAGGACGGCGCGGTCGACCTGATCTGGATCAACGGCGAGAACTTCGCGGCGATGAAGGAGGCGGGGCTCCTGTTCGGCCCCTGGGCAGAGGCCCTGCCGAACTGGGACTACGTCGACGTCGAGGGCAAGCCGACGGTGGTCTCGGACTTCACCGTGCCGACCGAGGGGCTGGAGGCGCCGTGGGGCATGGCGCAGATCGTGTTCTACCACGACACCGCCGAGACGCCCGAGCCGCCGCGCTCGGTCCCGGCGCTGCTCGACTGGGCGCGCGCCAATCCCGGCCGCTTCGCCTACCCCGAGCCGCCGAACTTCCTCGGCACCACCTTCCTCAAGCAGGCGCTCTACGCGCTGGTCGACGATCCCGCGGTCCTGCAGGCCCCGGTCGAGGACGCCGCCTACGACGGCGCGGTCGCGCCTCTCTGGGCCTATCTTGACGACCTCACGCCGCATCTCTGGCGCTCGGGCCGGGCCTATCCGCAGAACGGCGCGACGCTGCGCCGGCTGATGGCCGACCGCGAGATCCAGATCGCCTTCAGCTTCAACCCTTCGGAAGCGTCGTCGGCGATCGCCAACTACGAGCTGCCCGACACGGTGCGCAGCTACGTCCTCGACGGCGGCACCATCGGCAACACCAACTTCGTCGCCATCCCCTACAACGCCTCGGCCAAGGCCGGCGCCATGGTGCTCGCGAACTTCCTGCTGAGCCCCGAGGCGCAGGCGCGCAAGATGGACGCCTCGGTCTGGGGCAGCCCGACCGTGCTCGACGTGGAGGCCCTGCCCGACGCCGAGCGCGCCCGCTTCGAGGCGGTCGAGCTAGGCATCGCCACCCTCGCGCCGGAGGACCTCGCGCCCACCCTGCCCGAGCCGCATCCCTCCTGGATGACGCGCATCGAGCAGGACTGGATCGAGCGCTACGGCGTCGGCCAGTGAGCCGCGCGAGGCCCGCCGCGCGCATGACCCGAGCCCCATGAGCGCCGCTCCCGCCGGGCGCTCCGCCTCGCGCATCGATGCCGGACGCCTCGCCGCCGTCGACAGCGTCGCCGCTCCGAGGCGCTCCGACCCCGACGACCACGGCCGCGACGTCGAGCCCCTCGGCCCCGCGCGCCTCGCCCGGGCCGGACGCGCGGGCCCCGTCCGCCGGACCGGCAAAGCCCCGTCGTGAGCGCCCCTCCCGACAGCCTTCCCGGCATCCGCCGCACGCGCGCCGAGCCCCCGAGCCTGCGCCCGCCCGGCCGCTGGCCCGGCTTCTGGCCGGCGCTGACGCTCGCGGTGATGCTCGGCCCCGTCGCGGCCGGGCTCGCCGGCACCGTGGCGCCGGCCTTCGGGCTCCTGCCCGCGCTCGACGGCACCGCGCTCTCGCTCGATCCCTGGCGCGACCTCCTCGCCACCCCCGGCATCGGCGCCTCGATACGCCTCAGCCTCGGCGTCGGGCTGGTCTCGACCGCGCTCTCGCTCGCGCTGACGCTGGGGCTGGTGGCCGCCTTCCAGGGCACGCGGGCGTTTCGCTGGATCGAGCGCGCCCTCTCGCCGCTCCTCTCGGTGCCGCACGCCGCCGCCGCCTTCGGCCTCGCCTTCCTGATCGCGCCGTCGGGCTGGGTCGCGCGCGCGCTCAGCCCCTGGGCGAGCGGCTGGGAGCGCCCGCCCGACGTGCTGATCGTCGGCGACCCCGCGGGGTTGTCGCTGGTCGCGGGGCTGGTGGCCAAGGAGGTCCCGTTCCTCCTGCTGATGACGCTGGCCGCCCTCGCGCAGGCCGACGCGCGGCGCGCGCGCCTCGTCGGCCTCGCCCTCGGCTACGGCCCGCTCACGGCTTGGGCCAAGGGGGTTCTGCCGGCGATCTACCCCCAGATCCGCCTGCCGGTGTTCGCCGTGCTCGCCTTCTCGATGTCGGTGGTCGATGTCGCTCAGATCCTCGGGCCGAGCACGCCGCCGCCGCTCTCGGTGCGCCTCGTCGAGTGGATGCGCGATCCGGATCTCGATCTCCGCTTCCGCGCCGCCGCCGGGGCGCTCCTGCAGGTCGGGCTGGTGGCGCTCGCGCTCGGGCTCTGGCGGCTCGGCGAGGTCGCGCTCGCGTGCGCGGGTCGCGCTTGGACCGAGGCCGGCTGGCGTCACGGCGCCGACCGCGCCGTCGGGCTCGCGCTCGGCGGCCTCGGTCTCGGCGCCGCGCTCTCGACCGCCCTCGGCCTCGCCGGGCTCGCGCTGTGGTCGGTCGCGGGGTTCTGGCGCTTCCCCGACGCCTTGCCGGACGGGCTGACGACCCGGATCTGGACCCGCGCCGCGCCGGGCCTCGCCGAGGCCACGGCCACCACCGCGCTGATCGGAGCGGCGGCGGCGCTGATCGCGCTCGTGCTCGCGGCGTTGTGCCTGGAGACCGAATTCCGCCGCGCCGCCCCCGAGGCGGCCGGCCGGCGCGTCGCCGAGACACGCGCGCTCTGGCTTCTGTACCTGCCGCTGCTGGTACCCCAGACCGGGTTCCTGTTCGGGCTTCAGATCGCGGCAGGCACCCTCGGCGTGCCGCCCGGCCTCGGCGCGGTGATCGCGGCGCATCTGGTGTTCGTTCTGCCTTACGTCTTTCTATCGCTCTCGGGGCCCTGGCGGGCCTGGGACGCGCGACAGGCGCTCGCCGCGCGCTGTCTCGGCGCCTCGCCCGCGCGGGTGCTACAGGCGGTGCGCCTGCCGATGCTGCTCGCGCCGCTGCTCACGGCCTTCGCGGTCGGCTTCGCGGTCTCGGTCGGGCAGTACCTGCCGACGCTGCTCATCGGCGCGGGGCGCGTGGCGACGCTCACCACCGAGGCGGTGGCGCTGGCGGCCGGGGGCGACCGGCGGCTGATCGGCGCCTGGGCGCTGGTGCAGGCGGCCGCGCCCTTGCCGGTGTTCCTCGCGGCGCTCGGCCTGCCGGCGCTGGTGTGGCGGCGCCGGCGCGGCATGACGGTGACGCGATGAGCGCCCGCGCCGGTCTCGTGCTCGACCGCCTGCGCGTCGCGCTCGGCGCCGAGCGGCTGGTCGATCTCGACCTCGGCGTGGCGCCGGGCGAGGTGCTGACCGTGATGGGACCGTCTGGCACCGGCAAGTCGACGCTGCTCGCGGCGATCACCGGCACCTTGGCGCCGGCCTTTCGCATGAGCGGGCGCGTGCGCCTCGACGGCGAGGACGTGACGGATCGGCCGACCCATCGCCGCGGCATCGGGCTCCTGATGCAGGACGACGTGCTGTTTCCCCATCTCTCGGTCGGGGCCAACCTCGCCTTCGGCCTCACCGCGCGCGTGCGCGGACGCCGGGCGCGGGCCGAGGCGGTGGACGCGGCCCTCACCGCCGCCGGACTGGAAGGCTACGGCCCGCGCGACCCGGCGACGCTCTCGGGCGGGCAGCGAGCGCGCGTCGCGCTGATGCGGGCGCTCCTCGCCGAGCCGCGGGCGCTGCTCCTCGACGAGCCGTTCTCAAAGCTCGACGCCGACCGGCGCGCGCGGATCAGGACCTTCACCTTCACCCAGACCCGTGCCCATGGGCTGCCGGTGCTGCTCGTCACCCACGACGCCGAGGACGCGGCCGAGGCCGGCGGTCGGGTCGTCGCGCCGGACGGGCGAACGCCGGGCCCCGAGCGGCGCGAGGGCGCCCTCTGAGCCCCGGCAGCGCGCGCTACGCGGCGTCCCCGAGCGCGGCCGCCGCGTCCGGTCCGTCGAGCCGCCAGCGCCCCTCCCCGGCCGGCACGACGCGAAGCCCCGTGTAGTCGCCGATCCGGCCGACGCCGGCGGGGGCCGCCCCCCCGCCGACGGCGACCACCCGCGCCCCGGCCGCGCGCGCCGCCTCGATCCCGGCGGGCGCGTCCTCGAAGGCGAGACACTCGGCGGGATCGAGGCCGAGGCATTCGGCGGCGAGGCGAAAGCCGGCCGGATCGGGCTTGCCGCGCTCGACCGCTTCGGCCGTGATCAGCACCGCGGGCGCGGCGAGCCCCGCCGCCCCGAGTCGGGCGGCCGCGAGCGCGCGCGGCGCTGAGGTGACCACTGCCCGGCGCTCGGTCGGGATCGCGTCGAGGAAGGCCGCCGCCCCCGCGATCGGCGCGACTCCTTCGGTGTCGGCGATCTCTGCTTCGGTCAACGCCGCGGCCTCGGCCTCGGCGTCGAGGCCGGGCGGGCCGAAGCGGCGCACCGTGTCGATCGCGCGCACGCCGTGGATCGCGGCGAGCAGTTCGTCGGGGTCGATCCCGTGGCGGCGCGCCCAGGCGGTCCAGACCCGCTCGGCCGCGGCGCGCGAGGTCAGGAGCGTGCCGTCCATGTCGAACAGAAAGCCGGCGAAGTCGGCCATGGGGTCTCCGTGGGGATGGTTCGGGTCGCGTCGAACAGCGACGAGACCTCGGCCGCCGGTCCGGGCGAAGGATAGCCCCCGGCCGGGGGACCGGAAAGGAAAGGCGGCCCGAAGGCCGCCCCCGGTCAGTGCACCGTCGCGCTCTCGCCCTTGGCCGCGGCCGCCGCGCGGTCGCCGAACACCAGGGCGTCCTCGGTCGCCGAGACCGCCACGCGCGCGCCGTCGCGGATCTCGCCCGAGAGGATCTTTTCTGCCAGCGGGTCCTGCAGCGCCTTCTGGATCACGCGGCCGAGGGGTCGCGCGCCGTAGACCGGGTCGTAGCCCCTGCGCGCGAGCCAGTCCTTCGCCCGGTCGTCGAGGTCGAGCGCGATCTTGCGGTCGGCCAGCCGCGCGGCCAGACGGGCGAGCTGGATCTCGACGATGCCGCCCATGTGCTCGCGCCCGAGGCGGTCGAACAGCACGATCTCGTCGAGGCGGTTCAGGAACTCGGGGCGGAAGGATGCCCGCACCACCTCCATCACCTGCGGCTCGGCCGCCTTGGCGGACGCTCCCTCCGGCAGCGTGCTCAGGTGCTCGGCGCCGAGGTTGGAGGTCAGCACGATGATGGTGTTGCGGAAATCCACCGTGCGCCCCTGCCCGTCGGTCAGACGCCCCTCGTCGAGCACCTGCAAAAGCACGTTGAACACGTCGCGGTGCGCCTTCTCGACCTCGTCGAACAGCACGACCTGGTAGGGCCGGCGCCGCACGGCCTCGGTCAGCGAGCCGCCCTCGTCGTAGCCGACGTAGCCCGGCGGCGCGCCGATCAGGCGCGAGACCGCGTGCTTCTCCATGTACTCGGACATGTCGATGCGGACCATCGCCTGGTCGTCGTCGAACAGGAACGCCGCGAGCGCCTTGGTCAGCTCGGTCTTGCCGACGCCGGTGGGGCCGAGGAACAGGAACGAGCCCATGGGGCGGTTCGGGTCGGAGAGCCCGGCGCGCGCGCGGCGCACCGCGTTCGAGACGGCCGAGACCGCCGTGCCCTGGCCCACCACGCGCTCGCCGAGCTTCTGCTCCATGCGGATCAGCTTCTCGCGCTCGCCCTCCATCATCCGGTCCACGGGGATGCCGGTCCAGCGGCTGACGACGCCGGCGACGTGCTCGGGGCCGACCGCCTCCTCGACCATGACGCCGTCGGCTTCGGCGTCCTCGGCCTCGCCGAGACGGCGCTCCAGGTCGGGAATGACGCCGTAGGCCAGCTCGCCCGCGCGCGAGAGATCGCCGCGGCGCTTGGCCACGTCGAGCTGGCCGCGCGCCTCGTCGAGCTTCTCCTTCAGCTCGCGCGCCTCGCCGAGCTTCGAGCGCTCGGCCTCCCAGCGCGCGGTCATGCGCGCGGACTCCTCCTCCAGGTTGGCCAGCTCGCCCTTCAGCTTGTCGAGCCGCTCCTTCGAGGCCGCGTCGCTCTCCTTCTCGAGCGCCATCGCCTCGATGCGCTTCTGCAGGATGTCGCGGTCGAGCGCGTCCAGCTCCTCGGGCTTCGAGTCGACCTCCATGCGTAAGCGAGAGGCCGCCTCGTCCATCAGATCGATCGCCTTGTCGGGCAGGAAGCGGTCGGTGATGTAGCGGTTGGAGAGCGTCGCCGCCGCCACCAGCGCGCCGTCGGTGATGCGCACGCCGTGGTGGACCTCGTACTTCTCCTTGATGCCGCGCAGGATCGACACCGTGTCCTCGACGGTCGGCTCGGCCACGAACAGCGGCTGGAAGCGCCGCGCCAGCGCCGCGTCCTTCTCGACGTGCTTCTGGTACTCCGACAGCGTGGTGGCGCCGACGCAGTGCAGCTCGCCGCGCGCGAGCATCGGCTTCAGGAGGTTCGAGGCGTCCATCGACCCCTCGGCCTTGCCCGCGCCGACGAGGGTGTGCATCTCGTCGATGAACAGGACGACGCGACCGGCCTCGGCCTCGATCTCGGAGAGCACCGACTTCAGCCGCTCCTCGAACTCGCCGCGATACTTCGCCCCCGCGATCAGCGCGCCCATGTCGAGCGCCATCAGCTTCTTGTCCCTGAGCGACTCGGGCACGTCGCCGTTGACGATGCGAATGGCGAGGCCCTCGGCGATCGCGGTCTTGCCGACGCCGGGCTCGCCGATCAGCACGGGGTTGTTCTTGGTGCGCCTGCTCAGGACCTGGATCGCGCGGCGGATCTCCTCGTCGCGCCCGATCACCGGGTCGACCTTGCCCTGGCGCGCGGCCTCGGTCAGGTCGCGGGCGTATTTCCTCAGCGCGTCGTAGCCCTCCTCTGCCGACTGGCTGTCGGCAGTACGGCCCTTGCGCATATCGGCGATGGCGCGCTCAAGCGCCTGCGGCTTGGCGCCCGCCTCGCCGAGCGCCTTCGCGGCGTCGGAGCCCTTCGCCTGCGCGAGCGCCACGAGCAGCCGCTCGACGGTGACGTAGGCATCGCCCGCCTTCCTGGCGGCGCGCTCGGCCTCGTCCATCAGCCGCGCGAGGGCGGGGTCCATGTAGATCTGGTCGCCCCCGCCCGAGACCCGCGGCAGCTTCGCGAGGGCGAGGTCGACGGCCGAGGCCGCCGCGTCCGGATCGGCGCCTGCGGCACGGATCAGGTTGGCCGCGAGACCCTGATCGTCGTCGAGCAGCGCCTTCGCGAGGTGGGTCGGCGTCAAGCGCTGGTGGCGCTCGCGCAGCGCGATGGTCTGGGCCGCCTGCACGAAGCCGCGCGCGCGGTCGGTGAACTTCTCGATATCCATGGTCTCTCCCCTGGCGCGACCGCCCGTCGGCCCGTTCACGGCGCCTACGCGGTCGCCTGGCTCGATCGCGGCGCGGCCGACACGGCCCGCGCCACGTCCGAGATGTGGTGTTCGCGCAACGCCGCCGCAAGCAGACGGGACGGGTCCGCGTCCGGCGCCCGGCCTTCCGCTGGACCGGAGGCAAGCGTCGGGTTCCTGCCGCAAAGTTTCGACCTTGCCCTAAAGTCGTCCCATTTCGAGATAGAACACCCGGTGAGGGAACCAGCGGCGCAGCACTCAACCGGAGAGAGCCACGCCGCTGCTGCGAACCTCGTCGATGGGACGCGTTCGAACGCGGCAACGCGTGTGGATGTGTCCCTTATGCCACGGCCATGTTGTGACAGTCGACCCGGGGGAACCGATCATGAAACGGACCAATCGGAAAGTCAGGGGGCTCGGAAGCACGGCGCCGCTGCTCGGTATCGTCTCCGTGCTCGCCCTCGCCCTCCTGATCAGAACGGCACCGGCGGAGGCGCCGCCCGAGCCCAGCGAGCCCGCCGTGGTCTCCAAGGCGGGCTACACGCTGCGCTGAGGCGCCCTGCCCCTGCCCTGCGAACGCGCCGGCCCGCGGTGTCGTCGCGGGATGCGCCGGGGAGGCGACGACGCGCCCCTCCCCGGCGCCGCTTGCGCCGTCCCCGTGGCTGAGGCACGTCCGTGCCGGCGGCTATCGGCGGAGGACGCGATGCACGACGACCGGCTGATCGTGGCGCTCGACGTCGCCACCGCGGTGGAGGGTCTCGCCATGGCCGATCGGCTCGGCGGGCGGGTCGGCTTCTACAAGATCGGGCTCGGCATGCTGACGGGCGGCGGGCTCGCGCTGATGAACGAGCTGAAGGCGGGGGGCAAGCGCGTGTTCCTCGACATGAAGCTCTACGACATCGGCGCGACGGTCACGGCCGCCGTCGCCGGGCTCGCGCAGTTCGAGCCCGATTTTCTCACGGTCCACGGCGACCCGCCGGTCGTGCGCGCCGCGGTCAAGGGCCGGGGCGAGGCGCCGACCAGGCTGCTGGCGGTGACGGTGCTGACCTCGCTCGACCGCGCCGATCTCGACGAGATGATGGTCGAGCCCGGCGAGACCGGCGCGGTCGCGATCGAGCGGGCGCGCCGCGCGCTGGCGGCCGGCGCCGACGGGGTGATCGCCTCGGCTCGGGAGGCGGCGGCAATCCGCGCGCTGCCCGAGGCGGCGGGCCGGCTGATCGTGACCCCCGGCGTGCGCCCGGCGGGGGCGGCGGGCGACGACCAGAAGCGGGTCGCGACGCCGCGCGCAGCGCTCGACGCGGGCGCCGACCACATCGTCGTCGGCCGCCCGGTCTGGGCCGCCGCCGACCCGCGCGCGGCCGCCGAGGCGATCCTGGCGGAAATCTCGGACTGAGCGGAGCCGGCGCGCGCCCGGCCGGGCCGATGGGCGCGGGCTCTGCGACGCTCGTCCTGCCCTGGCGGAACGCTCGGGCGTCGTGAGGACACGCCCTCTCGATCCCCTTGAGCGCGAGGCCCGATCCGATCGCGTTGCCCGCTAGATGCGCCGATTCTTCGTGCACATGACGGTGAGCATGGCCCGTTCGATTGGCGTCACTGCACAAAGAAGCGCCATAATTGTCTTTTTGGCACAGGTCTTAGTCGACGCATATCGGCCATGCGAGCCAAACAGCCGTGTTTTCGCACCCGCACCCTTGCCAATGCTGCGCCGCAAACCTACCCTTGTTCGTGCGATGCTTCGGCATCGTCGCCCTTCCTGGGCGTTTCCTCCCTTAGACTGGGCCGGGGCAACCCGGCCCCTTTTTTTGGCCTCGCGTCGGTCGGAACACTTTGGACGCGGGTCGCGGCGCCCCGACAAACTCCGGAACCGCCACGCGATGCGGCCTACACGACGAGGTCGGACGCGTCATGGGCGGCCGCGGTCGGCACGCGGTCCACGGCGCCGCGCAGCATCTCGTCGCGCACCACTCCGTAGGCGATGGTCCAGACCCGGCGCTCCGCCTCCGAGAGCCCGCCGTCGAGCGCCGTCTCGATGGTCCAGAACAACGCCTCGCCCAAGGCGTCGTAGTCCGCCGGACGGATATCGTGAGCGGCATGGCGCCGACCGAGACGATGGAGGCTGACCCTGCCCGCTTCGCGGCCGGACGCCTCCACGACGACGGCGAGGATGTCGATCAGCTCGGCGAATTGCCCGGCCGCGAACAGCGGACGCAGGTGCGGCGCGCTCGCGAGCAGCCGGCCGTGGAAGATCGGCCCCAAAATGCTGCAGAGCGGCGCGAGGCGGCGCCACGATCGCTTCAACAGTGCGAGGTTCGCCTCGTCCACGCCGACGTCTCCCGGACCCGGTCGGGGCATGCACCTGCCCCGACGACCCGAGTCGACGCGAATCGCGACGCGGTCGCGCGATATCTACCGCAACCGCGCCGTTACTCGCAACGCCGCCCGCTCGCGTCGAAGCGGTGCTCCGCCCCGGCGGCCCAGTCGAGGCCGACCCGCGCGCCCTCGGCGACGGTCTCGCCCGCGGGTCGTCGCGCCACCAGCGCGGTGGCATCGCCGGCGCGGACGTGCACCAGCGTCTCGGCGCCGAGCGGCTCGACCATGACCACCTCTCCGGCGAGGCGCCCGCCGCCCTCGGCCCTGATCTCCACGTCCTCCGGCCGCACCCCGAGCGTGCCGCCGCCCGCCGGATCGCGGAGCGCGTTCATCGGCGGCGAGCCGATGAACCCCGCCACGAACAGCGAGGCGGGGCGCGCGTAGACGTCCATCGGCCGCCCCGTCTGCTCGACGCGCCCGGCGTTCATCACCACCATGCGGTCGGCCATGGTCATCGCCTCGACCTGGTCGTGGGTGACGTAGAGCGCGGTGGTCGCGAGCCGGCGCTGCAGGGTGCGGATCTCGAGGCGCATCTGCACGCGCAGCTTGGCGTCGAGGTTCGAGAGCGGCTCGTCGAACAGGAAGGCGGCGGGCTCGCGCACGATCGCGCGTCCCATGGCCACGCGCTGGCGCTGGCCGCCCGACAGCGCGCGCGGGCGGCGATCGAGATAGTCGGACAGCGCGAGCAGGGAGGCGGCGCGCTCGACCCGCTCGCGGATCTCGGCTCCGGGCATCCCTTTGAGGCTCAGCCCGTAGGCCATGTTGCGATAGACGCTCATGTGCGGATAGAGCGCGTAGTTCTGGAACACCATGGCGATGTCGCGCTCGCGCGGCTCCAAGTCGTTCACCACGCGCTCGCCGATCCGGATGGTGCCCTCGCTCACGCTCTCCAGGCCGGCGACCATGCGGAGCAGCGTGGACTTGCCGCAGCCCGAGGGGCCGACGATCACGACCAGCTCGCCCGCGGCGACGTCGAGATCGATGCCGTGGATCACCCGCGTGCGCCCGAAGGACTTGGCGACGCCGCTCAGGCGGATCGCGCCCATCTCACTTCTCCGTCTCGACGAGGCCGCGCACGAACAGCCGTTGCATGGCGACGATCACGACGACGGGCGGCAGCATCGCGAGGATGGCGGTGGCCATGATCAGGTGCCAGCGCGGCTCCTGCTCGGCCGTCTCGGTCATGCGCTGGATGCCCATGACCACCGTGTAATAGGCCTCGTCGGTGGTGACGAGCAGCGGCCAGAGATACTGGTTCCAGCCGTAGATGAAGAGGATGACGAAGAGGGCCGCGAGGTTGGTGCGCGAGAGCGGCAGCAGGATGTCGACGAAGAAGCGCATGGGCCCCGCGCCGTCCACGCGCGCGGCCTCGGCCAGCTCGTCGGGCACGGTCATGAAGAACTGACGGAACAGGAAGGTGGCGGTGGCCGAGGCGATCAGGGGAATGGAGAGCCCCGCGTAGCTGTCGAGCAGCCCGAGGCCGGCCACCACCTCGTAGGTCGGCAGGATGCGCACCTCGACCGGCAGCATCAGCGTCACGAAGATCGTCCAGAACGCGAGCATCCGGAAGGGAAAGCGGAAGTAGACCACGGCGAAGGCGGAAAGCGCGGAGATCGCGATCTTGCCGAGCGCGATGGCGAGTGCCATCACCGTCGAGTTCATCAGCATCAGCCCGATGGGCGGCGTGCCGGCCTGCGACAGCCCCTCGCCGAGCACCTGGGCGTAGTTCTCGATCAGCCGATCGCCGGGCCACAGGCTGAGGCCGCGCGCGGTCTCGACGCCGGTGCGGGTCGAGGCGACGAAGGCGAGCCAGATCGGCAGCGCGAACAGGCCCGCGCCGAGGATCAGCACGACGTGGGTCAGCACCGCGAGGCCGGGGCGGCGCTCGACCATCAGTAGCTCACCCGGCGCTCGACGTAGCGGAACTGGATCGCGGTCAGCGCGATCACCACGACCATCAGCACCACCGACTGCGCGGCCGAGGATCCCAGGTTCAGCCCCTCGAAGGCGTCGCGCCAGACCTTGTAGACGAGGATCGTGGTCTCGTTGCCGGGCCCGCCCTTGGTGGTGGCGTGGATCACGCCGAAGGTCTCGAAGAAGGCGTAGACCACGTTCACGACCAGCAGGAAGAAGCCGACGGGGGCGATCAGCGGCAGTTGGATCGACCAGAACCGGCGGAACGGCCCGGCGCCGTCGATGGCGGCCGCCTCGATCAGCGAGCGCGGGATCGCCTGGAGGCCGGCGAGGAAGAACAGGAAGTTGTAGCTCACCTGCCGCCAGGCGGCCGCGAGCGTGACCAGGATCATCGCGTCGGTGCCGTCCACGTAGTGGTTCCAGTCGTAGCCGAGCCGGTCGAGCGCGTAGGCCGCGATGCCGATGGTCGGGTTGAACAGGAACCACCAGAGCACGCCCGCGAGCGCGGGCGCCACCGCGTAGGGCCAGATCAGCGCGGTGCGATAGGCGGTGGCGCCGCGCAGCAGCCGGTCGGCGAAGGCGGCGAGGACCAGCGCCGCGCCCATGGAGAGCGCCGCCACGCCGGCGGCGAAGCCGAGGGTCTGGAGGAACACCTCCCAGTAAGCGGGGTCGGCCGCGAGGCGCTCGAAGTTGGCGAGGCCGACGAAGCTGGTCTTCAGCCCGAAGGCGTCCTCGCGCAGCACCGACTGCCAGAGCGCCTGACCGGCCGGCCAGATGAAGAACACGAGCGTGATCGCGATCTGCGGCGCGATCAGCGCGTAAGGCAGCCAGCGGTGGCGGAAGACGACGCGCTTGGTGTCCAAAGCGGGTCTCCGGAGCGGCGGGATGTCTGCGGCGGGCAACGGGCCACGACGAGGGGAGCCCCGCCCTGCGGCGGGGCCGCCCGGAAGGCGGGGGTCATCCCGCCATCGTCAGTTCGTCTGCTCGAACTCGCGCAGAAGGGCGTTGCCGCGCGCGGCGCTGTTGGCGAGGGCTTCCTCGGCGGTCTGCTCGCCGGCCCACAGCCGCTCCAGCTCCTCGTTGATGACATCGCGGATCTGGACGAAGCTGCCGAAGCGCAGCCCCTTTGAGTTCGGCGTCGGCTCGTTCAGCGAGAGTTGGCGGATGGCGGTGTCGGTGCCGGGGTTCTCCTCGTAGAAGCCCTGCTCCCGGCTCAGCTCGTAGGCGGCGGTGGTGATCGGCACGTAGCCCGTGCCCTGATGCCACTCGGCCTGCACCTCCGGCGAGGAGAGATAGGCGAAGAACGCGGCGACGCCGTCGTAGTCCGCGTCCTCGTGACCGGCGAGGGTCCAGAGCGTGGCGCCGCCGATGATCGAGTTCTGCGGCTCGGAGGCGAGATCCTCGTCGAGCGGCAGGAAGCTCTGGCCGAACGCGAACTCGGCCTGCTCGGAGATGCCGGCGTAGTAGGCCGACGAGTTCATCCACATCGCGCACTCGCCGCTGGTGAACAGCGGCAAGCTGTCGCCGCGGCGGCCACCGTACTCGAAGGTGCCGTCTGCCTGGCTGTCGGCGATCCTCTGGAGGAGCGCGGCGTGCTCGGGGTTCCGGTCGATGAGGAGTTCGGTGCCGAACCCGCCGAAGCCGTTCTCCATGGTGCCGATCGGCTCGTCGTGCCAGGCGAGGTAGTTCTCGATCATCACCCAGGACTGCCAGCCGAACGAGAAGGCGCAGTCGTGGCTTGCTTCCTTCAGCGCCGCGGCCGCCTCGAACATCTCGGTCCAGGTGGCGGGCGGCTCCTCGATACCGGCCTCGGCGAGCAGGTCCTCGTTGTACCAGAGAACCGGGGTCGAGGAGTTGAACGGCAGCGACAGCATCCGCCCGTCGGTGGTGGTGTAGTAGGACTTGACCGCGGGCAGGTAGGCGTCGGGGTCGAAGTCGACGTCCTCGGCCTTCTCCATGATCTCGTAGACCGGGCGGATCGCGCCCTCGGCGGCCATCATGGTGGCGGTGCCGACCTCGAACACCTGCACGACGTGGGGCTGCTGGCCGGCGCGGAAGGCGGCGATCGCGGCCGTCATGGTCTCGGTGTAGTTGCCCTTGTAGACGGGCGTCACCGCATAGTCTTCCTGGCTCTCGTTGAAGTCCTCGGCGATCGCCTCGACGCGCTCGCCGAGCGCAGCGCCCATGGCGTGCCAGAACAGGATCTCGGTCGGCGTCTCCTGAGCCGCGGCGGGCGCGGCGAGGAGGGCGGTCGTGGCGAGAAGGGCCGCGAGGGAGCGGTTCGTCGAGCGGTTGCGCATGAGGGGACCCCTGTCGATCGCAGCGGCCGCTGGCCGGCCGTCGGTAGGGTCGTCATAGGAGCGGAATGTTACAGTGACGCGACAACCGTGAGACGCGCCAGCGCGCATGAGCGCAACCGTTGCGAGTGTGAGCCGGCGTCCGAGCGGAGGGTCGAGACTGCCGAACCGGGTCCGACGCGGCCTGCACCGCGACGGACGGGGGCGGACATCAGGCCGACTGCGCCGCCGGCACCGCCGCGCCCTGGAAGAACAACGCCTGGCCGATCGCCGCGCCGACCTGGTCGTCCTTGAAGGGCTTCGAGATCAGGAAGGTCGGCTCGGGACGCTCGCCGGTCAGCAGCCGCTCGGGATAGGCGGTGATGAAGATGACCGGCACCGAGAAGGCGGCGAGGATGTCGTTGACCGCGTCGATCCCCGAGGAGCCGTCGGCGAGCTGGATGTCGGCGAGCACGAGATCGGGAGGGTCGGCCATCGCGCGGCTGACCGCGTCGGTGCGGATGTGGGCGACGCCGGTGACGGTGTGTCCGAGGCTCTCGACGATGCCCTGGATGTCCATGGCGATGATCGGCTCGTCCTCGATAATGAGGATGCGTCCGCGGGTCTGCTTCTCGATCTGGCGTCGCCCGCCGTCGATCAGCACACGGGCCTCTTCCTCCTCGCAGGACATCGCCTCGGCGATCTCGGGGACTTCGAAGCCTTCGAGCGCGTTGAGGAGAAGCGCCTGTCGCGCGCGGGGCGTGAGCAGTGCAAGCTGGCGCTGGGAGGCGGCGTGGGCGGCGTCGCGCTCCTCGTCTTCGGCGATGGCCCCGCCCGAGGAGGACCAGATGGTGTCGAGGAGCTTGTAGAGCCCGACCCGGACGCTCGAAGCATTGTCGATCACGCGGCGATCGGCGACCACGGCTGCGAGGGCGGCCACCACGTAGGCGTCGCCCTGCGCCTGACTGCCCGAGAGAGCGCGCGCGTAGCGCCTCAAGAACGGAAGCTCGTGATTAAGCATGTCGGAGAGAGGAGCGTCTTGGGGCGATGACATAGAGCGTCCGTCGTGGAGGTATACCGACTCGATCGGGAACCGAAACGTCGCGTCGCGCATTTCGTTCCGGCCGAGGGGGAGCGACCGGAGACGGCATGACACAGGCGATACGCACGTTACGCGAAGTGGATGCGCCGGCCGCGCGCGCCAACGATACCCGCGCGGAGGAGAGCCGCGCAGAGGAGACTGCCCGGATGAGCGGCGGGAACCAGGACCCGATCGGCCAGCACCTTCGCCGTGCCTACGAAGGCTTCGCGAGCGAGCCGATTCCGGACAAGCTTCAGCAACTTCTCGACACCCTCCGCCAAAAGGAATCCGAGAAGGACAAGGAATGACAGGCGGCACTTTCGCCGAAGGACTGACCGAACACCTCCCGAACCTTCGCGCCTTCGCCCGCAGCCTCGCCTCCTCCACCGCGCAGGCGGACGATCTGGTGCAAGAGACGCTGCTCAAGGCCTGGGCGAACCGGGAGAAGTTCGCCGACGGCACCAACCTGCGCGCGTGGCTGTTCACCATCCTGCGCAACACCCACTACTCGGACATGCGCAAGAAGAAGCGCGAGGTCGAGGACGTCGACGGCACCATGGTCGCCTCGCTGGCCGAGACCCCGGCGCAGATGGGGCGCATGGAGATGCGCGACTTCCAGCGCGCCTTCGTGCAGCTGCCGCTCGACCAGCGCGAAGCGCTGGTGCTGGTCGGCGCCTCGGGCTTCTCCTACGAGGAAGCGGCCGAGAGCTGCGGCTGCGCCGGCGGCACGGTCAAGAGCCGGGTCAACCGCGCGCGCAAGCGCCTCGTCGAGATGCTCAAGCTCGACGAGCGTCAGGCTTTCGAGGCCGACCAACTCCAGGAGGCGGCCGTCGCCGCCATGGCCGCCGGCAGCCGGTGACCGAGAAGGCGCCGTCGCGGGAGTCGGGCGGCCCGCCCGGCGCGGGCCCGCGCGGCGCGGAGGGGCGCTCCCTGCCCGCGCGCGGGCTCAGGGTCTACATCGCCATCCTGCTCGCAGTGGCGATCGCCCCGATCGGGGCGGTCGGCGTGATCCAGACCGTGATCGCCCAGCGCGAGAACGACGCGCTCCGGATCGAGGCCTACGTCAACGACACCATCGAGGCGACCGCGGCGCAGACGCGCATCATCGCCACCGCCTTCGGCACGCTGGCCACCCTCGGGCAGATCCTGCCGTTGGAGCGTGACGACTGCGCGCTCTCGATCGGTCGCGTCGCCGATGCGCAACCCCACGTCGACACCATCGCGGTGTTCGACCCCGACGGCCGGCTCGTCTGCGCCTCCGACCCGCAAGCGAGCGCGGCGTCGATGGGCGCGGGCGCGCTCGCCGAGGCGGTGAGCCGGAGCCGCCGCCCGGTCGTCGCCGTCCCCGAGGGCGGACAGGCGGTACTGCACATCGCCCATCCCCTGTTCGACGGCGGCGCCTACGCCGGCTTCGTCGCGCTCAACCTGCCCCAGCGCGAGGTGACGCTGTTCTGGCCGACGCCGGGCAAGCGCGCCGCCGGGCGACGCGAGGCGATGTTCGACGAGGAGGGCCGCGTGGTCGCGCGCACGGCCACCCTCGGCGGCCCAGGCAGCGTGGAGCGGGTTGAGTGGCTGCCCCCGCCCGACACCCTCGTGGCCTGGGCCGACGAGACGGGCGAGCGCGCCTACGAGTACATCCCCGCCGACGGCGTCGAGCGCACCTACGTCGCGCTGCCGATCGTCGAGGGGGCGCTCTACGCGCTCGTCGGCTGGCCATCGGGCGCGGCCGAAAGCGCGGCGGCGACGCGGCTCCTGCTCGCGGTGCTGTTCCCGCTCGCGATGTGGGTGGTCGGCATCGCGATCGCCTTCTTCGCGGTCAACACGCTGCTTCTGCGCAACGTGCTGCGCCTCGCGCGGGTGATGGGCGCCTTCGCGCGCGGACGGCGCAGCGTGCGCATGCAGCCCGCCGACGGCGCGCCGACCGAGATCTTGGCGCTCAGCGAGACCTTCAACCGCCTCGCCGACCGGCTGGAGGCGGACGAGCGGGCGATGGGCGAGGCGATCGAGGAGAAGAACACACTCCTCAAGGAGGTCTACCACCGCGTCAAGAACAACCTGCAGCTGATCGTCTCGATGATGAACCTGCAGATCCGCCAAGCCGCGAGTGAGGAGGAGCGCGAGGCGCTGCGCCGGCTGCAGGGGCGGGTGCAGGGCCTCGCGCTCGTGCATCAGCGGCTCTACCAGGCGTCCTCGCTCGCGGCGGTGCGCATGGACCTGCTGCTCGAAGACCTGACGCGCCGGCTGCGCGAGGTGCAGCGGCTCGACCAGGGCGAGGTGGAGCTGTCGATGCACTCCGAGCCGATCGCGCTCGAAGCCGACCGGGCGGTGCCGGTCGCGCTGTTCGCCTCGGAGGCGATCGAGAACGCCTTCAAGCACGGCATCGGCGCGGCGCGCGGCGGGCGGCTCGCGATCACGCTGACCAGCCACGAGGAAGGGATGCTGCACCTCAGCATCGGCAACACCGTCGCGGCGGGCAACGGGGGGGCGAACCCGGACGGCCTGCCCTGGTCGCGGCAGGGCCGGCTCGGCACGCGGCTGCTCGAAGCCTTCGCCCGCCAGCTCGGCGGCACCCTCGCGCGCGAGAGCCGGCAGGGCTGGCACGAGGTCATGCTCGACTTCCCCCTCGCGCGCGAGGGTGCGGCGCCCGGGGTCAGCACCGGCGGTCCTTTCGCCGACGCGGCGCACTCGGGCACCGGCACCGCACCCTCCGAACGGCGCTCGGCCGGCGGGGAGCGTTAGGGCCCGCCCCTCTCCCGATAGGCCGACGCGCGGGACGCGCCGTCCAGGCAACGTGGGGGTACGAAGCTCCGGCGGAAGGCTCAGTTCTCGACGTAGACCACTGCGCGCCAGGCCGGACGCTCGGCGCAAGCGTCGTACCACCGGCCCGTCGCCGGCGGCAGCACGCCGCGCCCGACCAGCCAGACGAGGCGCGACATCGCCACCGCCGCCGGAATATCGGCGAGACCGAAGGCGTCGCCGGTCAGCCAGTCGGTGTCGTTGAGGAGGTTCTCGAGCACGGTGAGCGGGCCGGCGAGGGTGGCGACCTGACGGCCCAATGCCTCGTCGCTTCGGCTCATTCCCTCTCGCGCGACGGCGATGTAAGGCGGGCGGACCGCACCCCATAGGGTGTGGGTCGACCATTCGATGATGGCGTCGGCGCGTACCAGCGCCTGCTGATCGGACACCGGCCAAAGCGCTTCGTCGCGGGCCGTGCGGCCGAGGTGGCGCAGGATCGCGTTCGATTCCTGGGCGACGATCTCGTCGTCCTCGTAGACCGGCACCAGCCCGAAGGGTGTCAGGCTCTGGAAATCGGGGTCGTCGAGCCCGCCGTGGGCGCCGCCGCGCTCGACGATGCGATGGTTGCGCCCGAGCTCGCCAAGGGCCCAGCGGACCTTCTGGACGTTGGACGAGGTCGCGCGGCCGTGGACCGTGATCAAGGCAATCGGCTCCGGGCTCTGGCACGTGAGGCAGGAAGGACGGGCGGTCGGCCGCCTGCAGGCAGCGCGGTGACGCTAACAGAGGGGATCGAGCGGGGCCAGCGGCGATTCGCTTCGACCGCTAGCGCGACGGGGCGGGGGGGGGAGGGAGCCCGCCCCCCCCCCCCCCACCGGGAAAGAGAAGGGAGTTTGTGAGGAGGCGGGAAGAGAAA
>JBHJHI010000104.1:0-29071 GCA_050330995.1 Paracoccaceae bacterium
AACGCGAGGCCGGCGGCGGCACCGTGCCGGCCGAGTGAGACCGCGCCGGTCGCGGCCGGCCGCCCCGGAGGGCGAACCGACCGGCCGCCACCCGCGTCCCCTACAGGGGCGCGGCCGGCCCGCCCCCCCCGCCCCAACCCCCCGCACGGCGTCCGCGGGCGAGGGTCGCGGGGCGCGGGCCGGCCGCGCCCCAGGACGGGACGCCGGGCGCGGCCGGTCGGCGCGCCCTCCCGGGCGTCCGGCCGCGACCGGCGCGGTCTCACTCGGCCGGCACGGTGCCGCCGCCGGCCTCGCGTTCGGCCCGGCTCTTGCGCACGGCGATGGTGTAGATCAGCAGACCGAAGACCACCTTCGAGGTGATATCGGCGGCCGAGTAGCCGATCTGGATCACCGTCTGCGCCCAGGCGCCCGAGAGGCCGAGGGCGGCGAGGAAGTAGACCACCGGGTAGAACGCCCAGGAGCCGATCGTCACCCAACGCGCCTGGCTGACCAGATCCTTCACGTCCTCGGGCTGGCGGTCGATCGATGCCCGCAGGCCGACGTAGAGCTCGTAGACGATCCACAGGAACGGGATCATCGACAGCACGCCGAACAGGAGCTGCCAGCCCGTCGAGGTCGAGACCTCGCCCGGATAGCCGAGGACGATCATCAGCGCGGCGAGCAGGCCGAGCCGCACCGACTTGTCGATCGTCTCGGCGCGCGACAGCCCCATCACCAGGATCAGCTCGACGAGCAGCAGCGGCACCGTCAGCAGCCAGTCGACGTAGCGATAGGCGTCGTTGAAGGGCTGGTTGGTCGGCTGGATGCCGGTGGCGGTGTACTCGAAGGAGGCCTCCCAGCTCTGGAAGATCCGCAGGTAGTGGTAAGCGGCGATGAACGTCACGAGCCCGGTGATCGCCAGCGCCGTCTTGTATTTCTCGCCGACCTGCGCCCGGCCGAGCCAGAAGAAAACGGTCGCGGCGAGCATGGTTGCGAAAGTAAACGAGAAGACGTTGTAGATCAGGTTGAACTGACCGATGGATATTTCGTCCATATCGGGGTCCTCGGTTGTGCGGATCATGGGGGCGCGCCGGACCGAACCGGCACCCGCCGCCCGATGCACGAATTGACTGGATAGCCCTGAAAGGAAAGTCGAACCCTTGCGACGCTGGGACGCAGAATAACGCGATCCGACGACTCCTATTGAAACCGTTTTAAGATGGGTCTTCGATTCCGTCTGCTTCGCATCAGAGCGAAGGGTGGAGGCGAAATTCGCCGACGCCACCAATGACGTCACGACACGGACTGCGACAGAGCGGCACGCCCGAGCCGCCACCCGGCCCCGTCGATCGCGCCCGCCGGGTTGCGGCGGCTCGACCGCTCGGCCATGTGAGCGCGACCCGTCCAGCGCGAGGCATCAGGCGATGACACTTCCCGATCCGATCGACGAGCCGGCGCTCTACGAAGGCGTGCGATCGCGCCGCCTCGCGGCGTTCTGCCTCGATCTGATGGTGATCCTGGTGCTGCTCGGCGGCGTCGCGATCATCGCGGTGATCGTCAACGTGCTGACGTTCGGGCTCGCGCTGCCCTTCACGGTGCCCGCCTTCGCGGTGATCGGGCTGATCTACCGCACGACCATGGTGATGGAACGCTCGGCCACGCTCGGGATGATGGCCTTCGGCATCGAGCTGCGCGACGGCGAGGGCGTGCGGCTGACGGCCGGCCTCGCGCTCGTGCACGCCGGGCTCTACACCGCCGCGCTCTACATGACGCCGATCCAGGCGATCAGCCTGCTCTACTGTCTGTTCAACCCGCGAAAGCAGATGCTGCACGACGTCGTCGCCGGCACGGTGATGATCCGCCGCCCGGCCTGAGGCGCGGGACCGACAGCCGGGGTTGACGCAACGTCGGACGAGAGCGGGCGCGACCCGGTGAACCACGGGCATGACAGGCGCGATTTCCCTGTTATCGTCGGGATCTCGGCCGCCGCGCGAGACGGGACACAGAGAGGCGATGTCGCACCACGAAAGCGCGCTCAAGGCGCAGTTCTACCTGACCGCGCCGCAGCCCTGCGCCTACCTCGAAGGCCGCGAGGAGCGTAAGGTGTTCACCACGCTCCAGGGGCCGAACGCGGTCGGGGTCAACAACGCGCTCTCGCTCAAGGGCTTTCGCCGCTCGCAGTCGGTGATCTACCGCCCGGCCTGCGTCGGCTGCTCGGCCTGCATGTCGATCCGCATCCCCGTCGACGCCTTCCGTCCGGGGCGCACGCAGAAGCGGATCCTGAGGCGCAACGAGACCCTCGACGTGAGGAGCTGCGAGGCCTGGGCGACCGAGGCGCAGTTCGCGCTGTTTCGCCGCTACCTCGACGCCCGCCACGCCGACGGCGGCATGGCCGACATGGACGCCTTCGACTACGCCGCCATGGTCGACGAGACCCCGGTGAACTCGGCCGTGGTCGAGTACAGCGCGCGGGGCGAGGACGGGCGCGCGCGGCTCGTCGCCTGCTGCCTGTCCGACATCCTCGCCGACGGGCTGTCGATGGTCTATTCGTTCTTCGACCCCGCCGAGCGCGGCCGCTCGCTCGGGGCCTTCATGATCATGGACCACATGCGCATCGCCCGCGAGATGGGGCTGCCTTACGTCTACCTCGGCTACTGGGTCGCGGGCTCGCCGAAGATGCACTACAAGATCGGCTTCCGCCCGTTCGAACTCTGCGACGGCTCGACCTGGCGGCGCTTCGACGGGCTCGAGAACTACCGCGACTGGCGCGCGCGGCGCGCGGCGCAGGCGCGCGACCCGATCGTCGACTGAGCCGCCGCCCCGACGACACCGCCGCCCCGCGCGCCCCACGCCCGAGACCACGACGGAGCCCGCCCCAGGGCCGAAGGTGGCCGCACCGCGAGCGGCGACAGTGGCGATCCCGACCTATCGCAAGGCCGAGAACCCCGCACCGCCGCACCACGCCCACGCGCTGTCGATCGAGGCGCTGTTCATGGACGACCGCTCGCGCGACGGTAGCGTCGAGGCGGTCGCGCGCGGGCTCGCCCCGCTCGGCTAACAGGATCGCGCCGGACCTGATCGTGAAGGCGCGCCTCGACACGGTCGCCGAGGTGCCGATCCGCGTCGGCCCCGCGCCTTCACGGCGAGAGCGAGGCGACGCTCGCCGAGCGCGCCGCCTTCCTGCGCCATCTCGCGCGGCTCTATGCTCACCGTCTGCATGCGCGGGCCACGCGGCGAGCGGCCGGCGACCTGACGCACCGCGCGATGAGAGCCCGCCGCGTGGCCCGATGCCGGCCGACCCGCCCCCGCGGGTCGGCCCGAGGCCTCAGTTGCCGAGGTTCTGGAGCACGTTGAGGTTGATGCCGAAGGTCACCGCGCCGATCGGCGTGCCGTTGTCGGGATCGATCACCGTCATCGACACCTGGGTCTGGTCGAGTCCGGTCGACTCGTCGAACTCGACCTCGGAGACGTGCACCGCGCCGGGGCCGACGAGGTAGGTCTGCTGATACTTCGCCTCGTCGCCCTGGTAGTAGTCCGAGGTCGGGTCCGAGATCGCGACGTTGAGCCCGTAGCGGTCCATCAGGATGATCTCGGTGATGACGCCCTTGGACAGCTCGCGCCGGTCGCGAAGAATCACCGAGGCCTGCCGGTCGAGCAGATCGCCGATCATCGGCCCCGAGCCGTTCTCGGCGCGCCACGCCCGGTCGAGCCGCGAGATGCGCCGCTCGCCCATCGACCCGTTCATCTGGTTCTGCTCGCGGATCGCGTAGACGAACACCGGATCGGTGATCCATGCCTGAAGCTCGGTCGCGGCGACGTTCTGCACGAGCGCGTCGTAGCTGCGCACGTCGCGCGCTTCGCCCGACTGCACCCCCCCAGACATCGCGAGCGCCGCCACCACGGCGACGAGGCCCGAGCGCCGTTCCACCATGTCTCTCTCCCCCTCTGCCCTCTCGCGAGCCGCCGTCCCCTGCGACGCGGGCCGGGACGGCCCGCTCGCTCGATGATCACGCCCTTCGCATAGCGTGCCATTGCGGCACTCCGGTGGCAGGCGAACGGCACCTCCGCCCGAGTTGCCGCCCGCCCCGCCGGGGTGCTAGCCGGAACTCCCGCCCCTCTCCCGACGGAGCCGCCCATGATCCCGCGTTACAGCCGCCCGGCCATGACCGCCGTCTGGGCGCCCGAGACGCGCTATCGCATCTGGTTCGAGATCGAGGCGCACGCCGCCGACGCCATGGCCGAGCGCGGCATCATACCGCGAGAGGCGGCCGAGGCGGTGTGGACGGCCAGGGACGCCGAGTTCGACGTCGCGCGCATCGACGAGATCGAGCGCACCACCCGCCACGACGTCATCGCCTTCCTGACCCACCTCGCCGAGCGCGTCGGGGCGGAGGCGCGCTTCGTCCACCAGGGCATGACGTCCTCGGACGTGCTCGACACCTGCCTCGCCGTGCAGCTCGCCCGCGCGGCCGATATCCTGCTCGACGACCTCGACGCGCTGCTCGGCGCCATCGAGCGCCGCGCGTGCGAGCACCGCGACACGCTCTGCATCGGGCGCAGCCACGGCATCCACGCCGAGCCGACCACCTTCGGGCTGAAGCTCGCCGGCCACCACGCCGAGTTCGCCCGCTGCCGCGCGCGGCTGGTCGCGGCGCGCGCCGAGATCGCCACCTGCGCGCTCTCGGGCGCGGTCGGCACCTTCGCCCATCTCGACCCAGCCATCGAGGCGCGCGTCGCCGAGGCGATGGGCCTCGCGCCCGAGCCGGTCTCGACCCAGGTGCTCCCGCGCGACCGCCACGCGATGTTCTTCGCCACCCTCGGGGTGATCGCCTGCGCGGTCGAGCGGCTCGCAACCGAGATCCGCCACCTGCAACGCACCGAGGTGCGCGAGGCCGAGGAGTACTTCGCGCCCGGGCAGAAGGGCTCCTCGGCGATGCCCCACAAGCGCAACCCGGTGCTGACCGAGAACCTGACCGGGCTCGCGCGCCTCGTGCGCTCGGCGGTGGTGCCGGCGATGGAGAACGTCGCGCTCTGGCACGAGCGCGACATCTCCCACTCCTCGGTCGAGCGCGGCATCGGCCCGGACGCGACGGTGACGCTCGACTTCGCGCTCGCGCGGCTGACCTCGGTCGTCGACGGTCTCGTGGTCTACCCCGAGCGGATGCGCGCCAATCTCGACGCGACCCGCGGGCTCGTCCACTCGCAACGCGTGCTGCTCGCGCTGACCCAGGCCGGGATCAGCCGCGAGGACGCCTACGCCCTCGTCCAGCGCGCGGCGATGACGACCTGGGAGACGGGCGAGGACTTCCGCGCGACGCTGGCGGCCGAGCCGCAGGTCGGCGAGGCGCTCGACGCCGCCGCGCTCGACGCGCTGTTCGACCTCGACTGGCACCGCCGTCACGTCGGGGCGATCTTCGCACGGGTTTTCGGTCGCGACGAACCGGCGCGCGGCTGAAACCGCGTCCCGGCCGCAGGGTTGCCCCCGGGCAGATCAACCCTTCGGGAGGAATCGAATGCTCCGCACCACCAGCCTCGCCGCCCTCGTCCTGTCGCTGCCGTTCTCCGCGGTGGCCGACGACCATGCCGGGAGCGGCGAGACGACCGCCGTCGCGCGGATGCAGAACGCCGAGGGCGAGATGGCTGGCGTGGTCGAGTTCACCCAGACCCCGAACGGCGTGCTCGTGGTCGCCAACCTGATCAACATCGTGCCCGGCAACCACGGCTTCCATCTGCACGAGACCGGCGACTGCGGCGAGGGCTTCCAGGCGGCGGGCGAACACTACGACCCGACCGACAAGGAGCACGGCTTCAAGAACGAGAACGGTCCGCACGCCGGCGATCTGCCCAACATCGCCGCCGCCGAGGATGGCGATGCCAACGCCGAGTTTTTCGCGACCATGGTCTCGCTCGAAGAGAGCGCCGAGGCGACGCTGATGGACGACGACGGCAGCGCGGTGATCGTGCATGCGAGCGCGGACAGCTACCTGCCCGACTATACCGGCGGCGACCGCATCGCCTGCGGCGTCATCGAGATGGTCGAGTAAGCCACGTCCGACGATGCGCCGCGCCGACACGCGGCTCCAGAGCGCGGTCCCGCCGAGCCGCGCTCCCTTCCCTCTCTTGGCGACATCGGACCGGCGTCCGCGGCGCGAGCAGGCGCCGCGCGGCCGCAACGGACACGCGGCGCCGCCGACCGCCGCCTCGGCGTCGACGGCCCGCGCGACCGCGGCGACGTCCAGGCGCGTCTTCCCGACGGAGGCGATCGAGGCGGGGCATGGTCCTCCCCGTCCGTCCGCCGTCGTCCCGCTCCCGTCCCGACGCGTCCGTCGCCTCGACGTCGAGCGACGCGACGGGGTGTCGAGATGCGCGCTCGGGTCGCGCCCCGCGTCCGGGACCGCGGCCTTGACCCGGCGGAGGCTGCGCGCATCTCGGAGGACGTCGCTGTCCGGAGCTGACCCAATGATCGACCGCCGCGCTCTCGTCGCCGCCCTCGGCCTCGCGCCCGTCGTCCTGCCCCGCCTCGCACGCGCCGCCGACGCCCACGACTTCGCCTTCGAGGGCATCGACGGCGATCGCGTCGATCTCGCCACCTACGCCGGCCGCCCGGTGCTGGTGGTCAACACCGCCTCGCGCTGCAGTTTCACCTACCAGTACGAGCAGCTCCAGGCGCTCTACGACCGCCATCGCGACGCGGGTCTGGTGGTGCTCGGCGTGCCGAGCCAGGACTTCCGCCAGGAGCTGGGCTCGGAGGAGGCGGTCAAGGAGTTCTGCGCGGTCAACTTCGCGATCGACTTCCCGATGACCGCGATCACCCCGGTCATCGGCGGCGACGCCCATCCGTTCTACGCCTGGGCCGCGCGCGAGGCCGGACGGCCGCGCTGGAACTTCCACAAATACCTAGTGGGTCCCGACGGCCGGATCGCGGGCGCCTGGGGCTCGACCGTCGAGCCGACCTCGGCCGAGATCGAGGACGCCGTTCGCGCCGCCCTCGCCGCCGGCTGATCCCGCCGGCCGCGCCTCACCCCCCGACGCGCGCCAGCACCGCCGTGCCGACCGGCGAGGCGGCGAGGGCGCGGTCGAGCCGCCAGAACCCGCCCTCGTCCGCGACGAACTCGACGCGGAAGGGGAAGGGAGGCTTGGCGAGGTCCTTGTCCTTGAAGCCCGCGAGACGGCGGTACTCGGCCTCGCAGGTGATCGTGCCGCTGTCGGACGGGCCAGAGGGCTCGCCGAGCACGATCGCGTAGGCGCGCCGCGCGTCGAAGCCCCGATAGGTCGCATCGCAGAGCGCCCCACGCGGGCGGGGCGCGAAGGCGGCGAACAGCGCGGTCAGCGGATCGACCAGCCCGGCCTGCGCGGCCGGATCGAGCTGCCAGGGCTTCGGGTCGTAGGCGGGCTCGGCCGCGACCGCCGGCGCGCCGTCGGCGTCGTAGTCCATGGCGACGCGGCGCGTCTTCTCGCTGTCGTGGTAGCGCGAGCGGAACCGGCGCGGCGCGAGGCGCCCGCCCTCGACCGCGCCCTCGACCCGCGCGTCGATCCCGGCCTCGAACAGGCGCGCGACGAAGCCCTCGGTGCCGGCGGTGACGCGCATGGCGTAGCCGTCGCCCTCGGCCGCGCCCTCCACCACCGCCTCGGCCGCGGTCAGCCCGCCGATCGAGAGGCGCCAGGTGCCCTCCAGCCGGCCCGGCGGGTCGGCGGCGGCGGCGGGCGCGGCCAGGACGACGGCGGCCAGGACGGGAAGGATGGCGCGCATGGTCTGCTCTCTCGATGCTCGGAAGCCCTTGGCACGCCGGGGGCGCGCCGCTCCGTCGGCGGAGCGGCCCGAGGCCGCGGATCGGTTTCGTCTCCGGTCGTCGTCGGGGCGTCGCGAGATCGGGGGCTCGCGGCGGCGACGGCTCCGGGCTGCCCTCTACGGGGCCACGCCGCGATTTGCGGCGCCGCGCCCGCCCGTCTACCAAGGATGCCCGCCGACCAGGGAGACGCCCGATGCCCGCCGACGCGACCCCGCCCGACGACCGCATCGAGCGGCTGGCCGAGGGCGTGCTGGCCGGCGAGCGCCGGGCGCTGGCGCGGGCGGTGACGCTGGTCGAGTCCGCGAACCGCGCGCACCGCCGCGACGCGGCCGCGCTGCTCGCCCGCCTCGCCCCGCACGGCGGGCAGGCGCGGCGCATCGGGCTCTCGGGCACGCCGGGCGTCGGCAAGTCCTCCTTCGTCGAGACGCTCGGCACGCGGCTGACGGCGGCCGGCCATCGCGTCGCGGTACTGGCCGTGGACCCGTCCTCGGCGCGCTCGGGCGGCTCGATCCTCGGCGACAAGACCCGCATGGAGCGCCTCGCGCGCGACCGCGCCGCCTTCGTGCGTCCCTCGCCCGCCGGGCGCGAGCTGGGCGGCGTCGCGCGGCGAACCCGCGAGGCGATCGCGGTGGTCGAGGCCGCGGGCTTCGACACGGTGATCGTCGAGACCGTGGGCGTCGGCCAGTCCGAGGCGGTGGTCGCGCAGATGACGGACGTCTTCGCCCTCCTCCTCGCGCCGGGGGGGGGCGACGAGCTGCAGGGCGTCAAGCGCGGCATCATGGAGATCGCCGACCTGATCGTGGTCAACAAGGCCGACGGCGCCCTAAGGCGCCAGGCCGAGGCGACGCGGGCCGACTACCAGGGCGCGCTGGCCCTCATGCGCCGCCGCCCCGGCGACGCCGAGGGCTACCCGAAGGCGCTCACCGCCTCGGCCGCGACCGGCGAGGGCGTCGACGCGGTCTGGGAGGCGATCGCGCCGCTCGCCGACTGGCGCGCGGCCGAGGGCTGGCGCGACGAGCGCCGCGCCAGACAGGCGCACGACTGGTTCCGCGCGGCCCTGGAGCGCGGCCTGCTGGAGCGGCTGCACGCCGACGAGGGCGCGCGCGCGGAGCTGGAGGCGGCCGAGGCCGAGGTGGCCGCGGGCGCCCTGCCCCCGGACGCCGCGGCCGAGGCGCTGCTCGACCGCCTCAGCCTGCGCTTCGCGGCGGGATGACGCTCAGGCGAGCGCCTTGCGCGTCGCCGCCGCCTGCCGGCGGATCGCCGTCACCTCCTCGTCCGACTTCCGGTCGAGGTTCTTGACCTGCAGCGCCATGCGCCGGTTGCCCCGGAAGCGGTGGCCATGGCGGGCCAGGAAATCCCAGTAGAGGGTGGTGAACGGGCAGGCCTTCTCGCCGGTCGCCTGCTTCGGGCTGTAGCGACAGCCCCGGCAGTAGTCCGACATCCGGTCGACGTAGTTGCCGGTGGCGATGTACGGCTTGGTGCCGACGATGCCGCCGTCGGCATGCTGGCTCATGCCGAGCGTGTTCGGCAGCGACGCCCAGTCGATCGCGTCGAGGTGCATCTCCATGTGCCACTCGTGGAAGCGGTAGGGGTGCGCGCCCCAGAGCTGGGCGACCAGCCCCGCCACCATCAGCCGCTGGATGTGGTGCGAATAGGCCTCGCGGTGGATCTGGGCGCCGACGTCGGCCATGCAGGCCATCGCGGTGTCGCCGGTCCAGAAGAAGCCCGGCAGATCGGCCTCGGCTCCCAGATGGTTCAGCCCGGCGTACTCCGGCATCTCATGCCAGTAGACGCCGCGCACGAACTCGCGCCAGCCGAGGATCTGGCGCACGAAGCCCTCGACCGCGTTGATCGGCGCGGCTCCGTCCTCGTAGGCCTGGATCGCGCTCAGGCAGACCTCGCGGGGATCGAGCAGCTTCAGGTTCAGCGCGAGCGACAGCCGCGAGTGCCAGAGGGTCGAGTGCCCCGCGGCGATCGCGTCCTGGTAGGTGCCGAAGCTGGCCAGCCGGTGCTCGACGAAGTCGGCCAGATGGGCGAGCGCGTCCTCGCGCGTCACCGGCTCAGCGAAGCCGTCGAGGGTGCCGTAGGCGTCCGGGAACAGCCGCTCGACGGTGCGGATGACGGCGCGGGTGGTCTCGCCGGGCTCCGAGCGCAATCGCCGGGGCACGTCGCCCGGGCCGCCCGTGCCGAAGCTCGCGCGATTGTCCTGGTCGAAGTTCCAGGCGCCGCCCACCGGCTGATCGCTGTCCATCAGCCAGCCGGTCTCGCGCCGGAGCATCCGGTAGAAGTCCTCCAGGACCACCCGCTTGCGTCCCTCGCGCCAGCGGGCGAAGCGCTCGGGCGTCGTCAGGAAATGCGCGTCGTCGTGGACGTGCAGGTTGTTGAAGCGCCGGCGCAGGGCGTCCTCGACCCGCCAGTCGCCGGGCTTGGTGACGTGGACCTCCGCCGCGCCGGCGCGCGAGGCCCCTTCGACGAGATCGGCGCAGGGGGCGTCGTCGTCGATCCGGTGGTAGAGCACCGTCCAGCCCCGCGCGCGCAGCGCCTCGGCGTGGTGACGCATGGCCGAGAAGAACAGCACCAGCTTGCGCTTGTGCTGGCGGAGATAGGTGGCTTCCTCGCGCGCCTCGGTCATCACCACGACGTCGCGCGCCGGGTCGGCGTCGGCCAGCACCGCCGCCTCGCGGTCGAGCTGGTCGCCGAGCACGAGGACGGCGCGGCGCGGCGCCTCGCTCATGCCGACTTCGCCCGGCGCCGGCAGCGCTCCGAGCAGTAGCGCACGTTCTCCCAGTCCTTCGCCCATTTCTTGCGCCACGCGAAGGGCAGGCCGCAGGCGGCGCAGGTCTTCGACGGCAGATCGCCCTTGCGCCGCGTCTTCGCCATTCAGCCCTCGCAGGCGGTTTCGGCGCGGGCCTCGCCACCCTCGAAGCGCGCGCCGGCCTGAGCGACCTCGTCCCCGGCCGAGCGGAACACCACGCTGACGGCGGCGCCGTCCATGGCCGCGTCCTCGAGCGGCGGACCGACGCCGGCCACGTCCTTGACCACGTCGACGGTGAAGACGAAGCGCTGGCCAGGCGCGAAGCGCTCGAAGGCGAAGGCGAGGCGGTCCTCCTCCTCGCCCATCAGCGGCGACTGCGCGAGTTCGGCCGCGCCCTCGGTGGTGCGGGTCTCGGCGTCCTCGGGCGGGGGCACCATGACGTAGGCGCTCCGCGTCTCGGCGTCGTCCATGCGCTCGGCGAAGGCGAGGGCCTCCGCCGTGCCGCCGAGCGTGATCTCGACGCCGTCGATCGACCAGCCGTCGGTCGAGGCGTTCCCGATCTCGAAGCGGTCGACGTCACCGCCGGCCTCGAAGGCTAGAGTGGCGGCGGGGCCGCAGGGCGCGGCGAGGGCGGGGCTCGCGAGGAGGCAGGTCACGGCGGAGACGGCCGCGAGGCGGCGGGCGATCTTGATCATGGGAAGCGATCCTAGGGCGTGGCGGACGGGAGGCGAGGAAACGGCCCGCGCGCAGGGACCGTTGCGCGACGAGAGAGCGCGCCGGCACGCGCGACGAGAAGGCGCGCCGGCAGCGCGACGAGAAGGCGCGCTAGCAGCGCGACGGGAGAGCGCGGGAGCGGTCAGAAGTCGAAGCTGGCCTGCGCGTCCGCGCGCGGCGCGTGCTCGCGGCGAGGCCGCTTGCGGCTCGCGTGGCGCTTCAGCACGGCCGCCTTGCCTTCCTCGAAGCCCGCCTCGCGGCGGCGCGCGTAGATCCGCTCCTTGGCGATCCGCGCGGCCTTGGCCGGCTCGACCACCGGCGCGGGATAGTCGCGCCCGATCACGCAGCCCGCCGCGCGTTGCTCGGCCTCGCTCGTCCGCCAGGGCTCGTGGATCGAGCGCGTGTCGAAGCCCTCCAGCTCGGGCAGCCAGCGGCGCAGGAACACGCCCTCGGGGTCGTGGTCGGTCGACTGCTTGACGGGGTTGTAGATGCGGATGGTGTTGATGCCGGTCACGCCCGACTGCATCTGACACTGCGACCAGTGGATGCCCGGCTCGAAATCGGTGAACAGCCGCCCCATCGGCACCCCGAAGCGGCGCCAATCGAGCCAGAGGTGGTAGGCCGCGACCGAGGCCAGCATCGCGCGCATGCGGAAGTTGAGCCAGCCGGTGGCCCTCAGCGCCCGCATGCAGGCGTCGACCATCGGCAGTCCGGTCTCGCCCGCGACCCAGGCCTGCAGGCGCTCCTCCGCGGCCGCATCGTGGTCGCGGAGCCCCTCGTAGACCGGGTGCATCGGGCGGTGCTCGATCATAGGCTCGTCCTCCAGCTTCTGCTTGAAGTGACAGCGCCTGTGCATCCGGGCGAGGAAGCTGTCGATCGAGCGGCGGTGGTCGCCGGCGGTGCACCGCCGCGCGGCCTCGGCGTGCTGCACCGCCTCGCGCGTCGAGATCGTCCCCCACGACAGGTGCGGCGACAGCCGCGAGCAGGCGTCGAAGGCGGTCACCGGCGAGGACATCTCGGTGCGGTAGCGCCGTCCGCGATGGGCGAGGAAGCCGTCGAGCAGATCGCGCGCCGCCGCGGGCGTCGCCTCGATCTCCCTGGCCGGGTCGAAGCCGAGGCCGAGGTCGCGCTCGCCGGGCAGCCGTCCGGGGTCGAGCCCGTGGGCCGCGAGCGCGCGCGGCGCAGGATGCATCGGCTCGCGCGCCTTGCGATCGAAGGCCTCGGCCCAGCCGTCGCGCGATCTCAGCCGCCGCACCACGCCGCCCGAGCGGAACTCGCGCCAGGGCACGGCGTGAGCGCGCGCCCAGGCGGCCACCGCGCGGTCGCGCTCGAAGGACCAGCCCTCGCCGGTCTCCTCGTGGCTCCAGAGCCCGGCGAGGCCGCGGCTCGCGTGCAGGTCGTCCAGCACCGCGACCGGCTCGCCCGGGCGGACCACGAGGCGCGAGCCGATCTCGCCGCGCCGCGCGTCGAGGTCGGCGAGCGCGGCGGCGACGAAGCGCCACTGGCGCGCCGAGGCGCAGGGCGCGGCCCACATCGCGGGCTCGGCGACGTAGAGGGCCACGACCACGCCCCCGTCCGCCGCCTCGGCGGCGCGCGCGAGCGGTTCGTGGTCGAACAGGCGCAGGTCGCGCGTGAACCAGACGACGTGGAGCGGACGGGACCTCATGCCCGCTCAGATGGCGCGCGCGGAGCGATGGTCGAAGACGTCCGCGCCCGCGTCAGGGCGCCGCGGCGGGGCGACGGCTCAGCCGCCGAACTCGCCCATGAGCTGC
Organism: Paracoccaceae bacterium; assembly: GCA_050330995.1. Taxonomy (GTDB): domain Bacteria; phylum Pseudomonadota; class Alphaproteobacteria; order Rhodobacterales; family Rhodobacteraceae; genus Thermohalobaculum. The sequence goes on from JBHJHI010000104.1 coordinate 13,011, forward strand.
GCCTTGGCCTCCTTCAGGAGCGCGTCCATCTTGGCGCGCAGCTCGGTGTCCTCGATGCCCTGGCCCTTGGCGTCGAGATCGGCCTTGACCTTGCGGAAGACGTCCATGTCGCCGGCCTCCTCGAAGTCGGCCTTGACCACCGCCTTGGCGTAGGTGCTCGCGTCCTCGCCCGAGAGACCCATGCGCTCGGCCGCCCAGAGCCCGAGCAGGCGGTTGCGCCGCGCCTCGGCCTTCCAGGTCATCTCGGCGTCGTGGGCGTACTTGTTCTCGAAAGCGCGCTCGCGCTCGTCGAACGTGGTCATGATCCTCCCCCTTCCAACAGCTCGCCAGGGGCGTCGTCGCCCCCGACGGGCTCTATAGCCCAGCCCGCACGCGCGCGACAGAACCGTGCGTCGCGCGACGGGACACCGGCGGGTCCACGGACGGGCGGGCGCCCTCGGCGGGGGCCGGGGCCTTCCAATGCGCCTTCGCGATGCCTATACCCCACGCCACGCTGCGGGCGCCTCGCCCGACGGCGCGAGCGGTCGTGAGCCCACGACGCATTCACCGGAGAGCCCCATCATGGCGCGTCGCCGACTGGTCTACGAAGGCAAGGCCAAGATCCTGTACGAAGGCCCCGAGCCCGGCACGCTGGTTCAATACTTCAAGGACGACGCCACCGCCAACAACGCCGAGAAGAAAGAGGTGATCGACGGCAAGGGGGTGCTGAACAACCGCATCTCCGAGCACATCATGACGGCGATGACGGCAATCGGCATTCCCAACCATTTCATTCGCCGGATCAACATGCGCGAGCAGCTGATCCGCTCCTGCGAGATCGTGCCGCTCGAAATCGTCGTGCGCAACATCGCCGCGGGCTCGATGGCCAAGCGTCTCGGCATCGAGGAGGGCACCGCCCTGCCCCGCCCGATCATCGAATTCTACTACAAGGACGACAAGCTCGGCGACCCGATCGTGTCCGAGGAGCACATTCTCGCGTTCAACTGGGCGACGCAGCAGGACATCGACGACATCATCTCGCTGGCGCTGCGCGTCAACGACTTCCTGGCCGGGCTGTTCACCGGCGTCGGCATCAAGCTGGTCGACTTCAAGATCGAGTGCGGCCGGATCTGGGAAGGCGACTACCAGCGCATCATCATCGCCGACGAGATCTCGCCTGACAACTGCCGGCTCTGGGACGCCAAGACCGGGCGCAAGCTCGACAAGGACGTGTTCCGCCGCGACCTCGGCTCGCTGAGCGACGCCTACTCCGAGGTCGCCCGCCGCCTCGGCATCCTGCCCGAGAGCGCGCAGGCCGCGACGGGGCCGAAGCGCGTCCACTGAGATGGCGGGTCTCCTCGCCGGGCTCGCCGATCTGCTCGGGCGCGGCCCGGCCGCGGGGCTCCTCGGCCTTCTCGCCCTCGCCCTGGTCGCGCTGCCGGTCGTCACCTGGGCACGGCGCGGCCGCTGGCGGCGGCTGGACGCGCGCGTCGAGGCGGTGGCGCCGCGGCGATCCCTCGCCACCGGCGCCTGGACGGTCGAGATCGCCTACGAGGCCGGCCACGGGACGGGCAGCGAGCGACGCGCCAGCGTCCCCGTGAACCTGCAACGCCACCCGCTCTCGCCGGGCGACCGGCTCGCGGTTCTGGTCGACCCCGACCGCCCCGGACGCGTCGCGGCGAGCCGCTGGCAGGGCGCCGCGACGCCGTGGATGATCGCGCCGCTCGTCGCGCTCGCCGCCTTCGGCCTCCTGCGCGGCTGAGGCGCACGGGCTGGCCGGGGCGGCGTTCACGCTATCTCGCCGCCCCGACGGCCGAGGCGGGGGAGCGAGCCAATGGACGAGACCGGCACCGACTGGACGCGCCAGGTCGGCGACTACTGCGAGCGGCTGAACGCCGCGCATCCCGCCGGCTTCTGGGCGGAGCCGCTGAACGCGGTCACCAACGCAGCCTTCCTGATCGCCGCCTTCGTCGCCTATCGCGAGGCGGCGCGACGCGATCGCTTCGACGGCCCGGTCGTGTTCCTGCTGATCAACCTCTGCGCGATCGGCGTGGGGAGCTTTCTGTTCCACACCTTCTCGACCATCTGGGCGGCGCTGATGGACACGACGCCCATCATGATCTTCATCCTCGCCTACTTCACCATCACCATGAACCGCTACGTCGGCCTCGCCTGGGGCTGGGCGGCGCTCTCGATCCTGGGCTTCCTCGCGGCGATGGTGGCCATGAGCTACGTCCTCAACGTCCTGCTCCGGGACATCGTCGGCGGCTCGGTCAGCTACGGCCCGGCGCTCCTGTCGCTGCTCGCGATCGGCGGCTGGCTCGCGAGCAGAGGCCATCCGGCCGGACGCGGGCTGATGATCGCCGCCGGCCTCTTCACGCTCTCGCTGACCTTCCGCGCGCTCGACGATCCCGTGTGCAGCGCGCTGCCGACGGGCACGCACTTCCTCTGGCACTGCCTGAACGCCACGGTGCTCGGCTGGTTGATCGTGACGCTCGTGCGCCACGGCACCGCGCCGACGGCGCTGCGCGCCGCCCCCGCCTGAGGGCGGCGGTTGCCCGCCCGCGGCCGCGGGGGTAGGCAGGGACCGGCCCGAGGCCGCGAGGACCCCTCCATGAAGGCGCGCGTGACCGTCACCCTGAAGCCCGGCGTGCTCGACCCCCAGGGCGCGGCGATCGCGCACGCGCTCGCCACGCTCGGCTTCGAGGGCGTGCGCGAGGCGCGGCAGGGCAAGGTGATCGAACTGGACCTCGACGAGACCGACCCCGAGCGCGCCCGCGCCGAGGCCGGGCGCATGGCCGAGCGCCTGCTCGCCAACACCGTGATCGAGACCTATCGCGTCGAGGTGGAGGGCTGAGCATGGCTGGGGTAACCGACGAGCTTCTGTTCGAGATGTCGAAGCATATTCGGCGTCCGATCGACAGTCCGGAGGACGGGCATCGCTCGATCGGGCAGCAGCCCATGGCGATGCGCGGCGACATTCGATCGCTCCAGATGGACGTCTCGAACATCTACCAGGTGCTCGGCCGCCACGACGCACGCCTCGACCGGATCGAGCGCCGACTGAACATCGTCGAAGAACCGGCGGGGTAGACCGATGCGCGCCGCCGTCGTCGTCTTCCCCGGCTCGAACTGCGACCGCGACCTCGTGGTCGCGCTCGAGGCCGTCACCGGCCGGCGCCCCGCGCTCGCCTGGCACAAGGACGCCGATCTGCCCGAGGGCACCGACCTCGTCGCGGTGCCGGGGGGCTTCTCCTTCGGCGACTATCTCCGCGTCGGCGCCATCGCCGCGCACGCCCCGATCATGGGCGCGGTCCGCCGCCACGCCGAGCGCGGCGGCGTCGTGCTCGGCGTCTGCAACGGCTGGCAGGTGCTGATCGAGGCCGGGCTACTGCCGGGCGCGCTGATGCGCAACGCGCACCTGAAGTTCGTCTGCCGCGACGCGCACCTGACGGCAGAGGGGCGCTCGCCCCTCCTCGCCGGCCTGCCGGGCCGGGTGCTGCGCATCCCAGTCGCCCACCACGACGGCTGCTTCGTCGCCGACGACGAGACGCTCGACCGGCTGGAGGACGAGGGCCGCGTCGCCTTCCGCTACATCGACGCCGAGGGGCAGCGCACGCCGGGCGCCAATCCCAACGGCTCGATGCGCGATATCGCCGGCTGCCTCTCCGGCGACGGCCGGACGCTGGGCATGATGCCCCACCCCGAGCGCCTCGCCGACCCCCGCCTCGGCGGCGCGGACGGGCGGGCGATCCTGGAGACGATCGTCAACGCCATGGAGACCACCGCCTGATGCGCACCTTCTCGATCGCTGCCTGCGCGGCGCTGTCGCTCGCGGCCTGCGCCACCGACGACGAGGCGGTGGTCAGCGGCATCCCGCCCCAGCCGCTCGGCTACCCGCTCGCCCCCGACCCGAGCATGACGGTCGAGCTGGACCGCTCGACCCCGGAGGCGATCCCCTTCGTCGAGGAGATCGCCGCGCGCTGCTGGCTCGACGGGCTGGTGCAGGCCGACGCCATGATCGTGGACCGCTCCAGCGGCCGGATCGTGATGACCGGCGAGACCACCGATCTGCTGATCCTCGACTTCCTCCCCGTGGACGAGGAGGCCCTGGCCTCGCTGCGCCTCGCCGGCCCCGTGCTAGTCGACGAGACCAAGACCGAGACCATGCTCCACCACCTCGCCCACGCGACGCGCGAGGACGAGATCATCTGCCCGCCCCTCGGCTCGCGCCCGACGCCGGTGGTGGGGGTGGACGGCTGACGGGCGGGTCGGTCGCGATGCCCGCCTTGCTCGCGGTCGCACGGGCGGGGGACGGTCGGGCCGCAGGCGGCGATGCCGGGCGCGACGCCGGACCGTCGGACCGGGCGGGCGGGCTCCGGGCCAGCGGTTCGCCGCGCCCGTCGTCGGCCGCGGGATCGGCATCCGCGTCTCGCGGCAAGGCTCGATCGGAAAGCAGGGCATGACCGAACCCCATGTCACCGAAGCACTCGCCGCCGAGCACGGCCTGAAGCCTGACGAGTACCGGCGCCTGCTCGACCTCCTCGGCCGCACGCCGAGCTTCACCGAACTCGGCATCGTCTCGGCGATGTGGAACGAGCACTGCTCCTACAAGTCCTCGAAGCGCTGGCTGCGCACCCTGCCGACCACGGGCGAGCACGTCGTGCACGGCCCCGGCGAGAACGCGGGCGTGATCGCGATCGGCCCGGACGCCGACGGCCACGACCTCGTCTGCGTCTTCAAGATGGAGAGCCACAACCACCCCTCCTTCATCGAGCCCTACCAGGGCGCGGCGACCGGGGTCGGCGGCATCCTGCGCGACGTCTTCACCATGGGCGCGCGCCCGGTGGCATCGCTGAACGCGCTTTCCTTCGGCCGCCCCGACCACCCGAGGACGCGTGCGCTGCTGCAAGGCGTGGTCTCGGGGATCGGCGGCTACGCCAACGCCTTCGGCGTGCCGACGGTGGGCGGCGAGCTTCGCTTCCACCCCGCCTACGACGGCAACTGCCTCGTCAACGCCATGGCCGTCGGCGTCTGCCGGCGCGACGCGATCTTCACCTCCGCTGCCTCCGGGGTCGGGCGCCCGGTGGTCTACCTCGGCGCCAAGACCGGCCGTGACGGGGTCGGCGGCGCGACCATGGCCTCGGCCGAATTCGGCGAGGACGCCGAGGAGAAGCGCCCGACCGTGCAGGTGGGCGACCCCTTCACCGAGAAGCGGCTCCTTGAAGCCTGCCTGGAGCTGATGGCCACCGGCGCGGTCGTCGCGATTCAGGACATGGGCGCGGCCGGCCTCACCTGCTCGGCGGTCGAGATGGGCGACAAGGGCGGGCTCGGCGTGGCCCTCGACCTCGACGCGGTGCCGACGCGCGAGCGCGCCATGACCGCCTACGAGATGATGCTCTCCGAGAGCCAGGAGCGCATGCTGATGGTGCTCGACCCGGCGAAGGAGGCGCAGGCGCGCGCGATCTTCGAGAAGTGGGACCTCGACTTCGCGGTGGTGGGCCGGACGATCGAGGAGGACCGCTTCGACGTGCGCCACCGCGGCGAGGCGAAGGCCGATCTGCCGCTCGCCGCGCTCTCGGGCACCGCGCCCGAGTACGACCGCCCCTGGGTCGAGAGCCCGCCGCCGCCGCCGCTCGGCGCGCTGCCCGCGGTGTCGCCGATCGAGGCGCTGACGGTGCTGGCGGGCTCGGCCAACCACGGCTCGCGCGCCTGGGTCTGGGAGCAGTACGACCACATGGTCGGCGCCGACACGGTGGGCCGCCCGGGCGGCGACGCGGGCGTGGTGCGCATTCACGGCACCGACCGCGGCCTCGCGATGACGGCCGACGTCACGCCCCGCTACTGCAAGGCCGACCCCTTCGAGGGCGGCAAGCAGGCGGTGGCCGAGGCCTACCGCAACCTCTCGGCCACCGGCGCGCGCCCCTTGGCCGTCACCGACAACCTCAACTTCGGCAACCCCGAGAAGCCCGAGATCATGGGCCAGCTCGTCGGCTGCGTCCGCGGCATCGCGGCGGCCTGCAAGGCGCTCGCCACCCCCGTCGCCTCCGGCAACGTCAGCCTCTACAACGAGACCGCGGGCGCGGCGATCCTGCCGACGCCGACGATCGGCGCGGTCGGGCTGATCGACGATCTGGACCGGGTGATCCGCATGGCCCCGCGCGCGGGCGACGCGCTGGTGCTGATCGGCGAGACCACCGGCCACCTCGGGCAGTCGGCGCTGCTCTGGGAGCTGGCAGGCCGCGCCGAAGGCCCGCCCCCGCCCGTGGACCTCGACGCCGAGCGCCGGGCGGGCGAGCTGGTGCGCGCACTCGGCGCGGCCGGGCGGATCGCGGCGGCGCACGACCTCTCGGACGGCGGCCTCGCGCTCGCGGCGGCAGAGATGGCCTTGGCCGCCGGCGTCGGCATGCGGATCGACGACCACCTCGACCTCGCCCCCCTCGCCTGGTTCTTCGGCGAGGACCAGGGGCGCTATCTGGTGGCTACCACCGAGCCCGAGGCGGTGGTCGCGGACGCCCTGGAAGCCGGCGTGCCGGCGATGGTGGTGGGCGCGGCGGGCGGCGAGGCGGTGACGCTCGGGGGCGAGAGCGTGGGGCTCGGCGCACTGCGCGAGGCGCACGAGGGGGCGCTGGGGCGGCTGATGGGAGAGCGATGAGGTCGGCCGTTCGGGGTGCCGTTCCGGGGACTGGCGCGCCGGGCCCGCGCCATGCTCCGACGCTCGCTTCCGCGACGACGTCGGCGTGACGAACGGGGGCGGGCTCCGAGCGCTTCCCGTGCCGGCGACCGCAGCCCGCGACGCACGCCGGCCCGGCGCGTCTCCTCGCGGCGCTCCGGAGCGACCGAGGCTCCCGTGCCCGCTCTTGTCAGACCACGCCCGCCGACCACCCTCAGGCGCGCGATCCAAGGGAGCCCGCGCCCATGACCCAGCCCCTCGACGGCGTCCGCGTTCTCGACCTCACCTCGATGGTCTCGGGGCCGACCGCGACGGTGGTCCTCGCCGACCAGGGCGCCGAGGTGATCAAGCTCGAACGCCCGGGCCAGGGCGATCACACCCGCAACGTCTCGACCCGGCGCGGCGGCTTCGCGGCCTCCTATCTCAACAACAACCGCTCGAAGCGCTCGATCGCGCTCGACCTCAAGGACCCGCGCGGCGTCGAGGCGGCGCTGCGTCTGGCCTCCCGCTCGGACGTGGTGGTGCAGAACTTCCGCCCCGGCGTCGCCGAGCGCATCGGCCTCGGCGAGGAGGCGGTGCGCGCGGTCCGCGCGGACATCGTCTACGTCTCGATCTCGGGGTTCGGCTTCGAGGGGCCATACGCGCAGAAGCCGGTCTACGATCCGCTGATCCAGTCGGTCTCCGGCCTCACGACCGTGCAGGCGGGCTCGGACGCCGAGCGGCCTCGCCTCGTGCGCACCATCCTGCCCGACAAGCTCACCGGCTACGTCGCAGCCCAGGCGATCACGGCGGCGCTGCTGCAACGCCATCGCACCGGCGAGGGCCAGCACATCCGCCTCTCGATGCTCGACGCGGTGGTGGCCTTCCTCTGGGGCTCGGACATGTCGGGCTACACCTTCGTCGGATCTGAGGAGACCGAGGCCCGCCCGCAGTCCTTCATCGACCTGATCTACGAGACGGCGGACGGCTACGTCTCGGTCGCGGTGCAGTCGGACCGCGAGTGGGAGGCGCTGATCCGCGCCTTCGACAAGCCCGAGTGGCGCGACGACCCGCGCTTCTCGACCGTCGCCGATCGACAGCGCAACATCGACGACCGCCTCGCGCTCACCCAGGAGGTGCTGCTCACCGACACCGCCGAGGCCTGGATCGAGCGGCTGGAAGCCGAGGGCGTGCCCTGCGCGCCGGTCCTGACGCGCCGCGAGATGATCGCCCATCCCCAGATCGAGGCCAACGAGACGGTGATGGAATACGACCACCCGCAGGCCGGACGGCTGAGGCAGGCGCGCCCGGCACCGCGCTTCTCGGGTGCGCCCTGGGCCGAGCCGCGCCCGGCCCCGGCCCTCGGCGCCGACACCCGCGCGGTGCTGGCCGAGGCGGGGATGGACGAGGCCGCGATCGAGGCGCTGATCGCGGACGGCGTCGCCGCGGAGGGAGAGCCGGAGGTGGGGGCATGAGCGAGATCGACTTCTACTACTGGCCGACGCCGAACGGCTGGAAGGTCGCGATCATGCTGGAGGAGTGCGGCCTCGATTACGCCGTACGCTACGTGAACATCGGCAAGGGCGACCAGTTCGCGCCCGAGTTCCTGGCCATCAGCCCCAACAACCGCATGCCCGCGATCGTCGATCACACGCCCGCCGACGGGGCCGGGCCGGTCGCGGTGTTCGAATCGGGCGCGATCCTTCTCTACCTCGCCGCGCGCACGGGGCGCTTCCTGCCCGAGGGCGCGCGGGCGTTGAAGGAGGCGCACGAATGGTTGTTCTGGCAGGCGGCCAACCAGGGGCCGATGGGCGGCCAGCTCAGCCATTTCCGCAACTACGCCCCCGAGGGCGAGCGCGAGGGCTACGCGCGCGAGCGCTACCGAGGCGAATACGTCCGCTGCCTCGACGTGCTGGAGCGACGTCTGGACGGGCGCGACCACATCCTCGGCGACTACTCGGTCGCCGACATGATGGCCTGGCCCTGGGTGCTGATCGCCAAGGCGATGGACGTCCCCCTCGACGACCACCCCCGCGTCGCGGCCTGGCGCGCGCGGGTGAAGGAGCGCCCCGCCGTGCGGCGCGCGGTCGACCTCGGCCGCGAGAACAGACGCTCCGCCCCGCCCGACGAGGCGGAGCGGCGCATCCTGTTCAACCAGCGCTAGGCGCGGCCGGGGAGACCGGGCCGACCTCTCACTCGATCGAATACACCACCGTCGACCCCGCCCCGTTCTCCCGCACGATCCTCAGCCGGTCCCCGTCCACCGCGACGAGCTGGCAGTCCGGATAGAGCCGCCGCGCGCCGATCGAGGCGGTGCGGCAGAGGCGGTCGTCGTCCCAGCGCCAGTTTCCCGTCAGCGCGGCGCCGTCGTAGAAGCCGGCGATGCGCCCGTCGTTGAGGAACACGATGTGGTCCTCGCCCGAGACCAGCTTGCGCCCGACCGCCTCGACGTAGAACGAGGCCGGGTCCTCGATCGGGCGCCAGCCGGTCTGCCGCTCGGGCTCGACCGAGCAGGCGGCGAGCCCCACGAGCGCGATACCGCGCACGAGGATCGAGGGCGTGCGTCCCATGGCTCTTCCCCCCAGCGTCCGGCGATCCCGGACGGGCCGGGTTCCTCGTGACCGCTCCCGCCGGGGCGGTCAACGCCGCGGGCAGTGCCCGTGCGATTATTGCTCCATACGTCATTGTCGCTGCTCATGGGGCGGCTCGATTTCCCGATCGAGCACGACCACCTTCCTCGTCGAACGGGGCGCCGACCCCGCCCTCATCCCAAGGAGACGAGACATGAGCTTCCTCGACCCGTACCGATCCGAGATCCAGTCGATCGTGCGCATCGCGCTCGCGCTGGTGATCCTGCAATACGGCCTGTCCAAGCACCTCGGCCTCCCCGAGAGCGGCTTCACCGGCGTGCCGCTCGCGTCGCTGCCCGGCATCGCCGGCGCGATCGAGCTCGTGGGCGGCGCGCTTCTCCTGGTCGGCCTGTTCACCCGTGCCACCGCCTTCGTGCTGAGCGGGCTGATGGCGGCGGCCTACGTCGTCGGCCACGCCGCGCAGGGGTTCTTCCCGATGCTGAACGGCGGCAGCCTCGCGGTGGCGCTGAGCTTCGCTTTCCTGCAGATCGCGGTGGCGGGCGGCGGCGCCTGGAGCCTCGACCGCCGGCTCGACGGCACGCGCGGCGTGGCGAGGGCCTGAGCGCCCCGGAACGACGGCGAGGGGGCGCCGGTCAGCCGCCCGCCCAGGCCTTGCCGAGCCGCGGCAGCCCCGCCCTCTTCAGCGCCCGGCGACCGCCGCCCTCGCCCTCGTCGGCGAGGGCGGCGAGCGCGTCCGCGATCACCGGGCCGAGGCGGTCGGGCGCCTCCGAGAACAGCGCCCAGAGCAGACCGTCGGGGTGGCGCACGCCGACGCCGTAGGGTGCGAGGCGACGGGCGGGAAAGTCGCGCAGGTTCGCGGTCAGCACGTCGGCACGCGCGGCGACGGCCGCGGCGACGACATGGACGTCGGCCGCGTCGGGCAGCGCGAGCGCGGCCTCGCCGCCCGGATCGGGCGCCACCATCGCGTCGGGGAAGCGCCGGGCCAGATCGGCCTCGGCCGCGCGCATCGCCGCCTCGGCCTCCATGCCGCCGCGCCGCGCCGCGGCGAGGCGCCATTCCTCGATCACGCGCGGCGACCAGAACGCCGCGATCAACCCCTCGCCCGCCGCGCCGACCACCAGAGCCCGCAGGAGCTGCGGGTAGAGCACGCAGGCGTCGACCAGCAGGCGCGGGGCCACGGCGGTCAATCGAGCCGGAAGAACAGCGCCTTCAGATAGCCCGTCTCGGACAGCGCCATGTGTTGGGGGTGGTCCGGCCCCGCCCGGCCGGTCGCGATCAGCGCGCCCGAGCGCCCGGCGGCGCGGATGCCCCGCGCCGAGGCCTCGTGGAACGCGCCGAGGTCGACCGCGCCCGAGCAGGAGCAGAGCACGAGGAAGGACGAGCTTCGCCCGTCCGAGGGCGCCGCCAGCCGTGCGGCGAGGCGGGCGGTCTTCTCGTAGGCGCGCAGACCCGCCTCGACCGCCGCCTTGTGCGGCGCGAAGGCGGGCGGGTCGCAGATCACCAGGTCGTAGCGCTCGCCGGCCTCGTGGGCGGCGGCCATGGCATCGAAGGCGTCGGCGCGGCGGGTCTCGTAGCGCACCTCGACGCCCGTGCGCCGCGCCCCTTCCTCGGCGAGGGCGAGCGCCGCGGCCGAGGCGTCGATCGCGACCACCTGGCGCGCGGGCGCCTCGGCGCCGAGACAGGCGAGGCCGAAGCCGCCGACGTGGGCGAACACGTCGAGCACGCGCGCGCCGGCCGCGAGCCCGGCCGCCGCACGATGGTTGCCGACCTGGTCGTAGAACAGCCCGGTCTTCTGCCCGCCGGTCAGGTCGGCCATGTAGCACGCGCCGCCCAGCACCACCGGGATCGGCCCCTCGACCCGCCCGCGCACCACGTCGAGGCGGGTGTCGAGCCCCTCGAGCCGACGCACCCGCGACTGCGCGTTGACGACGATCGTCGCGGGAGCCGGATCGAGCACGTCGTCGAGCGCGGCGATCAGGTCGTCCAGGCGGTGCTCGACCCAGGCGGCGTTCGGCTGGATCACCACCGCGTCGCCGAAGCGGTCGATCACGAGCCCCGGCAGCCCGTCGCCCTCGGCGTGGACGAGGCGATGGTGGTAGGGCGCGATGCCGGCCGAGGCCAGCGTCGCGCGCAGCCGCGCGGCGCGGTCGAGCTTCGCGGCGAACCAGCCGCGGTCGATCGCGACCTCCGGATCGGGGTCGAGCAGCCGCGCGGCGATCTGGCTCTCGACGTTGACGGCGACGGTGCCGAGCGAGCGCTCGCCCTCGGCGAGCCGCGCGAGGCTGCCGGGCGCGAGCGCCTTGGTGCGCCGGTCCATGGCGATCTCGTCGGCATAGACCCAGGGTGCGCCCCCCGCGAGGCGCCGCCCCTTGCCAGGGCGCAGCTTGACGGTAGGCCGGGCGGAAGGGGCGCTGTCCTGCATGGTGCGGGATCTAGCCGTTCGCGGCGCGCGCCGAAAGGGCGGGCACCGCAGCGGGCAGGCGTTCGGGGCGGCAGGGAGGGAACGGCGCCACCCCGGCGAGGTCGAGGACGGCCGACAGCTCGGCGGCGAGCCCCGGCCAATGGGCCGGCGGTCCCTCGCGGCACGCCATGAAGCGTCGCCACGCGCGCCACGCCGCGTCGTCGGCGGGTTCGTCCCGGTGCGCCTCGGCCCAGGCCTCGGCACGGCGATTGACCTCGCGCCAGACGGCCCAGTGGCAGAACCACTCGCCGAGCGCGGCGACCACCCGCCGGCGGTGGTCGAGCGGCGAGGCGTGCGGGCGCGCCGCATCGACGGCGGCGACGTCCGGCGCGACCGCTCGGCTCGCCGCCTCGAACGCCGCGCAGGCCGCGTCGAAGCGCGCGCGCAGCGGCGGGGGCCAGTCGAGCGCCAGGGGCCGCGACGCGCCCGGGGGCGTCCCCGCGCCGGGGCGACCGCCGGGCCCGGTCGGCCTCGGCTCGTGGCGCCGGCACGCCGCCTCGAACTGCCGGAGCCGACGGTCCCGCGCCGTCCACTCCGGCGGGGGCGTCGTGTCGGCCGGCGCCGGCGGATAGCGCCAGTCGCCCCGGTCGAGCAGGCGGTCGAGCCAGCGGCGCAGGCGCCGGTCGCGCTCGCTCTCGGCTTCGGCGCATCGCGCTACGGCGTAGGCGCGGAGATCCTCGGGCATGCGCGGCGCGCCGGCCTCCCCAGGCGCGAGCCGCACGCCGCTGGCGTCGCGCCAGCCGCGTACCGCGCGGAGAAGGTCCGAGGGCGTCTCCTCGGCCAGTCCGGCATCGCGAAGGACGGCCTCCGCGCCTCGCACGGCCTCGTCGATCGCATCGAGCCGGCGCACCGCCGTCTCCGCCTCGTCGAGGATCACGCTCAGGCGGCGCCCGGGACCGCCGAGGCCGAAGGCCGGGGCGAGCGGCAGGCAGCGATGGCGCAGGACGCCTCGCTGGGACGGGCTCGGCGCGGCCGGTACCGCGTCGACGAGGAGGTCGGCGGCGACGAGGGCGCTGAGATCGACCGCCTCGCGCAGGCGTGCGGCGATCAGCGCGGCGCGTCGCGCTCCGTCGAGCCCGCCCGACAGCGCCTTGGCGGCCTCGGGGTCGACCCCGTCGAGGCCCACCGCGAGCGAGACCAGGAGATCCGGCCCGACCCCGGACGGACGGGACGGGAGGCCAGGGGACGGCGCGCCGACCGCACGACAGGCCGAGAGGAGGTCGAGCCGCCCGAGCGCGTCCGTCGCCGCGAGCGCGTCGAGCCGTTCGTCGCGGCCGCGCAGGATCTCGCGCGCCAGGGCGCGGACCGCCGACCCGGTGATCGCGGGGCCGGGCCGGACGGCGTCGAGGGCGGGGTCGCCTGCATCGACCGGGCGCAGGCCCGCCCGATCGCCCGCGTCGGGGCGGCGATACTCGAACACGAGGCACTCGCCCGTGCCGAGCCCCTCCCCCGCCCATCGCGCCCGGAGCCCGGCGCCGAGCACCAGGCCGAAGCGGTCGCGCAGGCCGATCGCCGGGCTGTCGATCACGAGGCGGCCATCGCGCCAGCGGGCGCGCGGGATCTCGTGCCAGCGAGCGCGCGGGACCCCGTGCCAACCGGCGCGCGGCGTCCCGCGTCCAGCCGGCCGCTGCGGATCGCCGCCGCGCGCGACGGACCGCGTCCTCGGTCCGCGGTCCCCGGCAACCGGCCAGTCCGCGATCCGGGTCCAGTCCCGGTACGCTGGCGACGCGGCGCCGACCGGCCCGGCGAGCGTCGACGGCCCGTCGTCGCGCTCCAGCAGCGCGTCGATCGTCCAGACCGCGGGGCGATCGCGCCGGGCGTAGGGGAGGTGCACGACGCTCACGCTCTCGCCCAGCCGCTCGGGTGTCACGCCCGCCGCAGGCCGGAGCGCGAGGGCGGGCCAGACGAAGCCGCCGCCGGGTGCGGCGAAGACCGGGTCGCCGTCGTCGAGCGCCATCAGACGGCGCTCCACCTCGATGTCCGGCGCGAGCGCTCGGTCGAGGGGGACGGCGGGGCCGACGACCGGGCGCGGCGTTTCGCGGACCGGCGCCACGAGGGCGACCGCGTCCGGCGGGCGCCCGGCCTTCACCGCCTCGGCCAGCTCGGCGACGCCCGCCACCGCGTGCGCCACCGTCGTCGCGCGCGGATGGTGGATCACGAGACGAAAGGACCTCTCCGCCGCGTCCGGCGCGTCGAGCCCGAACCGGGGATCGAGCCTGAAGGACGACACCTGCGGCCGGGCCTCGGCGTCGGGCCGCACCACGTCGAGCTCGATCGGCACGCCCTCGCCGCCCGGCAGGGCTACCGGCCAGAGGAACGGCGTCCGGCTCTCGGGCAGGAGCGTGGCGACCGCGCCGCCGAGTGCGACCCAGCCCCCCGAGGCCGCCTCGTCGACGGCGACGAGGGCGACGCCCTCGCACGTCGCGTGCCAAGACCATTCGTAGAAGACTGCGATCACGTCGACGCCCGTGGGTCGGCCGGCGGCCCCGGCGGACGGCCCGGAGGATCACGGGTCGGAGCGAGAGGTGCAGCCGCCCCGGTAAGGCCGTGACGCGCCGGTGTGGCCCGATCCGGTCGCGGGCGTCGGGGCCGGTCCCGGACCGGCGAGGCGCCGTGCGCGTGGTCGAGCAGCGACGCGCCCCCGGCGGCGTCGGAGCGGAAGAAGGCGTATAGGCGCGGCCGCCCTGCCGCCTCGGACGAGCGCCGGTCGCGCGCCGCCCGGCCGCACGCCGCGCCCGGCGCCGCGACGCGGTTCGCCTCGGCCTCGGGCAGGTCCTCGCTCGTCGCGCGACGCCGGAGCCGGCGCTCCGGCGCCTCGTCGCGGGCGAAGCCCCCGCAGCCCCCGCCCTCGCCGCGCGCCGGACGGAGCGCGGTCGCGCCCCGTTCGAGCGCGGCTTCGGAGGTGGCGCCGACGACCGGCACGCGGCGGAGGACGCCGCCGGCGTCGGCCGCGGCGCGCGGCGCCTTGCCACGCCCGGTCAGGCCGTGCCCCGCGACCGCCGGGCCGTCGCAGGCGGGCACCGGCGCGGCACAGACCGTCGCGGGCGGCGCGGCGATGTCAGTCATCGGGGAAGACCTCTCCCCAGGCGTAGCCGAGCGGCCCCACCGCCTCGCCGAGCGCGAGGTGGAGAAGCGGCTCGACCGTCCCGAACGGCCGCCACAGGATGCTGCGCGTGCTGCTCATGTCGGCGCCGAAGACGTGCCGCTCGTCGTAACCCTCGGGGTCCTCCGAGCGCGGGGTCGTCAGATAGGTGCCGGTCCCATCGTCACGGCGCCGGTGGTTCGCCTGACCGGTGCCCGGCGCGAAGCCGAACGACGACAGCGGGAAGAAGCGCAGCGCCGCCTCGCGCTCGGCGCGGCGGAGCGTGTTTCGCAACTCGCCCAGCCCGTCGCGGCGGAGCTGCGTGGCGATGCGGCCGGCGACCCAGCGGCGGTCCTGCATCCAGGCGTAGTGCGTGCGCCGATCGTCCGGACGGGCGGGCCGCATCGCGGCGAGGACCGGCTCGTCCTCGAACCAGCGGTCGACCATCGAGAGGCAGCAGGCGCAGCGCAGCGGTCGCCCCCCGGCCGAGACGGGCTCGCGCAGGTCCAGGATCGTCGACAGGAGATCGACGAGCACCGCGACGTAGCTCGAATGGTGCACCGGCAGGACCAGGGCCACGCCGTTCGCGAACACCAGATGGCGCCGGAGGCGCTCGAACTCCGCCTCGCCCATGCGCGAGACGAGATCGGCGACGAAGCGCGCGTCGTCCGGCACGGTCTTCCCGCCGGAGACGTCGGTCAGCAGGACGTCCCAGACCATGCCCCCCTGCCCCGACGCGGCGCCGTCGTCGAGGCCGACGCGGAGCCAGATGTCGCTCAGGGCCTCCGTGCTCGCGACGCGGCCGTCCTCGCGCACCTGCTCGCGCCAGTCCGCGAGCATCGCGTCGATCGGCTCCGCGTTCGGCGGGCCGACGAGACCCGCCGTCGGCTCGTGGCGGACGCGCAGCCGCGTCGCTTCGTGGTCGCCCGTCCCGATCGCGTGCGCGGCGCCCCGGACGAGGCTGGTCTTGCCGGCGCCGGTCGGACCGAGGACCAGCAGCCGCGCCCGGCGCTCGGGATGGATGCGCGCTCTCTCCAACCGCTCTCTCCTCAGGTCAGATCGTCGAGGTCGCCATCCGCCCTGCGCCCCCGCCGCGCGGCGGACGGCGGCTCGCGGCCGGCGCGATCGGTCCGCGTCCCGCCGCCCGCGTCGTTTCCGGCGTCAACGACCGCGTCGTTTCCGACGACGTCGCCCCAGGCGTCGTCGACCCCGAGGCCGCGGCGCAGCGCCTCGACGCGGGCGCGACGCCCGGGGTCGCGGGCCGCGGCCGGTTCGCCCGGGCGGGCCGGGCCGGCC
>JBHJHI010000105.1:0-35824 GCA_050330995.1 Paracoccaceae bacterium
GGCGTTGCGCGTGCCCGCGCGCACTCTCGCCTCGACCAGCTCCGGCGGCGCCGCGCGATAGGCGGTGGCCACGCAGACGTCGCCCACCGTCAGCCGCGCGCCGGCCTCGCGCGCGAGCACCGCCGCGGCCGCGCCGCCCGCGCACAGCGTCTCGACCATCAGCGCGGTCACCGCCTGCGGCCAGGGCGAGGTGCCCTCGGCGTGCAGCCCGTGGTCGGCGGCGAAGACCAGCGCCTCGGCCGGACGCGCGGCGGGGTGTTCGGTGCGCTGCGCGCGCGCGAGCGTGGGCGCGAGGGCCGCGAGCCGGCCGAGCGCGCCCGGCGGCATGGTCTTCTGCGACAGCCGGTCGAGCACGGCCGCGGCCGGGTCGCCCTCGACGGGGGGGATGGCGAGGCGGCTCAGCACGGGGCGTCGGCGGCGGTCGGACGGGCACTCATGCGCCGTCTCTGCGCCATCGGCGGCCGAGAGGGCAAGCCGCGCCGTCCCGCGAGACGGCGGCCCCGCGCTCCCCGGCCGCCGTGGGAGCCGAAACCGGCGCCCGAGCGTTGCGCGCGAAGCCGGTCGCCGCTCCCTGCCGCGACGTCGACGTCATCGCCGGCGTGGTGCCGCGCCCGCGCCTGCGCTAGAGGGGTCGCGATGCTGATCGCCGAGACCCCCAAGGCCGCGCCCGCGCTGTCGGACGACCAGGCCGCGGCGCTCGCCACCGTGCGTGCGCGGCTGGCCGCGCGCGGCATCGACCTCGACCGGGGGACCCTCGCGCCGCCGGACGACGACGCCGCGCCGAGCGAGACGCTGGCGGTGCTCGGTCGCGCGGGCTCGGGCAAGACGGTGCTGCTCGCCGCCCTCGCCACCGCCCTGAGGGCGGCCGGGGTCGAGGCGGTCACGGCCGAGGACGCCTACAAGCGCCGCCGCGAGAAGCGGTCCTTCACCGTGCTGGCCCCCACCAACAAGGCGGTCTCGGTGCTGCGCGCGCGCGGCGTGCCCGCGTCCACGCTGCACCGGATCATGTACACGCCCGTCTACGACCCGGAATACCAGAAGGTCGCCGACTGGCTGGAGGGCGAGCGCAAGACCCGCCCCAAGGTCGAGGGGCTCTCGGAGGAGGCGCTCGACGCCGCCAAGGCCGCCCACGATCTGCACGGCTCGGTCGCGGGCGCCCTCGCGGCGGCCGGGCTCAGGGGCTCGGACTTCATCACCGGCTGGAAGCGGCGCGAGGAGCCGCTCGACGTGGCCCTCGTCGACGAGGCCTCGATGGTCGACCAGCGCCAGCTCGACGACCTCGCCGAGATCTTCGGCCTCGTGGTGCTGTTCGGCGACCCCGCCCAGCTCGCCCCCGTGGGCGAGCGCGGCGCCATGGTGTTCGACCGCCTGCCCGAAGGACGGCGGCTGTCGCTCGCGCGCATCCACCGCCAGGCGGTGGGCAACCCGATCCTGGACCTCGCCCACGCGCTCGGCGACGAAGGGCTCGACTTCGCCGCCTTCGAGCGGATGGTCGAGGACGCCGCCGCGCGCGACGAGCGGGTGGTGCTGGCGCCGCGGGTCGACGCGGACCTGATGCGCGAGAGCCCGGTGCTGGTCTGGCGCAACAAGACGCGGGTGCGGCTGATCGCGGGGTTCCGCACCGCGCACGCGATCGAGGGCGAGGCGCTGGTCGCGGGCGAGCCGCTGATCTGCGACGGGCTGGAGCTGCCCTTGAAGCATCGCAAGCACCGCGCCGATCTGGAGGCGCACGGTCTGGTCAAGGGCGCGCAGGCGGTCTTCAAGGGGCCGGGACGCAAGGACAACTACGCGAGGGTGAACGTGGTGGGCACGGAGGAAGGCACGATCGGCGTCGCCGCGATCGTGCAGGTCGAGCGCCCCGAGGCGGAGGCGTCGATGCCCTTCGCCGCGCGGATGGGCGCCTTGTTCCTGCACGGCGCGGCGGTCACCATCCACAAGGCGCAGGGCTCGCAGTGGCCGGCGGTGCAGGTGTTCGCGCCTGACCTGTTCGCCGCCGCACGCTCGGGGCAGGTCGAGGCCGGCATGGCGCTCTGGAAGCGCCTCGCCTACGTCGCGATCACGCGGGCCGAGGAGCGGCTCCTCTGGGTGCGCCGCGCCGCGCTCTCGCGCCCCGCGCGCCCGCTCGGGCGGGAGGCGGCGTCGTGAGGCGGGGCGTCGTCGTCGCGGGCGCCGTCGCCGGCGTCGTGGTCGTCGGCTGGACGGCGTTCTGGTTCGCGGGCCGCTCGCAGGTCGAGGCGCGGGTGGACGCCGAGATCGCGCGCCTGGAGGCCGAGGGCACGACCGTCGCGTACGAGGATCGCGGCATCGGCGGCTTCCCGTTCGGCTACGCCGCGCGCTTCGAGGGGCTGAGGGTGACGACCCCCGACGGCCATGTCCTGACCATGCCGCGGCTCGACGCCGCGCTCTCGCTGTTCGACGCCGAGCGGCTGGTGGTGACGCTGCCGCCCGAGGCGCGCGCCGAAATCGCCGAGACGGCGCCGGGCACCCTGCCCGGCCCGGGCGATCTCGCCTTCGAGGACGCGCGGGTGGTGTTCGAGCCCGCCCCGGAGACGGTGGGGGGCCGGCGCACGCGCGTCGAGGCCGCCTCGATCGGCGCGGTGCGCGGCGAGGCCGACGCCGCCGGGGCGGACGCGCCGGTGGGCGCGGTCGAGGCGTTCGACGTCGACGCGGTGCTCGACGAGCCCGGCCTCGGCGCCGAGCGGCGCCGGCTGAGCCTCCGGCTCGGGCGCCTCGACGCCCTCGCGAGCGGGACGCGGCCCAGGGCGGCCGGCGGGGCGGGCGCGCAGCGCTTCTCGATCGACGCGCGCGTCGCCGACATCGCGCTCTCGGCCGATCTGGACCCCGCGGCGGCGATGACGCCCGACGGGCGCGTCGAGATCGACACCGGCCTCGCCCACGTCGACTTCGCCTCGCGCGACCGCGGCACGATCGCGCCTGGCGGCGACGCCGCCGCGGCGACGGAGGGCGACGCGGCCCCCGCGTCCGCCGGGTCGGGGCGCAGCCGCGTGACGGTCGCGCGCCTCTCCTCGCGCGGCGAGCGCCGCGGCGGCGTGGTCGAGACCGAGACCACGCTGGAGACGGTGGGCCTGCTCGTCGAGCCCGCCGACCCGGAGGCGCGCGTGCGCGGCGCGCTCGCGGTCGAGCGCGTCGCCGTCGCCGCGGTCGAGCCGATCGCGCGCACGCCCTCCCCCCAGCCCTTCCGGCTCGGCCTCGCCGTCGAGGGACTGAGCCCCGACGGGACGATGTGGCGGGCCCTCGACCCCGACGGCGCGCTCGCGCGCGGCCCGATCGCCTTCGACGCGACGATCGAGGGGCGCACGCGCGAGGGGCGCGTCGGCACGGGGCAGGCGGCGCTGATGGACCTCGGCGAGGCGACGGCCTCGGTGCGGCTCGACGCGCGCGGCGCGCGGCTCGACGGCGAGGGTCGGCTCACGGTGCCGAAGGCGGGCGTCTCCGGCGCGCCGCCCGCGGTCGGCGAGGCGCGGCTCGTGCTCGAGGACAGCATGGCGCTGCTGCGCGATCTGACGGCGGCGGGCTATCTGACCCCGCAGGCGACGCAGGTGGCGATGATCCTCGCCGACAACTACGCCCGTCCGGGCGACACGCCGGAGACGCTGATCGTCGATCTCGCGGTGGCCGACGGGATGCTCTCGATCAACGGCGCCCCGGTCGCGCCGGTGGAGGCGCTGCCGCTGCCGCGCTGAGCCCGCCGGGGCGCCGCGGTGCGATCGGGAGGCGGACGCCCCGCGCCCCGTCCCACGCGACGCCAGCGCGTCCCTGGCGGCGGGGCGGGGTCAGCGCGGCAGGCTCGAGCCCGAGGTCGGGGCCGCGCGCCAGCCCTGCCGCGCGGCGTTGGCCTCGGCGTCCGCGCGCGTCGCGAACCCCTCGGTCGCCGCGCCGACGATCTTGCCGTTGGCCGCCATGCGCCGCCAGCGGATCAGGCCGCGCTTGTCCTTGTAGAACTCCCAGCGGTCGAGCGGCACGTAGCCGCGGCGCATGTTGGATTCGGCATCCGCACGGCTCGAGTAGCCCTCGCAGGCCGCGCCGACGAGCACGCCCGCCTCGTCGAGGCGGCGCCATCGCCAGTCTCCGCGCCTGTCCTGATACACCTCGAACCGGTCGTCGTCTTGCGCCATCGATCGCCGTCTTCCCGTCGCTCGGCGCCGAGACACGGGCCGGGAGGGGATTGCAGACGCAAATCGCGGTTTTTGGCAACGAAATCGAGGGGCGACTTAGTAACAATTTGGAGAACGATGGCCGCCGAAAGACGAAGACTGTTAACGCTTCGACAAAGACGCGGCGTAGCCTATCGGTTCGTCGGCCGTCGGGACTGATATCATCGGCGGAAGGGTGCGGTGGTGCCGGCGGTGAGATTCGAACTCACGGCCTCTCCCTTACCAAGGGAGTGCAACTACCCCTGTGCTACGCCGGCGCCGGCGCCACTCCTACCGATCGTGCCGGCATTTGCAAGAGGGTGACGCCCGAGAGCGCGAGCGCTGGAGAACGCGTCGCCGGGCTGGACCGCGCCCGGGCGCCGCACTAGAGGGGCACGCCATGACCGATGGCCAAGAGGACGGCGAGGATCCGCGCGAGCCCGCGGCACGCGGGGTCCGGGGGGGCGACCCCGACGGGCGCGCGGGAGGCGCGAGAGCGCGGCGCTCCGCGGCGCTGCGCGAGAACCTGCGCCGGCGCAAGGCGCAGTCGCGCGCGCGCCGCGCCGGCGACGACGCGCCGGCGACCGACCGGGACGGCTGAGAGGGGGGAGCGAGCATGGACCGCATCAGGGTCGAGGGCGGGCGGCGGCGCGCGGGCGAGGTCGCGATCTCGGGGGCCAAGAACGCCTGCCTCGCGCTCATGCCGGCGGCCCTCCTGACCGACCGGCCGCTGACGCTCTCGGGCGCGCCGCGGCGCTCGGACATCGCCACCATGACCGCGCTCCTGCGCACCCTCGGCGTCGAGATCGCGGCCCTCGACGACGGCCGCGTGCTCGCGCTCTCGGCCACCGGCGAGGGCGCGCCGCACGCCGACTACGAGATCGTGCGCAAGCTGCGCGCCTCGATCCTGGTGCTCGGGCCGCTCCTCGCGCGCGGCGGGCGCGCCGAGGTCTCGCTGCCGGGCGGCTGCGCCATCGGCGCGCGGCCCGTCGATCTGCACCTCTCGGCGATGGAGGCGCTCGGCGCCGCGATCGACCTCTCGGGCGGCTACGTGACCGCGACCGCGCCGCGGGGCCTCAGGGGCGCGCGCATCGCCTTCGCGAAGGTCTCGGTCGGCGCCACCGAGAACGCGCTGATGGCCGCCTCGCTCGCCAGGGGCCCGAGCGTGATCGAGAACGCCGCCTGCGAGCCCGAGATCGTCGATCTCGCCGCCTGCCTGAGCGCGATGGGCGCGCGCATCGAGGGCGCGGGCACCGGGCGCATCGAGATCGAGGGCGTCGAGCGGCTGGGGGCGGCGACCCACGACGTGCTGCCCGATCGGGGCGAGACGGGCACCTACATGATCGCCCCCGCGATCGCCGGCGGGCGGATCGTGGTCAGGGGCGCGCGGCGCGAGCTGGTCGGCGCGCTGATCGAGACGCTGGAGGAAGCCGGCGTCGCGGTCGAGGATGTCGACGGAGGTCTGAGCGTCGAGCGCGGCGAGGCGCCGGTGCGCCCGGTCCGGATCGCCACCGCCCCCTTCCCGGGCTTCCCGACCGATCTGCAGGCGCAGACCATGGCCCTGCTCGCCACCGCCTCGGGCGAGAGCGTGATCGAGGAGACCATCTTCGAGAACCGCTTCATGCACGTCCCCGAACTCGCGCGCATGGGCGCCGACATCGCGATCCAGGGCGGCGTCGCGCGCATCCGCGGCGTCGAGCGGCTGAAGGGCGCGCCGGTGATGGCCACCGACCTGCGCGCGTCGATCAGCCTCATCCTGGCGGGGCTCGCGGCCGAGGGCGCGACCACGCTCTCGCGCGTCTACCATCTCGACCGCGGCTACGAGCGCGTCGAGGAGAAGCTCGGCGGCCTCGGCGCCGCGATCGAGCGCATCGGCGAGGACGGCCGCCCCCCTCGCGAACGAACCCTGCGGGCGACCCCCGCGATCGAAACCCCGTGAGCGAGGCCCCATGAGCGAGCCCGGCCGCGAGACCGAGCCTGCCGCCGCGCGCTTCGAGGACGCGCCCTTCGCCGATCGCCCGCTGCGGCTGCGCGCCGAGAGCGCGGACGACCTCGCCGTCCTCTCGGCGCGCTGCCAGGACGCGGTCGGGCGCGTGGCCGACGTCAAGTGGCTGCCGACCAAGCGCCGCCTCGTGATCCTGGTGAACCGCTTCCGCTGGGAGGACGCCGAGGCCGCGCGCGCCGCGGGGCGGAGCTTCGAGCGGGTGCGCGCGGCGCTGAGCGTCGAGACCGCGCGGCGCGTGCGCGCCCGCGGCGTCGATCGCGGCGACACGGAGGCGGTGCTCTCGATCCTCGCGCTCGCCTACGCCCCCGACGCGGCCGATCCCGACCGCGGCGGCACGCTGACCCTCGCCTGCGCGGGCGGGGTCGAGTTCGAGGCCGCGGTCGAGTGCCTCGACGTCTCGCTCGCCGACCTGACCCGCCCCTGGAGCGCGCAGGCGGGCGCCCCGCGCCACGAGGACTAGGCACGCGCCCCGCGCCACGAGGACCGGGCGCGCGCCCCGCGTCACGGCCGATCGGGCGCGGACCGGCCGGGCGGATGGCGGACGCACCGGGGCGGCTTCGCCACCGAGCCCTCGCGTCGCGCGTGACGGCGGCGGCGAGCGGCGCGATGGTCCTTCGGGTGAATCGCCGGAGGAAGCGACGAGACCATGCCGCCCGCGCCACCGAGACCGCCCCGGGCCCGCGACGCGCCCGCCGCCCGCCGCGGGGCCGCCGCCACGACCGAGCCCGCGCTCGCCGGCGACGGGCCGGCGCCCGCGAGTTCGCGCCGGATCGGCTTCATCGTCGTCGCCGAGTTCTCGCTGATCTGCCTCACCGCCGCGATCGAGCCGATGCGCTTCGCCAACACCGCGCTCGGGCGCGCGGCCTACGACTGGCGGCTGATCGGGCCGGGCGGCACGGTGCGCGCCTCCTCGGGGCTGAGCCTCGGCCTCGATCTGCCCCTCGACGCGCTGCCGGGGCGGCTGAACGAGTTCGACGCGCTGATCGTGGTGACGAGCTACCTGACGGCGACCCCGCACGACGACGCGGTGAGCGCGGTGCTGCGCCGCGCGGCGCGGCGCGGGCTGATCCTCGGCTCGCTCTCGGCCGGCGCCTTCGCGCTCGCGCGCGCGGGCCTGCTCGACGGCTACCGCTGCACGATCCACTGGGAGTACCAGCCGGCCTTCGAGGAGGCGTTCCCGGACGTCGAGTGCTCGTCGGGCCTCTTCGTGATCGACCGGGGTCGCTGGACCGGCTCGGGCGGCATCTCGTCGATGGACATGATGCTGCACATGATCGCCGCCGACCACGGCCCCCGGATCGCGCGGCTCGTGGCCAACAACTTCCAGGTCGACCGCATCCGCAACGCCGGCTTCGAGCAGCGCCCGGGCGCGCTCGAGCGGCTCGAGACCCTGCCCGAGCCGGTGCAGCGCGTGGTGGCGCTGATGCGCGGGCACATCGAGCATCCGCTCGGCATGGCCGAGATCGCCTCGATCGCGGGCCTCAACCTGCGCCGCATCGAGCGGCTGTTCCAGGCGCACCTCGGCGAGAGCCCGGCCTCGTTCTACCGCCGCCTGCGCCTCGAGCGCGCGCGCGAGATCCTGATGCACACCACCCTCTCGGCGCTGGAGGCGGCGCTAATGACGGGCTTCACGTCCTCCTCGCACTTCGCCATGGCCTACCAGCGCCAGCACGGCATCAGGCCGTCCGAGACCCGGCGGACGGGCGAGGACCGGGCCGCGGGGCGGTAGCGGCGGGGCCGGGCCTCCGGGGGGCCCGGCGTCCGCCTCCGGGCAGAGTGGCGTCCGCCTCCTGGCGCCCCGGCATCCGCCTCAGGGCAGGCCGGCGTCGTCTCGCCGCGGCGCCATGGCCGGCGCGTCGAGGTCGATCGAGGCGCGCGTGCCGCGCGGCGTCGAGACCACCGACAGCCCGGCCCCGAGCGAGGCCGCCAGCTCGCGCACGATGCCCCCGCCGATGCCGGGACGACACGCGCCCGCCCCGGCCTCCGTCCCCGGCACCCGCGCGTCCTCGGGCCAGCGGCTCCCCTCGGGCAGGCCGACGCCGTCGTCCTCGACCGCGAGGCGGAGCCTGCCGCCCGCGAGGCGGTGCAGGCGCACGCGCACCAGCCCCTCCTCGCGGCCCTCGAAGGCGTGCCCGAGCGCGTTGGCGAGCAGCTCGGTCAGCAGGAGCCCGAGCGAGGTCGTCGTCTCGACCGGCAGCGCGACCTCGTCGCAGGCGACGTCGACGCGCACCGCCGCGTGCGCCCCGAGCGCGGCGATGGTGCGGGCGACCCGTTCGAGGTAGGCGCCCGCGGCCATGCTGTCGCGATGCGCCGCGCCCCCGCCGGCGAGTTCCTCATAGAGCAGCGTCAGGCTCTCGACCCGGTGGGCCAGCGTCTCGAGCGAGGTCCGCGTCGCCTCGCGCGTGCTCTACTCGCGGATCAGCATCGCGACCATGGCGAGATGGTTCTTCACCCGGTGCTGCAGCTCGCGCAGCATCACCTCGTCGATCGGCCGCCCGACGAGCGACGGCGCGGGACGCGGCGGGGCGGGAGGCTCGACGACGTCGGCCGCGCTCAGCTCGGTCAGGACCCCGAGGAAACCGACCACCCCGCCATCGTCGGCGCCGATCGGCGAGATCCGCAGGCGGTTGGTGAAGGGCGTGCCGTCGGCCCTGTAGTTCAGGAGATCGACGCTCGCGTCGCGGCGCGCGTCGATGGCGGCGCGCAGCCGAGCGACGGCCCGCGCGTCGGTTCCCTCGCCTTGCAGGAGGCGGCAGTCGCGCCCGATCACCGCCTCGCGCGGGTAGAGCGTGATCCGCTCGAACGCCTCGTTCACGTCGACGATCGGGTTGTCCCCGCCCTCTGGATCGCACAGCACCATGGCGACGGGCAGTCGTCGCATGGCCGCCTTCACGGATCGCCGGTCTCTCATATCGCTGCCACGGGGTTTCCCGAAGTTTCACGGACCGATGTCATAGAGCCGTGGTGCACCGAGCGGTGATCACAATACCGGAATTCCCGAATATCAACCAAAGGTTGAGAAAGCGCCCGGTCCGGCATCGCGCCGGCTTCCCGGCTCGCTTGGGGGCACGACGACGGGCTCCCGCCGCGTCGGCCGGCTCGGGTCGCCCTCTGGAACGCTCGCGCGCGGCCGCTCGACGGGTGAGGCGCGCGGGCTCGGGCGACGCCTTCGGGGCGCCGCGAACGGACGGCCACGCGAGCCGACGCCCCTCGGGATGGCGTCGCCGCGCCCCTGGCCGCGGGCCGCGGCGGCGTGGCGGCGACACCACACCGGGGCGGTCGATTCATGAAAACTTCAGAACCGGAGCGTTGGGTTCTGATGGTCGCGCGGCTAGGATGCGTCGTCGATCGAACGTGCGTACAGGACCGCCCATGATCCGCTTGCCGGCGGGCGTGCTCGCCCCGAGACCATCGTGGAAATTCCGGGCGGGGTCGTCGCGGACCTCGGGAAATCGCCGCAGAGCCGTCTCTATCCTGCCGCCGCGCCTGCCAAACTTCGTCTCGACCCTCGGCTATCCAGGCCGCGTCGCGTGGCTTGGGTTCAGAGACGAATGCAGCAGAGTGCGTGCCGCCACACGGATCCCGCCCGGCGCATCCTCCGTGCGGTCGGTGAGATAGGGCGGATGGAGACGCTGGCCGCCGCCCGGCGGGCCGAGCCGGGGGGCATGTTCTTCGACAGCCCGCCCGAAGCGGCGTTCGACCGGCTGACGCACCTGGTGACCCTCACCCTCGGCGTCCCGGTCTCGCTGCTGTCGCTCGTCGACGACCAGCGCGCCTTCTACAAGAGCGCCGTGGGCCTCGACGCGGCACAGGAGAGGCGGCGCGGCGTCGATCTCGACCACTCGCTCTGCCGCCACGTGGTCGCCTCGGGCATGCGCCTCGTGGTCGACGACGCGCGCAGCGACCGGCGCCTGGCCGGCAGCCGGAGCGTGCTCGATCTGAACATCGTCGCCTACGCCGGCGTGCCGGTGCGCGCGCCGAACGGCCGCGTGATCGCGGCCCTCGCCGCCATCGACGAGGTGCCGCGCGCCTGGAACGCG
Source organism: Paracoccaceae bacterium (assembly GCA_050330995.1). Classification (GTDB taxonomy): domain Bacteria; phylum Pseudomonadota; class Alphaproteobacteria; order Rhodobacterales; family Rhodobacteraceae; genus Thermohalobaculum. Next base: position 10,200 of record JBHJHI010000105.1, read on the forward strand.
CGCGACGTCGACGTCCTCGAAGGACTCGCCCGCTCGGTCGAGAGCGAGTTCGCGCTGCGCGACCGGCTGACGACCTCGGACGCGGCGCGCCGGCAGGCGGACGACCTCGCCGAGACGCGCCGCGCGATCATCGACATGTGCAGCCACGAGCTGCGCAATCCGCTCAACGGCATCATCGGCGGCGTCTCGCTGCTGCGAAGCCGGGTCGATCAGGGGACGCGCGAGCGGGTGGTCGGCATCATCGACGAGGCGAGCCGGCTGATGCTCGACCTCATCGACAAGGCCCTCACGCTCGAGGGCGGCGAACTCGGCCAGCCCGCCCTCGACGACGTCGACCTCGGCGCCCTGCTCGCCCAGCGGATCGAGACCACGCGGCGCATGGTCCGGGAGCGCGACATCGCCGTCCGCCTCGCCGTCGCCGACGATTTCCCCGCCGTCGTCCGCGGCAACGATCTCCTGCTGAACCGGATCGTCGGCAACCTTCTCGACAACGCGGCCAAGTACACCGACCGCGGCACGATCACCCTCGAAGCCGGGCGCGAGGGCGCGGACCTCGTGGTGCGCGTCGTCGATACGGGGCACGGCATCGCCTCGAACGACGTCGACCGCGTCTTCGGCCGCTACGAGCGCGCCGACGCGCGGGGCGGATTCGGCTTCGGCCTCGGGCTGGCCATCGCGCGCGAGGCGGCGCGGGCGCTCGACGGCGACGTGATCCTCGAGAGCAGCGCGCCCGGGCGCGGGTCGGTCTTCGTCTTCAGGTTCCCGGAGAAGACGACGCGGGAGGCGTAGCCGCCGCGCGCGGCGACCGGCGCCGCACGGCTCGGACGTGCGGCACGGCGGGGGCGTCGTCGCGCCACGACGCGAGGCGCCGCCGCCGCCCCGGGCCCGACGCACGACCGTCGCAGCGGGAGGGAAGCGCCACGGCATACGCCGGACGCGCGACGGTCGGCCGTTCCGGGAATGCCCCCGCCCGTCCGCCGGGGGGAGAACTTGTCGACGCCGAAGCGCCGGACCCGATCCGATCGGGTCGAACGACGTTGCGGAGGGAGGATCGAACGACCATCGACCCGCTTACCCGTAAACGACCTGCTTACCGTGTGAAAGTGTACCGTCATGAAACAGCTTTCCGTTCTCGCCGTCGAAGACGAGCGGCTCAACGTCTCCCTGCTTCACGTCGCGTTCGAGCTGGAAGGTATTCGGTTGCGTACTGTCACGACCGGCATCGCCGGCGTGGAGGCCGCGACCCGGGACGCGCCCGACCTCGTGCTCCTGAACGTCCGTCTGCCCGACATCAGCGGCCTCGAGGCGGCCCGGCGCATCCGCGCCCTGCCCGGACGCGCGGCGCGCGTGCCGATCCTCGGCTGCAGCGCCTTCGCCGGCCGTGCCGACGAGGCGCGCGCGCTGGAGGCCGGCATGACCGCCTACCTGCCCAAGCCCGCGCCGCCGACCACGGTGCTGGCGGCGATCCGCGCCCTCGTGGCGACGCGCGGCGAGATCGAGGCGCCGCGCCGGGCGTCCGTCGCCGCGCTCCTGGCGGATCTCGGGCTCGACCGGGCGGAGAGGTTCGTCGACGCGAGCGCCGCGGCCCTCGCACGCCTCGGGGGCCGTTACGGCCCGCAGGAGCCCGCGACGGTGAGCGCCGGGCTTGAGGAACTGGCGCCGGCGCTGCGCCGGTTCGGGCTCGAAAGGACGGCCGCGGCCATGGTCGCCGCCGCGGCGGCGTTTCCCGCCGAACCCGGCGCGGCGGCGACGAGGATGGAGCGCATCGCCGGGGAGGCCGCGCTCTGGCGCGCGGGCGTGTTCGGCGTCCACGGCGCCCTCGGCCGCCTCGCGCGCGGCGCGGGCGTCCCGGACGACTGCGTGCCGCAGCGTTGAGCCGGTCCCGAACGGCGGGCGCGCGGCCGCGCCGGGGGCGGGACGGCGGCGACCCCGCGCGGGGCCGTGGTCGGACCGGCCGGACGCGCGCCGAGCCGTCGGTCGGGCGGGGACGCCTCTTCCCCTGCCGCAGGGCGGCAAACCCGCCTCGCCCCCGCGACCCCGTCGCCGCGGCACGCTAGACCGGGCTGCGACGGGCGGCCGCGGAGACCGCCGACAACCACGAGGGAGGAGGGACGACATGGACAAGCCGCGGGTGATCTGCACGCGCAAGTGGCCCGAGCGCGTCGAGGCCGCGATGGCCGAGGCGTTCGACGCGACCTTCAACGTCGCCGACGAGGCGATGAGCCGGGACGACCTGAAGCGCGCGCTCGACGACTACGACGCGGTCTGCACCACCGTGACCGACAAGGTCGACGCGGCGGTGCTGGCCTCGCCGGGGCGCGCGCGCATCCTCGGCCAGTTCGGGGTGGGCTTCAACAACATCGACGTCGAGGCGGCGAAGAAGGCCGGGCTCGCGGTGACCAACACGCCCGGCGTGCTGACCGACGCCACCGCCGACATCGCGCTCACGCTGCTCCTGAACGTCTGCCGGCGCACCTTCGAAGGCGAGACCATGCTGCGCGCGAGCGAGTGGACCGGCTGGCGGCCGACCCAGCTCATGGGGCTGAGCCCGCAGGGCAAGACGCTCGGGATCGTCGGCATGGGCCGGATCGGCAAGGCGATGGCCAAGCGCTGCCACCACGCGCTCGACATGAAGATCGTGTTCCACGACGCCTTCCCCGTCGACGACCCCGGCGTGCCGGCCGAGCAGCTCGCCACTGTCGAGGAGGTGCTGGCGGCGGCCGACATCGTGTCGCTGCACTGTCCGGGCGGGGGCGACAACGTGCGGCTGATCGATACCGACCGCCTCGCGGCGATGAAGCGGGGGGCGATCCTGATCAACACCGCCCGCGGCGACATCGTCGACGAGGAGGCGCTGGTCGCGGCGCTGGAGGCGGGTCATCTCGCCGGCGCGGGGCTCGACGTGTTCGAGCGCGAGCCGGCGGTCACCGAGGCGCTCAAGGCGATGCCGCGGGTATGCCTGCTGCCCCATCTCGGCTCGGCTACGATCGAGACGCGCGAGGCGATGGGGATGCTGGTGCTCGACAACCTGAAGGCGTTCTTCGCGGGCGAGACGCCGCCGAACCGGGTCGCCTGAGCGCCTGTGCCGGAGCGGGGCGCCGCCGCGCGGCGCCCCGAGGGTCTCAGGCCGCGAGATCCCGGGCGGTGAGGCCGCGCAGGAACTCGGCGAACTCGGGGCCGAGATCCTCGCGCATCAGCGCGAAGGCGACGGTGGCCTGGAGGAAGCCCTGCTTCGAGCCGCAGTCGTAGCGCCGCCCCTCGAAGCGGAAGCCGCAGACGCCGCCGGGGGCGTCCACCTGGGCGGCGATCGCGTCGGTAAGCTGGATCTCGCCGCCCTTGCCGGCCTTCTTCTGGTCGAGGAAGTCCATGACCTGGGGCGTCAGGATGTAGCGACCGATCACGGCGGTGCGCGACGGCGCGTCCTGCGGGTCGGGCTTCTCGACCATGCCGCCGACCTCGACGACCTTGCCGTCGTCGGCGCGCGGGTCGAGCACGCCGTAGGCCGAGATCTTGTCGTCGGGCACGTCGAAGGCGGCGACCATGCAGCCGCCCTGGCCGCGCTTCTCGTAGGCCTCGACCATCTGCGCCATGCAGCCCGAGCCGTCCTTGATGACGTCGTCGGGCAGGATCACGGCGAAGGGGCGGTCGCCGACGAGGTGGCGCGCGCACCAGACGGCGTGGCCGAGGCCGAGCGCCTCCTGCTGGCGGATGTAGGCGATCCGTCCTGACGGCATGGTCGCGCGGTTGACTTCGTCCAGGAGCTTCTGCTTGCCTTTGGCCTCCAGCTCCTGCTCGAGCTGCGGCGCGCTGTCGAAGTAGTCCTCCAGCGAGGACTTGCCGCGCGCGGTGACGAAAATGAACTCCTCGATGCCCGCCTCGCGCGCCTCGTCGATCGCGTACTGGATCAGCGGACGGTCGACGAGCGGCAGCATCTCCTTGGGCATCGACTTCGTCGCGGGCAGGAAGCGCGTGCCGAGCCCGGCGACGGGGAAGACGGCGGTGCGGACTTGCTTCGGCATGGGAACCCCCTGTGGCTGCTAGGACGTTCGGCCACTGCGGCGGAGCGCCCCGGCCCCTATAAATGCCAGAAAACGCCCTCCGGTTCACGGATTTGTGCAGCGCATCACGAAATTCCGCGTGACGAAAGCGCCGCCTCCACCACCGCCACGTCGCCAGGGTTGTTAACTTCCCAGAACGAGCCATCGCCCGCCTCGACCGGGACGCAGGCGATCGCTTCGCCGTGCTCCAGGAAGCGCAACTGCTCCAGCCCTTCGGCCCGTTCCAGCACACCCGCCGCGAGCGTCGGGTAACGCGCGAGCGCCGAGACGCGATAGGCGTAGACACCGACGTGGTGCAGTGCGGGGACCGCTTCAGCGTCGGCGCCGTAGGGGATCACCTCCTTCGAGAAGTAGAGCGCGTGCCCGCGCGCGTCGGCGACCGCGAGCGTGCCGCCGACGCGTCCGGCCACGCGGTCGGCGCGGAAGCGGGCGAGGGCGTCCGCATCGCAGCGAATGACCGGGGTCGCCACGTCCGGTCCCTCGCCCGTAGCCAGCGCGTCGATCAGCGCGCGCACGAAAGCGGGCGGCGTCAGCGGCGCGTCGCCCTGGAGGTTGACCACGATGTCGGGGGCCGCCTCGGCCCCCTCGATGGCGGCGGCGCAGCGCTCCGTGCCGTTGGCGCAGGTCTCGGGCGTCATCGCCACCTCGGCGCCGAACGAGCGCGCCGCCTCGGCGATGCGGTCGTCGTCGGTCGCGATCAGCACCCGCTCGACCCCCTCGCCGGCGCGCGCCGCGTCCCAGACGCGGTGGATCAGCGCCTTCTCGCGCCCGTCCGCGCCCCTCAGCACCACCAGCGGCTTGCCCGGAAAGCGGGCCGAGGCGAAGCGCGCGGGGATCACGATCCAGGCGCGGGGGCTCGTCACGCGGCGTTCTCGATCGGCACGCCCGGCGCGTAGGCGAGGAAGTGGGGATTGTCCCAGCCGGGCTTGCCGTAAGCCAGCGGCTCCAGCGAGCCGGCCACGACCACGTGGCCGCCGGCGGCGCCGAGCACGGCGTGGCCCGCCGCCGTGTCCCACTCCATGGTGCGCCCGAGGCGGGGATAGAAGTCGGCCTCGCCGCAGGCGACGAGGCAGAACTTGAGCGAGGAGCCGGCGTTGCGGGTGTCCTTGACCGCGAAGCGCTCGATGAGCGCCTTGGTCTCGTCGGTCAGGTGCGACTTCGAGGCGACGACGAACAGCCCGAAGGGGTCGGGCGCGCGCACGGCGATGTCGCGCGCCGAGCCGGCGACCGGCTCGCAGTCCTCGCCGACCTCGGTCAGCCGCGCGCCCGCGCCGATCCGTCCGGCGAAGAGACGCCCCTTGGCCGGGGCGTAGACCACGCCCGCCACGGGCCGGCCGCCCTCGATCAGCGCGATGTTGACGGTGAAGTCGCCGCGGCGCTGGACGAACTCCTTGGTGCCGTCGAGCGGGTCGACGAGGAAGAAGCGCTCGGGCGCCGCGCCCTCCTGGCTCTCGGCGCGCTCCTCGGTGACGACGGCGATGTCGGGGAAGGCCGCGGCCAGCCCTTCGCCGATCACGCGGTCGGCGGCGAGGTCGGCCTCGGTCACGGGGCTGTCGTCGGCCTTGGCCTCGGCCTCGATGGTCGCGCCCTCGGCGCGGGCGTAGACCGCCATCACCGCGCGCCCGCCCTCCAGCGCGAGGCGCACCATCTCGTCGAGCGTCGCGTCGTCGGTCATGATCCCTCTCCCCGTCTGCCTCGGCGCTCTGTAACCGTGCTGCGGCGCACAATCCAGAGCGGCGGCCTCCGCCCGTGCCAAGCCGGGCCGGTCGTCCGCCGGCGGGACGCCGCGGCCGAGGCCCCTCGCCTTGCCCACCCGCCCGCGCGTCCCTATCACGAGCGACGCCCGAGGAGAGGACCGAACGATGGCGCTCACCCTTCGCCACGACGAGCCGGAGTTCGAGACGCGCTTTCGCGCGCTCGTCACCGCGCGGCGCGACCCGGACGCGGGCGTCGCCGAGCCGGTGGCGCGCATCATCGCCGAGGTGCGCCGCCACGGCGCGGACGCGGTGGTGGCCCTTACCCGCCGCTTCGACCGCTGGGAGGCCACGCCGGAGGCGCTCGAACTCGGCGAGGACGAGATCGAGGCGACCGAGGCCCTGGTGCCCCCCGAGCAGCGCGAGGCGCTGGCGCTCGCGGCATCCCGCATCCGCGCCTTCCACGCCGCCCAGCGCCCCGAGGACGCGTCGTGGACCGACGAGGCCGGCATCCGCCTCGGCTGGCGCTGGAGCGCGGTCGACGCGGCCGGGATCTACGTGCCGGGAGGCACGGCGGCCTACCCCTCCTCGGTCCTGATGAACGCCATTCCCGCCAAGGTCGCGGGCTGCGAGCGCGTCGAGATGTGCGTGCCGACGCCCGACGGCGTGCTCAATCCGCTGGTGATCGCCGCCGCGCGGCTCGCGGGCGTCGACCGGATCTGGCGCGTCGGCGGCGCGCAGGCGGTCGCCGCCCTCGCCTACGGCGCCGCGCCGATCGAGGCGGTCGACGTGATCGCGGGGCCGGGCAACGCCTACGTCGCCGAGGCCAAGCGACAGGTGTTCGGCCACGTCGGCGTCGACATGGTCGCCGGCCCCTCCGAGGTGCTGGTGATCGCCGACAAGGGCTGCGACCCCGACTGGATCGCGCTCGACCTGCTCGCCCAGGCCGAGCACGACGCGAGCGCGCAGTCGATCTGCCTCACCGACGACGAGGCGCTGTTCGCGGCCCTGCCGCGCGCGGTCGAGCGCCGGCTGCAGTCGCTCGACCGCGCCGCGATCGCGGGCGAGAGCTGGCGCCGCCACGGAGGCGTGGTGCTCGCGCGCGATCTCGACCACGCCGCCGCCCTCGCCGACGTGATCGCGCCCGAGCACCTGGAGATCGCGACCGAGGCGCCGGAGGCGCTCGCCGGGAAGATCCGCAACGCGGGGGCGATGTTCCTCGGCCGTCACACGCCCGAGGCGGTCGGCGACTACGTCGGCGGGCCGAACCACGTGCTGCCGACCGCCGGCTCGGCGCGCTTCGCCTCCGGGCTCTCGGTCATGCACTTCATGAAGCGCACCACGATGCTCGGCGCCGACGCGCGGGGGCTCGCGCGTGTCGGCGAGGCGGCGGCGACCCTCGCCGACGCCGAGGGGCTGGAGGCGCACGCGCTCTCGGTGCGCGCGCGGCTCGGCCGAGAAGCGTCCTCGTGAGCGAGTTCGGCCCCGACGAGCGCCTCGCCGAGGTGCGGCTGACCGAGGACCGCCCCCGTGCGCGCACGCCGGAGATTCAGCAGGAACTCGACGTCGCGCTCTACGACCTGAAGGAGGAGAACAGCTTCCGCCCCGTCGCCCGCGACGGCGAGCCGCGCCGGCCGGGACCCTACGGCCTCGGCGTCGGCATGGTCGAGCGGATGCTCAGGCTGCACGTCACCGACGCGGCCGGCGAGACGGCGGCGGACCTGCACCTGTCGCTGTCGCCGCTCAGGGGCGCGATCCGCGACTACTTCGCGATCTGCGAGAGCTACTTCAACGCGGTGAAGACCCTGCCGGCGTCCAGGATCGAGGCGATCGACATGGGCCGGCGCGGCGTCCACGACGAGGGCGCGCGGCTGCTCGCCGAACGGCTGGAGGGGCGGATCGACCTCGACCACCACACCGCGAGGCGCCTGTTCACGGTGGTCTGCGCGCTGCAGTACCGGGGCTGAGCCGTGTCGGGGCGGGCGCCGGACGCACCGCCTCCGGTCCGCCGCGCCCTGCCCGGCGCGATCCTGTTCTGCTGCAACCACAACAGCGTGCGCTCGCCGCTCGCCGAGGGGCTGATGAAGCGCCGCTTCGGCCGGCGAGTGTTCGTGCAGTCCTGCGGCGTGCGCGAGGCGGAGGCGGTCGACGGCTTCATGCTCGCCGCCGCCGCCGAGATCGGCATCGACCTCTCGCGTCACCGCCCGCGCAGCTTCGACGAGATGGAGGCCTGGGGCGACGACATCACCGCCTACGACCTGATCGTGGCGCTCTCGCCGGCCGCGCAGCGCCAGGCGCTCGAGCGCACGCGCACCGCCTCGGTCGACGTGGTCTACTGGCCGATCCTCGACCCCGTGGGCCTCGGCGAGACCCGCGAGCAGCGCCTCGTCGCCTACCGCGAGGCCCGCGAGCAGATCGCCGAGCGGATGCGCGCCTGCTTCGGGCTGCCCGAGGAGCCGACCGGTTCGCCTTGAAATGCGGGCTTGCGCGTCACAGGTTCGCGCATCATCCGAATCAGGCACGGACCCCGTATGTCCAAGGAAGAGACCCTCGAGTTTCCCGGGACCGTCGTCGAGCTTCTGCCGAACGCGACGTTCCGCGTGAAGCTCGAGAACGGTCACGAAATCGTCGCCCATACCGCCGGCAAGATGCGCAAGAACCGCATCCGCGTGCTCGCCGGCGACAAGGTACAGGTCGAGATGACGCCGTACGACCTGTCCAAGGGCCGCATCACCTACCGCTTCAAGTGAGCCGCCCCCTTGGACGCTGAGGCCGTGGCCCCGAGGCCGCGCCTCACGCTCGGCTCGGCCTCGCCGCGCCGCCTCGCGCTGCTCGCCCAGATCGGCGTCGTCCCCGACGCGACGCTGGCGGCCGAGATCGACGAGACCCCCGCCCGCGCTGAGCCGCCGCGTCGCTACGTCGAGCGCATGGCGCTCGCCAAGGCCGCGGCGCTGTCGGGCGTGGAGGGGCTGCTGCTCACCGCCGACACGGTCGTCTACGCGGGCCGGCGAATCCTCGGCAAACCCGCCGACGTCGCCGAGGCGGCCGGGCACCTCGCGCTCCTCTCGGGCCGGCGCCACCGGGTCGCGACCGCCGTCTGCCTCACCGGCCCGGGCTTTCGCCGGCTGCGCCTCGTCGAGACGCAGGTGAAGATGAAGCGGCTCTCCGACGCGGAACTCTCGGCCTATCTCCGCTCGGACGAGTGGCGCGGCAAGGCCGGCGCCTACGCGATCCAGGGCCTCGCCGCGGCGCTGATCCCCTGGGTGCAGGGCAGCTATCCCAACGTGGTCGGCCTGCCGCTCGCCGAGACCGCGGGCCTCCTCGGCGGCGCGGGCTACCCGGTGACGCTGGAGCGGGCGGCGGCATGAAGGGGCGGGTGCTGATCCTCGGCCAGGCCCCCGGCGGCGGCACGGCGGCGGCGCTGATGGTCGACGGCCGGCTGGAGGATTTCCTGCGCGACCCCGCCGGGCCCGCCCCCCGCGTCGGCGAGATCCACAGCGCGCGCGTGGTGCGCGTCGGCCAGAAGGGCACCGCCGGCGCCTTCGTCGAACTGTCGGGCGGGGGCAACGGCTTCCTGCGCGAGGCTCGCGGCGTGCGCGGCGGCGAGCGCTTCCTGGTCCAGATCGCGAGCCTGCCCGAGCCGGGCAAGGCGGTGCCGGTGACGCGGCGCGTGCTCTACAAGACCCGCACGCTGATCCACACGCCGGACGCGCCGGGGGTCAACGTCTCGCGCCAGATCGAGGACAAGGACGAGCGACACCGCCTCCAGCGCGCCGTCGAGGACGCGGTCGCGCCCTATCTCGGCGACGCCGATCTCGATCCCGCGCTGGAGGAGAGCGACGACCCCGCCCTGCGACGGCGCGCGATCGGCGCGCGGATCGGACGGATGGCGGCGACCGGAGGCTTCATCCTGCGCTCGGCCGCCGAGGGCGCGCCCGAGGGCGTGATCGCCGAGGCGGTCGGGCATCTGGCCGAACGCCGTCTCGCGGCCGAGGCTCGGCTCGCGGACGGCGCGACCGGCCCGGTCGAGAGGGCGCCGGCGATGGTCGAGGCCCTGCGCGAATGGACCTGGCCGCTGCCCGACCGCCTCGTCCTCGACCGGCGCGGTCACGCGCCGCTCGCCGAGGCGCCGCCCCTGCCCGACCTGCCCCCCGTCCTGATCGAGGAGGCCGAGCGCCACGACGGCGACCCCTTCGTCGACCTCGGCGTCGCGGACAGCCTCGACGATCTGGCCTCGCGTCGGGTCGACCTCCCGGGCGGCGGTTCGATGGCGGTCGAGGCGACCGCCGCGCTGGTGGCCGTCGACGTCAACACCGGCGGCGACTTCGCCCCCGACGCCGGCGCGCGCGCCAACGTCGAGGCCGCCCGTGCCCTGCCCCGCCAGCTCCGCCTGCGCGGCCTCGGCGGTCAGGTGGTGGTCGACTTCGCGCCGATGCCGAAGAAGGACCGCAAGCGCATCGAGGACGTGCTGAAGGCGGCGCTCAGGCGCGACGGCATCGAGACGGTGGTCCACGGCTTCACCACCATGGGGCTCTGCGAGTTGCAGCGAAAGCGCGAACGCCCGCCCGTGGGACCGTGGGACGATACGGCGGGGTAGGCCCCGGCCCGTGTAGGGGTGGGGTCTCCGCCCCGCCGTCGCGCCGGCCTTACTCCCCCGCCACAGGCCGCTCGTCCCCCGCCTCGCGCGGCTCGGGGTTCAGGAGCCAGCGCATGTCCTCGACCATCAGGTAGAAGCAGGGGATGGCGAACAGCACCACCAGCGTGGCGAACAGGATGCCGTAGCCGATCGCCACCGCGATCGGCACCAGGAAGGCGGCGGCCGCGCTCTCGTCGAAGATCATCGGCGCGAGGCCGCCGAAGGTGGTGAGCGCGGTCAGCAGGATCGGGCGGAAGCGCCGCTCGCCGGCCAGCCGGATGGCCGTGGCCGCGTCGTGGCCGGCCGCGCGCGCCTTGGCGGCGTAGTCGATCATCACGAGGGCCGCGTTGATCACCACGCCGCCGAGCGCGATCATCCCGAACAGCGACACCACCGTCAGCCCCATGCCCATCACCAGATGGCCCGCGATCGCGCCGGCGGCGCCGAAGGGGATCGCGGAAAGCACCACGAGGGGCGTCACCCACGAGCGGAACGGCACCGCGAGCGCGCCGTACATCAGCGCGATCGTCAGGCTGATCGAGAGCGGAAAGCTCGCGACCGTGTCGCGCTTGGCCTGCTCGTCGCCGCCGAGCGCGGTCGAGAGCCCCGGATGCGCGTCCTCGAGCGCGGGCAGGATCTCGGCGCCGAGCCGGTCCAGCACCTGCGCGCGCGCCGTCGCGTCGGCGATGCGCCCCTCCAGCGTGACCGTGCGCCGCCCGTCGATCCGCTCGATCTCGCGCGCGCCGCGCTCGCGCTCGACCGCGGCGATCGCGTAGAGCGGCGCGCGGGTGCCGTCGGGCGCGCGCAGGGTGAGCGTCTCGACGTCGTACTCAGAGCGGCGCTCGTCCTCGGGCAGCGAGACGCGCACGCGCAGCTCGGCCGCGCCCTCGACCTGGCGCACCACGTCGACGCCGTAGAAGGCGCCGCGCACCTGGGCTGCGACCTCGGCCGGCGTGAAGCCGAGCGCGCGCCCCATCGCCGTCACGGTGAACGAGAGCGAGCGGTCGCCCCCCTGGAAGCCGTCGTCGAGGTCGGAGACGGCGGCGAAGGCGTCGAGCCGCGCGGCGAGCGCCCCGGTGGCGCGCTCCAGCACGTCCTCGTCGGGATGGGCGAGCACGACCTCGAAGCCCGCGCCCGAGCCCGGACCGCCCGCGCCGCCGAAGCTCGAATAGGCCGCCGAGGGCAAGGGGCCGATCGCCTCGCGGAAGGCCGGCACGAACTCGGCGGCGCCGTAGTCGTCCGGCGCGTTCTCGGGGAAGTGCGCGAGCAGCGAGACGCGCCGGCCCTTGATCTCGGCCTCGATCACGCTGACCGCCGCACGTCCGCCCGCCTCGGCGGCCACGCGCTCGGCCGTCTCCAGCATGCGCGCGCGCATCGCCTCGACCGCCTCGCGCGGCGCGTCGAGCGGCAGGCCGACGCGCATCACGGCATAGTCGCGCTTGACGGGCGGGAACAGCGAGAAGCCCATCCGCCCCGAGACCGGCCAGGCGATCAGGAGGGCCGCGACCAGGCCGAGGCCGGCCACCGTCGCCCAGCGCCAGGACAGCGCGGCGCCGAGGGCGGGGCCGTAGACGCGGCGCACGAAGCTCTCCAGCCCTCCCGCGGTCGCGCGCTGGAGCCGTCTCAGCGTCGCGCCGGGGCCGCGGCCGGGGCGATCGTCGCGCCGGCGCACGCCGGCGAGGTGGCCGGGCAGCACGAACAGCGCCTCCAGCCACGAGATCGCGAAGGCGAGCGCGACCACGATCGGGATCACCACCCAGAACTGGCCGAACCAGCCCGGCACCATGGCGAGCGGCAGGAAGGCGAGCATGTTGGTGACGACCGAGAACGACAGCGGCACCGCGATGTCGCGCGCGCCCATCACGGCGGCGTCGGCCGGCGACAGCCCGCGCTCGCGATACTCGTAGACGTTCTCGCCGGCCACGATCGCGTCGTCGACCACGAGGCCGAGCGCGAGGATGAAGGCGAACAGCGAGACCATGTTGATGGTCACGCCGGTCTGGGCGAGCACCAGGAAGCTGCCGAGGAAGGCGGTCGGGATGCCGACCGCGACCCAGAGCGCGAGGCGGATCTCCAGAAACAGGCTCAGCAGGATCAGCACGAGCGCGAGGCCGACGAGGCCGTTCACCCCGAGCAGCCGCATGCGCGCGTCGAGCTGCTCGCTCGCGTCCCAGGGAATCGCGACGTCGATCGCCTGCGGCAGGCGCGCCTCGGTCTCGGCGATCACGCGCCGCGCGGCGGCGGCGATGGCGTGGGGGGTCTCCTCGCCGGCCTGGCGGACCGTGAGCTTCACGCCCGGATGGCCGTTGAAGATGAGATCGGGGCTGTCCTCGGAGGTGGTGCGCCGGATCGTAGCGATGTCGCCGAGGGTGAGCAGCCGCGCCTCCCCGCCCTCCGCCTCCGCTTCGCCCACGACGATGGCGGCGAAGTCGGCGACGCTCTCGCGCCGGGCGGTGACGGCGAGGGCGATCTCGCCGCCGGCGGTGTCGACCGAGCCGCCGCCGCGGTCCTCGGCCGCCGCGCGCACGCGCCGGGCCAGGTCGACGAGCGTCAGGCCCTGCGCCTCCAGCACCGAGCGCGCCACCTCGATGCGGATCGCGGGGTCGATGTTGGTGTCGATCGACACCTGGCTGATCTCGGGGGCGTCGCGCAGCGCCGTCTGCAGCCTGGTCACCGCCGCGATCATCGCGTCGGGCTCGGCCGGGCCGTAGAGCGCGATCGACAGGATCGGGCGCTGCCACGTGCCGGCGGTGATGCGCGCGGGGCGCACGTCCTCGGGCAGATCGCGGAGCGTCGAGATCGCGTCGCGGATCGCGGCGACCACCTCGGTGCGGTCCGCGTCCTCGGCGAGGCGGGCCTTGAGCTCGGCGCGGCCCTCGCCCGCCTCCGTCGTGATCTGCTCGACGCCGTCGATCTGCGAGATCGCCTGTTCGAGCGGCAGCGCCACGGCGCGGTAGACCTGCTCGGGACCGGCGCCGGGCAGGCGCATCGTCACCTCGGCCGAGGAGAGCCGGTACTCGGGGTAGACCTCCTGACCCATGCGGAGGCCGGCGAACAGCCCGCCGACGATCAGGATCAGCATCAGGAGGTTCGGCACGACCGGGTGACGCGCGGTCCAGCCGATCGGGCCGCCGCGGTCGAAGCGGGCCGGGGCGCCTCGCTCGCTCATCCCGCCTCGCCGTCGGCGCGCGCGCTCTCGTCCGTACCCGCGGCGGTCGCCGCCCCGCGCGCGCGCAGCGCCATGCCCTCGACGCGGGTGTCGAGGATGGTGGTCACGATCCGCTCGCCGGGCGCGAGACCGGCCTCGACCAGCACCCGCTCCGGCCCGCGCCAGAGCACGTCGACCTCGCGGATATCGAGGCGGTCGGCCTCGTCCATCACCCAGACGCGGTCGCCGTCGCGCAGATGGCCGCGGTCGAGCGCGACGGCGCCCTCGACCGCGGGCGCCTCGATGGTCGCGCGCAGGAAGGCGCCGAGACGCACCGGCGGCTCGGCGTCGAGGGGGCGGTCGAGCGAGACGATCACCTCGGCGAGGCTGCCCCCGCCCGCCAGCTCGGCGCCGCCGCGCTCGATGCGGCCGACACGGGCGGTGTCCCCGGGCCAGACGCCGGGCTTGGCGAGCCGCACCGCGCGCCCTTCCTCGATCCAGGCGAGGGCGGGCAGCGCGACGGGCAGCGCGACGCGGAAGCGATCCGTCGCGGCGAGGCGGGCGGCCTCCTCGCCGGCCGCGAGCCGCGTGCCCGGCGCGACCGCGGCCGAGAGCACCACCGCGTCGAAGGGCGCGCGCACCACCGCCTCGTCGAGCGCGAGGCGCGCGCGCCCCACGGCGGCGCGCGCGGCGGCGCGCTCGGCCTCCAGCTCGGCCCTCTGCGGCTCGCGCAGGATCAGCGCGGCCTGCTCCTCGGTGATGTCGTCGAGCGGCAGCCGCTCGAAGTCGCGCCGCGCGCGCTCGGCCTGGCCGCGCTCGGTCATGATCCGCGCCTCGATCTGGGCGACGCGGGCCTCGGCCTCGGCGAGGTCGAGTTCGAGCGAGCGGGTGTCGAGCGAGAAGGCGACGCTGCCCGCGTCGAGGCGGCCGTGGCGCTCCAGCGCGGGGTGGACCTCGACCACGCGGCCGGCGGCGTCGGGGGCGAGGCTCAGCGCGCGCGCCGGCACCACGCGGCCGTGGGCGACGACGCGGGGGCCGCTCAGCGCCGGGCGGGCGGCCACCACGTCGACGAGACGCGGCTCGGGCGTGCGCGCGGCCTGCTCGGGCGGCGGCGCGGTCGCGCCGATGCGCTGCCAGCCCCAGACCGCGGCGGCGACGAAGACGAGCGGCAGCACCGCCTTCAGCGTGCCGGCGACGGCGCGGTGCCAGAGCGGCGCGCGCGCCGGTCCGGGCGCGGAGGGCGGCGCCCCCTCGTCGTTGCGATGCACGGTGAGCGCCAAGCGCGTCCCCTCTCGAAATCCTGCGCGGCCGTCCCCACAACGGACGCCAGCCCCGCTTCCATCGCCCCACAGATAACACGTCCAAGGACTTGTCGAAGATGGCCGACAAAGCGCCCCGAGGCGGCACGCCGCCGCCCCTCTGCCCGATCTGCAACCAGCGCCCGAGCGAGCCGGCCTTCCGCCCGTTCTGCTCCAAGCGCTGCGCCGACGTCGACCTCGGGCGCTGGCTGAACGGAGCCTACGCGGTGCCCGGCGAGCCGGCGGACGCGGGACGGCTCGCCGAGGACGACGACTGAGCGCCGTCACGGCGGAACGCCCTCCCGCGTCGCCACGGCGCCGCCGACCTCATACCCTATCGCTCCGGCGACACCGAGCCTATCCCGCACCGCCCTCGCGACGCCGGGTCCGTACCGCGTCGGCGAACAGGATCGCCGCGGCGACGGCGCGGTAGTGCTCGGGGCGGATCTCGGCGCCGAGCGCGGTCGCGGCGAACAGCGCGCGCGCGGTCGGGGGGTCCTCGCGCAGCGGCACCTTCGCCTCGGCGGCACGCGCGCGGATGCGCGCGGCGCCCTCGTCCCCCCCCTAGGCGATGCAGACCGGCGCGCCGCCCCGCGCGCGATCCCAGGCGAGGGCCACGGCGTAATGGGTCGGGTTGGTCACCACCACGTCGGCCTCGGCCACCTTCTGGAGCATGCGGTTGTCGGCGAGCGCGCGCGCCCGCTCGCGCCGGCGGGCGTTCATCTGCGGGTCGCCCTCGCTGTCGCGCCGCTCGCGCTTGACCTCCTCGTGGCTCATCATCAGCCGCTTGCGATGCGCGTGGCGCTGGTAGAGGAAATCGGCCGTCCCGACCGCGAGCGCGACCGCCAGCGCGCCGGCGAGGATATCCCAGAGCGGCGCCTCGTAGGCGCGGGGAACCAGGCGGGGGGCGACGTGGACAGCGCTCGTCAGGGTATCGGCCATGCCCGCGAGCGAGACAGCCAGCACCGCCAGCACCAGGGTCAGCTTGGCCGCCGCCTTGGCGAACTCGACGAGGCCGCGGGGGCCGTACTTCTGGGCGGCATTCTCCATCGGCGAGATCCGCGAGAGCTTCGGCGCGACCTTCGACGGCGCGATCGCGATGCCGCGCGAGGCGAGGAGCAGCACCAGCACGGCGAGGCCGGGCGCGAGCAGGAGCGGCGCGGCAGCTTTTGCGACCGCCCCCGCCAGATCGACCCCCGTCGTCCCGCCCGCCGACAGCATCGCCCGCGACAGCGCGACCGGGTCTTCGAGGCAGCGCCGCAGCACGCCCCCGAGATCCCCGGCGACGTCGCGCCCGGCGAGCCCGAGCGCCAGGGCGAGACCTAGGTAGGCGGCCGCCGCCTGCGCGTCCGCGGAGCGGGCGATGTCGCCCTCGCGGCGGGCGTCCTCCAGCCGCCGCTCGCTCGGCTCGTGGCTCTTCTCGGCGCTCTCCTCGGCCCCCTCGCTCACGGGCCCGCCCCGAGCCCGCCGAGCGGGTCGGCGGCGACCAGCCCCATCGCGCCCCCCCAGCGCGCCATCAGCTCGGGGATCGAGAGCCACAGCGCGCCGAGGCCGAGCAGCACCAGGAGCGGCGCGCCGACGAGGGCGACGAGAAGCTGGGGCATGGCGCGCGACAGCGCGCCGAGGGCTAGGTTGTAGGCGAGCGAGACCAGCACGAAGGGCAGCGCCAGCGACAGCCCGAGCCCGAACGCCTCGCCCACGCGCGCGGCCCACCAGCCCGCCGCCTCGCCCGCCTCCGGCATGAGCGCGAATGGCAGCACGTCGTAGAGCCGCACCAGCGCCACCACCGCGTCGACGTGCAGCCCCGCGATCATGGCCAGCGCGACGCCGCCCACGGTGAGCAGCGTCGTGACCGAGGCCTCGGCTTCCGGCGCGGTCGGGCTCTGGAACAGGTGCGCGATCGAGAGATGCGCCGCCGCGATCCCGCCCGCGATCTGGAGCGCGAACACGAGCGCGCGGAAGGCGAGGCCGATCACCAGCCCCGCCGTCGCCTCGGCGCCGATCGCGAGCAGGAGCGCGGCCGGCGTCCCCGGTACCCGGTCGGCGAGCGAGGGCGCGATCACCGGCACGACGATCCAGGCCGCCGCGAGCGCCGCGCCGAGGCGGACCCGCATCGAGAGCCCCTGCGCCCCGAAGCCCGGCAGCAGGAAGAAGGCGGCGCCGATCCGGGCGAAGACGCAGACGGCGAGCAGCACCCGCTCGGGGCTAGAGGCGAGCGCCTGTTCGAGCGCGGCGAGGAGCGCGTCCTCGGGCGCCGGCCCGCCGGCGTCCGCCTCCACCGCCTCACGCCTCGGCCTGGCCGACGAGCGCCACGTCGGTGCGCGTGCCGATCTCCTCGAAGGCGAGCACGGCGTTGGTCACGCCCTTGGCGAGCAGCGCCTCGCGCACCAGCCGGCGCCGTCGCCCCGGCACGGCGACCACCGCGACCGTGCCGCGCCGCGCCGGCTCGGCGAGCGCCGCGCGGATGTTGCGCGCGAGGCGGTCGAACTCGTCGGGCGAGAGCGCCACGTCGAGAAGCTCGCCCTGCGGCCCCGTCCGCTCGGCCGCGGCGAAGCGGGTCTCCCAGTCGGGGGCGAGCTGCACGAGCGGTAGCCGCCCGCGCTCGTCCAGATGGCGCGCGACGAGGACGAAGGCGATGCGCCGGCGCGCGTGCTCAAGCGTAGCGTCGGCGTCGAGGCCGGCCGCGCGCGCCTCGGCCACCGCCTCCAGGATCAGCGCGAGGTTGCGCACCGGCACCTGCTCGTCGAGGAGGCCCCGCAGCACCGCCTGCAGCGCCTCGGGCGGCACGCGGTCGGGCACGAACTCGTCGATCACCCGGCGGTTGGCGTCCGCGCGCGCGGCATCGGAGGATCGGGTATGCTCGTCGAGGAGGCGGCGCAGGGTCCGCCTCGTCATCAGCCGGCCGAGGTTCGCCTTGACCGTCTCCAGGAGATGCGTCGCCACCACCTCCGCGGGCGCGATCACCGGCAGGCCGAGGGTGGCCGCCTCGTCCTGGGCCGCTTGGGCGATCCAGCGCGCGGGCGCGCCGTAGACCGGCTCGGTGACGTCGCGCCCGGCGACGGCGAGGGCCACGTCGGGGCGGGTCAGCACCAGCACGCGGCCGGGCTCCAGCACCGCCGAGGCGACCTCGACGCCGTGGATCAGGATGGCGTAGCCGTTCGCGCGCGTCAGGGGATCGTCGGTCAGCCGCACCTCGGGCAGCACCACGCCGTGTTCGCTGGCGACGTGGCGGCGCATGTTGGCGATGCGCTGGTCGAGCCCGGCCTTGGGATCGATAATCGCCGACAGGATGCCCGGATGGAAGCGCACGTGGATCTCGTCGACGTCCAGGAGATCGCCGAGCGGGCGCTCGCGCGCGGGCCCGGTCTCGGGCGCGTCCTCGGGGACGGCTTCCGCCTCGGCCCGGCTCGCGCGCCAAGCGACGGCGCCGAGCCCGAGGCTGCCCGCCATGAAGGGCAGGAACGGCAGGCCCGGCACGAAGGCGAACACTGCCATGGTCCCCGCGACGGTGGCGAGCGCCGCCGGATGACCGCCGAGCTGGCGGCCGAGCGCGCTGTCGGCGGTGCCGACCACGCCGCCCTTCGACAGCAGAAGCGCCGCGGCGATGGAGACGATCACCGAGGGGATCTGGCTCACGAGCCCGTCGCCGACGGTCAGGATCGCGTAGGTCTCGGCGGCTTCGGCGAAGCTGAGGCCGTGCACGACCGTGCCCATGGCGAGGCCCATCACCAGGTTCAGCGCGGTGATCAGGAGGCCGGCGACCGCGTCGCCCTTCACGAACTTCGAGGCGCCGTCGAGCGAGCCGTAGAAGGTGGTCTCCTCCTGCTCGATGCGGCGCCGCTCGCGCGCCTCGGCGTGAGAGAGCGCGCCGGCCGAGCCGTCGGCGTCGATCGCCATCTGCTTGCCGGGCATGGCGTCGAGGGCGAAGCGCGCGCCGACCTCGGCCATGCGCCCCGCGCCCTTGGTGATCACCACGAAGTTGACGATCAGCAGCACGCAGAACACCACGAGGCCGAGGAACACGCTGCCCGACATGATGAACATGGCGAAGCCCTGGATCACGCCGCCGGCTGCGTCCGGGCCGGTATGGCCCTCGCCGATGATCAGCTTGGTCGAGGACACGTTGAGCGCGAGGCGCAGCATCAGCGCGGCGAGCAGCACCGTCGGGAAGGCCGAGAAGTCGAGCGGGCGCTGGATGAACAGCGTGATCGTGAAGATCAGGATCGAGAGCGCGAAGCTGACGGCGAGGCCGACGTCGAGCGCCCAGGCCGGCATCGGCAGGATCATCATGCAGATGACCGCCATCAGCGCGACCGAGAGCCCGACGGTCGGCTGGCGGATCGCGTCGAGGGTCAGCGTCATCGGGCGCGCTCCGGGGCGAAGGCGATGGTCCCGGCCGTGGCGGTCGCGCCGGCCGGCCGGCCGGGGGAGAGAAGCGGGACGGGGCGACCCGCGATGAGCGGCACGGCGTGGCCGGCGAGGAGCGGGGCGCGCGCGTCGAAGGTGACGATCGCGCCGCGCGGGAGGAAGACCGAGATCGGGGCGGGCCGCGAAGACACGGGACGCCGCGTCCCCTCGGCGGGAGGGTCGTGCGCGGCGGACGGGTTTCCGGCGGACGACAGGGCGGCGACGCGCTCGCCGGTCGCGGCGCCCGCGGTCCGCGGCCGATCCCCGACGGAGGCGACGCGCCGCCCGCTCGACGCGATCGCGCCGCCGGCCGGCCTCGGGGTCTCGGGGCGCTCGGCCGGTCGGCGCGCGGTCCGGGTCGCATGGCGCGATGGCGGCGCGTCCCCGCCCCCGAGCCGCGCCATCGCCGAGCGGACCCGCGCGCGGTAGCGCGACGCGAGCGACGGCGTGCGCGAGTGGTAGTGCCCCGCCGCCGTCAGCCAGTCGCCGCTCTCGGCATGGAGGCGCGTCAGGAAGCGCGCGGCGTAATCGGCGTTCGCGGCCGGGTCGAGCATGGCCTCGACCGACGCGAAGGCCTCGCCGTGCCAGCGGTGGTTGATCTGGAAGCAGCCGAGGTCGAACGACGCGCCGCGCGCGACCAGCCGGCGGGCACGCGCCTCGGCCTCGGCGCGGGTCTCGGGGAAGCTGCCCGCACCCCCGACGTTCATCGCCCAGGGGTGCGAGGTCGCCCCCCGCCCGCTCTCGACCCGCGCGAGCGCCAGCATCAGCGCCTCGGGCACGCCGTGGCGGCGCGCGGCCGCCCGGCCCGCGTCCTCGCAGACGCCCGCGAGCGCGGAGGCCGCCGGGAGGGCGAGGGCGAGCGCCACGGCGAGCCTCACGACCCGGCGACCATCGGCAGGATCGTCTCGTGCAGGAGCGACACGAGCCCCCGGGTCATGAAGCCAAGCGTGGCGAGCGCGACCACCACGATCGCGGCGAGCTTCGGCACGAAGGTCAGCGTCAGCTCCTGGATGGAGGTGAGCGCCTGGACGAGCCCGATCGCGAGGCCGACGCCGAGGGCGACGAGCAGCACGGGCGCGGAGATCACCAGGGCGGTGCGCGCGGCCTCCTGCAGGAGCGCGATCATCGCGGCCTCGTCCATGTCAGACCGGCATCCTGAGGATTTCCTGATAGGCCTCGACGACGCGGTCGCGCACCGTCACGGCCGTCTCCATCGCGAGTTCGGTGGCGCTCAGGGCCTCGACCACGCGCTGCAGCTCGCCCGAGCCCGCGACGGCGACCTGGGCGGCGGCCTCGCCCTCGGCGACGCTGGCGCCGAGGGCGCGCGCGGCCTCGGCGAGCGCCTCGGAGAAGCTGGCGCCCTGGGCGGGGCCGCGGGGCGCGGCGGTGGCGCGGGCGGCGTCGTAGGCGCCGGTAGCGAGGGCGGTCTCGATGGCCATGGGGGTTCTCCCGGTCAGCGGCGAACGGTCAGCGGCGGAGCAGGTCGAGGAGGCCGCGGCGCATGGCGCGGGCCTCCTGGTAGAGCGAGAGGCTCGCCTCGTAGCTGCGGTGCGCCTCGCGCGCGTCGGCGATCTCGATCAGCGGATCGACGTTGGAGCCGGGCCTGAGGCCGTCGGCGCCCGCGAGCGGGTGGCCCGGATCATGGACCCGCGCGAGCGCCGTCCGGTCGAGGCGCACGCGGCCCGCCCGCACTGTCATGGCGCCGCTCTCGCGCGCCACGGCGGCCTCGAACGGCACGAGCTTGCGCCGATAGCCCGGCACCTCGGCATTGGCGACGTTCTCGGAGACGAGGCGCAGGCGCAGCGACTGCGCGTCCATCGCCGAGGCGAGCGTGGTCATGGCGCGCTTCAGGTCGTCCATGGCAGGCTTCCTCAGCGCCCGCGGCCGAGGCCGAGGCGGACGAGATCGACCACCTCGGCGCGGATCGCGAGGGCGAGGCGGTGGCGCGAGGCGGCCTCGGCCGCGGCCATGCGCTCGCCCTCGATCGAGACGGAGTTGCCGTTCGGCGCGGCCGGCCCCTCGGCGACGCGCACGCGCGGGCCCTCGGGGGCGGGACCGGCGAAGTGGCCGGCGCGCGTGACGCGGGGCCTGAAGCCCGTGTCCAGCCGGTCGAGGGTGGCGGCGAAGTCGGCGACCCCGCGCGCGCGATAGCCCGGCACGTCGGCGTTGGCGACGTTCTCGGCGGCGACGCGGCTCGCGGCAGCCGCATGGCGCGCGAGCGCGGAGGCGCGCGCGATCAGCGTCAGGTCGTCGATCATCTCGCGATCCATTCTTGGTCTCGACACGATCGGGCTTAGGCGCGCGCGGCTTAACGCGAGGTGTGCGCATGGCGGGCGGGGAGTGCGCGCCGGTCGTGAGCCTCGTGCCGAGGGGGCCGCGTCGCGCGATGACGGGAGGGGGGAACATCCGTACGGACGCGAGGGATCGACACGGCTTCCGCCGGATCACGGGAGAGAACGACAGACGACGCTGGCGGCGGGCCGCTCAGAACCGCGAGGCGACGAGCCCGCCGATCGCGCCCGCGCCGAGCCCGGCCGAGCCGCCGAGCAACGTCAGCGCCGCCGCGCCGGGGCTCGTCGGCGAAATCCCCCCGTCGAGCGCGGCGTTCGCGAGGAAGCGGCGCACGGCCGTCTCGCGCACGGCCGGATCGGCGAAGATCCTCGGCGAGCGCGCGCCGAACACCGCCTCGGCCCGCTCGGAGAGCCGGCGCGCCTGGTCGTCGAGGTCGAGCGCGGCGAAGGACTGCGGCAGGCCGAGCGCGCCGAACAGGACGCGGCGCAGGGGCTCGGAGCCGACCACGCTGAACCAGCCCGAGCGCTCGGTGCCGGGCGCGGCGGCGAGTTCGGCGATCTCGCGGCGGAAGTTGAGCGCGAGGCGCAGCGTCACGTCCTCGTTGCCGATCGCGCGCTCGAAGCGGCGAACGCGGTAGCGGTCCACGATCCCGGCGCGCGCCTCCGCATCGTGCATCCGGCCGGCGCGGTCGAAGCCGAAGGCGTCGGCGAGCTTGCGGTAGGCGGGATCGACCATCCTGACCGCGAGCGCCTCGCGCGAGGCGGCGCCCTCCTCCAGCACGCGGCGCAGCAGGGCGCGCTTGTCGATCTCGTCGTCGAGCCCGAAGGCGCCGAGCGCGATCCCCAGGAGCCGGCGATCGGCAACCAGATCGGCCGCGCTCGCGATCGTCGGCGCCTTCTCCTCGAAGTAGGCGACCGCGCGCTCGACCTCCGCCGAGCGCGAGAAGGCGTCGAGCTGGCGCGCGTAGGTGCGGTCGAGCAGCGCGAGGCCGGCGATCCCGCCCGGCCCGACCGTAGGAATCACCGCTCGAGCCCCGCCGTCGCGGCACGAGGCGCGTGCTCCGCCGTCACGGCGCGGCCGTGCGCCACCGTCACCGCACGGCGCGCCGGCTCCTCTCTCGCCGCGGGCGCCCCGTTCCCGGACGCCTCGTCGAGGCCGAGAAGACGCGCCTCGATCGGCAGGAGCCGGCGCAGCTCGCGCAGGCAGGCGTAGAAGTTGCCCGCCTCCAGCCGCTCGCGCGCGGTGTCGAGGCAACCCGCGCCGTCGAGGCCGTCGAGCGCGTCCCTGAGCTGGGCGATGCCGCGCGACAGCTCTCGCCGCGCGGTCTCGGGGTCGGCCTCGCCCGCGACGGCGAGCTGGGCGACATAGCACACGCGCTTGACCGGAGTGTCGACCGTGTCGGGGTGGATCGCGTCGCGCAGGCGCAGGATCTTGGCGTCGGGCGGCTTGACGACGAGGCGCGCGGGGCGCTCGCCGTTCTGCATCACCACGCCGTTCACCAGGATCTGCTCGTGCGCGCGCAGCTTGAGGATCAGGCCGGGCACGGCTCAGGCGCTCCCCGAGCCGACGGCGCCGCGCAGCCCGCGCATGACGGCGGTGTTGATCTCGACGAGCGCCGAGGGGTCGGCGTCCTCGGCGAGCACCTTCTGCGAGTGGCGCTCGACGAACAGCGCGAGCGAGGCGAGGCTGCCCCGGAGCGCCTCCGGCAGCGCGTTGCGGGGGTCGGCGACGTCGCCGAGGAGGGCGCCCCAGAGCTTCGCGTTCTCGGCTAGCGCGTCGGCGAGATCGAGGCGGGGGGCGTCGGCGGCGCTCGCGGCGGCGAGGCGTCCGGTGATCTGTGAGAACACGCGGTACTCGATGCTCCGAGGCGTGTCGAGCGCGCGACAGGCGGCGCCGTAGGCGCTGGCAGCCCTCATCGGATGATCCTTCCGTACTCGGGAGACGGCCCGTTCCGGGCCGTGCGGAGGGGGGCGGGCGAGCGGCCCGCCCCGGAGGTGGCGATGGGGGCGAGCGTCCCGCCCCGGGAGTTGCGACAGGGGGCGAGCCTCCCGCCCCCGGGATTGCGATCAGCGGAACAGCGACAGCAGCGACTGCGGCGCCGCGTTGGCGATCGAGAGCGCCTGCACGCCGAGCTGCTGCTGGGTCTGGAGCGCCTTGAGGCGGGCGGAGGCCTCCTCGAGATCGGCGTCCACGAGGCTGCCGATGCCCGACTCGAAGGCGTCGGTCAGCTTGCCGACAAACTCCTGCTGGATCTCGACCCGGCCTTGCACCGAGCCGAAGGCGGAGGCGCTGTCGATCGAGGTCTGGATCAGCGTCTCGATGTTCTCCAGCGCCTTCTGCGCACCCTCCTTCGAGGTCACATCGATGCCGTCGAGGCCCACGAGCCCGCCGGAAGCATCGCCGCCGGTGCCCGTCACCAGCGTCATGGTCACGTCGTCGCCGGCATTGTCGATCTGCAGCGTCGGACCGGAGACGGAGGGGTCGTCGGACTCGTTGACCTTCACCGCGATGTCGGCCTCGCCGCCGGCGTCGATGACCGCCTTCAGCCCCTTGGCGACGTCGTTGAGGGTATCGCCCTCCTTGGCGGTGTAGTCGTACTGCGCGCCGCCGAGGCTGACGCGGAAGCTGTCGCCTTCGGCCACGGCCGGCGGCGTCGCGGAGGGATCGCCGAACGAGATCGTCTCGGCGCGCGCGGCGAGCGTGCCGACCTCGGCGTCCGCGCCGCCCGGCGTGCTGATCGTGCCGAAGTCGTCGGACACGCTGCCCGCGCTGATCGCGCCATCGGCGTCGACCTGGACGGTGGTCGACGCGCCCGAGTTGCCGGTGATCTCCATCGCCTCGAACTTGTTGGTCGAGGTGATGGTGATCTCGCCGGCGGTGCCGGAGGCCGCGGCGCTCACGCCTTCGAGGCCGAGGTTCGAGATGCCGGCCGCGACGACGCCCTCGAGATCGGCGATCGCCATCGCCGAGCCGTCGCCGTTGAAGTCGTTGTTGGTGTACTGGAACGTCTCGCCGCCGACCTCGATGGTCAGCGTATCGCCGTCGGCGAGGTCGGTCGCGATCCGCAGCGTGGCGACGTTGCCGTCCGAGGACAGCGTGGCGCCCGTGCCGGCGCCGTTGTAGGCGCCGGCGTCGTCCACCGTGCCGATGCGGATGGCGGCGCCGGCGTCGGCGGTGCCGAAGCTGCCGCTGTCGCTCGTCAGGTTCTGCCCGCGGAAGCTGATCTCGGCCGCCTCGACCTCGGTGCCCGAGCGATCGAGCGAGGACAGGATCGAGGTCTCGTCGTAGCTGTCGACGATGTTCTTGCCGTTGAACTGGGCCGAGCCGACCACCGACTCGATCTGCTGCTTCAGCGCGTCGACGTCGGTCTGGATCTTGGCGCGGTCGACGTTGTCCTCCTGCGCCGCGACGATCTTGCCCTTCATCTCGATCAGCAGCTCGCCGACCGACTCCGCCGCCTGACGACCGACCGAGATCGTCGTCTGGCCGAGCGAGAGGCTCTCGCTGATGCCCTCGAAGCCCTTGACGTCCGATTTCATGGTCTGCGAGATCGCGAAGACGGCGGCATTGTCCTTCGCGTTGCCGACCTTCAGACCGGTCGAGATCTGGTTGTTCAGCGACTCGAGGCTCGAGTTGGTCGTGCGCAGGTTCTGCAGCGCGATCATCGCGCTCGTGTTGGTCAGCACCGAAGAAGACATGTCATCCTCACGATCGAAGGCGCGGTTCACGCCGTGTCTGGGAAAGAAACGGCCGCAGCAGCGACGGCGACTGCGGCGTTCGTCCTTCTGACGGCGGCGTCCGGCTTCGCGGGACGGCGCCTCCTCGGCGCGGGACCGGTATCGCCGGACAATCGCTAAGGCGGCGTGTACGGCCCGGCCGCGCTCGTTCTCCTTCGTCGCGCGGGCGGATGCGTTCCACCCGCCACCGTGCGATCAGGCGCGCTTGGTGCGCCGCGCCGCGTCCTCGCGGCTGACGACCAGGGCCCCGTCGGCGCGATAGGCCACGGCTTCGGCCGCGAGCGAGCGCGCCTCGGCCAAGCGCCGCGCCGCCGCGCGCACGCCGCGCCGCGCCGCCGCGATCAGCCGCTCGTTC
>JBHJHI010000106.1:0-33868 GCA_050330995.1 Paracoccaceae bacterium
GGGGCGGGCGGGCGCCGCGGCGAGGCGGGGGCCGGGGCGCGCGTCGGCCGGCGCGGGCCGGCGCGCGGCGGGCGTCGTCTCGGCCGCCTTCGCGGTCAGGAGACGCACCGCGCTCCGGCGGAGCATCGCGCCGACGGCGCCGACGAAGCCGAACGGGCCGCCCGCCAGCAGCGCCGCCCCGGCCTCCCTCGGCCGCCGCGCCACCATCCACGCGGCCGCGCCCGCGTAGGTCAGGCCGGACACCAGCACCGCGCCGGCGACCAGCGCCGCGGCCACCGTCATGGCCGAGAGGAAGGGTCCGATGGGGTGCACGACCGCCGTGGCCTCGTCGCGCAGCCGCCCGAGCGGCTCGCCGAGCGACGCGGCGCCGGCGACGACGCGGTCGAAGGGCTGGCGCGCCGTGGCCACCGCCCGCTCGACGCCCTGCGCCACCGGCGCGAAGGCCTGGCGCAGCGGCGCGGTCGTCAGCGTCAGGGCGCGCGGCGGGATCGCCTGGCTCGGCAGGGTCTGGTCGAACAGCCGACCCGCCGGCACCTCGACCCGGAGCGAGTCCACCGCCTGGCCGGGGTTCGGGACGCCGCGGCCGGGGTTCGGAATGATCCGGCCGGGGTTCGGGATCTTGGGGCGGCCGCCGAAGACCGCCCGCTGCCAGACCAGGCCGTCGTCGCCGTGGCTCACCGCCGGCCATGCCCCGGCCGGCGCCTCGGCGAGGCGGACGTCGCGGAACGGCACGCGGACGCGAAGCTGCGGCGTGGTGCCGAGCTGACCGCGAGCGATCGTGAGGTCGGGGATGTCGGTCAGGCCGGAGAGCGCCCGCTGCGCCTCGTCCTGGAACCGGGCCACGCCGACGGCGAGCGCGTCGGCGTCGCGGCGCAGGCCGTCGAGGCGGGGGGCGATCTCGTCCTGGACGATCGCGGCGACCCGCTGGATCTGGCCGTGGTACGTGCCGGCGAGGCGGACCGTCGCGTGGCCGGCGATCGCGAGGGCGCCGACGACGAGGAGCGGCGGGACGGCGACGGTCGCGAGGAGGGCGACGCCGAGGGTGCGACGGGGAAGGCGCGAGCTCATGGTGGATCTCCCTTTCGGATGCGACCAGTCGACGAGAGACCGTTCGTTCTGGCGCTAGGTTACGTCTGCCTGCCCCCGACCAGCGGCAGGTCGCGGGCTCGCTACCGATCACGGGCAAGATATGTCCCGTTTCTGATCGAATTGCCCCGATCAGGGACAATGAGATCGGTCTACACCGTAACGATCGTTCTGGTAAGCGGGGACCACTACCTCCTCACGACGTCGTGACGAGCGCCCTCGACCCGCGTCATCGGCGTCGAGGCGGGCGCTCGTGGCGAACGGCGGGAGGCTCGGCCTGACCAGCGACGGGTGTCGCCGTCGCACGGATCGCATCGATGTTGGCAATGCCGGCCGGACGACCGCGACTCCGGGGAGCCGGCGTCGGTCGAACACGCGCCCGGCGGTTCGCCAGCCAGGCCATCGCGATCGCCGGGGTAGGAGGCGACGCGTATGCGCCCTACATGACCGATCGTTCTTCACGCTCGAACCAGGAGGATCCCCGTTGGACCGGGAACGGAGCGCGCCGCGCGAGCGGCTCATCGAGACGGCGTCCACCCTGTTCGCGCGCCACGGCTACCACGCGGTCGGGATCGCGCGCATCGTCGAGGAGGCCGGCGTCTCGCGCGTCGCGCTCTACCACCACTTCCGCTCGAAGGAGGAGCTGATCCTCGCCGTGCTGCGGCGCAAGGACGAGGTCGCGCGCAACGCGATCATGCGCGAGGTCGAGAAGCGCTCGTCAGACCCGAAGGAACGCCTGATCGCGCTGTTCGACTTCCTGGCCCGATGGTTCGCGCAGACCGAGTTCACCGGGTGCATGTTCCTGAACGCCACGGCCGAGTACCACGAGCTGGACGATCCGATCCATCGCGCCGCGAGCGAGCACAAGCGGCTCATGCTGGACTACCTGGTGCGCCAGTGCCGGAACGCGGGCGCGGACGATCCCCAACGGCTCGCCGATCAGATCTACATGCTCTTCGACGGCGCGATCGTGCAGACCCATGCCGCCGGCCGGACGGACGCCCGCGTGGACGCGGCGCGGGCCGCGGCGAAGGCGCTGATCGAGGTCTCGTGCGGCGCCGCCGAGCGGAGCGGCGAGACGGCGCGGGCCGCGGCGCACTGAGGCGCGGGTCGCCCCCCGGACCCACGACGGGGGCGGAAGCGCGTGCCACGCGAGACTTCGCGGCTTCGCCCCCCCTCCGAGCCCGCACGCCCGTCGGGGATCGACGACCGCGCCCCCGGGCGCGCCGGAAGCGGCGCAGCGAAATCGGAATCCTCGGCCGTCTCGTCCGGACGGCAGGGGACCCGTCCGATGATGCACCCCCGTTAGCGACGCCACAGACACACCGGCAGGGCCCCGCCGGGTTCGCCGACGCGCGCGTTCCCCGTCCGCCGGCAGCCTGTCCGCCCCCGGGCCCCGGTTCCGGCGTCTCCCGGCCCGTGCCCCGGTCGAACGCCGCCTTGCCGACGGCCGCGGCGCAACGGATCGCGGTGGGCGGGACGCCGCGCGTCGCGTGGCGAACGCGCCCTGCGTCTGGCATAGCGGGATCGGCGTCCCGGCGGGACGGCCCCTTAGCGAGAGGAGGATCGAATGAGCGCGCGACCCGAGCGCTCCGGGACCGCTCATGCGGCGACCATGCGCGTCGGCACCGAGGTGGGCGCGCTGATGCTCTACCATCCGGCCGCGCTCGCCGCGTTCGAGGACTGGCCGATCGGCTGGTACGACGACGCCTTCGCCTTCGAGCCGGTGGCGCGCGAGGGGCGCCTCGTCGCCTGGGGCACGGGCGGCGACGGGGGCTTCGGCGTGCGCCTCGCGCTGACGCCGGAAGGAGCGGCGCCGCTCGACGCGGCCGAGCGCGCCCGCCTCGTCCACGTCCAGGACATGCGCTGCGACGCGAGCCTCGGCACGCTCTGGCTCGACGACGGCGAGGGACTGCCCCACGAGGAGCGCCGCGACGACCTGCTCGCGGACGCCCCCGAGCGCGCCTTCGCGCTGCCGCCCGGACGCTACCGCGCGCGCCTGCACGCGCTCGACGTCGGGGCGCGCGATCGCTCCGACGCGGACGCTGTCGACTACGTCGTGTCCTTCACGCCGGTGGACGCGGCCGCGTGGGCGGCGATCGCGGTGCCCGTGCGACCGCCCGATCTGCGGCCCTGGCCGGGCGAGGCGCGCGACACCGGGCTGCTCGACGGCGAGGCGCGAACACGCGCCCTGGGCGCGCACGCCCGGCGTTGGCTGCTGCCGCGCCGGCCCGCCCACGCGCCGGACGCGGCCGCCATGCGCGAGATCCTGGCCGGCGGGATCGCCACGCCCGGACGGCTCGCGCTCGTGCCCGCGCCCGGCCTCGCGGTGCTGCCGGGCGAGCGCCGTACGCTGGCGGTCACGAACGACTGGCTCGGCTGGATCTGGGGCGGCGGGCTCGGGGGCCGGCCGTCGAAACTGATCCACAGCCACATGATCGCCGCGCCGCGCCTCGCCGACGGCGCGCCGGCCGTGCTCTGCCGCGTCACGAGGGCGAGCCGCTACACGAGCGCCGGCACGTCCTCTCCCCCGGGCCGCCGCACCACGATGGAGGTCATGGGCGCCGCGCCCGTGCGGCTGCGTTACCCGAAGGGCTACGCCGCCGCCATGGCCGATCAGCTGCGCGGCGCGATCGGTCGCGAGCCGGAGGACGCCGATCTCTGGGGCCGCGAGCGCGTCATGCTGGCCGCCGCCACCGCGCCGGCGCCGCGCCTCCTGCCCGAGGACCCGCCGCTCGCGCCGGCGATCGCCGAGCGGCTGCGCGCCGACATCGACGCCGTCCTGGTCGCCGACCAGGCCGCGCCCGTCCTCGCCGTGCGGCCCGGGCACCATGCGCACGCGCGCGCCGCGGTCGCGGCCGTCGCCGATCCGGCGGCGCTCGTGGACTGGCTGCTGCGCTATCTCGACCTGCCGGGCGAGACCCGCCTCAGGCTCTGGGACGCGACCCGGGCCGAGCGGCTGGCCGGGATGGAGGCGGCGCTGGAGCGCGCGACGCAGGGGCGTTCGATGCGCACGGACGGGCCTCGGGGGCCGGCGTGAGAGGGTCGGGCGGGTCCCGGCCACGGGTCACCGGCGGAGAGCGCGCATGACCAACCACGTCATCAATCGCTGGGAGCTGGAGGGGCCGCCCGAGGCGATCGACGCCTTCGAGGCCCTGGCGCTCACCGAGCCGGTCCCGGACCGGCGCGGGCGCCTCGCGCGCGTCCTCGGCCGTCCGCCCGCGCCGTCGGTCGGGGCGCGGACGCTCGATCCCGAGCGAATCCTGCCGACGCCGCCGCGTGTCGCGCGCGATCCCGGGGCGGCGCGGGACTGGCGCCTCGCGCACTGGGGCTTCCAGCACTGGGACCCGGAGCCGACGTGGTACGAGCGGGCCGGGCCCGCGCGGGCGACGCTCCTGTTCCACACGCCCTGGTCGGCGGGGAGCGGGCTCCTGGCCGCGCTCGCCGCGCGCGTGCCGCCCGCGCTGACGATCCGCGCGAGCGACGTCGAGCCGGGCAACGCCTGCGCCGGGCGCTCGCGGGTCGAGGCGGGGCGGTTCTCCCGCGAGGAGGTCGCGTTCACGCGCACCTTCTACGAGGCGGTCGCCGGCGAGCCGCTCGACGACGACGTCTGAGCCGCAGGACGCGCTCGCGCCGGCCTCCTATCCGCCGAGCCAGGGCTCCAGGAGCGGCCACAGCATCAGCGAGGCGACGACGCCGAGGGTCAGCGTCGCCTTCATGCCGAAGTATCCGATCACCATCGCGTAGACGAGGTTGCGCCCGCCCTCCGGCGCGGCGCGGGGGTCGCGCGCCCGGCGGGCCGCGCTCTCCACCGCGAAGCGGTCGGCCGAGAGCGCCACCCGGAGGTTGGACAGGAAGTAGCCGCCGAGGATCGTCCAGCCCATCGCGCCCTCCATGCCGCCCATCTCGCTCAGCACGCCGAACAGGCAGGCGGCGGCGGCGTAGCCCGGGATCAGCACGAAATAGGCGCCGACCGCGCGGCGGCGCGCGGCCCAGGCGAGCCCGAACAGGAGCGCCCAGACCGAGAGGCGGCGCGGCCAGCGCCCCCGCGCCTGCGCGCGGGCGAACGCGTCGACGTAGCCCCGCGCGTAGGGCTCCAGCCAGGGACGCACCCGCTCGGGCGCGATGGTGGGGATGCCGTTCTCGTCGCGCTCCAGGCCGCGCACGACGCGCCCGCCCGTCCGGTCGCGGGCGCGCGCGCCGACGAGGTGCATCATCCGACGCGCCTCGTCCCGCTCCAGCCGGTCGAACAGCCCGCCCGCGCGCGCCCAGCCGAGCTGCTCGGCGAGCCGCGCCACGACGCGCGCGGTCTCGACCGGCACCCGCGCCTCCGGCTCGGCGGCGAGCTTGCGCACGGGATCGCCCAGCAGGAACTCGACCGCCTTCGTGTCGTCGAGCGCGAGGCGGTCGACCGCGCGCTCGGCGCGGGTCCACGGCCCGGGGTCCAGCGGCGCGCCGTCGATCTCGGCCGCGGCGATCGCGAGCGCGCCGAGCGGCGGCACGCCGTCGCCTTCGAGGTCGGGCTCCGCCATCGCGAGCGCCGCGGCGTCGGCCTCCGGCGTCGCGCGGGCGTCGGCGGGCGCCTCCCCTCCCGGCCCGGCGTCCCCGTCCGTCCCGGACGCCGGGCCACGCGGCGCGGCGCGCTCCCAGTCCCAGTCGTCGAACCATCCCGATCGCGGGGCCTCGGGCGCCGGCTCGACCGACCGGGACGGCGTGGCCTCGGACGGCGTGACGGAAGACCGCGCGACGGGGGCCGGCGTCTCGTCCGGCGACATGGCGGGCGGCGGCACGTCTCTCGGCGGCGCGGCGGGGGCCGGCGCGACAGGAGGCGAGCCGCGCCACGCGGCGGGAGGCTCGACCGCGACGCCCGGCTCGGGCGCGGGGGACGCGGGTCCGATGCGTGCCGGTGCCGCCCCGGACGATGGCGCGGGGCGGGCCGCCCCCCGGCTCAGGCGCTCCAATGCCGCGTCGCGCGCCTCGCGCAGGCGCTGGAAGCGGGCGGGGTCGTCCTCGGGGCGGGTGCCCTTGACGAGGGCGGCGTAGGCCGCGCGCACCGCCTTGCGGTCGGCCGTGCGGGCGTCGAGCCCGAGCGTCTCGAAGGGACCGATCCTCATGCGCGGAACAGCGGGTTCTCGAAGCTGTCGAGGGTCTCGGCGAACTCGCGGCGGACCCGGTCGGGCTCGCGCAGGCGCTGGTCCTCGATCGCGGCGAGGAAGCGCGCGAGCAGCGCCTCGATCGCCTCGCGCGTCTCGCCGCGGGCCTCGGCGTAGAGCCGCTCGGCGCGCGCCACCAGCGCGGCGTTCTCGGCGCGCTCGCGCGGGGCGATCTTGATGGCCGCGAGTTCGCGGAAGCGCCGTTCGATCTCGCGCTCGTCCATGGCCTCGGGGGCCGCGAACACGCCGCGCGCGGTCTTGCCCGTGGACACCGAGGCGATCTCCACCTCCAGTGCGCCGTTGGTGTCGTAAGTGAAGCGCACGTCCACCGCCTCCTTGCCGGCCGGGGCCGCGGGCACGCCCACCTCCAGCGCGCCGAGCTTGACGTTGCGCTCGGGGTCCATGTGCTCGCCCTGGAGCACGTCGAAGGCGATGCGCCGCTGGCGGTCGCGCACGGTGTGAAAGCGCATGGTGCGTGAGACCGGCACCACCGCGTTGCGCTCGATCACGGGCTGCATCGCGAGGCGCTCCTGCCCGCTGTCGCCGCGCAGCACGCGCGTGCCGAGGGTGTGGGGGCAGACGTCGGTCATCACCACGTCGCGCACGCCGGCCGAGCGCGCGCGCAGCGCCGCCTGCACGGCCGCGCCGAGCGCCACCGTGCGGTCGGGGTCGATGTGGCCGAGCGGCAGCCGCCCGAACAGCCGCGCCACCAGCTCGCGCACCCCCGGCATCCGCGTGGCCCCGCCGACGAGCAGCACCTGGTCGATGTCGTCGGGCTCGACGCCGGCGTCGGCCACGGCCCGGCGCAGCGGCGCGCGCAGCCGGGCGAACAAGGGCTCGCAGGCCTCGGCGAAGGCCTCGCGCGTGATCGTGCCCGACCGCTCGCGCCCTCCGAGGCGTACCGTGTAGGGCGCCTCGTGCGTGCGCGAGAGCGCGTGGCATACCCGCGTCGCCGCGAGCCGCGCCGCCGCGCGGTCGGGGGGCTCGAGCGTCCCGGGATCGTCGCCCCCGAGCAGCAGCCGTTCGACCTGGTCGCGAAAGTCGTTGCCGCCGAGGTGGTTGTCGCCGGCGGAGGCGCGCACCTCCATCAGCCCCTCGTACTTGTCGAGGAGCGAGACGTCGAAGGTGCCGCCGCCGAGGTCGAACACCAGGAACTGCCGCTCCTCGGCGTCGTCGGCGAGGCCGTAGGCGAGCGCGGCGGCGGTCGGCTCGTTGACCAGCGCCTCGATCTCGAGGCCCGCGAGGCGGCCGGCGGCGAACACCGCGCGGCGCTGGGGGTCCGAGAAGTAGGCCGGCACCGAGACCACCGCGCGGGTCGGGCGGTGGCCGAGCGCCGCCTCGGCGTCGCCTACGAGCGCGCGCAGCACCATCGAGGACAGCTCCTCGGCGCGCCACGTCCGGTCGCCGAGCGTCACCCGCTGCTCGGTGCCCATCAGACGCTTGAAATCGCCCGCGGTACGGCGCGGGTGGGTGACGAGCCGCTCGCGCGCGGCCTGCCCGACGAGCACGGTGGCGTCGTCGGCGAGGCCGACGACCGAGGGCGTCAGCGCCTCGCCGAGCGCGTTCTCGATGATGCGCGGGCCTTCCGCCGTCCAGAGGGCCACCAGCGAGTTGGTGGTGCCGAGGTCGATGCCGATCGGCCGATCGTGCGTGTCCGTCATCCCCGCTCCCCCGTCCCCCGTCCGCTCGCTCCGATGCGCGTCATCGCACCACCACGCGCGCGGCGCCCTCGACCACGCCCGGCAGCGCGCGCATGGCGGCGAGGAGGGCGTCGACCTCCCCGGGCGCGAGCAGCCTCGCGCCTTCCGCGGCGCTCGGGGCGGCGGCGCGCCAGCGCGCGTCGAGCGCGGCCGGCAGGGCGGCGCTGGCGGCGAAGCAGTGGAACAGCGCCTCGAACCGCCCGCCGAGCACGATGTCGTCGAGCCCGAAGCCCGCCGGGTAGGACCGCATCCCCGCCGACGCGTCGGCCGCGCCTTCGCGTGTCGGCAGCGCGACGAAGCCGGTACCGTCGTCGGCGAGCACCCAGCAGTAGAGCCGCCCCGCCGCGCCGAGACGGATCGCGATGTCGAGGCGCTGGCCGGGCTCGAACGACGTCGCCGCCGGCGCGACGTCGAGGCGGTCCCGGTCGAGACGGCCGGTCGCGGCCACGTGCTCGATCAGCGGGCGCGCGGTCGGGTCGCAGCCGAGCGCCGCCGTCGAGACCCGCGTGCGCGGCTCGACCGCGACGATCTCGGCACCACGGCGGAAGGCGAGGTCGAGCCAGGTGTCCTGCCCGTCGTGGGCGAGCCGGGCCTCGGCGACGAGAGGGGGCGTGCCAGGGCCGGCCGTGTCGGGGCCGCAGGCGCCCGGCGGTGCCTGCCTGACGGCGAGCGGACGCGCCCGCAGCGTCCGGTTCGCCGAACCCGCCTCGTCGAGGAGCGCCGCGGCGAGGCGCTCGCCCACCCGCGCCTCGCAGGCGCTGTGCCCGCCCTCGGTCTCGACCGGGCAGACGAGCACGGCCTCGGCCTCCGGCGCGGCCGCGGCGAAGGCGGCGACCGCGCGGGCGAGGAGACGGTCGAGATCGGCCGACCCCGGACCCGCGCCGAGCGCCACCTCGAAGATCGCGCTCGTCGCCTTGCAGGCGGCGTCCTCGGTGATCGCCAGCAGGCGCAGCCGGACGCGGTCGCCCTCGCGCCGCGGCTCGACCAGGAAGACGGCCGCGTCGCCCGCGAAGGCGGCCTCCAGGCGGGCCCCGATCTCGTCCGGCGAGGCGGTGCGCAGCCCCTCCTGCAGCCAGCGCAGGCTCTCGACGTCGCGCGCCGCCGAGAGACGCACGCGTCCCGTGGCGAGGAGGCGCTCCTCGACCGCGAGGCGCAGCCCCGCGGCCTCCCCGTCCGACAACGCGGTCTGCTCCGAGGGCAGGCCCACGACCGCGAGCGACAGCGCGTCCGTGCCCGTGCAGGCCGCGGTCCGCTCGACGAAGCGCGCGAGCGCCGCCGCGTCGCTCCCCGTCCCGGTCTCGGCGAGGGCGTCCCCCGCCGCGACGGCGAGCGCGAGGGCGAGCGCGACGGCGAGGCGCGGGGCCGCCACGGCGCTCACTCCCCCGCCGGCCGGCTCGCCGCCGAGCGGGCGTAGGTGTCGAGCGCGCGCACGAACACGGGGTTGAACGCCCCGTCGGCCTCGCCGGTGTAGAAGCCCTCCCGGCCGAGCGCGCGCTGCACGGCGCGCACCGTGCCGGGGGCGAGGCGCATCGGCCCCATCGCCGTGCCGGTGACGGCGGCCGCGCCGGCCTCGCCGGTGGCGAGGGCGGCGAGCACCAACTCGTCGGCGTCCCGGCCCGGGAAGTGACGCGCGAAGCCGTTGTCGATGAGGACGGCGACGGTCGCCATGGCGCTCGCGTCGCCCGCCTCGACGGCCTTCTCGAACAGGGCGACGCCCCGCCCGGGGTCGGGCGCGATGCCCGGTCCGCCCTCCAGGTAGTAGGGCACGAGCCGCGTCAGCGACGGGGCGTCGCCCGCCTCGGCCGCGCGCTCGTACCAGCGCACCGCCGCCGCGACGTCGCGCGCGGTGCCGCGGCCGTGCTCCAGCATCCGCGCGAGGTTCGACATGGCGACGACGTCGCCGGCCTCGGCGGCGCGCGTGTAGAGCGCGAAGGCGCGCTCGGGCGAGGGCGCGACCCCCTCGCCGTTCTCGGTGAGCGCGCCGAGGCCGTTCAGCGCGGCGGCGCTGCCGAGATCGGCGGCGCGACCGTAGAGGCGGTGCGCCGCGGCGTAGTCGCCGAGACGGTCGTGCGCGCGGCCGAGCTGGTAGGCGAGACGCCGCTCCCCGGGATGCGCCTCGATTGCCGCCGCGCAGGCCTCGCGCGCCGCGCGCCCGTCGATCGCGGCAAAGGCGCGGCCCTCGACGCCGGCCGGCTTGTCGGGATCGGTCGGGCTCGCCGCGAGCGCGTCGCAGCGCGCCGTCGCGCGGTCCGCAGCCGACACACGGTCCCCGGCCGGCATCGTCGTGCGTCGGCGCGCCATCGCCAGCGGGTTGCGCGCCGGCGTATCGGGTCGGGTATCGGCAGTGGCGGACGCACGCGCCCTGCCGCCCGCGGCCAGGGGATTGCGCGGGCCGACGTAGGCGCGCGCGACGTCGCGATAGGCGCAGATCCGCCCGCAGCCGTCGAGATAGCCCGCGTAGTCGCCCGCCGCCGAGAACCGTGCCCAGGCCTCGCGGTCGCGCGCGGCCGCGTCGGCGCGGCGCCGGCCGGTGAGGAGCGCGAGCGCCTCGTCGCGGTGGGCGCAGGCGCCGCAGGTGGCGACGTAGTGCTCCATCGCCGCGCGGCCCTCGGCGCGCGCGCGGGTCCAGGCGCGCTCGTCGCGCGCGGCGGCCACCGCCTCGGCGACGGCGGGGACCGGCTCGCCTGCGGGCAGCGCGAGGGCGGCAGGATCGACCTCGGGCACCTGGCGCCGCCCCGTCTCGCGCAGCGCCGCGGCCGGCACCGTCTCGGCGAGCCAGGCGCTCAGATCCGACCAGGCGACCGGCGCGTCCGGCGCCGCGCCCTCGGGGCGCGCGAGGCCGGCCGCGCCCATCAGGAAGCGGCTCGTGAACAGCCCGAGGCCCTTGCCCTCGTCCCAGTTTGCCGGCGTCGCGCCGGAGGTCGCGACGAGGCGCACGATCCCCGGCCCGGTCTTCGGCTGCGCAGGCTGGAAGCCCGGCGCGGAGACGGCGAGCAGGCTCTCGCCCTCGCGCCCGGTCTCGCCGGTGAAGCAGGCGTCGATCATCACCACGAGGGCGCGCTCGGGGCCGATCCGGTCCTTGACCAGCTCCAGGTTGGCGTAGAGCAGATCGAGCGCGTAGCCGCTGTCGGGCGCGTTCGGGTCGCCGTCGGCGGGCAGCATGAACGGCTCGCGCGTCTCCAGATCGGGCACGCCGTGGCCCGAGTAGTACACGAACACGTTCGAGCGCCCCGGCTCGACGCTGCGCCAGAGCCGGCCCGAGCGCGGGCGGCGGCGCGAGCCGAACATCTGCGTCATCTCGCTCAGCGTGCCGTCGAGCAGGAGGAAGACGTTCTCCTCGCGAAAGCCGAGCGTGGCGACGAGGTAGTCGCGCATCGCTTCGGCATCGGCGTGCGCGTAGTCCACCGGCACGGTCTGGCGATAGTCGCGGTTGCCGATCACGACGGCGACGGAGCGGGCGTTGTCGTCGAGCGGCTCGGGCGACGCGGCGCGCGCGGGGAGGGCGACGAGGAGGGCGGCGACGAGGATCGTCAGGAGGCGGGGGATCATGCGCTCGTCTCGCGATGGCGACGCGGTGCGGTCGAAATCGATCTCCCGAGCCGATAGCACGGCCAGGCGGGAAAGAGCACCGCCCCTCGACGCGATGCGGCGCCACGTCCTGGCGCGAGCCGCGGTCGCTTGTGCGCGGACCGGGCATCCGCGATGCGCCCCCGGTCCGGAGCCGGCGCGAACCGCCCATGCTCTCTCCCGAACGACCACCCGCGTCCGCCGACGGCGAGGCGCCGCCCGATCCGCCGGCTCGCCTCGCCGGCCCGCTCGCCCGGCCCCGCGCACGCCGTCGGGGCGCGGCACGGGTCGCCTCGGCGCTCCTCGCGCTCTGCCTCGGCCTCGCGCCGGTCGCGGCTCCCGCGCAGGCCGAGGGCGAGACGCGGCGCATCGCGCTCGCGGTGGCGCCGGGGCTCGAGATGCGCTTCGAGCAGTCGACCGCCTCCGTGCTCGACATGGCCATGACCGTCGCCGGGCAGGCCTTCCCCGTCACGCGGACCATCTCAGAGGAGATCGCCGGCACGCTCACCGTGCTCGCCGTCGAGGACGGCGTGCCGACGCGCGCGCGTCTCGTGCTCGACGCCGACAGCGCGACCGAGACGACGGTCATGGGGCTGACGCAGACCGAGCCCCACCCGCTCGCCGGGCGCACGGTGGAGCTGACGCGCACGGCGCAGGGCGTCGCGATCGTGCCGGACCACGGGCTCGACCGGGAGACGCGCGGCGAGATCGCGGACTATCTCGACCTCGGTGCGGGCGCGCACCCCGACCGCCCAGTGGCGCCGGGCGACCGCTGGCGGGCCGACCCCTCGCTGCTCGGCGACACGCCGGGCATCACGCCGGAGCTGACGCTGGTGCTGGAGCGCGTCGAGGCGCGCGCGGGCCGCGAGGTCGCCGTCGCGCGCGGCGCGCTCACCCTCGACGGCGAGACAGAAGGCGTGGCGATGCCCGGCTCGGGCGAGGGTCCGGTGGTGTTCGACCTCGCCACCGGCGTGCTCGTCGAGGCGCGGCTAGACGCGGTGATGGACATGGACGGCACGACGGTGAGCCAGGGCGTTCCGACGCAAGTGTCGGGCTCGGCGACGGTCACGGCGCTGGTGACGAGCACCTTGGTGAACGCGCCGACCGCGCCCGCCGGCCCGGCGGCGCTCTCGGGCCGCTTCAGCGACGGCGAGCTGACGCTCGCGATCGAGGGCGACGACGTCGTCATCGAGTTCGCGGGGGCGCGCTACGAGGGCCGGGTCGAGACGCGCGAGGCCGACGCGCTGCGCGGCAGCTTCGAGGCCGACGGCACGCGCTTCCCCTTCGTCGCCGAGCGCCGGCAGGACGGCGTCGTGCTGGAGAGCGGCGGCCGCGAATACCGCCTCTCGTCCACGGCGCCCGGGGACAGCTCGCCCGGACGGCGGTGAACGCGGCCCGCGCTGCCGCCCGGCGGGATGAGGACGGCCTCCACGGACGGGCACGCCGGGAGCATCGGACCACGGCGTCGTGACCGGCTTGCCGGAGCCTCGGTGCCGTCCCACCCTGGCAGGCCGGTGTCGCGCGATCGGGCGGGGCCGATGCGCGAGGGGAGCCGGATGGCCAGGACGCACGACATCGCCGAGCGCTACCGGGTGAGCGAGGGGCACGGCTTCCGGCTCGACCGCGTCGATCCAGCGGGCGCCCCGGCGTCGGAGGCCGGCCGGGCGGCGGTCGCACCGCGTCTCGCGGCCAACGCCGAGCGGCTCGGCAAGCTGCAGGAGCGGCTGTTCGCCGAAGGCCGGCGCTCGGTGCTTCTGGTGCTCCAGGCCATGGACGCGGGCGGCAAGGACAGCGCCATCCGTCACGTGCTGCGCGGCATCAATCCGCAGGGCTGCGAGGTCCGCGCCTTCGAGGCGCCGGGGCCGGCCGAGCGGCGCCACGACTTCCTGCGCCGCCAGGCGCTCGCCCGCCCCGCCCGCGGCCACATCGGCGTGTTCAACCGCTCGCACTACGAAGAGGTGCTGATCGTGCGGGTGCATCCGCGTTTTCTGGAGGCGCAGAACCTGCCGCCGGCCGCCTGGGACGATCCGCTCTGGGCCGAGCGCTTCGAGGCGATCCGCGTGTTCGAGGACCAGCTCGTGCGCGCCGGCACCGCCGTCCTGAAGGTGTTTCTGCACGTCTCGCGCGCCGAGCAGGCGCGCCGGCTGCTCGCGCGCATCGAGCGGCCGGAGAAGAACTGGAAGTTCGCCGCCGCCGACGTCGAGGAGCGCGCGCACTGGGACGCGTACATGGCCGCCTACCAGGACGCGATCCGCGCGACGGCGCGTCCGCACGCCCCCTGGCTGGTGGTGCCCGCCGACGACAAGTGGCACGCGCGCCTCGCGATCTCGGAGGCGCTCAAGGCGGAGCTGGAGCGGCTCGACCCGCGCTTTCCGACGCTCGGCGAGGCGGAGCGCCGGCGCATGGCCGAGGCGCGCGCGACGCTCCGGCGCGAGCTGGGCGAGGACGACGCGGCCCGGCGGGGCGGCTGACCCGGCGAAGGACGCCGGACGCGCCTGGGAACGCTCTGTTTTTCGTGGTCGCGCGCCCGGCGGACTGCAACGATCGGAGGACGAGCGCGCTCCCCCCGTGAGCGGGTCGGCGCCCACGGCGACGGTCATGGAAGGAGAGCGGTCTTGCGAGGGCGTGCTCCGACGGATGTCTTCCGCGCGCGGCTCCGTGCTGCGAGCGGCGCTCTTCTGGTCGCCCTCTTCGCCGGCTGCACCGGCGGGGCGATGCCGAAGGGGCCGCCCTCCGGCCCCTACGCCGTCACCGGCTTCGGCGGCGTGCTGCTCGACAACGACTTCCAGGACGTGCTGATACCGACGCGGATCGAGGTCGAGGACGCCTACCTCGCCGGCCTCGCCGTCGCCGCGCGCGTGGCGCGGCCCGTCGACGGGCTCGACCTCGAACTCGAGGCGCAGATCGTGCGCCACGTCCATGGCCAGACCCACTGGGAGGTGAACGCGCCGATCGCGACCGCGCGCTGGACCGCCTTTCCCTGGGACCGCCATCTCGACACCAGCG
This sequence comes from Paracoccaceae bacterium, assembly GCA_050330995.1. Lineage (GTDB taxonomy): Bacteria > Pseudomonadota > Alphaproteobacteria > Rhodobacterales > Rhodobacteraceae > Thermohalobaculum. The sequence goes on from JBHJHI010000106.1 coordinate 14,513, forward strand.
CCGCCTTCGGCCTCGGCCTCTCCGTCGCGAGCGAGACGCCGCGCCTGGAGCTGGCGAACGAGGGCGACAGCCGGCCGCTGATGACCTACTGGACGGCCGAACTGGCCGCCGCCCGGCCGGGCAGCGACTGGGAATGGCTCGCACGGCTGCACCACCGCTCGACCGCCTACGGCACCTTCGGCGACGATGGCGGCGCGAACGCGCTGGTTCTCGGCCTCAGGCGTCGGTTCCGGCCGCGGCGGCGTCCGGGCGGGCGACGCGCGGCCTCCCGGCGCGCATGGCGGGCGGTCGGCGCCCGGCGGTAGCCCGAGCGGGGACTACCGGCCTCGGACGGCGGGCGGAGGGCGAGCATGGGTGCGCTGGTCGCGGCACTGCCCCTGGGCGTGATCCTGGCCCTGATGCTCGGCCTCGGCCGCTCGGCGCTGGTCGCGGGCGCGGCCGGGCTCGCCGTCGCCGTCGTCGCGGCGCTCGCCGTCTTCGATCCGGGCGGGCCGCTGCCGACGACGACCGCCTTCGCCGGCATCGGTGCCGAGGCGCTGCACGCCACCGGCGTGATCCTCTGGATCGTGTTGCCCGCCCTCGCGCTCTACGAGTTCCAGACCGCCGCAGGCAGCGTCGGGCGCATCCGCGCCGCCCTCGCCGCCCTCACCGCCGAGCGCCGGCTCCAGGCGGTGCTGATCGCCTGGTTCTTCGGACTGTTCATGGAAGGGGCGGCCGGCTTCGGCGTGCCGGTGGCGCTCGCCGCCCCCTTGCTCGCGGGCCTCGGCATCGCGCCGGTGCGCGCGGTGGTACTGGCGCTTCTGGGCCATGCGGCCGGCGTCTCCTTCGGCGCGGTCGGCACGCCGACGCTGGCGCAGGCGGCGACCACGGGGGTCGCGGCCGGCGAGATCGCCGTCGCCGTGGCGAGCCTGCACGCCGTGTTCGCCACGGTGCTGCTCGGCTTCGTGGTGGTGCTCGCCGAGGACGGCTGGCCCGACCGGCGCACCCTGGTGCTCGGCCTGCTCGCCGCCCCCTGCTTTCTCCTGCCCTTCCTCGCGGTCGCCGTCTTCACGGGGCCGGAGCTGCCTTCGCTCCTCGGCGCGTTGGTGGGGATCGTGGTCTATGCTGCGATCCTGCGCCGCGCCGGCGGCGGGGGAACGGACTTGCGCGCCCTCCTGCCCGACCTCGTGCCCTATCTCTGTATCGTCGTCGCCGTGCTCGCGACGCGGCTGGCGCCCCCGGTGCGCGAGGCGCTCTCCGGCCTCGCGATCGGCTGGGACTACGCCGGCGCGTTCGAGGGGTCGTTCGCGCCGCTCTACCATCCGGGCACGCTGCTGTTCGCAGGCCTCGCGGTCGGAGCGCTCGCGACCGGGCGCGGCGCGCTGCTCGTGCCCTCGCTCGCGGCGGCCGTCCGCCGGCTCGTGCCGGTCGCGCTGACGCTCGCGGTGATGCTGACGCTGTCGCGGCTGATGGTGCACGCCGGCATGATAGACGCGCTGGCCGAGGCGGCGGCGCGCACCGGGCCGGTCTGGCCGCTGATCGCCCCCTGGATCGGCGTGCTCGGCACCTTCGTGACCGGCTCGGCGACGGCGTCGAACATCCTGTTCAGCGCCTTCCAGGTCTCGACCGCGGACGCCCTGTCGCTCTCGCCGGTCGCGATGCTCGCCGCCCAGGGCCTTGGCTCGGCGATCGGCAACGTGGTCGCGCCGCACAACATCATCGCCGGCAGCGCCACCGTCGGGCTCACCGCGCGCGAGGGCGCGGTGCTCGCGCGCACCGTGCCCGCCTGCCTCGTCTACGCCCTCGCCGGCGGCGCGTCGCTGCTGGTCTGGGGGGCGCTCTGAGGCGCGCGCGGCCCCCTCAGCGCACCGGCGTCTCGTAGCCCGGCGGCTTCACCGTCACGACCGGACAGGCGACGGCGTTCAGGATGTCCTCGGCGGTGTTGCCGATGATCAGCCCCGGCACGCCGGTGCGCGCGAGCGTGCCCATCACCAGGCAGTCGGCGCCGAGGCGGCGAACCGCGGCCGGCACGGCGTCGCGGGCGAGGCCGTCGATCAACTCGGCCTCGGCCGAGACGCCGGCGGGCAGCGCCGCGCGCGCGAGCGCCCGGGCCAGGGCCTGTTCGTGACGTCCCCGGATCGAGCGGGTGTAGCGATACGCGGCCGCGTCGACGTCCGGCCCGCTCGCCCAGCGGCGCACCAGCGCCTCGCCCGGCGCCTCCCAGGCGTGGACGACATACAGCGGCCCGCCGCCAAGCGCCGCGAGACGCCCGGCGGTGGCGAGGATGCGGTCGTTGAGCCCCGTCTGATCCTCGCCCTCGGCGTCGATCGCGGCGACCACCCGCGACGGCGCGGCCCCGTCGCCGGGACGACGCAGCCAGACCGGGCAGGGGCACTTGCGCAGGAGGTGCTGGTCGGTGCTCGCGAACAGCGCGCTCGCCGGCGCATCGGCGGTCTTGACCACCCAGGCGAGATCGCGCGCCACGGCGAGGCGCACGATCTCCAGGAACGGCTTGCCGAGGCGAACCTCGATCGCGGGCGTCGGGTCGATCCCCGCTGCGGCGCCGCCCAGACGCGCGCGCGCCTCGTCGGCTAGGCGATCGAGCGCGGTCGCCTCGGCCAGTCCGGCGGCGGCGGCGATGCGCGCGAGTTCCGAGGGCGGCTCGACCACGGCGAGGGCGACGAGCCCCGTGCCGAGCGCGCGTGCGAGGGCGGCGGCGGCCGTCAGCGTGGCCGCCGCATCGCCGCCGGGTTCGCAGACGGCGGCCACGGCACCGCCGGTGTCGGCGTCGTTCATGCGGCGAACTCCTTCTGGCCATCGGGGTCGGGGGGCGCTTGCGACCTCGCCGCGCTGGCCTCGCCGAGCACCAGGGCGGCCGCGCGCTCGGCGGCGTCGCGGTAGGGTCTCAGCACGAGGTCGGCGCCGGCGGTCCCGAGGGCGCCCGCGGCCGCCTCGGTGTGCGCGGCGACGGCGACGCGGCCCGCGAAGCCGCAGGCGGCCAGCGCCGCGATCAGCGAGCGGCGCGGGTCGTCGTGGGCGACGCCGGTGTCGTGCTCGGGCACGGCCGAGATCGCCCAGCCCGCGTGCGCGAGCGGCAGGTGGGCCACGAACTCGGGGTCGGTCGCGTCGCCGAACACGGCGTCGAGCCCGGCGGCGCGGGCGTGGCGCACGGCGACGGGGCTGAAGTCGACGCCCATCACCCGCCTGCCCGCGGCCCGGAGCGCGAGCGCGATGGCGAGCCCGTAGCGCCCGAGGCCGAAGACCACCACGTCCGGCGCCTCGGAGGCGGCGCCGACGCGGTCCTCGACATGCGCGCCGCGCCGTTCGAACACGCCGAGGACCGGCTCGCAGACTGCATATAGCTGGTGCGACCAGGTGATCATGTAGGTGGAAGCCGCGATGGTCACGAGCCCGACCAGGGTGACGAGGCCGAGCGCGCCCTCGTCCACGTGGCCGAGCGCCACGCCGAGGCCCATGAAGATCAGCGAGAACTCGCTGATCTGCGCCACCGTGAGGCCGGCGAGGAAGCCCGTGCGCTTGGCGTAGCCCATCGCCCCCATGATCGCGAGCACGATCAGGGGGTTGCCGACCAGCACGAACAGAGACAGCACCACCGCCGCGCCGACGCCCTCGCCCAGCGTCGAGAGATCGAGCGAGGCGCCGAGGGCCACGAAGAAGAAGAGCAGCAGGAAGTCGCGCAGGGACGCGAGCCGCGCCGCGATCGCCTCGCGGTAGGGCGTGGACGCGAGCGAGACGCCCGCGAGCAGCCCGCCCAGTTCCTTGCCGAAGCCGAGGGCATGGCCGAGCGCGGCCAGGAGCGCCGCCCAGCCGATCGCGAAGGAGACCAGAAGCTCCGGCGCGCGCGCGAGGCGCTCGACCAGCGGGCTCGCGAGCAGACGCGCGAACACCGCCACGCCCGCGACCATGGCCAGTCCCGCGCCGATCGTGGCGAGCGCGCCGCCGCCGTCGCCCGCACCCGCGCCCGCGCCCGCCCCGATCGCGGACAGCACCAGCATGGCGAGCACCACGACGAGGTCCTGCACGATCAGGAAGCCGAGCGCGATGCGCCCGTGCAGCGCGTCGATCTCGCGCTTGTCCGACAGCAGCTTCACGATGATGATCGTCGACGAGAAGGTCAGCGCCACCGCGACGTAGAGCGCGGTGGTGGCGTCGAGCCCCAGCGCCAGCGCGATCAGGAAGCCGAAGGCGGTGGTGAAGGCCACCTGGCCGAGCCCGGTGACGAGCGCCACCGGCCCGACCGAGCGGATCATGCCGAGATCGAGCTTGAGGCCCACGAGGAACAGCAGCACCGCGATGCCGAGCTCGGCGAAGAGGTCGATCGGCGCGGTCGAGCGCGCGAGGTCGAGCGCGGCCGGCCCCGCGAGGATGCCGGTGGCGATGAAGCTCACGATCAGCGGCTGGCGCGCCGTCAGACCGACGAGGCCCACCGCGGCGGCGAGGGGCAGCAGCGCCGCGATCTCGTAGAACAGATAGCCGTCGATCAGGTCGGCCATGGCGGTCCTCCGGGTCGCGCGACGGACCTCCGACCGGGCCGGCTCGCCGCGTCGCCCGGCGGTCCGGATCGGGCTCTCGGCCCTCTCAGATCGTCATCACCACGCGGCCGTCGATCGTCCCCCCGCGCATCCGGTCGAAGATCGCGTTGATGTCGTCGAGCGCTCCGGTGGTGGTGTGGCTCGCCACCTCGCCGCCCCCGGCGAAGGCGAGCGCCTCGGCGAGATCGGCGCGGGTGCCGACGATCGAGCCGCGCACGGTCTTGCGGTTGAGCACCACGTCGAAGATCGGCAGCGGGAAGTCGCCGGGCGGCAGGCCGACGAGGCTCATGGTGCCGCCGGGCGCCAGCATCCCCACGCCTTGGGCGAAGGCGGTGGTCGAGACGGCCGTGACCAGCACGCCGTCGGCACCGCCGAGGCGCGTGACCTCGGCTACCGGGTCGGTCTCGGCGGCGTTGATCGCCACCTCGGCGCCGAGCGCGCGCGCGAGGGCGAGCTTGTCTCCGGCGACGTCGACCGCGATCACGTGCAGCCCCATGGCGCGGGCGTACTGCACCGCGAGGTGGCCGAGCCCGCCGATGCCGGAGATCGCCACCGTCTGGCCGGGGCGCACGTCGCATTCCCTGAGGCCCTTGTAGACGGTGACGCCGGCGCAGAGGATCGGGGCGGCGGCCACGAAGCCGAGCCCGTCGGGCAGCCTGCCGACATAGGCCGGGTCGGCGGAGACGTATTCCGCGAAGCCGCCGTTCACCGTGTAGCCGGTGTAGGCGGGGCTCGTGCGGCAGAGCGTCTCCCAGCCGGTGATGCAGGCGCGGCAGGCGCCGCAGGCGGTGTGCAGCCAGGGCACGCCGACGCGGTCGCCCTCCTTCACGCCTTCGACGCCCGCCCCGACCTCGGCGACGTACCCCACGCCCTCGTGGCCCGGAATGAAGGGCGGCTCGGGCTTGATCGGCCAGTCCCCTTCGGCGGCGTGCAGATCGGTGTGGCACACGCCGGAGGCTTCCACCTTCACGACGATGCGGCCCGGCGCGGCGGCGGGGCGCGCCACCTCGTCGATCACCAGCGGCTGGCCGAGCGCCCTGACGACGGCGGCCTTCATGGTCGGGGTCATGGGGTTCTCCCTGGTCGTCGTTCGCCCTCTGCGCGCCGCGTCCCGGCGCGGGCGTCGTTCGCCGCGAGACGGCTTCCCGATCACCCCGCGCGGCGCCTGCGCGGCCGGGCAGCGCGGGCGGCGAGTTCGGTGCGGGGCCGAGCGCGCGTGCGCTCGAAAGCGCCTCCCTCGGAACCAAGCGGACGCTCGCGTCGTGGCCGGCCTGTCGATCAGGAGAGATTGCACCCTCGAACAGATGGTCGGGCGCCTGCGTCGAAAGCCGCCCGGTACGGGTCGTTCTTCCGAACATCAAGCCGACTGACTATGCGCCTTTGGTTCCGTTAGCATTTCCTCAGCGGCATCACCGTGCTCCTCGATGATCGACCTTACCTGATTACCAAGAGATTTGGTCGAAAAATAAAAATTATCTAATGAAACTGACTTGGATGAAAACAGGCCGGCAGGCGTCTAACCTCTCTGTCGCGATACGAAATTTGTTCAGTCTCCGGTGAGTGCGACGTGAACGAAGCGACGGCCGAAAGGCCTCGGGATGGGGAGTCGGTCTCCGAACTTCGATCTGCGTCGATGTCCGGTCGCCGCGGTGGCCGACCCCGAGCGGCGAGGACGACGTTCTTCGCGGACGCGGCGCGCCGCGTGTCCCGGCCGAGCAAGCGCGCGAGGAGCAGCCGGGACGTGTGACCCGTGGCGAAATCGGAGCCTGCCGGTCCTGCCACGACCGCCTCCGTCGCGGGCTGGGTGGCGAGCGAGGGCCCGGACCGCCCGCAAGGGTCCCCGGTTCGTCGCGGGCGGACGGCCCGACGCGGCGCGCACGTCCCGTCGTGGTCCGGCTCGCTCGATCTCGCCGGCGCGATCGGTCCTCCCGGGAGAACCGTCATGCGGCGGCGATCGTCCGATCCCGGCACCCCGTGCCGCGAGGCTTTGCCCGGAACGGTCGCACCGTCTAAACCGGCGCCATGACCCAGGACGCGCGACACGCCACCGCCGACCCCTCGAACGCGGCGCAGGGCTTGCTCGACGCCCTCGCCGGGCGCCGGCCCTTCGCGCCGCTCTCGACGCACGACCCCGCCTTCGACCTCGCCGCGGGCTATCGCGTCGCCGCCGAGGTGCGCCGCCTGCGCCAGGCGCGCGGCGAGCGTCCGGTCGGGCGCAAGATCGGCTTCACCAACACGACGATCTGGGCCGAGTACGCCGTCGCCGCGCCGATCTGGGGCACGCTCTACGACACCACGCTGCACGCCCTCGCCGATCTCGACGGCCCCTTCGCCCTCGCCCCCTTCGTCGAGCCGCGCCTCGAGCCCGAGATCGCCTTCGGCCTGCGCGCCGCGCCCGAGCCCGGCATGGACGAGCGCGCGCTCCTCGGCTGCGTCGGCTGGGTCGCGCACGGCTTCGAGATCGTGCAGTCGCTGTTTCCCGCCTGGCGCTTCACCGCCCCCGACACCGTCGCCGCCTTCGGCCTGCACGGCGCGCTCCTGCTCGGCCCGCGGGTCGCGGTCACGGACGAGAATGTCGAGCGGTGGTACGCGGATCTCGCGACGTTCCGCGTGACGCTCTCGCGCGACGGCGTCGCGGTCGAGGAGGGCGAGGCGGCGAACGTGCTCGGCGGCGGGCCGCTCGCGGCGCTGCGCCATCTCGTGGACACGCTCGCGGCCGACCCGTCGAGCCCGCCGCTGGCGCCGGGCGAGGTCGTCACCACGGGCACCCTGACCCGCGCCCTGCCGGTCAGCGCCGGCGAGCGCTGGAGCACGCACCTTGCCGGTCTGCCGCTCGCGGGCATCGGCCTCGCCCTAGGCGGCCGAGAGCGGACCTCCCGCGATCTCGGCTCCGGCGCCCCGTAGACGACCGCGCCGCGCCCGGCCCCCCGGCTCGCCCGCCATCCGCCGCCGCGACAGCCGTCGGCCGTCCGTGACCCGATGGAGAAGTGCAGCAACCGTCCAGACGACCGTGTCGTCCCCTCTCAAGAGGCATCGGCTCAGGACCGTCAGCAGCGGATCGTCGGCGCGCGCAGGAGGCATGGCCGGGACAGGGGTCTCGCGTCCGCTCGCCGCTACGCTTCGTACCACTCGCCGCTACGCTTCGTACCATTCGCGACTACGCGGTGAGCGCTCGACCCCGACCCCCGAGGACCGCGTCCATCGCACGGCGCGACGCCGTCGTCCCGGCAGGAGACGTATCGATCCGGAGCGGCCGGGCGTCTTCGCCGTCGGATCCCCGCTCATTCGTTATGCGGATGATCGTCATGGCCGATATCCGCCTTCCCGGGCGGCGTGCGTCCCCTCACCTCCTCGCCATCGCCGGACGGCTCCGGCGCCAACCAAGGAGAGAGACCATGCGCACCACCATCGCCGCCCTGACGACGACCGCCCTCTTCCTCGGGATCACCACGCCGCTCGCCGCCGGACCGACGGCGCGCGATCGCCACGACCAGGTCCAGGCGCTCTGGGCCGAGGCGCGCGCGGACGCGCCGGGCTACGGGACGCCGAGCGCGCTCGGCGAACTCTTCGGCGTCGAGGAGGCCACCGCCCTCGCCAAGAATGCCGGCGCGACGCTCGCCCCCGTCGAGCCGACGATCGACGAGCCGGAGACGGACGCGCGTTGACCGGCCTGTCCGATCGCTCTGCCCGCTCGTCGGGCGGGGCGATCCCCGGCGCCGCGATCCGAGGGCCCTCGATCGCGGCGACCGACGTCGCCGCCCTGACGGCGACCGCCCGGATGCTCCCCGGTCCCCGTCAGCCGATCGGGATGATCCCGGCGCCGGTGGCGGGCAGGTCGCGGCGTATGTGCTCGATCAAGAGGTTGACCCGCATCGGGCGGTAGCGCGACTGCGGATAGGCGAGCGACAGCCCGAGCGGCGGCGGATGCCAGCCCGGGCAAACGACGCGCGCCAGACCCGCATCGACGTGGGGCTGCATCATCCAGAGCGGCAGGATCGAATAGCCCCGACCCGCGAGCGTCAGCCGCTCGGCAGCGAACAGGTTGTCGGTCGAGATCGCCGCCTTCGGCGCGAGGGTGGCGGCCGCGCCGTCGGGACCGGCGAGGTCGATCGCGGTGCCGACGTAAGGGCCGAGCACCACCGCCGGCGCCTCGGCGAGATCGTCCGGACGCGCCGCCTCGATGCCCGAGGACGGCGCCGCCACGACCACCCGCTCGATCTGCCAGAGCCCGCGCACGATCAGGCTGTCGTCGGCGATCGGGCCGACGCGGATCCAGAGGTCGATCCCCTCGCCGATCAGGTCGCGCGGCGCGTCGTCGAGCAGCCAGTCGAGCGACACGCCCGGATGGCGCGCGACGAAGCTGCCGGCGAGGTCGGCCATCACGGTCTGGCCGAGGCCGGAGGGGGCGGCGACGCGGATCGGGCCGCGCACCTCGCCCTGCTCCAGCCGGAAGCGCTCCAGCGTCGTCTCCCAGTCGCCGAGCAGTCGGCGCGCATCCGCCAGGAACGTCCGGCCCGCCTCGGTCAGCGTCAGCTCGTGGGTGGTGCGCATGACGAGCTGGGTGCCGAGTTCGCTCTCCAGTTCACGCAGCTGCCGGCTCGCCGAGGGCTGCGACAGCCCGAGCGAGCGTCCGGCCGCGCTGAGCGAGCCGGTCTCGGCGATGCGCACGTAGAGGCGCATCAGGTCGAAGCGATCGAGGGTCTTGGCCACCCTGCGTCCCTGCTCATTCGGAATACGGATGGCGGATATAGGGCATATCCGCCTTCAGGGGGAGGCCGTCGTCGCCCAGGTTGCGCTCCGTGCAGAGAGGAGCCCGATCATGACCCCGCCTCGCGATCCCGAGACGACCGCCCTCGACCCCACCGCTCTCGGCGCCGCCCTGGAGCGGGTGGCGCGAGAGCGCCGCGCGACCGAGGCGCTGGCCGCGCGCGATGGCGCCGGACGCGCGCTGAGGGTCGGCGATCGCGCGCCCTGCTTCGCGCTGGCGAGCGAGTCCGGCGCGGTGCTGCGCTCCGACGTGGCGCTCGCCCGCGGACCGCTGGCGATCAGCTTCTATCGTGGCCTCTGGTGCGTGGGCTGCGAGGCCGAGCTGACGACGCTCCAGGCCGCGCTGCCCGCGATCGAGGCGCATGGCGCGACGCTGATCGCGGTCTCGCCGCAGAGCGCGGCCGACAGCCGGCGCTCGAAGCGCCAGGCCGGCGCCGCCTTCGACGTACTCTCGGACCACCGCGACGCGCTCGCGCGCCGCTTCGGCCTGGTCCATCGCCTGCCGGACGCGACGCCCGACGTCGAACGGGCGCCGGGCGACGACGAGCGGACGCTGGCGATGCCGGCGCGCTTCGTCGTCGCCCCGGACGGACGCATCGCCCACGCCGAAGTCCATGCCGACCACGCCCACAGGCCCGGCCCCGAGGCGCTGATCGGCGCGCTCGCCCGGCTGTCCCCGACCGCCTGAACCTTTCCGATCCTGGGGGATCTCCCGTGGCCCTCCCCGCCTTCCCCGACGGGCGCGGCGTCGACCGCCTCGGCCATGGCGCCGTGCGGCCGACCGGATGGCCCGGCGACGCCGGCCCGTTCGGGCCCTGAGGGTCGGCCTCGCTCCGATGCGCACCGCCGTCGAAGACGGCACGGGTCGTCGCCACCGCCCGCGCCCACGGACCGCGCTGGCCGGCCGTCCCGACGTGTTCGTCGCCTCCGAGGCCGGCGTCGAGAAGGACGGCCCGACCCCGGCCGGCATCCGCCCCGAAGGGTTGCGCCACCATGTCGGGGAGAGCCCGCAGGCACTCGGGCGCGAGAGGATCGACCCCTACACCCCGACCCGGCGGGGCTCACGCGTGCGACGACGACCGCGAACCGGCATCCGGCACGCAAGGAGACGAACGACGTCCGCCACGATCGTAGCGGGGCGTGCCGGCCTCGCGGACGCGACCGGGCGCTAGGGACTCGTCGGCCGCGCCCTCGCCGACGTCGGCCGGCGAGGGCGGCCGTTCCGAGCCGATCGGCCCCATGGCATCGCGGCGCACGCTCGCGGATCGTCGCCTCCCTCCGAAAGCGCGGCCAGGGGATGCTCGGGGCAGGACCGCTCACGTGCCGCGGCTCGCCGGCGGCAGACGCCCGCCACGGACGGCTGCACGGCTGGTCATTCGCCAAGCGACTGTTCGTTAGTCTTAGCATTCGCCTACAGGATTGCATCGGCACTGCGCATCTTCCCCGTCAGCGGAGGCCCGAGGGTCTCCGACGCCACCGACGAGGAGACCCCGATGTCGAAGAAACCCCTGATCGCCGCCCTGATGCTGAGCACCGCGCTCGCCGGCGGCTACCACGCCTGGCACGATCGCGCGCTGACCGCCGAGGCCGCCGTCCCGGTCGCCGAGGCGCCGCCGCCGTCCGTGGTGGTGGCGAGCGCCGTCGAGCGCGGCGTGACCGAGTGGGACCGCTACCCCGCCCGCGTCATGGCGACCGAGGCCGTCGAGATCAGCGCCCGCGTCAGCGGCCACCTGACGGCCGTCCACTTCGAGGAGGGCCAGATCGTCGACGCCGGCGCGCCGCTCTTCACCATCGACCCCCGTCCCTTCGAAGCGGCGCTGCGCCTCGCGGAGGCGGCGGTCGCCGAGGCCGAGGCCCGCCTCGGCCTCGCCCGCGTCGAGCTGGAGCGCACCGAGCGGCTGGTCGAGCGCGGCCACGTCAGCGAGGCGCAGGGCGACGCCGCCCGTGCCGAGATGGCGAGCGCGTCCGCGAGCCTGGAGGCGGCGCGCGCGCGCGCCGAGCAGGCCGCGCTCGATCTGGACTACACGGTGGTGCGTGCGCCGATCACCGGGCGCATCGACGAGACCCGCCTCGATGTCGGCAGCCTCGTGCGCGGCATCGGCTCGGGGGCGGCGACGCTGACCAGCGTCGTGGCGCTCGACCCGATCCACGTGGTGTTCGACGTCGATCAGAACGCGCTCCTGCGCTACAACCGCCTCGCCCTCGACGGCGTGCGCGGCTCCTCGCGCACCACCGCCAACCCGGTCCGGATCACGCTGCCCGACGGTGGCGTCCACCCGATCGAGGGTCGCATGGACTTCGTCGCCAACCGCATCGACCGCGGCACCGGCACGATCCGCGCCCGCGCGCTGGTCGACAACCCCGACCACCTGCTGACGCCGGGCATGTTCGCCCGCGTCGACCTGCTCGGCCGGCCCGAGACGCCGACCGTGCTGGTGCCCGACGAGGCCGTCGCGGGCGAGCAGGCGAGCCGCACCGTGCTGGTGGTCGACCGGAGCGGCCGGGTCGAGAGCCGCGCGGTCGAGACCGGTCCCCTGCACGAGGGCCTGCGCGTCGTGCGCCACGGCCTCGCCGCCGGCGAGCGCGTGGTGGTCGAGGGCCGCCATCGCGCCCGGCCGGGCACGCTCGTCGCCGCCGAGACGCGCGAGGGGGCCACGACCCTCGCCGCCGCCCCCGTCAACGACGCCGCCGAGTGAGGGAGGACGCCATGAAACTCGGACAGATCTTCGTCGAACGGCCGATCTTCGCGATCTCGCTCTCGGTCGTGATCCTGATCACGGGGCTGGTGGCGATGAGCCGCCTCGCGATCAGCCAGTTCCCCGAGGTGGTGCCGCCGACCGTGCAGGTGGTGGCGCAGTATCCCGGCGCCGACGCCGCGACCATCGCCGAGACGGTGGCGACGCCCATCGAGCAGGAGGTCAACGGCGTCGACGGCATGCTCTACATGCAGAGCCACGCCACCAACGACGGCGAGATGCGCCTGACGGTGACCTTCGCGCTCGGCACCGACGTCGACGAGGCGCTGGTGCTGGTGCAGAACCGCGTGGCGCTCGCCGAGCCGCGCCTGCCCGAGGAGGTGCGCCGCACCGGCGTGGCGGTCGAGAAGAACGCCCCCGACATGCTGATGGTCGTGCAGCTCGTCTCGCCCGACGACAGCCGCGACCAGCTCTTTTTGTCGAACTACGCCACCAGCCGGGTCGAGCCGGTGCTGCGCCGGCTGCCGGGCGTGGGCTCGATCACCGTGCAGGGTGCCCGCGACTACGCCATGCGCGTCTGGCTCGACCCCGAGCGCATCGCCGATCTGGCGCTGACGCCGGGCGAGGTGGTCGAGGCCATCCGCGGCCAGAACGTCGCCGTCGCCGGCGGCCAGCTCGCCCAGCCGCCGGTCGCGAGCGATCGCGCCTACCAGCCCGCCGTGACCTTGCGCGGCCGGCTCTCGGAGGTCGCCGAGTTCGAGGACATCGTCGTCAAGCGCGGCGAGGACGGCCGGGTCGTGCGCCTCGCCGACGTCGCCCGCATCGAACTCGGCGCCGAGCGCTACACCACCAGCGCGCGCATGAACGGCCAGCCGATCGTGGCGCTCCTGATCTTCCAGCAGCCCGGCGAGAACGCGATCGAGACCTCCGAGGCGGTCAAGGCGGTGATGGCCGATCTGGCGGAGGACTTCCCCGCCGGCGTCGACCACGCCTCCACCTACAACCCCACCGACTTCTTCACCATCCGCTCGATCGAGGCGCTGGAGCACACCATCGTCGAGGCCGTCCTGCTGGTCGTCCTCGTCGTGGTCGTGTTCCTGCAGTCGGGCCGCGCGACGATCATCCCGGTGCTGGCGATCCCGGTCAGCCTCGTCGGCACCTTCATCGTGATGGCCGCCCTCGGCTACTCGATCAACACGCTGACGCTGTTCGGCCTAGTGCTCGCCGTCGGCATCGTGGTCGACGACGCCATCGTCGTGGTCGAGAACGTCGAGCGCTATCTCGGCGAGGGCCTCTCGCCCGTCGAGGCGACGCGGCGGACCATGGCCGAGATCTCGGGCGCGCTGGTCTCGACCGGCCTCGCCCTCGCCGCGGTGTTCGCGCCGACCATGCTGCTCGACGGCATCTCGGGCGAGTTCTTCCGCCAGTTCGCCGTCGCCATCGCCGTGGCGACGCTGATCTCGGTGTTCAACTCGCTGACGCTGTCGCCCGCGCTCGCCGCGCTCCTGCTGCGCCACAACACCGTCGAGCGACGCCGGAGCCTGCCCGCCCGGCTCGGCGCGGCGGCCGCGAACGGCTTCAACCGCGGCTTCGAGCGCCTCGCCGCGGGCTACGGCGCGCTCCTCGGCCGTCTGATCGCGGCGCGCTGGGCGATGCTCGCGCTCTACGCCGTGCTGGTGGCCGGCGCCGCCGGGTTGCTCATGACCACGCCGCGCGGCTTCGTGCCGGCCTCCGACCAGGGCTATCTGATCGTCACCGTCGACACCCCGGCGGGCTCGTCGCTGTCGCGCACCGACGCGGTGCTGCGCGAGGTCGCCGAGGCCGCCATCGCCATCGACGGCGTCGGCTGGGTCCACGAGTTCACCGGCCTAGCGCCGCTGACGGGCACGACGTCGAGCGCCTCGGGCGTGGTGTTCGCCCAGCTCGACCCCTTCGACGACCGCCTCGCGCGCGAGCGGCCGCTCGACGCGATCCAGCCCGAGCTGGAGGCGGCCATGGCCGGCATCGCCGGCGCGCGCATCAACGTGATCGCGCCGCCCACCATCCGCGGCATCGGCACCGGCGGCGGCTTCGCGCTCAGGGTGCAGGACTACGACGCGCGCGGCGCGGCCGACCTCGCCGCGGCGACCGCCGATCTCACCGCCGCGCTGAACGCGGACGCGCGCGTCGCCTTCGCCTTCTCGCCCTTCTCGGCCGACGCGCCGCAGATCCACCTCGACGTCGACCACGCCCGCGCCGAGCAGATCGGCCTGCCCGTCGAGCGACTGTCCGAGATGCTGGAGGTCTATCTCGGCTCGGCCTACGTCAACGACATCAACCTGCTCGGGCGCACCTACCAGGTCCGCGCGCAGGCCGCGCCCGAGTTCCGCCTCGACGCCGAGCAGCTCGCGGGTCTCAGAACCCGCAGCGACAGCGGCCGCATGGTGCCCCTAGGCGCCGTCGCCACGATCGAGACCCGCACCGGGGCCGAGCGGGTGCCGCGCTACAACCTGTTCCCGACGGCCGAGGTGTTCGGCGCCGGTGCCGGCGTCAGCTCGGGCGAGGCGCTGGCCATCGTCGAGGCGATCGCAGCCGAGACCCTGCCCGCCGGCTACGGCATCGAGTGGACCGACCTCAGCTACCAGGAGCGCACCACCGAGGACGGCACCGTGCTGTTCCTGCTCGCGATCGTGTTCGTGTTCCTCGTGCTCGCCTCGCTCTACGAGAGCTGGGCGCTGCCGCTCGCGGTCATCCTGATCGTGCCGACCGTGATCCTCTCCGCGCTCGGCGGCGTGGTCTGGATGGGCCTGGACAACAACCTGCTGACGCAGGTGGCGCTGATCGTCCTCGTTGGTCTCGCGTCCAAGAACGCCATCCTGATCGTCGAGTTCGCCCGCCAGCTCGAGGACGAGGGCCGCACGGCGACCGAGGCCGCGATCGAGGCCGCGCGCCTGAGGCTGCGCCCGATCCTGATGACCTCGTTCGCCTTCATCCTCGGCACCGTGCCGCTCGCCATCGCCGAAGGGGCGGGGGCGGAACTCCGCCAGGCGATCGGCATCGCGGTGGTCGCCGGCATGTCGGGCGTGACGGTCTTCGGCCTCGTCTACACCCCGATCTTCTACGCCACCATCCGCATGCTGACGGCACGGCGCGACGCGGGAGGCGCGCCCATGCCGGCCGCGGGGTGAGCGCTCCGGCCACCGCGCTCCTCCGAGCGCCGTGGATCACCCCGGCACGATGATCGCCCCGGCACGATGCGTGCCGGGGCGATCCCGTCTTGGGGCGAGAGAGGTGCCCTGCAACCTTCCGGGCTGCGCTCGGGAGGGGCGCCGCGGCTGTCCTCCCGGGTCAGGTCGGTCCATGACGCTGTCGCATGTCGGGGGATCGCCGCCCGAGCGGATCGCGTCGCGCCGCGGAGCGGCGGCCGGCGGCGCCTCGGTCTGACGGGGACGATACCTCGTCGTCACGTCCGGACCGTCGCCGCTCGCGCAGGCCGCGAAGGATCGGCCAGAGCACGACGGCGAGCGTCGCGGCGGCGAGAGCGGTCGAAACCGGGTCCGTCACGAGCGTCGGCGCGCCGCCCCGGCCGATCAGCAGCGCGCGGCGGACAGCCTGCCGTGCCTCACGCCGTGTAGTGGGCGTTGTAGCCGAGCGCCACGTCGAGCGAGACGCCCGAGATCACGCCCGCCCCGTCGCTCGCGAGGAACACCGCCGCCTCGGCGATCTCCTCGGGCGCCATCGCGGGGCGATCGCCCAGAGGCAGCATCGGGTTCGCCGCCGCGTCCTGCTCGGCGGCGCTGTCGAGACCCATCGAACGGATCTGACCCTCCGAGCGATACATCGCGGTGTTCACCGGCCCCGGCGCGATCGCGTTGACGGTGATATGCTCGGGGCCGAGTTCGATGGCGGCCTGCTTGACCAGACCGTTCACCGCCCACTTCGAGGCGGTGTAGGCGCCGTTGCCGGGCACACCCTGGCGCCCGCCGATCGAGGACAGCGCGATCAGCCGTCCACCGCCCCGCGCGCGCAGCGCCGGGATCGCTGCGCGGAAGGTGTCGAAGACGCCGGTGACGTTCACGTCGAGCACGCTCTGCCAGTCCTCGGCAGTGCCGTCCGCGAAGGAATGCCAGCGGACGTAGCCGGCGTTGGCGACCGCGATGTCGAGCCCGCCGAAGCGCTCGACCGCTCGCGCGACGGCGGCATCGAGATCGTCCGGCCGGCGCACGTCGCCGCGGACCTGCACGACGTTCGGGGTGATCGCGGCCACGCTCGCGGCGGCCTCGGCGAACTCCTCGGCCGTCGCGGTGCGAAACCCCTCGACGGGCGGCAGCGCGTCCGGGTCGGCGAGGTCGAGCATGACCACGCTCGCGCCCTCGCGGGCGTAGGTCTCGGCGATGGCGCGCCCGATGCCGCGCGCGGCGCCGGTCACGAGCGCGGTCTTGCCGGCCAGTAGGCCGGCGGGCGCGGTCTTGCCGGCCAGTCGGCCGGCGGGCGCGGTCTTGCCGGCGAGCCGCCCGGCGGGCGCCTCGGCAAGCGCGGTGCCGGCGAGGCCGGTGGCGGCGATCGCGCCGCCGGCGGCGGTGACGCGCAGCAGGTCGCGGCGGGTGTTGGTGGCGGCCTCGGTCATGGTCCGTCTCCCAGGTTTGTGGCGCCGGGGGTCGGCGCCGCTCGACGGGGAAGATGACGACGCCCTACCGTTCAGGGTACATGGCCGATCCGGAACACCCTGTTCAGCGAGAGCGATCAATGCAGCGCGCCGACCTCGACGCCCTGATCCCCTTCCTCGCCGTGGTCGAGCACGGCGGCTTTCGCGCCGCCGCCCGCGCGCTCGGGGTGCAGCCCTCGGCCGTCAGCCAGTCAATCAAGGCGATGGAGGCGCGGCTCGGCACGGTGCTGTTCGCGCGCACCACCCGCAGCGTCGCGCTGACCGAGGCCGGCCGCGCGCTCGCCGAGCGGGCGCGCCCGGCGATGGCCGAGATCGCGGACGCCTGCGAGGCGGCGCGCGGCTTCGGGCGCGGGCCGAGCGGGCTCTTGCGCCTCAACGCGCCGCGCATCGCGCTCGGGACGGTGCTGGCGCCGGTGCTGGCGCCCTTCCGCGAGGCCTGTCCGGCCGTGGCGGTGGAGGTGTTCCTCGACGACGGCCTCGCCGACATCGTCGCCGAGGGCTTCGACGCCGGCATCCGTCTCGGCCAGCTCGTCGAGCCCGACATGGTCTCGGTGCGCCTCACGCCGCCTTCGCGCATGGCGGTGGTGGCCTCGCCCGACTACCTCGCCCGCCGCGGCCGGCCACGGACGCCGGACGACCTCGCGGCCCACGACTGCATCAACTTCCGCCGCCCGACCCGGCGCACGCTCTACCACTGGCGCTTCGTCGGGGCCGAGGGCGACGTCCATGTGCCGGTGTCGGGCGGCGTGATCGTCAACGACCCGGCCGCCAAGCTCCACGCCGCGCGCGACGGGCTCGGCCTCGCCTACGAGGTCGAGCCGGTGGTGCGCGCCGACGTGGACGCCGGCCGGCTCGAACACGTGCTGGAGGCGCACCTGCCCGCGATCCCGGGGTTCCACATCTACTTCCCGGCGCGTGCGCAGGTGATGGCGAAGCTCCGCGCCTTCGTCGACTTCGCCCGCGAACGGCTCGCGCGGGAGGAGGCGGCGCCAGCGCGGCGCCCGTGACGGCGTGGCCGAGGCGGGCGCTCGGAGCGCGGCCCCCGACGCGGAGGCTTTCGCTCGCCGGAGGCGCTGGTCGTGGTCCGCCGTCTTCGCCGACGCCGGCGCGGTGTTCGGGCGCGGCTCGCTCGCCGGCAACGCGCCGCTCGCCGGGACCGGCGGTCCGGTAGGGCTCGGGCCGCGGATCAGGCGGCGAGGGCGGCGCGCCGCAGCAGCTCGCCTGTGACGGTCGTCACACCCCCGATCGCGCTCTGCGTGTAGCCTGTCCCAGATTGCAACGCTGCGTTGGGAGGCCGTCATGCACCGTACCGTCGCCCGTTCCCTGGCCGCTCCCTTCGTTCTGCCCGCCGCCCTCGACAGCGCCGACCCGGACCGCCCGACGCTGGCGCGACAGGTGCCGATCCCGGAGGACCGGATCGACGCGCGCGCTCGGGAAGGCGTGCCCTTCGTGGCGCCCGGCGACTTCGACCGCCGCTTCGACGTCCGGGGCGACGAGGTGTTCCCCGAGACCGACGACGCCGAGCCGTCCGGGCTCGCCCTCGTGCCGACGACCGAAGGAGTGATCCCGGCATGCCCGGACGGACGCTTCCCCGAGTACGTCGATCCCATCGCGCTCGGCGCGCGGGCCGCGCGGTTCCTCGTGCAGGGCTCGTTCCGACCGATCCCGATCACCGAGGCCATGTTCGCCCTCTCGGGCCGCCTCCCCATCGCCATGGGCCCGGCGCTGACGGACGGGCCGGACCCGGACCCGCGAGCGCGGGCCGGGGCGCTGTTCGAGGACATCCGCGATCTGGCGCGCGAGACCGACGAGAAGGTCGGCGAACTGGAGCGGCCGATCCCGGCGCTGGCGTAGGCGCGTGCAGGGCACGAGCCCGACACCGATGGGCAGGACCGGCCCGTCCGGCCCCGCCTCACCTCCAACCAGTCAGAGGACGCGAAGGAGACGAGACATGGATTTCGTGACGTTGCTGCAAGCCGCGGCGGTCGGTGCGGTGCTGGGCTCGATCGGGCAGGCGCTGCGTGTCGCGGTCGGGTTGCGCAAGGCGATGCGCGCGCATCCGGGCCAGCGGGTCGGCGCGGTGTTCTCGCTCTCGCACGCCGCGCTCGGGCTGTTCCTCGGCGCGGCCGCGGGGTGCTTGACGGCGCTCGTCGCCCTCGACCCCGCCTCGATCACGAGCAGCGCCATCATCGCGGTGGTCGCGGCGGGCTATGCCGGCGCCGATGCGATCGAGGGGATGCTGAACGGCGCCCGCGGGACCGAGCCGCCGGCCGCGGCCAGCCAGGGGTAGGCACCGCACGGCGCGGCCGCGGCCCGAGCGGGGGGAACCGTGCGGAACTGCGGATGATGGTCGTCCCCGGTGCGACCCGGGGGACCGGGCCGCGCCCGGTCCTTCGACCCTTCCCGCCGTTCACGGCGGCACCGGCGGTCGACTTCGGTCGACCCCTTTCAGACTTCCACGGCCCGCGCGTCGGGTTCGGTGCCGGCCGGTGCCCGCTCGGCGGCCGCGATCTCGCCGACCCTCGGCGCATGGGCGGCGAGATCGAGCACGCGCCCGGCCCAGCGCTCGGCCATGACGGCGTCGTGGGTGACGAGGCAGACCGCCGAGCCCGCCTCGGCGGCCGCCACGCCCCGCCCCGCCAAGGCCAGCCGGCGCGTGGCGGGGTGGAGGCGGGAGGTAGGGACGGCGGGGCGGCGCACAGCGGGCGCGCGCGCC
>JBHJHI010000107.1:0-6373 GCA_050330995.1 Paracoccaceae bacterium
TCGCGCCCGGTCGCCTCGGCGAGGCGGCGCGCGAACGCGGGCATGGCGCAGAGCCCCTCTGCCTGGAGCTTGGCGAGCGGGTCGCCCGGCGCGGCGCGCGGAAACGGCACGAGCGCGCCCGTCGGCGTCGCCGAGGCGCCCGCCCCCGGCGCGGCCGCGTCGAGCACCACGACGCGCGCCCCGCGCCGCGCCGCCTCGAGCGCGATCGAGAGCCCGAAGGCGCCCGCGCCCACCACCGCGATGTCCGCCCGTCCGGCCATCTCTCCTCTCCCGGATCGCTCCCCCGCCGCCCCGGTCCGGCGCTTCGCGCCGGCCTCGCCCGCCGGTGGCCTCCCCGCGGCGTCGGGCGACGCGACCCCGCCGTTGCTCGGTTGCGCGGGTGTCCGCCTTCGGCCGAGGCTGCCGGTCCGTCCCGACCGAGAGCCGAGAGGAGCGCCCACCGATGACCGCCACCGCCCGCGTCCGCGACCTCGCGCCCGCCGAGATCGCCGAGCGCCTCGACGACCTCGCGTCGCTTCGCATCCGCGTGTTCCGCGACTGGCCCTATCTCTACGACGGCGACCGGGCCTACGAGGCCGAGTATCTCAAGCCCTACACCGAGAGCGAGCATGCCCTCGTGGTCGGCGCCTTCGACGGCGACGCGCTGGTCGGCGCCTCGACCGCGGCGCCGATGGAGGACCACGCCGACGAGTTCGGCGCGGCGCTCGACGCCGCCGGCCTCGACCCGCGCGAGATCTACTACTGCGGCGAGAGCGTGCTCCTGCCCGAGTACCGCGGCCAGGGGATCGGCGTCGCCTTCTTCGAGCACCGCGAGGCGAAGGGCCGCGCGCTCGGGCGGGCCTACTCGGTGTTCTGCTCGGTGATCCGCCCGGCCGACCATCCGCTGAAGCCGGCCGACTACGTCCCCCTCGACGGCTTTTGGCGGAAGCGCGGCTACGCAGTCGTCGACGGCGCCGAGGCGCGCTACGCCTGGAAGGACGTGGGCGAGGACGCCGAGACCGAGAAGGCGATGCGCGTCTGGCTGAAGCGGCTCTGACCGAGGCGCCTCCGGGTCCGGCTCAGCCCTCGGCCGGCGCGGTCGGGTCGGGCGGGATCATCGCCTCCAGGCTCTCCAGCCGGTCGGCCTCCTCGGCCGGCTTGTCCCAGCGGATGCGCTTGATGCGCGGGAAGCGCATCGCGATCCCCGACTTGTGGCGCGTCGAGCGCTGCACCGCGTCGAAGGCGATCTCCAAGACGAGGCGCGGATCGACCGAGCGCACCGGGCCGAAGCGCTCGACCGTGTTGTTGCGGATCCAGCGGTCGAGCACCTTCAGCTCCTCGTCGGTGTAGCCCGAGTAGGCCTTGCCGACCGGCACGAGGCGCCCGGTGTTCGAGCCGTCGTCGGACGCGGCCCAGGCGGCGAAGGTGTAGTCCGAGTAGAACGACGAGCGCTTGCCGGAGCCCCGCTGCGCGTAGATCAGCACGCAGTCGGCCGAGAGCGGCTCGCGCTTCCACTTGAACCACGGCCCCATGGGGCGCCCGCCCTGGTAGGGGCTGTCGCCGCGCTTGAGCATCAGCCCCTCCTGGCTCGCCTCACGCGCGCCCTCGCGCAAGGCCTCCAGATCGGCCCAGGTCTCGAAGGGGATCAGGGGCGAGAGATCGGTGCGTTCGGGCGCGTGGCGGGCCAGCCAGTCCGCCAGCACGGCGCGGCGCCGGTCGAGGGGCAGCGCGCGGGTGTCGGCCGCGCCGTCGTGCAGGATGTCGTAGAGGCGCAGGTGCGCCGGCGCCTCGGCCAGCAGCCTGGCGCCCGGCTCCTTGCGCCCGAGCCGGCGTTGCAGTTCCGAGAACGGCGCGACCTCGCCGTCCCTCGCGACCAGGAGCTCGCCGTCGACCGCGCCCTCCCAGGCCATGGTCGCGACGATGTCGGGGAAGGCGGCCGCGATGTCCTCGCCGGTGCGGCTGTAGAGCCGGCGTTCGGCCCCGAAGGCGGCGGCCTGGACGCGGATGCCGTCCCACTTCCATTCGGCGCGGTAGGCGGCGGGGTCGAGCGAGGACCAGCGCTCCTCGACGGGGTTGGCGAGCATCATCGGGCGGAAGGCGAGCGAGAGGTCGACCGACGGCTCGGGGCCGCCCTCGACCCAGGCGAACAGCTCCTCGTAAGGGGGCGCGAGCCCGTGCCACAGCTCCTCGATCCGCTCGATCGTGGGCACGTCGTCGCCCGGCACGGCGGCGTCTGCTCCCGGTGCGGGCGCGTGGTCCGAGGGCGGCGCCCCCTCCCGGCGCGAGGTGGCGTAGGCCGCGAGCGCGGTCTTGGCGAGCCGCGCCGAGACGCCGACGCGCGTGCCCCCGCCGGTGGCGAGCTTGATCAGCGCCAGCCGCTCGGACGGCCCCATGCGGTCGAGCAGCCCCTCGAACACCTCGCCCATGCGCGCGCGAGAGGTGGCGCGCAGCGTCTCGACCACCTCCGAGAGCCGCGGCGTCTCGTCGGTGCCCGCGCCCTTCGGCGTGGTGGATCGCGAGGCGCCCTCCGGCGCGGTGGATCGTGGTGCGCCCTCCGGCGCGGGCCAGATCAGCGCCACCGTCTCGGCGAGGTCGCCGACGTAGTCGCGGCTCAGCGCGAACAGCACCGGATCGGTGCGCGCCGAGGCGAGGTCCTTGATGCGCGAGGCCGAGATCGCCGGCAGCTCGATCCCGTCCGAGAGCGCGGCGAGCGCCCAGCCGCGGTCGGGGTCGGGGACTTCGGCGAAATACCGCTGCATCAGCCGCAGCTTCGCGTTGCGCGAGGGCGTGAACAGCAGGCGTTCGAGCAGGTCGGCGAAGGCGCGCATGGCGCGCGAGGTAAGCCGCGCCCCCGGCAGGGCGAGGCAAGCCGCGCCTCGGAGCGCGCCTGGACAGGCCGCGCCCCGAGGCGCGGGGCGCGCTTGGAGACGTCGCCCGCGCGGGGTAGGCAGGCGTCATGCTCTCCTATCAGCACGCCTACCACGCCGGCGGCGCGGCGGATCTGCACAAGCACGCCGCGCTCGCGGCCCTCCTCGGGCTGCTCGCGCGCAAGGCGCGCGGCATCAGCTATCTCGAAAGCCACGCGGGCCGCGCGCTCTACGACCTCGCGAGCCCGGAGGCCGCCAAGACCGGCGAGGCGGCGGCCGGCGTCGGCCGGATGGCGGACGGAGCGCTGCCCGAGCCGTTGCGCGCGGCGGTCGCGGCGGTGCGCGCCGCCCACGGCACTACGACCTATCCCGGCTCGCCCGCGATCGCCGCCACGATGCTGCGCGCGCAGGACCGGATCGTGCTCTGCGAGCGTCATCCGGGCGAGCGCGCCGCGCTCGTCGCGGCCGTCGCCCGGCTGAGGCGCGACGACGGCCCCGCCATCGCCGTCCACGTCCGCGACGGCCACGAGGGCCTCCGCGCGCTGACGCCCCCGACGCCGCGGCGCGGGCTCGCGCTGATCGACCCCTCCTACGAGGTGAAATCGGAATACGCCGAGACCGCCGGGACCGCGCTAGCGCTCGCGGCGCGCTGGCCGGAGGGCTGCGTCGTGGTCTGGTATCCTCTCCTGCCCGACCGGCGCCACGCGGCGATGGCCGAGCGCGTCGAGGGGGCGCTCGGCGCGGCGTGCCTGCGGGCGGAGGCGGGGTTCGTCGATCCGCCCGAGCGCGGGATGCAGGGCTCGGGCTGTTGGTGGTCGATCCGCCTTACGGGGCGGGAGAGGCGATGGCGGCGGCGTGGCGGGCGTGCGGGGCGGTGCTCGTCCCGAGCCGGGGGCGATGAGCGGGAGGGCATGGGCATGGACCGGTTCACCGGCGGGTGTCTCTGCGGCGACGTCCGGCTCGTGGCGACGGGGCGTCCCTATCGGGTCGGCCTCTGCCATTGCCTCGACTGCCGCAAGCATCACGGCGCGCTCTTCTACGCGGCCGCCGTGTTCCCTCGCGACGCGGTGACGGTCGAGGGGGAGACGCGCGACTACGCCGGGCGGGCCTTCTGTCCGCGCTGCGGCTCGTCGGTGTTCTCGCGGAGCGGCGACGAGGTCGAGGTGCATCTCGGTGCCCTGGACGCGCCCGACCGGCTGGCGCCGAGCTACGAGAGCTGGACGGTCCGTCGCGAGGCCTGGCTGCCGGCGTTCCCGCTCGCGCGACGATACGACCGCGACCGCGACGCCACGGACCGCTTCGAGGCGTGAGCCCCGCGGCCGTCGTCGCTCACGCCTCCCCCTCGCCGAGCCCCGCGATCGAGAGCGGCCGCGCGTCGATGCCGCGCCCGCGCGCCCAGTGGCAGAGCGCCTCCTCGGCGCCGTGGGTGACCCAGACCTCGCCCGCGCCGGTCTCCTCGATGGTCGCGCACAGCTCGTCCCAGTCGGCGTGGTCGGAGATCACCATCGCCAGCTCCACCCCCTTTTGCTTGGCGCGCTGGCGCACCCGCATCCAGCCCGAGGCCGCGGCGATCACCGGGTCGGGCAGGCGCCGGCACCAAGTGTCGGCGAGCGCCGAGGGGGGCGCGAGCACGATCCGGCCCTTGATCTCCTTGCCCTCGGCCGCGGTCGCGTAGGCGGTGGACCCCAGGTCGTGGCCCATCGCGCGGTAGGCGTCGCAGAGCTTGATCAGCGCGCCGTGCAGCCAGATCGTCTCGTCGTAGCCCATGGCGCGCAGCTCCAGGATCAGCCGCTGCGCCTTGCCGAGCGAATAGGCCCCGACCGCGTGGGCGCGCTCGGGGAAGGTCCCGAGGCTCGCGAGCAGCTTCGCGAGTTCGCCCTCGACGGGCGGATGGCGGAACACCGGCAGCCCGAAGGTGGCCTCGGTGACGAACAGGTCGCAGGCGACCAGCTCGAACGGGGCGCAGGACGGATCGGGGCGACGCTTGTAGTCGCCCGAGACCACCGCGCGGCGGCCGCCGCGCTCGATCACCGCCTGCGCCGAGCCGAGCACGTGGCCCGCGGGCGCGAAGCGCAGGTCGACGTCGCCGACGCGGATCACCTCGCCCGGCTCCAGCCGCTGCACCGTGCCGAAGGCGTCCTGCCCGAAGCGGGTCCAGGCGATCTCGGCGGTCTCGGGCGTGACCAGGAGGTGCGCGTGGCCCGGGCGGCAGTGGTCGGCGTGCGCATGGGTGACGACGGCGCGCTCGACCGGGCGCACGGGGTCGATGTGGAAGCCGCCGGGCGGGCAGTAGAGCCCGGCGTCGGTCAGGGTCAGCAGCGCGTCGGCCATGACCGGCCGAGATGGTGTGGCCGCCCGCGCCGGCGAGGGGGTGCGGCCCCGCCGTGCGCTTCCAGCGTCAGCTCCCGCCGAGGGCGGTGGCCAGCAGGAAGACCGTCAGCCCCGCGAGCAGGTAGCCCGCGAGCGCGAACAGCCCGTCGCGCGCGATCAGCGCGAGGCCGAAGGCGGTGATCCCCGTGGCCGGCGCGAGCGCGGCCCAGGGCACCACCTCGAGCGGCGGCATCGTCACCGCGAGAAGCACGGCCGCGAACGCGATGCAGCCCCGCCCGAGGCGCCCGCGCGTGAGGACGGTCAGCCGCTCCGACAGGACGCGGTCGACCCGCCTCGCCCAGGGGCGCGCGCGCTCGATCCCGCTCTCGACGCGCTCCCGGCCGATCGAGGCGCGGCCGAGCCGGCCGGGCACCTGCAGCGCGCCCCGCCCGAGCGCGACCTGGGCGGTCATCGCGATCACGAGGACCGCGACCAGCGTCGGCACGCCGGGGATCGAGCCGAACACCGGGATCATCACCACGAGGCCCAGCATCGCCAGGATCGCGCCGAGCGAGCGGTCGCCGAACGCGCCGAGCACGTCGTTGACCCGCATCTCGCCGTCGTCGGCGGTCGCCTCCAGGCTGTCGAGCACGTCCGAGAGGGAGCGCTCCTCGCGCTCGGTCGCCATGTCCCGCATCTCGCTCTCCGTCCCCACGCCGCGCGCGATCCGCGCGGACCGGGGACAATGCGCGACCCGTTGCCACGGTTCGGCCCCGGCCCCCGCCATCCGGCGCGTCCCCGACGTCAGCCGTTCTCGGCCAGCACGACGCCCGCCAGATACTGCGAGCCGCCGATCAGCACCCGGTCGCCCGGCTCGGTGGCGGCGGCGACCGCCGCCGCCGCCGCGTCCGGGCTCGCCGCCGGCACGGGCGCGAGCCCGGGGGCGCGGGAGCGCCCGGCCCGCGCCTCGGCCGGGAGCGGCGCCGGGCTGCCGGGGATCGCGAGCGGGCGGACGCAGCCGACCAGGGAGGCGAAGGGGCTAGCGTAGTCGGCCGCCTCCGTGGTCTCCAGCTTGCCGGCGATCAGGTGCAGCCGGCCGCCCTCGGCGCGCGCGTGGGCGCCTATGTGGGCGGCTAGCGCCGCGCCCGCGGCCGGGTTGTGCCCGCCGTCGAGCCAGACGGCGACGCCCGGACGCCCGCCCAGACGCTCGACCAGCG
>JBHJHI010000108.1:0-33378 GCA_050330995.1 Paracoccaceae bacterium
GCCGCTCGATCAGGCGGAAGGCGCCGACCAGCGCGAAGGTGATCGCTACGTAGAGCACCGCCGCCGTCAGCAGCCCCTCGTAGGCGACGTAGTAGCGCGCGTTCAGCGTTCGGCCCGCGCCGAGGATGTCCTGGATGGTGATGACGCTCGCCACCACCGAGCCGTGCAGCATGAACACCACTTCGTTGGAATACTGCGGCAGCGCGCGGCGCATGGCCGAGGGCAACAGCACCAGCCAGGTCACCTGGCGCGGCGTCAGACCGAGAGCCTTGCCGCCCTCGATCTCGCCCCGGGGCGTGGTGGCGAAGGCGCCTCGCAGGATCTCGGCCTGATAGGCGCCGGAGTTGAGCGAGAACGCGATCAGCGCGCACCACCAGGCCTCGCGCAGGATCGCCCACCAGGGGCCGTCGCGCACCCACTCGAACTGCGCGAGGCCGTAGTAGATCAGGTAGAGCTGCACCAGGAGCGGCGTGCCGCGGAACACGTAGATCCAGGCGCGCACGAGCGGCGCGAGGCGCGAGCGGCGGTGGATCGCGAGCGCGCCCGGCAGCGCCAGCGCGAAGCCGATCGCGAGCGCGAGCGCCGTCAGGTGCAGCGTGATCCACATCCCTTCGGCGAACATCGCCCAATGCTCGGCGACGATCGCGAGGTTCATGCCGCGAGCCCCCGGTTGGCGCGCCGCTCGACGCGCCCGAGCGCCCATTCCGACACGGCGGTGATCGCGAGGTAGACGAGCAGGACGGCGAGGTAGAACCAGAACTGCTGGCGGGTCGACTTGCCGGCCTTGTCGGCGAGGCCGACGAGGTCGGCGAGGCCGATGACCGAGACCACGGCGGTGGCCTTGAGCAGGACCAGCCAGACGTTGGCGTAGCCCGAGATCGCGAAGCGCACGAGCTGTGGCAGCTCGATCCGCCACAGGATCGCGAGCCGGCCCAGCCCGAGCGCGCGCCCCGCCTCGGCCTGCCCGGTCGGGATCGCGGCGTAGGCGCCGCGGAAGGTCTCGGTCAGGTAGGCGCCGTAGATGAAGCCGATCGCGATCACGCCGGCGGCGAAGGGCGAGATCTCGACCGCGCCGAGGCCGAACAGCGTGTTGGCGAGGCGCTGGCCGCCGTAATAGAGCAGCAGGATCAGCACGAGGTCGGGCACGCCGCGCACCAGCGTGGTGTAGGCGCGCGCCGACCAGTCGAGCGGCGCCACGCCGGAGAGCTTGGCCGCCGCGCCCAGTCCGCCGAGCCCGGTCGCGAGCGCGAGGGAGAGAAGGGCGAGCACGATGGTGACGAGCGCGCCCTCGGCGAGCAGCGGCGCGTAGTCGATCAGCGCCTGCATCGCACCACGGCTCCGTTGGCCGCCGTCCCGCGCGGAGCGCGAGGCGGCGCGGGGTCGGTCGCGACGTGGCTCAGGACGCCTCCGCCCCGTAGATGTCGAAGTCGAAGTACTTCCTGCGAATCTCCTCGTAGGTGCCGTCCGCGCGGATCGCCTCGATCGCCTCGTTGAAGTCCTGGCGCAACTCGTCCTCGCCCTTGCGGATGCCGATGCCCGCGCCCTCGCCGTGATACTGCGGGATCGAGTAATCCGGGCCGAAGAAGGCGTAGCCCTCGCCCTGCTCGGTGTCGAGGAAGCCCTGCGACATCGCCACCGAGTCGGCCATGATCGCGTCGACCCGGCCGGAGGTCAGGTCGAGATAGGCTTCGTCCTGCGTGCCGTAGAGCCTGAGCTCCACGTCCCCGAACTCGCCCTCCATGAAGTCCTGGTGGATCGTGCCGCGCTGCACGCCGACCACCGCGTCGGCCATGCCCTCGGGCGTCGCCTCGAGGTCGGTGTCCTCGGCGGCGGCGAACTTCGCCGGGGGCTGGTAGTACTTGTCGGTGAAGTCGATCACTTTCTGGCGGTCGGGGGTGATCGACATCGAGGCGACGATCGCGTCGCACTTGCCCTCGATCAGCGCGGGGATGATGCCGTCCCACTCGGTCGCGACCATGGTGCACTCCCGGCCCATCTCGTCGCAGAGCGCGTTCGTGATGTCGATGTCGAAGCCTTCGACCTCGCCCGAGGGGGTGGTCTGCGAGAACGGCGGGTAGGCGCCCTCGACGCAGATGTCGAGCGCCTCCTGCGCCATCGCCGGCGTCGCGGCGATGCACAGGAACGCGGCAAGCGTGCGCTTCATGCCTGAAACTCCCCCTCTCCGAAGCGTTATGATCCGCGGGAGCAGACTACTTGCACGCGGGGGCGTCAATCCTCGGCCTCCCGACAATCGTCGGCGCGACCCGACTGCGCTGCGGCATTTCGAGGCTGGCCAGCATCGAACGCGGGCTTTATGCGTCGATCGGCGAAACCGCCTTCCAGCCGGAGCCAGCCCATGCCCGAGGTCAACCGGGGCGACCGCCCGCTCTCGCCGCACCTGCAGATATACAAGCCGCAGCTGCACAGCGCGATGTCGATCTTCTTCCGCATCACCGGCTGCGCGCTCGCCGTCTCGGGCGCGCTGCTCGTCTGGTGGCTGATCGCCGCGGCGACGGGGCCGGAGGCGTTCGGCGTCGCCAACGGCGTGCTGACCTCGATCCCGGGTCTTCTGGTGATGCTGCTCTCGCTCGCGGGGCTCGCCTACCACCTGCTCGGCGGCATCCGCCATCTGGCCTGGGACTTCGGCTACGGCTTTCGCATCGACACCGCGCAGACGACGGGCATGGCGGTGCTGATCGGCACCGCGGTGCTCACCGTCCTCGTCCTCGTCATCGCCTGAGGAACGCCCGCATGCCCACCAGCTCGACGTCCGGCCCGGCCACGGCGCGCTATCGCACGCCCCGCGCGCGGGCGAACCACCTCGGCTCGGCCGGCGGCACGCACCACTGGATCACGATCAACGTCACCTCGATCCTGCTGGTGCCGCTGACGATCCTGTTCGTGGTGCCCTTCGCGCAGGTGCTGGGCGGCCCGCACGAGGAAGTGCTGGCGCTCTACCGCCAGCCGTTCCACGCGATCGTGGCGATGCTGTTCATCGGTGTGACCTTTCACCACCTCTGGCAGGGCCTGCAGGTGGTGATCGAGGATTATATCCACCACAGGATCTGGCTGGTCGGCGCATTGCTCGCCAACACCGCCTTCTGCTTCGTCGCCGGCGTCGCCGGCATCTTCGCGGTCCTGCGCATCGCCTTCAGCGGCTGAGCGCGACCCACGGGTTCGAGAGGGGATAGTCCATGGCGTCCTATACCTACGTCGACCACAAGTACGACGTCGTCGTCGTCGGCGCCGGGGGCTCGGGCCTCCGCGCGACGCTCGGCATGGCCGAGCAGGGGCTCAAGACCGCCTGCATCACCAAGGTGTTCCCGACCCGCAGCCACACCGTCGCCGCCCAGGGCGGCATCGCCGCCAGCTTGGGGAACATGGGCCCCGACAACTGGCAGTGGCACATGTACGACACCGTGAAGGGGTCGGACTGGCTCGGCGACAGCGACGCCATGGAATACCTCGCGCGCGAGGCGCCGAAGGCGGTCTACGAGCTGGAGCACTACGGCGTGCCTTTCTCGCGCACCGAGGAGGGCCGGATCTACCAGCGCCCGTTCGGCGGGCACACCACCGAGTTCGGCGAGGGCCCGCCGGTGCAGCGCACCGCCGCCGCGGCCGACCGCACCGGCCATGCCATCCTCCACACCCTCTACGGCCAGAGCCTCAAGAACAACGCCGAGTTCTTCATCGAGCACTTCGCCACCGATCTCGTCATGTCCGACGACGGCGAGTGCCAGGGCGTGATCTCGTGGTCGCTCGAGGACGGCACCATCCACCGCTTCGCCGCCAAGATGGTGGTGCTCGCCACCGGCGGCTACGGCCGCGCCTACTTCTCGGCGACCTCGGCGCACACCTGCACCGGCGACGGCGGCGGGCTGGTCGCCCGCGCCGGTCTGCCGCTCCAGGACATGGAGTTCGTGCAGTTCCACCCGACCGGCATCTACGGCGCGGGCTGCCTCATCACCGAGGGCGCGCGCGGCGAGGGCGGCTATCTCACCAACTCCGAGGGCGAGCGCTTCATGGAGCGCTACGCGCCGACCTACAAGGATCTGGCCAGCCGCGACGTGGTCTCGCGCTGCATGACCATGGAGATCCGCGAGGGCCGCGGCGTCGGGCCGAACAAGGACCACATCTTCCTGCACCTCGACCACCTGCCGCCCGAGACGCTGCAGAGCCGCCTGCCCGGCATTAGCGAGTCGGCGCGCATCTTCGCCGGCGTCGACGGCACCCGCGACCCGATCCCGGTGCTGCCGACGGTGCACTACAACATGGGCGGCATCCCCACGAACTACTGGGGCGAGGTGCTGAACCCGACCGAGGACGATCCCGACCGGATCGCGCCCGGGCTGATGGCCGTGGGCGAGGCCGGCTGCGCCAGCGTCCACGGCGCCAACCGCCTCGGCTCGAACTCGCTGATCGACCTCGTCGTGTTCGGCCGCGCCGCCGCGATCAAGGCCGGCCAGGTGGTCGATCCGAGGACGCCGGTCCCGACGCTCAACGAGAAGGCGGTCGAGGCCGCGATGGACCGCTTCGACCGCCTGCGCCACGCCGACGGCTCGATGCCGACGGCGGCGCTGCGCTCGGAGCTTCAGGTCGCGATGCAGGAGGACGCCGCCGTCTTCCGCACCGAGGAGACGCTGAAGTCCGGCTGCGAGCGGGTCTCGGCGATCCACCAGCGCTCGGCCGACATCAAGGTCACCGACCGCTCGATGATCTGGAACTCGGACCTGATGGAGACGCTGGAGTTCGAGAACCTGATGCCGAACGCGCTCGCGACCGTCTATTCGGCCGAGAACCGCAAGGAGAGCCGCGGCGCCCACGCCCGCGAGGACTACACCGAGCGCGACGACGAGAACTGGCGCAAGCACTCGCTGTCGTGGATCTCGGAGACGGGGGGCGTGACGCTCGGTTATCGCGGCGTCCACGTGAACCCGCTCACCGGCGAGAACGAAGGCGGCATCCCGCTGAAGCGCATCGCGCCGAAGGCGCGCGTGTACTGACGTCGCCGGCGGGGTCGGGGCTCGGCGGCGCCGGGACCGCGGACCCGCGATCGGCCGGCGCGCGTGCCGCCTGGCCGAAGCGCACGAGCCGCCGAGGCATTCCGGCGGACGACGGGTTACGGAGGAAGCGATGGCAGCAGGCATCCTCGTCTCGATCGCGGTCGCGAGCGTGATCGCGCTGCAGGCCTCCTGGGCGGGCGCCGACCGGCGGATCGTGCTCGGCGCGGCGGCGATCGCATCCGGCATGATGGCCGCGTTCTGGGCGCTCGCGATCGAGACGCTGTTCCCCGGCCCCGATCTGCTGTCGCGGGTGCCGATCGCGATGGCGACCAACTTCGCCTTCGCCGCCCTCGGCGGCGCGGCCTTCACCGCCGCCGCCGGCTCGCTGATCCACAAGATCGCGCGCTACAAGGAAAAGTACCCCGACCGGTGAGCGGGCGCTCGGCAGCGACGGCGCGCTCGGCGCCCGGCCGGCGCTCGGCGGACGAGATCGAGGCGATCCATCGCTTTCGCCTCGACCGCGCCGTCGCCTGGTTCTTCGAGGCGGCCGCCGAGGCGCCAGAGCGGCATTGCCCGATCTGCGACTACCGCGGCCCGTTCAGCCCGGTGCGCCACAAGATCGGCACCTGGTGCCCCGGCTGCGACAGCCGCCCACGCCATCGCCTGCTCCGCCTCTGGACGATGCGCGAACTGGGCGACCGGCCGCGGCGCGTGCTGCACTTCGGCGCCGAGCCCTTCGCGCGCGCCTGGTTCGACCGCCCCGGCTGGCGCTACCGCACCGCCGACATCGACGACCGCCACGACCTGACCCTCGACATCGAGGCGATGGCGCTGGACGACGCTTCCGAGGACCTGATCCTCGCCAACCACGTGCTGGAGCACGTCGACGACCGGCGCGCGCTCGCCGAGATCGCGCGCGTGCTCGCGCCGGGCGGGCTCGCGGTGCTGACGGTGCCCATCGTCGAGGGCTGGGACGAGACGCTGGAGGAGGCCTCGGCCACCGACGAGGCGACGCGCCGGCGGCTCTACGGCGATCCGCTGCACCGGCGCTTCTACGGCCGCGACCTCCGCGACCGGGTCCGCGCGGCCGGGCTTTCGCTCGGCGAATACGTCGCCCGCGAGCCGGACGTCTCGACGCATGCCCTGAACCGGGGCGAACGCCTATTTCTGGCGGAGCGGCCCTGACGCCGATCCGCGCGAACCGACGAGGGGAACATGGTCCAACTCACCCTGCCCAAGAACTCGCAGATCACCAAGGGCAAGACCTGGCCGAAGCCGGAGGGCGCGACCAGCCTTCGCGAGTTCCGCATCTACCGCTGGAACCCCGACAGCGGCGAGAACCCGCGGCTCGATACCTACTACGTCGATACCGACGACTGCGGGCCGATGGTCCTGGACGCGGTCATCTGGATCAAGAACAAGATCGACCCGACGCTGACGTTCCGCCGCTCGTGCCGCGAGGGGATCTGCGGTTCGTGCGCCTTCAACATCGACGGCACCAACACCCTCGCCTGCATCAAGGGCATCGACGACGTGAAGGGGCCGGTGAAGATCTATCCGCTGCCGCACATGCCGGTGGTCAAGGACCTCGTGCCGGACCTCACCCACTGGTACGCGCAGCACGCCTCGATCAAGCCGTGGCTCGAGACCAAGACCCCGGTGCCGGCGGAGGAGTGGCGCCAGTCGCCCGAGGACCGCGAAAAGCTCGACGGGCTCTACGAGTGCGTGATGTGCGCCTGCTGCTCGACGGCGTGTCCCTCCTACTGGTGGAACGGCGACCGCTACCTCGGCCCGGCGACGCTGCTCCACGCCTACCGCTGGATCATCGACAGCCGCGACGAGGCCACGCCCGAGCGGCTCGACCAGCTCGAGGACCCGTTCAAGCTCTACCGCTGCCACACCATCATGAACTGCGCCTCGGCCTGCCCCAAGGGCCTGAACCCGGCGCGCGCGATCGGCGAGATCAAGCAGCTGATGGTCGAGCGCCAGCTCTGAGCCGGCCCGGGCCCGACAGACGAGAACGCCGCCCGGTTCCGACGAACCGGGCGGCGCTTTCGTTCGGGGCGCGGCGCTGTCTCAGGACGTGGGGCAGCTCCAGTCCTCGACCTCGAAGAAGTCCGCCGGCAGGACGCGCGCCTCGCTGATCTCGCCGGCGGTCTCGTCGTCGAGGTTGTTGACGTATTCCCAGACGATCTCGCCCGAGGCGTCGGTCTCGAACACCCGTCCGCCCTCGAACTCGGTCACCAGGAGCCCGCCGCCGTCGAGCACCTCGTGCTTGCCGCGGATATGGGTGTGGAAGCTCTCACCGGGGCCGTCGCCGTAGACCACCTCGGTCTCGCCGCTCGCCGGATCGACGGCGACGATGTTGCCGGTCGGCTCGGCCAGATCGCGCGGGCGGAAGTAGTGACGGTCGAAGTTGTAGGCGAAGGTGTTGTTGTTGAACACGCTGATCCGGCCGTCGGCGCGGAATTCGGGGTCGTGCTGGCGCAGCCAGGGGCCGACGCCGTGCCAGACCACGCGCCACTCGCCCGGACGCACGACCGCGACGAGGTTGCGCTGGCGGAACGACAGCGCGAGATCGCCCGCCTCCAGCGTCGGATAGGCCGCGGCGTAGGCGGCCGGCAGCTCGGCGATCTTGTTGAGATGCACGATCTCGGCCGAGGCGGCGCGGTTCGCCTCGAACCACTTGCCGGTGGCCGAGATCAGCGGGCCGAGGCCGGACTCGTAGAGCACGCGCACCGCCGAGACCGCCTCGACGATCTCGCCCGTCTCCGAGACCCGCAGGATCGTGTCCTCGGCGAGCCAGTCGTGCTGCTCCATCCGGTGGAAGGGGGGATAGTCCGCGGCGTCGGCGCGCTCGATGAAGCGCTGTCCCGGAATCCAGTAGCCGCCGCCCTCGGCGCGCTCGACCGAATGGTGCGTGCGGTGGGTCAGGCGCCAGACCACCGCGCCGCACAGGTCGCGCTTGATCGTGCCGTTGTATTCGTAGTTGTAGACCACGCTGCCGTCGGGCTCGATCAGCGTGCCGTGCAGGTCCATCGCCGAGTCGGGCACGTCGAAGCCCCGCCCGTCGAAGTCGGCGCTGTAGACGGTCGGCCAGCGGCGCACGAGGCTGCCGTCGCGGCGCACGAGGCGCACCTCGGTGCCCTCGCCGAAATGCCCGGCCATCAGCACCAGCGCGCCGTCGTCGGTGCGGTCGACGGTGACGCCCTGCCCGTCGTAGCGCGCGATCTGGGTCAGCTGCGGGTCGTGGCCGCCGAAGGTCGTGCGCAGCCCGGCGTCCAGCACCTTCGCGCCGCGCCCGACGGTCTCCTCGAACGCCGCGGCGAGGCCGCCGCCGCTGCCGACGGCGAAGCCCACGAAGAACACGCCGAGCCCGGCGATCAGCCCCCAGGCGGCGACGCGCACGACCTTCTCCGACCGCGGCGCACGCGCCGGCTCGTGTTCCGTAATCGTTGCCATGATCGACCCCTCCGACGGCGGGAGCGTCCCCTCGACGCTCCCCCGAAGTTCGCGCTAGCCGTGCATTGGGGCGGCAAGATGGCGCTGCCCCTCTGGCGGCGACGGGGATGGCGATAGGGGGCGGCAGGACGGCGCCGCTCGTCAGGCCGCGACCGTCTCGTCGGTGGTGAGCTCGGCGAGGCGCGAGGCGGCGCGGGCGAACTCGAAGCTGCCCTCGCCCTCGCGGTAGAGCGCTTGGGGCTCGGCCGCGGCCGAGACGTAGAGCCGCGTGCCCGCCTCGTAGAAGGCGTCGAGCAGCGTCACCAGACGCTTGGCCTGGTTGTTCTTCGAGCGGTCGAGCACCGGCACGTCGTCGAGGAAGAACGCCTCGAACCGGCTCGCGATGTCGAGATAGTCGTGCGCGCCGAGAGGCCGGTCGCAGAGCGTGCGGAAGTCGGCGCGCCCCGCCCGCCCGGTCGCGCGCTCGATCGTGATCTCGCGTCCGTGCACGGTCAGCGTCGCGGGCGCAGGGTCCTCGCCGTCGGTCTCGCGCGCCCAGGCCGCGTCCATCGCCTCGCGCGTCTCCGGCCCGAGCGGCGCGAAGTAGCGGCTGTCGCCCGCACGGTCGAGGCGGTAGTCGGTGGCCCCGCCCAACTCCACGAGATCGACACGCTCCTTCAGGAGCTGCACGAACGGCACGAACAGCTGGCGGTTGAGCCCGTTCTTGTAGAGATCGTCCGGGGCGCGGTTCGACGTCGCCACTGTCACCACGCCGCGGGCGAACAGCGCCTCGAACAGTCGCCCGAGGATCATCGCGTCGGTGATGTCGCCGACCTGGAACTCGTCGAAGCAGAGCAGCCACGCGTCCTCGGCCACCTCCTCGGCGACCACGGCGATCGGGTCGGCGGCGTTGTCGGCGCGCGCGGCGCCGATGCCGGCGTGGACCTCGCGCATGAAGGCGTGGAAGTGGACCCGGCGCTTGCGCGCGACCGGGGCGGCATCGAAGAACAGGTCCATCAGCATCGACTTGCCGCGCCCGACGCCGCCGTAGAGGTAGAGCCCCGTCAGCGGGATCCGCTTGTGCGGCGCGCCGCGGCCGAAGCCGAACCAGCCGCGCGCGACGCTCTTGCCGCGCGAGGGCTGGTAGTCGCGCAGGCGGTTGGCCAGGAGCTGCAACCGCTCGACCGCCGCGCGCTGGGCGGGGTCGGCCTCGATCCGGCCCTCGGCGACCATCGCGCGGTAGCGCGCCATCGGCCCCTGGGCGGCGGTCTCGGGCGGCGGCGATCCTTCGGCCATGGGGTCCCTCCGGTCGGCGCACGCGTTATGACGCAACGCAGCAGAGAGGCCAACGCCGCCGTGCGCCGGCTCGACGCGGCTGGCGATCGCGCCCGGCGATGGGGGAACGCACGAGAGGGCGTTTGACCGCCCGCCCGCGCCGGCCGATGCTCCGCGCGAACGGCCCGGAGCCCCCTGGAGAACCCCATGACCCGGCTCACCCCGACCGGCGCGATCATCGCCGCCGGCAGCCTCGTGCTCGCGCTCTCCTTCGGGGTGCGCTCGATCTTCGGCATCGTGCTGGAGCCGATCTCCGAGACCTACGGCTGGTCGCTCTCGGTGTTCTCGCTCTCGATCGCGATCCAGAACCTGGTCTGGGGGCTCGCGCAGCCGGTGTTCGGCCTGATCGCCGACCGCTTCGGCGACCGCCGCGCGCTCTGGCTCGGGCTCGGCTGCTACCTCGCGGGCATGGCGCTGACGGCGGTGGGCGCCACGCCCTGGATGCAGCACCTCGGCGCCGGCGCGCTGGTCGGCATGGGCATCGCGGGCACCGCCTTCGGCGTGGTGCTCTCGGTGGTCGGCCGCGCCGTGCCCGAGGAGCGCCGCTCGGCCGCGCTCGGCCTCGTCGCGGGCCTCGGCGCGTTCGGGCAGGTGGCGATGCCGCTCGCGGCCGGCTGGATCACCGCCGCCTACGGCTGGCAGGCGACGATCGGGGTGATGGCGCTGGCGCTCGAGCCGATCGCGCTCTGCATTCCGCGGCTGTCGCTCGCGGCGACCCCGCCGTCGGCCGCCGACCCGGCGGTGGCGCTGCCGGTGCTGCTCGGCCGCGCCGCGCGCCACCCGAGCTACGTGCTGCTGGCACTCGGCTTTTTCGTCTGCGGCTTCCACATCGCCTTCATCACCGCGCATTTCCCGACCTTCGTCGTCGAGACCTGCGGCTCGGTCACGCTCGGGGCGACGGCGCTCGGGATCGTCGGCGCCGCCAACGTCGTGGGCACCCTCACCGCCGGCCAGCTCGGGGCACGCTACCCGAAGCCCTATCTCCTCTCGGCGATCTACGCCGGGCGCGCGCTCGTGATCCTGGTGTTCATCAGCCTGCCGATCACGCCGGCGAGCGTGCTGGTCTTCTCCGCCGTCATGGGGCTGTTGTGGCTCTCGACGGTGCCGCTGACCTCGGCCTTGGTGGCGACCATGTTCGGCCCGCGCGCGCTCGGCACGCTCTACGGGCTCGTGTTCCTGTCGCATCAGCTCGGCAGCTTCGTCGGCGTGTTCGTCGGCGGGCGGGTCCACGACGCGACGGGGAGCTACGACGCGATGTGGTATGCGGCGATCGCGCTCGGCGTGGTCTCGGCGGTGGTCCACCTGGGCGTCGCCGAGCGCCCCTGGCGCGCCCCCGAGGCGGTGGGAGCGGCGTGACATGCGCGTGATCGAGGAAGCGCCCGAGCGGCTGGTGCTGCGCGAGCGCGGCGTGGTGGTCGCCGCGATCCTGGCGCTGTTCACGGTGATCGCCGCCGGCGAGGTGCTGACCGGGATCGTC
This sequence comes from Paracoccaceae bacterium, assembly GCA_050330995.1. Lineage (GTDB taxonomy): Bacteria > Pseudomonadota > Alphaproteobacteria > Rhodobacterales > Rhodobacteraceae > Thermohalobaculum. The sequence goes on from JBHJHI010000108.1 coordinate 11,257, forward strand.
ACCGGCTCGATGGTCGACCTCGCCATCGGCCTCGGCGTCATCGCCGCCTGCGGCCTGGCACTCCGGCTCATACCGACCGAGCGGCGCGTCACCTTCGACCGCGCGGCCGGCGAGGCGGTGCTGGCACCCGCGGTCGAGGGCCGGCGGCGGGTGTCGCTCGGCGACATCGCGGGCGTCGAGGCGGCGCATCGCGGCGGCGACGCGAGGGCGGAACGGGCGCGGCTGACGCTCGTGCTCGCCGACGGCACGGCGCTCGCGCTCGGCCGCGTCGGCCAGGGCGACCCGGCCACCGTCGAGGCCGAGGCCGAGCGGGTGCGGCGCTGGCTCGCGGCCCCCGCCTGAGCGGGGCGGCCCCGCGCCTCCTTGACACCCGCACGGCGACGTCGTAGCGCGCCTCGCACCGCCGGTCAGCGAAGATTCGCCCACCGGCGCTTTCGGCGGTGAGCCGCCCGCGCGAGGAAGACCGATGTTCGAGGCCCTGTCGGATCGTCTGTCGACGACGCTCGAGAAGCTCACGGGCAAGGGGGCGCTCTCGGAGGCGGACGTTCAGGCGGCGATGCGCGAGGTGCGCGTGGCGCTCCTGGAGGCGGACGTCTCGCTGCCGGTGGCGCGGACGTTCATCAAGCGCGTGTCCGAGAAGGCGACCGGACAGGCGGTGCTGAAGTCGGTCACGCCCGGCCAGCAGGTCGTCAAGATCGTCCACGACGAGATGGTGCGCACGCTCGCGGGCGACGACCCCGAGCCCTCGGCGCTTCGCATCGACAATCCGCCGGCCACGATCATGATGGTCGGGCTGCAGGGCTCGGGCAAGACGACCACCACCGGCAAGCTCGCCAAGCGCCTGACCGAGCGCGAGCACAAGCGGGTGCTGATGGCCTCGCTCGACACCCGTCGCCCCGCGGCGATGGAGCAGCTCGCGGTCATCGGCCAGCAGATCGGCGTCGACACCCTGCCGATCCAGCACGGCCAGACGCCGGTGCAGATCGCCAAGCGCGCCCGGACGCAGGCGTCCTTGGGCGGCTACGACGTCGTCCTGCTCGACACCGCCGGCCGGCTCTCGATCGACGAGGAGCTGATGGCCGAGAACGCGGCCGTGCGCGACGAGGCGAAGCCGCGCGAGACGCTCCTGGTGGTCGACGGCCTGACCGGCCAGGACGCGGTCAACACCGCCGAGAACTTCGACCGCTCCCTCGGCGTCTCGGGCGTGGTGCTGACGCGCATGGACGGCGACGGGCGCGGCGGTGCCGCGCTCTCGATGCGCGCGGTCACCGGCAAGCCGATCAAGTTCGTGGGCCTCGGCGAGCGCATGGACGCGCTCGAGGAGTTCCACGCCGAGCGCATCGCGGGCCGCATCCTCGGCATGGGCGACATCGTCAGCCTGGTCGAGAAGGCGCAACAGACGCTGGAGGCCGAGCAGGCCGAGCGCATGATGAAGCGGTTCCAGAAGGGCCGCTTCGACATGAACGACCTCAAGGGCCAGCTCGAGCAGATGCTCAAGATGGGCGGCATGTCGGGCATCATGGGCATGATGCCGGGCATGGGGAAGATGGCGAAGCAGCTCGACGCCGCGCAGATGGACGACAGGGTCCTGAAGCGCCAGATCGCCGTCATCCAGTCCATGACCAAGGAGGAGCGGCGCAAGCCCGAGCTGATGGCGGCCAGCCGCAAGAAGCGCGTGGCGGCCGGCTCCGGCATGGACGTGCAGGACGTCAACAAGCTCCTGAAGATGCACCGCCAGATGGCGGACATGATGAAGAAGATGGGCAAGATGGGCGGCAAGAAGGGGATGCGCGCCGCCCTCGGCCAGATGATGGGCGGCGGCGGGGCCATGCCGCCGATGCCGCCGGGCGCCGGCCAGGGCCAGCTCCCGCCGGGCTTTCCCGGCATGGGCGGCGGCGGGCTGCCGCAGGGCCTGTCCGGCTTCGGGAAGAAGAAGTGACCGCGCTCGCCGCCTGCACGACGCCGCCGCGGGGTCGAGCGGCCCTCGAAGCGGAGGCCCACCGCGGGGCGCTCCCCGTGCTGGAGACAGAGCGACTGCTCCTGCGCGCGCCGGCGTGTGGCGACTTCGCTCTCTGGCTGCGCATCCACACCGAGCCCGGCTGCGCGTTCCTGGGCGGTCCGGTCGAGCCCGAGGACGCTTGGTACGACTTCTGCGGCCATGTCGCCTGCTGGCTCCTGCACGGCCACGGTCCCTTCGTGCTGGAGCGCAAGGCCGACGGCGCGCGCCTCGGCTTCGTGTTCCTCGGCTACGAATGGTCCGACGAGGAGGCGGAACTCGGCTGGTTCCTCGCCCACGAATGGCGGCGCCAGGGCTACGCGCACGAGGCGGCGAAAGCCGTCCGGGACTGGGGCCACGGGGTGCTGGAGCGCTTCGTGAGTTGCGTCGAGTCGACGAACGCGCCCTCCACCCGCCTCGCCGGGCGGCTCGGCGCCCGGCGCGACGAGGCCGCCAGCGCGCGGATCGGCACCGGCATCTGGGTGCACGAGGCGCGCCCGTGAGCCCGATCGTCCTCGACATCCCCGTGATCGAGACCGAGCGGCTGCGCCTCTGCGCGCCGTCGGACGAATGGCTCGACCCCTGGGCCGCGTTCTGGGCGTCCGACCGCTCGGCCTACGTCGGCGGCCCGCGCAGTCGGGCCGACACCTGGCGCGCCATCGCCGCGATGCTCGGGCACTGGCATCTGCGCGGCTTCGGCATGTTCGCCGTGACCGACAGGACGAGCGGCACCTTCTACGGCCAGATCGGCCCCTGGCGCCCGGAGGGCTGGCCCGAGCGCGAGATCGGCTGGATCCTGATCGAGGCGGCGGAAGGCCGGGGCATCGGCTTCGAGGCCGCCGTCGCCGCGCGCGCCTTCGCCTACGACACGCTCGGCTGGGACACAGCGGTCTCCTACGTCCACCCCGACAACGCCCGCTCGCGCGCGCTCGCCGAGCGGCTGGGCGCGGTGGTCGATCCCGAGGCCGCGCCCCCGGACGACGACCCCTGCCTCGTCTACCGCCACCCCGTGCCGGGAGGGGCCGCGGCATGACCGCGTTCCCCACCCTCGCGACCGAGCGGCTGACGCTGCGCGCGCCTCGCGCGCGCGATCTGCCCTCCTACGCCGCGTTCTACACCAACGCCGAGGCCTCGGCCTTCCGCGGCGGGCCGCTGCGCGCCGACGAGGTCTGGCGCCGGCTCGCCGAGGACATCGGCCACTGGCACCTCAAGGGCTACGGCATCTGGATGCTGGTGCGCCGCGACGACGGCCAGACGGTCGGCGGCGTCGGCCTCTGGCACCCGGAGGGCTGGCCGCGCCACGAGATGGCATGGTGGCTCCTGCCCCACTCGCGCGGCACCGGCCTCGCGCTGGAGGCGAGCCGGGTGATCCTCGCCTTCGCGATCAACTCGCTCGGCTGGCCCTCGGTCGAGACCCACATCCGCGACGGCAACCTCGCCGCGCATCGCCTCGCCAAGCGACTGGGGGGCGAGGTGATCGCGCGCGAGGTCTTCCCCGACGGCCACGAGCGCGACGTCTATCGCCTCGCGCCGACCAGGGCGATGCCGATCGGGCGCGGCGACGAGAACCCGGACGGGGACCGGGGGGAGGAGATGCCGGCATGAGCGAGGAGACGACGGCCGAGGACGCCGCGCGCGCCGCCGCGCTGCTCAACGGCCTGCGCCATTCGATCGACAACCTCGACGCCATCCTCGTGCACACGCTCGCCGAGCGCTTCAAGTGCACCCAGGAGGTCGGGCGCCTCAAGGCCGCCCACGCCCTGCCCCCGGCCGACCCCGCGCGCGAGGCCGCGCAGATCGCGCGTCTGGAGGCCCTGGCCGAGGCGGCCCACCTCGACCCCGAGTTCGCCAAGAAATTCCTGCGGTTCATCGTCGACGAGGTGATCCGCAACCACCGCAGCTTCCGGGACTGAGCGTCCCGCCTCTTCCACCACAGGAGACACCCATGGCCATCAAGATCAGGCTCGCCCGCGGCGGCTCGAAGAAGCGCCCGTTCTATCGCATCGTCGCCGCCGACAGCCGGATGCCGCGCGACGGCCGCTTCATCGAGAAGCTCGGCACCTACAACCCGCTGTTGCCCAAGGACAGCGAGCAGCGCGTGCAGATGAACGTCGAGCGCATCCAGTACTGGATGGGTCACGGCGCGCAGCCGACCGACCGCGTCGCCCGCTTCCTGGAGGCCGCGGGCCTCAAGGAGAAGGCGGTCCGCAACAACCCCCAGAAGGCCGAGCCCGGCAAGAAGTCGGCCGAGCGCGCGAAGGAGCGCGCCGAGCGCGCCGCCGCCGCCGAGGCGGCCGCGGCCGAGGCCGGCGAGCAGGCCGCCGGCTGAGCGGTCACCGGGACGCCGGTCCGGTCGGACCGCGTCCCGCCGATCGTCCCCGCGCGCCGTCGCCCGGCCCGGCCATGCCGACCGGGCGGGGCGAGCGCTCCGGCAGGTGAGCCCGTGCCATGGTCGCAGACCGTCACGACGGACCCCGCGCGCCGCGCGGACGCGGCCGCCCGACGAGCGGCCCGCGCGGCGAACGGCGTCCGGCGCCCGCGCCCGGGGCGATGCGTCCCGCCGAGAGCGGCGACACGCCGGATCGGGACGGCGTGGGCGGCGGGCCCCGCGTCTGCGTCGGCGCGATCGCCGGCGCCTTCGGCGTGCGCGGCGAGGCGCGCCTCAAGTCGTTCTGCACCGAGCCAGAGGCCATCGCCGCCTACGGTCCGGGCGAGAGCGAGGACCGCCGCCGCCGCTTCGACATCCGCCTGACGCGCACGATCAAGGGCGGGCTCGCAGCCCGGCTCTCGGGCGTGGCCACCCGCGAGGACGCCGAGGCGCTTCGCGGCACCCGCCTCTACGTCCCCCGCACCCGCCTGCCCGAGCCGGAGGAGGACGAGTACTACCACGCCGACCTGATCGGCCTTGAGGTCCGCGATCCGGGCGGCGCGCTCCTCGGCCGCGTGCGGGCAATCCACGACCACGGGGCGGGCGACATGCTGGAGATCGCCGGCCCGGCGGGCGAGCTGAGCCTGCCCTTCACCCGCTGGGCGGTGCCGTCGGTCGATCTCGCCGCCGGCGTGATCGTCGCCGACCCGCCCGCCGACGCGGAGGAACCCGGGGACGACGAGGCGGGGGAGGACGCCCCGTGAGCGACGACGCGCGCGACGACCGCCCGGCCCCCCGCTCCGCCGGCATGAAGCGCCCGGTGGTCTCGGCTGCCCCGCGCCCGCTGATGGGCCCGCCCGAGCGGCCGGGCGCCTGGCGCGCCACGGTGCTGACGCTGTTTCCCGAGATGTTTCCGGGGCCGCTCGGCCACTCGCTCACAGGCCGCGCGCTCGACGGCGGGCTCTGGTCGCTCGACGCTCTGGACATCCGCCGCTTCGCGCGCGACAAGCACCGCACGGTCGACGACACGCCCGCGGGGGGTGGCGCCGGCATGGTCATGCGTGCGGACGTGATCGCCGCGGCGGTGGACGAAGGGCGACGCGCCAACCCAGGGGCGCCGGCCTTCTACCTCTCGCCGCGCGGCAGGGCGTTCGACCAGGCCATGGCGGCGCGGCTGGCGGACGGGCCGGGGGCGATCCTGCTCTGCGGGCGCTACGAGGGGGTGGACCAACGGGTGATCGACGCGCGCGGCCTGATCGAGGTCTCGCTCGGCGACTTCGTGCTGTCGGGCGGCGAGATCGCCGCCATGGCGTTGATCGACGCGTGCCTGAGGCTCAGGCCGGGCGTGCTCGGCAACAGGGCCTCGACGGCGGAGGAAAGCTTTTCCGCGGGGCTCCTGGAGCACCCGCAGTACACGCGGCCCGCCGAATGGGAGGGCCGCGCGATTCCGCCGGTGCTGGTCTCGGGCGATCACGCCCGGATCGCGCGCTGGCGACACGACGAGGCCGCGAGGCTGACCCGACAACGGCGTCCCGATCTCTGGCGGGCCTACGAGGACCCGAAAGACGGGCCGGAGCACTCGGACGCGGCCGACCCCGCCGGGGCGGCGAGACACGAAGGAGACGAGCGATGAACCTGATCGAGACGCTGGAGGCCGAGCAGATCGCCGACCTCGCCAAGACCATCCCCGACTTCTCCGCCGGCGACACCGTGCGGGTCGGCTACAAGGTGACCGAGGGCACCCGCACCCGCGTGCAGAACTTCGAGGGCGTGGTGATCTCGCGCAAGGGCGGCGACCGGCTCGGTGCCTCGTTCACGGTGCGCAAGATCTCCTTCGGCGAGGGCGTCGAGCGCGTCTTCCCGCTCTACTCGCCGAACATCGACGCCATCACCGTGGTGCGTCGCGGCGCGGTGCGTCGCGCCAAGCTCTATTACCTGCGCCAGCGCCGCGGCAAGTCGGCCCGCATCGTCGAGAACACACGCTACAAGCCGAAGAAGGCCGAGAGCGTGAACCGCGGCGACGCCCGCTGAGCCTCCGGCTCGCCCCGAGAGCGACGCCCGAACCTCGCGAGAACGCCCGGAGCGCCATCCGACCCGACGCGATCGGGTCGCGCGCTCCGGGCTCTCGTTCCAGCCCGCTCTCGCGGCGCCCGCGCGTGCCGCCCCGGCGAGGCGAATGCTCCGGCAACGAGAACGCGATCCGACCGGATCGCGCCCCGGACGAGACGGTCGCCCTCGACATCGGCCGCGCCGTCGCGCTCGCGCGCCCCATGGCCCTTGCCGGCCGGGCCGGCTCCCGCGCATTCTGCCCACCTGACGAACCGCCCGCTCTGGGACGCGCGGCGGAGGAACGGGAAGGATCGCCTCGATGAAGCCCCTCGCGCTCGCCATTTCGCTCGCGCTCGCCGCCACCCTCGCTCCGGCGCAGGTCGTCCAGGACAAGGCGAGCTGCCAGCAGGCGGTCGCCGACGCGAAGGAGGGGCGCGACGCCGCCTCCGTCTCCGAGAGCGTGCGCGCCGAGGTCGACGACCTCGTGCGCATCGCCGAGCACCTCTGCGGCGAGGCCAACTTCGTCTACGCCGAGCGCCTGCTCGCGATCGCGCGCGGGATGACCGCCGAGGAGTGAGCCGGTCCGACCGCGTGGCCGGGCGAGAGGCGAGGGCTCAAGCAGGGTCCGCCGATCCGCCCGGTACGCCTTCGAGCACGGCCCGGCTGTCGGCCGGCGCCTCCTCGCGCGCCTCCATGCCGTAGTCGCGAAGGACATGGGCGACGCGCAGGCGGTAGCCCGCGAACAGCTCTTCGCGCCCCTTGGACTGCATGGCGCGGTGACGTTCCAGCCGGCGCCAGCGGTCGAGCGCCTCCTCGTCGCGCCAGAACGAGATCGACAGGAGCTTCGAGGGATCGGTCAGGCTCTGGAACCGCTCGACCGAGACGAAGCCGTCGTGGCCCTCGGCCAGCGCCCGCATCCCGCCCGCGAGGTCGAGATAGCGATCGCGTTGCCCCTCGGCGGGCACGACCTCGAAGATGACGGCGATCATGGGCGCTTCCTCCATGGCGGGCGACGGGCCGCCATGGAACGGACGCGGCCCGGTCCTGTCGATCCCCCGAGCGGCCCGGTCGACCGCCTTTTCCGATGGCCACGGCGGTTCCTTCGCCCACCGCCATGGCCGTTCGCGGAGGCGGCCGGCGAGACGGGGCGCCGCGCGACGCACGGCACTCCCGGTGCGCTGCGTGTGCGACACGACCTATGCGCGCTCGCTTCGATCGCTCGGATCGGGTCCGGCGCTCCGGTCCTCCGTCTTCGAGACGCTCGGTCCGATCCGCTCGGGCTGGAGAACGCCTCAACGCGGCACCAGCTCGACCCGCCGGTTGAGCGCGCGTCCCGCCGCCGTCGCGTTGCTCGCCACCGGTGCGAGCGGGCCGACGCCGTGCGCCTCCAGCCGCTCGGCCGCGACGCCGCGCGCGACCAGGGCGGCGACCACCCGCTCGGCGCGCTCCAGCGACAGCGCCCGGTTCGCGGCCAGATCGCCCGTGTCGTCGGAATGGCCGACGACCCGCGCCGAGAGCGCGGGGTCGGCCTCGAACAGCGCGACCAGGGCGGCGATCGCCCGCTCGGCCGCCGGGGCGAGCGTGCTGGTGCCGCTCTCGAACACGAGGCCGGCGAGCGCGACATGGCCGTCCTCGGCGAGACGCTGCCCGAGCGCCGCCGCGTCGGGCGCGAGCGTCAGCGTCTCGGCGGCCTCGGCCGCACCCGGCTCGACCGCCGTGTCGGCCTCGGGCGCCACGCCGCTCGTGGTGACGCCACTCGGGGCGACGCTCGCGCTCTGGACATAGAGCGTGCCGAGCGCGCGGCTCGCCGTCAGCGACAGCCAGCCCTCGCCCTCACGATAGAGCGTCGCGAGCGCCATGTCGGCGGTGTCGAGCCGCATGGCCGGCGCTGGCAGGAAGGTCAGGGCGAAGCGCACCTCGACCCCGCCGCAGCCGCGATCGACGCAATCGAAGCGCCTCTCCCAGCCCACCGTCTCCAGGCGCTCGGCGAGCGCGGTCACCAGCGCGAGCGGCGTGCGCTCGTCACCGTCGAGCCGCCAGGCGACGAGCGAGACCCGCCCCTCGACCGGGCGCAGGCCCCCGGCGCCGCGGCTCGCGGGGTCGCGGTCCTCCGGATCGATGGCATCGCGGTCCACCGACCCGACCGGGTCGCGGCCCACCGGGGCAGCCGAGCCGCGGCCCACCGGCCCGACGGGCACGGTCAGGCGATCGAAGCTCTCGACCTGGCGCCCCGTCTCGACCGCGCCCTCGGGCAGCGCCAGCCCGGTCGGCTGCGCGATCGCCAGCGTCGGGGCGAGCGCGAACGCGGCGGCTCCCTTCATGCGCCCGAGCGATAGCGGTAGCCGCCGAGGCGCAGGAAGCCGTGACGCGCGTAGAAGGCGAGCGCGCCCTCGTTGGCGTCGTTGACCCCGTGGGCGACGACGCGGGCGCCGTGCTCGCGCGCAAAGCGCCCGATCGCGGCCATGAGCGCGCCTCCGAGCCCCGAGCGCCGTGCCGCGGGCTCGACCCAGAGCGACTGGGTCACCGCCACCTCGCCGTCGAGCGTCACCCCGACGGCGCCGGCCGGGCTCTGGCCGCCGCGGCCGAGGAACACCGCCCTAACCCCCGGCGCGCGGTCGAACACGGCGCGGCGCGGCGCCGTCATGCCGCCCCGCGCCAGGATCTCGCCGACCAGCGCGACGCGGGCGCGCACCTCGATCACCGAGGTGCCGCGCGCCGGCTCGGGCCAGTCGATCGCTGTCTCGCGCGCGAGCACGGTGCAGGGCTCCTCGACCGGATAGCCGGCCGCGTCGACGGCCGCCTCCGCCCCGTCGCCGTCGAAGTGCTGGAAGCGCGGCCTGAGCCCGGCATCGCGATAGGTCGCGGCCACCGCCTCGATGCCCGAAGCCGGGTCGCTCGGCCCTGCCCAGCGTGCCGAGGTCGCGCGCCGGCTCGCCCGCGGGTCGTCGATCAGCACGCGCCAGCCTTCGACCGCCTCGACGCGGGCGGCGGGCCAGCCCGCCTCGTTGGCGCGCGCGAAGCGGGCGAGATCGACGCCCCCGACCGACGCGACCGCCTCAGCCGCCATGCTTCAGGAGCCGCGCCTTCTCGCGCTGCCAGTCGCGCTTCTTCTCGGTCTCGCGCTTGTCGGCCATCTTCTTGCCCTTCGCGAGCCCCAGCTCGAGCTTCGCGATGCCGCGCTCGTTGAAGTAGAGCTTCAAGGGCACGATGGTCATACCCTCGCGCCCGACGCCGCGGTCGAGCTTGTCGATCTGGCTGGCGTGGACGAGCAGCTTGCGGTGGCGGCGCTCCTCGTGGGCGAAGGCCTTGTCCTTGGACTGGCTGAAGGGCGGGATGTAGCTGTTGATCAGCCACAGTTCGCCGCGCTCGACGGTGGCGTAGCTCTCGGCGATGTTGCCCCGGCCCTCGCGCAGCGCCTTCACTTCCGAGCCCTGGAGCACGATCCCCGCCTCCAGCGTGTCCTCGATCGAGTAGTCGCGCCGCGCGCGACGGTTCTCGGCGGCGATGCGGTAGCGGGTCTTCTCAGCCATCGGCCGTGGCGTCTCCTGTCGCGGCGATCCTCGTGGTGGGGAGCCGGTCCGTCTCCTCGCGGTCGGGCGGCTCCCACAGAGCCTCCATGTAGTCGAACATCGCCTCGGTGACGACGAAGCCCGTGCCGCCCCCGCCGGCGGCGTTGCGTGCCGCGACCCGTCGCCGACGCGTCGCGGCGGGTGCGTCGAGCCAGTGCAGCCGGCAGGGAATGCCCCGCCCATCCGCCCAGTCGGCGAAGACCCGTCGATCCGCGCGCGTGGTGAAGCCCGCGTCCACCACGCCCGGCACGCCGAGCGCGCAGGACTGCGCGAGCACGGCGCGCATGCGCTCGGTGCAGCGCGCCACGCGGACATGCGCCCAGTCGCCGAGTTCGGCCGGCGCGTCCGCCCAGAACAGCGCGACCATCCATTCGTCGATCGAGAAGCGGATCGCTCCCTCCCGTGCGGCGAGCGCGATGGCGTAGGTCGTCTTGCCGGCCCCGGTCGCGCCGCAGACGAGGTGCACGGGCGCCGGGGCCACGGATCGCGCCTCAGATCAGCCCGAGCCCGCTCATCGCCGAGCGGATCGCGCGGCGGGTGTCGAGGCCGGCGGGCTGGAGCGGCAGGCGTACCTCCTCCGAACAGCGCTCCAGCAGCGAGAGCCCGTGCTTGGCGCCGACGAGACCGGGTTCGAGGAAGATGGCTTCGTGCAGCGGCATCAACCGGTCCTGAAGTTCGAGCGCGGCGGCGTAGTCGCCGGCGAGCGTCGCTTCCTGGAACGCGGCGCAGAGCTTCGGCGCCACGTTGGCCGTGACCGAGATGCAGCCGACACCCCCGTGCGCGTTGAAGCCGAGCGCCGAGGCGTCCTCGCCCGAGAGCTGCACGAAGTCGGGCCCGCAGGCCGCGCGCTGCTTCGACACCCGCGTCACGTCGGCGGTCGCGTCCTTGACGCCGACGATACGCGGCAGCGCCGAGAGCGCGGCCATGGTGCGCGGGCTCATGTCCACCACCGAGCGGCCGGGGATGTTGTAGATCACGATCGGCAGGCCGCAGCTGTCGTGGAGCTGCGTGTAGTGCGCGATCAGCCCCTCCTGCGTCGGCTTGTTGTAGTAGGGGGTCACCACCAGCAGCGCGTCGGCGCCGAGCGTCTCGGCGTGCCGCGCGAGGTCGACGGCTTCGCTGGTCGCGTTCGAGCCCGCGCCCGCGATCACCGGCACGCGCCCCGCCGTCGCCTCGACCACCACCTCGATCACCCGGTGGTGCTCCTCGTGGCTGAGCGTCGGGCTCTCGCCGGTGGTGCCGCAGGGCGCCAGGGCGTGCGATCCCTCGGCGATCTGCCAGTCCACCAGATCGGCGAGGGCGCGCTCGTCCACCTCGCCCTTGGACAGCGGCGTGACGAGGGCGGGGATCGAGCCGCGGAGCGTCGGCATGGTCATGGGCGGACCCCTCGGTGATGGCGCGCGGGCGGCGACACTGGCGCGGGGCCCGCCGCTTGGCTAGCGCGGCGCGCGACGCCCGCGTACGCGCGGGGGCTCGGCCGGGCGGGCCGCGACGACCGGGCGCGCGGGCCACGGCGGCGAAGCCGACCCGTGGCCGGGCGACGATCGCGCCGGCCTCGATGGCGCGCCAACGGCCAGCCCGCCCTTACGGGCGCGGCGCGCCTGCATCGTCCCGGCGCCGGCGCGGTCCGTGACCCGCGGCCCCGTGGACGAAGCGCCTCGTGCGCGTCCATGCTGGTTTTCAGGAAAGCCCGGCGAAAAGGCCGCGGCTCGGGGCCTTCGAGAGCAATCATGGCGCTTTGTCGATCGATCGCGCGGCTCGCGGCGGCGGTCCTGTGGGGGGCCGCCTTCTGGACGGCCGCCTGCGCGGCCGCCTCCGCCTTCACGCTGGAGGAGGCGCGCCGCCACGGCGCGCTCGTGGCGGAGGCGCTCGCCGCCGGCGGGGCCGGACGCTGGGACGCGGCGATGGCCGTCGCCGCGACCGCCGGCGACCCCCTGGTGCGCGACATCGTGCTCTGGCGCAAGCTGCGCGCGGGCGCGGGCACGGTCGCCGAGTACCAGGGCTTCGCGGCGCGGCGCGGCGCCTGGCCCGGACAGGAGCCGCTGCGCCGCGCCGTCTTCGGCGAGCGGCCGTCCTCGCCGGCGCGGCAGGCCCTGACCGGCGGGGCGGCGCGCGCCTGGGCGGCGTTCTCCGATCTCTGGTCGCGCCGCGACTACGACGCCGCCGCGCTCTATCTCGACGGGCTCTCGACCTCGGCCGGGGCGCTCGGAGATCCCGGGGTCTGGGCCGACCGCCGCGCCCGTCTCGCCCGGCGCGAGACGCGCGAGGGACGACACCGCCGCGCCTACCGCCTCGCCGCGAACGCCTTCACCGACGCGGACGACGGCTACGACCACGCCGATCTGCAGTGGATCGCAGGCTGGGTGGCGCTGCGCCGGCTCGGCGAGCCGGCGGCGGCGCTTCGCCACTTCGAGGCGTTCCTGCCGCTCGTGGACAGCCCGATCTCGCTCGGGCGCGGGCACTACTGGGTCGGGCGCGCGCACGAGGCGACGGGACGGGTGCCGCAGGCCGTCGCCGCCTACGCGAGGGCCGCGCGCCACCAGACCAGCTTCTACGGCCAGCTCGCCGCCGCCAAGATCGACGCGCCCGGCGATAGGGGCCTCGCCGAGACGGGGCTGCCCGACTGGCGCGGCGCGGCCGATCGCGCCGACGGGATGGCCCGCATGGCCGCGATCGTGCACTACGCCGGCGAGCACGCGCTCGCCTGGCAGGTGTTCCGCCACCTCGGCGAGACCATCGACGATCCCGCGACCCTCGGCGCGGTGGCCGATCTCGCGCTCGCGATGGGGGCGCCGCACTACGCGGTGCGCCTCGCCAAGCAGGCCGCCTACGCGCGGATCGTGCTGCCGGCGGCCTATTACCCCGTGGTCGATCTGGCGACCTACGTCGACCGCGTCGAGCCCGCGCTCGCCATGTCGCTCGCGCGCCAGGAGACCGAGCTGAACCCGCGCGCGGTCAGCCACGCCGGCGCGCGCGGGCTGATGCAGCTGATGCCGGCGACCGCGCGCAAGGTCGCGGGCTGGATCGGCGAGGACTACGACCGCGGGCGGCTGCTCAGCGACTGGCGCTACAACGCCCGGCTCGGCCAGACCTACCTCGCGCGCCGCATCGCCGAGTACGACGGCTCCTACGCCCTCGCCGCCGCCGCCTACAACGCCGGCAAGGGTCGGGTGGACCAGTGGCTCGCCGCCTACGGCGACCCGCGCACCGGCGCGGTCGACGTGGTCGACTGGATCGAGAGCATCCCGTTCTCGGAGACGCGCAACTACGTGCAGCGGGTGATGGAAGGGATCTGGGTCTACCGCACGCGGCTGTCGGGCCGGGCCGGACCGATGACGATCGAGCACGACCTCGCGCGCGGCGTGCAGGGCTGAGGCCCCGCATGACGCCGGCGCGGCTGCGCGCGATCGCCGAGGCCTACGTCGCCGAGCGCGAGGCCTCGCGCGAGATGCTGCGCGCGGTGCTGCGCCGTCGCGTCAGGGGCGCGCTCGACGCCGACGTCGCGCTCGACGACGAGGCGCGCGGGGCCGCGCTCGATCCGCTGCACGAGGCGATCGAGGCCGAGATCGCCCGCCTCGTCGCCCTCGGGCTGGTGGACGACGCGCGCTACGCGGCGATGAAGGCGCGCCGGGGCTATGCGATGGGCCGCGGCGCGCGGCGCATCGCGCGCGACCTGAAGCGCAAGGGCATCGACGAGGATACCGCGCGCGCGGCGCTCGACGCCGCCGCGCGGGAGCCGCTCGAGCGGGCGGCGGACGAGCCGGGACCGCTCGCCGACCGGCAGGCGAGCGAGCGCGACGCCGCCGAGCACGCGGCAGCGCTGCGCCACGCCCGCCGCCGCCGGCTCGGGCCGTTCCGGGAGGCGCCGCCGCCCGAGGACCGCGACGCGGCGCTGCGTCTGCGGCGTCGCGAGGCCGGCTCGCTCGCCCGCGCGGGCTTCTCGGCGGCGGTGGCGCGCGCGGTGCTCGATCTCGATCCGATCGAGGCCGGCGAGGGCGAGTGACCGCCGCGTCTTCGCCGAGGGCGTGTGCCATGGGCGGCGACCTCGGCGCGGATCGCGGGTAGAGTGCGCGCGCGAACCCTCGGGAGAACGCCATGATCCGCCTCGGCCTCGCCGCGCGTCGTCGCCTCGGCCTCGTCCTCGCCGCGGCCCTCCTCCTCGCCGGCTGCGACGGCGGCGGCCCGGTGCTGCGCGTGGTCTCTGGCTCGGAGAACGAGGGGCTGGAGCCGATGGTGCGCGACTGGGCCGAGGACGCCGGCGTCACGGTCGAGATCGACTACCGCGGCTCGGTCGAGATCGCGCGCGAGCTGGCGCGCGGCGCCGACGGCGACTACGACGCGGTCTGGCCCGCGCACTCGCTCTGGCTCGCGCTCGGCGACACCGGGCGGGTGGTGCGCCACGAGGCCTCGGTGCTGCGCTCGCCGATCGTGCTGGCGCTGAAGACCGCGATCGCCGAGGACTTGGGCTGGACCGGCCGCGACGACGTCACCGTCGCCGAGATCGCCGAGGCCGCGCGCGAGGGCGCCTTCCGTCTCGCCATGACGTCCGCGACGCAGTCGAACTCGGGCGCGCAGGGGTATCTGGGCTTTCTCTACGCCTATGCCGGCAACCCCGACGTGCTGACGCTCAACCATCTCGACGATCCGGCGGTACGCGAGGGCGTGGGCGGGCTCCTGTCGGAGGTCGACCGGTCCTCCGGCTCGTCGGGCTGGCTGAGGCGCGCCTTCGTCGAGAACCCCCACGCCTTCGACGCCATGATCAACTACGAGGCCATGGCGATCGAGGCCAACCGCGCCTTCCTGCTCGACGGCGAGCCGGCGCTGCACGTCGTCTACCCCGCCGACGCGCCCGCGGTCGCCGACAGCCCGCTCGCCTACGTCGAGCGCGGGCAGGACGAGGCGGTGGAACGGGCGTTTCTCGACCTGCAGGCCCATCTCCTGAGCCCGGAGGTGCAGCGCCGGCTGTTCGCCCTCGGCCGGCGCGCGGGGCTGATCGGGCTCTCGCTCGACGATCCCGACCGCCGGGTCTGGAACCCCGACTGGGGCATCGACCCGAACCGCGCGATCGCGCCCCTGCCGACGCCCTCGGGCGAGGTGGTGCGCGCCGCCCTCGCGCTCTACCAGGAGGAGCTGCGCAAGCCCTCGGCCACGGTCTGGGTGCTCGACGTCTCCGGCTCGATGGAGGGCGAGCCGCTGGCCGAGCTGAAGCGCGCCATGCGCCTCGTGCTCGATCCGGAGGCGGCGGCGAGCGCCATGCTTCAGCCGACGCCGCGCGACGTCACCGTGGTGATCGCCTTCAACGACCGCGTCGCCGGGAGCTGGCGGGTCGACGGCGCCGATCCGCAGGCGCTCGGCGCGCTGCTCGCCGAGATCGAGGGGCTGGGCGCCGGCGGCGGCACCGACCTCTACGCCGCGCTGGTCGGCGCGCTCGACCGGCTCGACGGCCTCGCCGCCGAGGGCGGCTTCGAGGCGCGGCTGCCGGCGATCGTCGCCATGACCGACGGCGAGAGCGACACCGAGAACCGTGCGCGCTTCCTCGCGCGTCTGGAGGCGGCGGGCTTCGCGCAGGGCATGCCGATCCACGCCGTCGCCTTCGGCCAGGCCGACGAGGACCAGCTCGGCGCGCTCGCCGAGGCGACGGTCGGACGGCTGTTCCTCGCCGGCGACGACCTCGCCGGCACGCTGCGCAAGGTGAAGGGCTACAACTGATGCGCCTCCCCGAGACGCCCCGCCAGATCCTCGCCGGCGGCGCGGCGGCCGCCGCCTTCCTCGCGGCCTTCCTCGAGGCGGCGCTGGTCTGGTGGCTGGCGCTCGCCATCGGCCTCGCGGTCTGGGCGGGGGTGCTGCTCGCGGTCGAGACCCCGCCCGAGACGGCCCCGCCCCGCGACGAGACCGCCGAGGCGCGCGCGGCGGTCGCCGAGGCCGCCGGCCGCTTCCGCGAGGCCGCGCGGACGCACGAGGGGGCCGACGCCGAGGCCTTCGCCCGGATGGCCGGGAGCCTCGACGCGCTCGCCGCGCACTACGCCGAGGACCCCTCAGGCGTGCGCCGCACCCGCCGCTTCGTGATCGCCGAGCTGCCGCTCCTGGTCGAGACGCTGGAGCGCTACGGCGCGCTGAAGGCGCGCGCCCGCGGCGCCAACGCCGAGCGCCTGCGCGCGATGGCCGAGGGGCTGCACGCCTACGTCCCCGTGCTCGAACGCCTCGACCAGGCCTGCCTGGAGAACGACTTCGTCGAATTCGAGGTCCAGCTCGGCGTCCTCGCCGAGCGCCGTGCCCGCCGCCCCGACAGCGCCGCCGGGAGCCCCGCATGAGCCGCCGTCTCCTCGGCCTCGCCATCCTCGGCGCGGTCGTCGTCCTGACCGTCCTCGCCACCGTGCTCGATCTCGGCCCCCTGACCCGCGGCGGCGGCCCCGAGCGGGTCGCGGTCTCGATCTACTACGGCGGCGAGAAGAGCGCGCTGCTCGCCGATCCCGAGATCCAGGCGGTGCTCGACCGCCACGGCGTCGATCTCGACGCGGTCAAGGCCGGCTCGGTCGAGCAGGCCACCACGCTCGACCACGCGGGCAAGGACTGCCTCTGGCCCTCGACCGCGCTCGCGGTCGAGTACGCCCGCCAGAGCGGCAAGCCGGTGATCGCGGCGACCACGCTTCTGAACGCGCCGATGGTGCTCTACGCGTGGGACGAAGTCGCCGAGGCGCTGATCGAGGCCGGGGTCGCGTTCGAGCGCGGCGGCTTCCTGCGCGCCGACCTCGACGCGCTCGTCGGCCTCGTGGAGGAAGGCGCGCGCTGGCGCGAGGACCTGGGCGTGGCGGTCTACGGCGCCTTCAAGGTCCACTCGACCGACCCGACCAAGTCGAACTCCGGCAACATCTGGGCGGCGATGCTCGCGACCGCGATGAACGGGGGCGAGACGCCCGATCGCGCGGCGATGGGGCGGCTGCTGCCGCGGCTCGACGCCTACTTCCAGCGCCTCGGCCACATGGAGGCGTCGTCGGGCGACATCTTCGAGAACTTTCTGAAGCAGGGGATGGGCGCGCGTCCGCTGATCGTCGGCTACGAGAACCAGCTGGTCGAGTTCCTGGAGGCGCATCCCGACCGGGCCGCGCTGATCCGCGAGCGCATCCGCGTGATCTACCCCGAGCCGACAGTGTTCTCCTCGCACCCGCTGGTGTCGCTGACGCCCGCCTGCGCGCGGCTGGCCGAGGCGCTGGAGGACCCGGAAGCGCAGGCGATCGCCTGGGCCCGCCACGGGTTCCGCACCGGGCTGATCGGCGTCGAGAACGACCCGGACGCCATCGCGGTCGCGCGCCTGCCCGAGCGGGTCGACGTGGTCCAGCCGCTGCCGCGCGCCGAGGCGATGACGGTGCTGATCGAGGCGCTGCGCTAGAGCGCAACCCAACCGGAGCGAAACGGGGATCAGGAAAATCGCGCGCCGAAGCAAGAGCCTGGAGCGTGCGACCCGGTCCGATCAGGTCGGATGGCGCTCTGGGGAAGGGGCGCGCGCTGCGCCGCCGCTCAGCGCTTGCCGAGCATCCCCTTGGCCAGCGCCTTCTGGATGCCCGGCACGTTCGAGCCGCGCGACAGCTCGTGCTTGATCGGCTCGCCCTGCCCCGAGATCCAGAGCCGCATCTCCGCGTCGGCGTCGAAGCTGCCGGCGGTCTCGATCGAGAACATGGTGATCGAGCGGTAGGGCACTGACAGGTAGTTCTTCTTGCGCCCGGTCATGCCCTGCTTGTCGATGAAGACGATGCGTCGATCGGTGAACACGATCTGGTCGCGCATCATGGCGAAGGCCAGCTCGACCTCCTCCTCCGGGATCAGGATCGGCTCCAGCTCCTCCTTGATGCTGTCGACGTCGACATCGCTCGCGAGGCCGAACAGGCCGGAGAGAAGTCCCATGAAACGGCTCCGTGTCGGGTTGGGGCTGGATCACAGTTAGGGTCGCGGGACGGGTTATCCGAGACGTGCGGACGGTTTTCGGGGCGCGGCCGCGAACGACGCCGCCCCGATCGGAGCGGCCGGATGCGACCCGGGTCCATCGCGGAGCGGCGACGTCGGAGCGTCGGCAACCGATCCCGAGCGCGGCACCGAGTTTCGCTGTCGTCCCCGACCGCGCGAGATCGGCGATCCGGGACGGGCCGGTAACCGAGGAGAGGCCACCGCGGAAGCCGCTCTCGATCCCGGCACCCCGGTCCCGGGATCGGCGGCAGCGGCGTCGGCCGCGCGAGCCGGTCATATCGCCGACGGCATTCGCCACGCCGTCCGCGGACGCCGTTCGCGGCCGCGTCGCCGGCGCTGCCGCTCGCTTCCGCCGGTGGCCCGGAGCCGGTGCCCTGCCGATCCTTCGGATACGCCAACGCCCCCGATCGACCGGCCGGGGCGAGGACGACGGAACGGGACGGAGAGAGAAACGAGCGCCCGTCCCCGACCGGATCGGAGACGGGCTCGCGGACGCTCGCTCCCCGGCGAAGCGCCGCCGGCTCAGTTGAGCCGCGCGCCCACGGTCTCGATCGAGCGGTCGATCATGCGCCCGGCGATGTCGTCGTTCATGCGCTCGCGCATCACGGTGGCGGCGGCCTCGACGGCGACGGCGACGGCGCGGGACTGGACCTCGCGCACGGCCTTGGTCTCGGCGGTGGCGATCTGCTCCTCGGCGGCCTTGAGGCGGCGGTCGACCGAGTGCTTCAGATCCTCCTTGGCCTTCTCGGCCGCGGCCTCGGCGTCGCGGCGGGCCTTGTCGACGATCTCGCGGGTCTCCCCCTCGACCTCGCCGCGCTGGCGCTCGAACTCGGCGAAGCGCTTCTGCGCCTCCTCGCGGAGCTGGCGCGCGCGCTCGAGCTCGGCCGAGATCCGCTCGGCGCGCTCGTCGAGCTTCCGGGCGAGCAGCCTGAAGACGCCGTAGTAGGCCAGGATGCCGACGAACACGAGGAAGGCGAGCAGCGTCAGGACGTTGCTGTCGTAGAGTAGCGACATCGCGCGGGCTCCTTCAGACGCGGGCGTCGACGGCGCTGTCGACCGCGCCGCGGTCCTGCGCCTCGGGCATCAGCTTGTCGACGAGGGCTTCGGCCGCCTCCTTGGCGACCTCGCGCACGCTCGCCTGCGCCTGATCGCGGATCTCGGCGATGCGCTTCTCGCTCTCGGCCTGTCGCGCGGAGATCTCGGCGTCGGCCTTGGCCATCGCCTCGTCCACGTCTTCCTGGATCTTGGCGCGGGTCTCGGCGGCGATCGACTGCGCCTTGGCGCGCGCGTCGGCGAGCGCCTTGTGGTAGGCTTCCTCGGCCTCGCGAGCGCGGCGCTCGAATTCCTCGGCCTTGTCGAGGTCGTCGGCCACCGCGTCGGCGCGCTCCTCGAGGATGCCCGAGATGCGCGGCAGCGCGAAGTTGGTCATGAGCTGGTAGAGGACCACCAGGAACACGGCGGCCCAGATGATCTGGCTCGGCCAGGTCTCGAAGTCGAGCTGCGGCAGGCCGGAGGCGCCGTGCTCCGCGCCGCCCTCGGCGGGCTCAGTCGCCATGGGTCGCACCCTCGCTGTCTGGCGATCGAAGAAGGGGCGCCGCGTCGGGGACGCGGCGCCGCTGACGGATCGGACCCGGCGGCCGGGTCGCGGGAGCGTGGCTCAGACCGCGAACAGCAGCAGGAACGCGACGACGAGGCCGAAGATGCCGAGCGCCTCGGCGAAGGCCATGCCGATGAACAGCGTGGCGGTCTGCTGCTGGGCGGCGGCCGGGTTGCGCAGCGCGCCGGCGAGGAAGTTGCCGGCGACGATGCCGACGCCGATGCCGGCGCCCGCCATCGCGAAGCAGGCGAGGCCGGCGCCGATGTACTGGCCCATCTCGGCGATGTTACCTTCCATGGTCGTCTCTCCTTAGTGTTGGGATTCGGAGGGTCGGGTGTGCGCCCCGGCCCGCGCGCCCGCACGGGCTCAGTGCATGTGCAGCGCGTCGGCGAGGTAGACGCAGGTGAGGACGGCGAAGATGTAGGCCTGCACCACCGCCACCAGGATCTCGAAGGCGGTGAGCCCCACCATGGCGGCGAAGGGCAGCACCGCGACCGGCCCGAGACCGCCGGCGAGCGTCAGCGCGACGAGGCCGGCGAAGACCTTCAGCACCGCGTGGCCCGCGAGCATGTTGGCGCCGAGACGCACCGAGTGGCTCACGGGACGCACGAGATAGGAGATCACCTCGATCACCGCGAGGAGCGGGCGGATCCAGCCCGGCGCTTCCTTCGGCCAGAAGAAGTAGAGGAAGTGGCTGCCGTGCTTGACGAAGCCGAGCACGGTCACGCTGACGAACACCAGCAGCGCCAGGAACACCGTGACCGCGATGTGCGAGGTCGGCGTGAACGACATCGGGATCATGCCGAGCGTGTTGGCGAACAGCACGAAGGTGAAGATGGTGAAGATGTAGGGGAAGTAGACGACGGCGTCCTTCCCGGCGACGTCCTCGACCATCTGGCGCACGAAGCCGTAGAGGAGCTCGGCGCAGGACTGGACGCGCGAGGGCACCAGCGTGCGCCCGGACGTCCCCCAGATGGTCAGCGCCGCGATCGCCGCCACGGTTATGCCCATCCACACCGTCGAGTTGGTGATGGACAGGAGGCTCATATCCTCGCTGAGCAGCGGGTGGATGATGAACTGGTCCATCGGGTGGAAGAAGCTGTCTTCCTGGACGCCTGATGCGCTGTCGCCGCCGGTCGCCATGCCTGTCCTCTTCACTCCTCGCCGCGCTGGCGGGCGCCGCGATCGTCGCCCGGCCTTCGGGCGCCGCCGTCATCGCCCGGCCTTCGGGCGCCGCCGTCGTCATCCGTCCCGCGCATGCCCGGCACGTCGGCCGGCCCGCGAGCGCGTCCGTCCCCGCTCGCGCCGCGGGGGCGGTTCACCTCCTCGGCCGAGCGCAGCATCACGCGCACGCCGGCCACAAAGCCGAGGAGCCCGAGGACGAGGGTGAAGCCGGGGAGCGTGCCGAGCAGCCAGTCGATCCCGTAGCCCATCGCCCCGCCGATCGCGATCCCCACGACCAGCTCGAGCACCATGCGAAAGGCGAGTTCCCACCCCCGGAGCGCGCCGGACGGCCGCCGCTCCGGCGGCTTGGTCGCGGCGCGGGCCGCGGCGATCCGCTCGCGCAGGTCGTCGCGCGAGACACGCTCGCGAGGGTCATCGCGCGATGCGCCCTCGTCGTCGGGATCGGCCATGCGGCTCTCGGCTAACGGTGGGTGGACCCTCGCCCCCTGAAGTCGCGGCGGACGCTAGGCAGGCGGGGAGAGGGTGTCAAGCGATGGTGCACCGCCGCAGCCCTCACGCCTCGACCAGCGCCGCCGCCCGCGCGAGGTCGACCGACACGAGCTGGCTGACGCCGCGCTCGACCATGGTGACCCCGTAGAGGCGGTCCATCCGGCTCATCGTCAGCGGATGATGGGTGATCACCAGAAAGCGCGTGTCGGTGCGGGCGATCATGCCGTCGAGCAGCGCGCAGAAGCGCTCGACGTTGGCATCGTCGAGCGGCGCGTCGACCTCGTCGAGCACGCAGATCGGCGAGGGGCGGCACAGGAACACCGCCAGGATCAGCGACAGCGCCGTCAGCGTCTGCTCGCCGCCCGAGAGCAGCGACAGCGAGGCGAGCTTCTTGCCCGGCGGCTGGCACAGGATCTCCAACCCCGCCTCCAGCGGGTCCTCGTCCTCGATCATCACGAGCCGCGCCTCGCCACCGTCGAACAGCTCGCGAAAGAGCGACGCGAACGCCTCGTTGATTCGCTCGAACGCGGCGACGCGCCGGGCGCGGCCCTCGCGGTTGAGGCTCGCCACCCCCGCGCGGAGCTTCGCCACCGCCGCCTCGCAGTCGGCGCGCTCGGCATCGAGCGCCGTGCGCTCGGCCGCGAGCGCCGCGGCATCGGCCTCGGCGCGCAGGTTGACGGCCCCGAGCGCGTCGCGCGCGCGGGTCAGACGCGCGATCTCGCCCTCCAGAGCCTTGGCGCTCGCGGCCGTCGCGGGCGCGGCACCGACGATCTCGGGCTCGACCGCCGCCTCGTCGAGCGCGGCGCGGGCGGCGGTCTCGGCCTCGGCGGCGGCGTCGAAGCGGGTCTCGGCGCGGCCCGCGGCCTCGCCCGCCTCGGCCGCGGCCTTGTCGGCGGCGCGCACGGCGCGG
>JBHJHI010000109.1:0-13813 GCA_050330995.1 Paracoccaceae bacterium
CACACCATCACGCTAGACCCGCCCGGAACGGAGGACCATCAGAAAACCGCGCTCGGCAGCGTCACCTCGCGGTGACCGGATACTCCGGAACGCCCGACCGGATGCCGCCGGAATGCCCGACCGGATGCTCCGGAATGCGCAGGGTTCCGATCGACGTCGATCAGGACCCTTTGATAGAGCGGAGTTACCGAGCGTTCTGAATGGATTGCGGGCTTCGCAGCAGAGAGTCGGGGCTCGAAGATATTTCGCAATCAGTTCCAGTCCCCGAAGTATTGCCCCCAGATCTTTTCGCCGATCAAACAGTCGTAGCCCTCGACCCGCCGTATTGATGCCCCAGCCTCATCCGGCTGTCGGCCGACGAGTTCGAGCACCAGCTTCCGGCGCACCGCGTCCGGAAAGTCCTGCCAGGCCAGCACCGGGATGACGAAGGCCGACGGCCCGGCGATCACGCACTGGTGGTAGTACTCGTCGAGGTCGTCGAGATGCCACTGCGCGCCCATCCCCTCGCGCGTCATCAGGGGCAGCCCGTTGATCGTGATGCCCTGCGCCGCCGCATCGGCACGCGCGGACAGCACCGGGCGGCCCGCGTTGTTCGGCCCGTCGCCCGAGATGTCGATGACCCGGCGCTCGCCGGCGAAGCCGTTGCCGTCGAAGAGCGGGACCGCGTGGTCGATGAGGCCGGAGATCGACGTCCGCCTCAGCGTTTCGCTGAAGTCGCTCGTCAGCCTGGTCGCCACGGCCTCGGCATCCGCGCGGCCGCGCACCAGCGTCCAGTCGACGATGAGGCGTTGGGAGTAGGTCCCTGCCCATTCGATGTAGGCGAGCGCGATCCGGCCATGAGGGCCGCCCAGGCGGATCGCCTCGACCACGTCCTCGCTGACCAGCGCTTCGGCATAGCCGCGGCGCTGGATCTCGAGCTCGCGCCGCGTCATCGAGCGGGAGACGTCCACGGCGAGGATCAGCTCGAGATCGACCGGCGTTTCGGACCGGGCCGGGAGGACGAGGGAGAGCGTCGCCGCCACGACGATGATGATGGTGCGCATGCGGAGAGGTGAGCGGGAAACCGACCGCTTGTCGAGACGCTCTGCGATCGCAGCGATCCCGGGAGGCGGGCTGGACGCCTCCGAAAGCGCCGACGCGGGTGGCCCGCCTTGGCGGTAGGGGCTTGGACGGACCGTTGGGATGTCCTTCAGCGGACGACCGCCTCCTGCTCTGCCTCGGTCGTCAGGGGCGCCGCGGCGAGTGACGGTGCTGGTCCGATCCCATCGTTCGCCGCGACCTGCACGAACGTCTGCTGGCGCAGGCCGTGCCGACGTAAGTCGCTCGACCGCATCGCGGCGCAGCCCGGAAGGTCGCGCTGCGCCCGGTTCGCCGTCTTTGCCGTCCGCGACGGCACCGGCGGTCGTCTCGGGTTGACCCCGGACGGACCTTCGCCGGATCGCGGCGTGTCCTTCGGGGACCGGCGCGGAGCGCGACGTTTCGCGTCGCCTCGCCGCGATTGACCCGCGAGGCGCGAGGCGGTCCGCTTGGCCGCAAGGGTGGACGCACGCCCACGGGAGACGGCGACGCGATGACGGGGGAAAGGGCGGGGGCTGTTCGCATGACGGGCGCGACGCTCGGCGCCGCGGCGTCCTGGCTCGGCGTCTACGCGGTGCTCGTCGCCGCGTGGATCGCCGTCTGGCTCATGGACCCCGACCTCGGCGTGCCGGCGGAGCTTCGCACGCTCGGCGTCGACCGCCTGTCGGCCCTCTGCCTCGCCGCCACGCGCGATGCCTCGTTCCTCGGCCTCTGGGCGATGTGGGCGACGATGGGCGCCGCGATGATGCTGCCGACCGCGATCCCTGCCTTGCGTACCTTCGCGTCGGTCAACGACACGCTCGCCCGTCGTGACGACGAGGCCGCTTCCGCCCTCGCGCTGCCCGCGCTCGCGGCGGGCTACCTCGCCGTGTGGGCGGGCTTCGCCGCCGCGGCCGCCGCGGGGCAGGCGGTCCTGTCGCGAGGCGGCCATCTCGGCCCCGCCGGCGACGCCGTGAACTCGCCCGGAATCGCGGCCGCGCTGCTCCTCTGCGCCGGGCTCTGGCAGTTCAGCGCCCTCAAGGACGCCTGCCTCAGCCGGTGCCGTCTGCCGCTGACCTTCTTCCTCGGCGCATGGCAGCCCGGCGCGGCGCCCGCGTTCAGCATGGGGATCCGGCTCGGGCTCGACTGCCTCGGCTGCTGCTGGGCGCTCATGCTCCTCGCCTTCGTGGGCGGCACGACGAACCTCCTGTTCATGGGCGGCGCCACCCTTCTGATGACGCTGGAGAAGCTGCCGCGGATCGGGCGGCCGTTGACGCGGCCGGTCGGCTTCCTGCTGCTGGGGGCTGGCGGTGGACTGGCGGGCTGGGCGATCATGGCCGCAGGCTGAACGGGAACGCGGGGAGGACGACCGTGGACACTTGGACGATCGAGGGCGAGCTGATCCTCAACTGCAACTGCACGGTGTTCTGCCCGTGCGTCGTCAGCCTCGGCAAGCATCCGCCGACCGAGGGCCACTGCCAGGCGTGGATGGGCGTGCGCATCGACAAGGGCCATTTCAACGGCGAGGACCTCTCGGGTCTGAACGTCGGCATGCTGCTCGACATTCCGGGCGAGATGGCGCGCGGCGACTGGAAGGCGGCCGCATACATCGACGAGCGCGCCTCCGAGGCGGCGTTCGAGGGCCTCGACCGGATCTTCTCGGGCGCGGCGAAGGGCACGACAGGGCTGTTCTCGATGCTGGTGAGCGACTTCATGGGCTCCGAGCGCCAGCCGATCAGCTACGAGACCGAGGGCAGGACCCGTCGCCTGACGGTCGGCAAGAAGATCAAGGGGGCCGTGGCCCCGATCGAGGGCGCCGACCCCGATGCCGAGGTGATGGTCAGCAACACCGGCTACTGGATGGGCCCCGACGTCACCATCGCCATGGCGAGCCAGGGCCGCGTGCGCGACCGCGGACGGGTCTGGGATTTCCACGGCCGCAGCGCCGAGATCTGCCAGATCCGCTGGGGCAGCGCCTGAGGCGCGGGTCCGGGCACGGAGGAGGCGATGCACCCGCCCGCGTTCACCTTCAGCCGGCGCGTCCGCGAGACGCCGTTCAGCCGTCGCGTGAGCGCCGCCGGCGCCACCGCCTATACCTGCTACAACCACATGCGCCTCGCGACGAGCTTCGGCGATCTGGAGGCCGAGTACCGGCACCTGAAGACGGCGGTTCAGGTCTGGGACGTCGCCGTGCAGCGCCAGGTCGAGGTCCGCGGTGGCGACGCGGGCCGGCTCGTCCAGATGCTGACCCCCCGCGATCTGCGCCCGCTCGCGCCGGGGCGCTGCTTCTACACGCCCATGGTCGACGAGACCGGCGGCATGCTGAACGATCCCGTCACGCTGAAGCTCGCCGAGGACCGCTACTGGATCTCGATCGCCGACAGCGACCTCCTGTTCTGGGTCAAGGGCCTCGCGCACGGGACGGCGCTGCGGGTGGACGTGACCGAGCCCGACGTCGCCCCCCTCGCGGTGCAGGGGCCGCTGGCCGAGGATCTGACGGCGCGGGTCTTCGGCGAGGCGGTGCGGCGCATCGGCTTCTTCCGCTACGCGTGGCTGGAGTTCGCCGGCCGGTCTCTCGTCGTCGCGCGCTCGGGCTACTCGAAGCAAGGCGGCTTCGAGATCTACGTCGAGGGCGGGCGGGACTATGCCGAGCGGCTGTGGGACGCGCTGTTCGAGGCGGGGCGCGACCTCGACGTCCGGGCGGGCTGTCCGAACCTGATCGAGCGGATCGAGGGGCGGCTCCTCAGCTACGGCAACGACATGACGTGCCGGGACACGCCACACGAATGCGGCCTCGGGCGCTTCTGCGACACGCGCGTCGCGCTCGGCTGCGTCGGGCGCGACGCCCTCCTGCGCGTCGCCGCCGACGGGCCGGTCCGCCAGATCCGCAGCTTCGCCATCGACGGCCCGCGACTGCCGCCCTGCACCAGCGACTGGTCGATCGTGGACGGTGACCGGCGCATCGGCCGGATCACGTCCTGCGCGTGGTCGCCGGATTTCGGCACCAACGTCGCCATCGGGATGATCCACCTGACGCACTGGGACGACGGCACCCGCGTCGCGGTGAAGACGCCGGAGGGGCGACGCGGCGCGACGGTGAAGGTCGAGAGCTTCATCTGACGTCTCGGTCGGCCGGTGGGAGCAGCCCTCGCGAGGCGCTGCCACGCCTGTGACCTTCTCCCTGGCATCCGGGCATTGCGAACTGGGACTTTCCGCCTCTGAATGAACGAGGGAAGATGCCCCATCGTGGAGCGGCTCCAGACTGTGGCCCTCCGTCAGATTAGTGTAAGCTGTTCACATGACGTAAGAATTCCCGTCCATGCGGGGTTCCGATCGGCGCCGATCGGGACCCCTGCCGATGTCGAGAATAGTGACGCGATTTCATATACCTGCGCGGTTCCTAGACGGGGTTCCGCTCTGAAGCCGACTCACAGCCTCGGGTCGTAGTAGACTACGTGGTCAACCCGCCCTCCCGAACACGCTTCTAGAACAAGAGCCCGGCTTCTGGGGGCGATTCCGCAGCGCGCGGATGTCCGGCGGGAAGGGCGCAGTCCAAGAGCCGACGCGTCTACCTCGCCAGCACCGCGCCGAGGGCGATGGCGACGGCCGCGTGGGTCGGGTCGATCACGGCGATGTCGAGGCGGTCCTCGAGCGCGGCGCGGTGGCGCGCCATGCCGGCGCAGCCGAGCACCACCGCCCGCGCGCCGTCGCCGACGAGCGCGGCTCCGACCGTCGCGAGGCGCTCGAAGGCGGCCTCTCCCGCGCTCTCGGCCACGCTGAGCCCCGCCGCCCGCTCGCCCGCGAGGCGCTCCAGAACCCCCATGCGCCGCAGCGCGCGCAGGTGGCGCGGGATCGAGCCCTCGGCGACGGCGATGACCCCGAAGCGATCGGCGCGCGCGAGCGCGGTCATGATCCCCGCCTCTCCGATGCCGAGGACCGGCGCCCGCGTCACCGAGCGGCAGGCGTCGAGGCCGGGGTCGGAGTAGCAGGCGATCACCACCGCCGAGGCGTCCGCGCGGCGCTCGACGAGGCGCGCGAGCGGCAGGATCACGGCATCGGCGTCGAGCTGGCTTTCGATGCCGAAGGGGCCTTCCGCGAGCGTCAGGCACTCGATCGCGGGCCGGCCGGGCGCGCGGAAGGGGTCGAGCGCGGCGTCGAGCCCCTCGGTGACGGCCTCGTTGGAATTGGGATTGACGACGAGGATCGGGCCGGGGCCGCTCACGGCATGATCTCCGCGCCGAAGTTCGTGGCCGGGTCGAGCTCGGGCACGCGCGTGCCGGGCATCGAGCCCGTGTCGCAGGGGCCGCGCGCGACGAAGCGGCCGTGGCCCGGGGTGCCGACGACGCGGCCCTCCTCGACCACTCGGACGCCGCGCGAGAGGACGGGCATCGGCCAGCCGACGATCTCGCGGCCCTCGTAGGGCGTGTAGTCCATGGCGTCGTGCAGCCCGGCCGTCGTGACGGTGCGCCGCGCGGCCGGGTCCCAGATCGCGATGTCGGCGTCCGCGCCGACGGCGATCGACCCCTTGGCGGGCGCGAGCCCGTAGAGCCGCGCCGCGTTGGTCGCCGACAGCGCCACGAACTCCGCCAGCGAGAGGCGCCCCGTCGCCACCCCCTCCGAGAACAGGAGCGGCAAGCGCAGCGCGATGCCGGGCAGGCCGTTGGCGATGCGCTTGAAGTCGGCGTCCGGCCCGTTCGCCAGCTTGCCGCTCTCGTCGTAGCGGTAGGGCGCGTGGTCGGAGGACCAGAGCGCGAAGGTGCCCGTGCGCAGATGCCGCCAGAGCGCGGCCTGTGCGGCCGCGTCGCGCGGCGGCGGCGAGCACATGAACTTCGCCCCTTCCGTGCCGGGGCGGTCGAGGTCGTCGCGGGTGAGGAAGAAGTACTGCGGGCAGGTCTCGCCCCAGACCTTCGCCCCCTCGGCGCGGGCCTCGCGCACGAGCGCCGCGCCCGCCTCGGTCGAGACGTGCACGATCACGAGCGGTACGTCCACGAGGCGGGCGAGGCAGATCGCGCGGTGGATCGCCTCGCGCTCGGACAGCTCGGGATGGCTCGGCGCGTGGTAGCGAGGCAGGGTGTGGCCAGCGGTGACGAGGCGCTCCGACATCCAGGCGATCATGGCGTCGTTCTCGGCATGGACCATGACCACGCCGCCGTGCGCCTTGGCCACCGTCGCCACGTCGAGAAAGGCGCGGTCGTCGATCCTCATGCGCGGATAGGTGACGAAGACCTTGAGGCTGGTGACGCCCCGCGCGAAGGCGGCGGGGATCTCCTCGGCGAGCGCCGCCTCGGTCGGGTCGGCGACGATCAGGTGGTAGGAGTAGTCCAGCAGCGACCGCCCCGAGGCGCGCTCGTCGTAGAGCGCGAGCGTCTCGGCGACCCCCATGCCGCGATGCTGCGCGGCGAAGGGGACGATGCAGCTGTTGCCGCCGACCGCCGCCGAGGTCGAGCCGGTGGCGTAGTCGTCCGCCGCCATGAGGCCCGACGCGCTCTCCTGCGCGATGTGGCAGTGCGCCTCGATGCCGCCGGGCAGAACCAGCCGTCCGGTGGCGTCGATCATGTCCGCGGCGTCGAGGGTGCCGGGCTCGGCCAGCGCCGCGATGCGTCCCGCGCGGACGCCGACGTCGGCGGCGAAGACGTCCGCGACGGTCGCGATGGTGCCGCCGCGGACGACGAGGTCGAGGCTCAAGGCGCGGTCTCCGTCGTCTCGGGCGTGGGCTCCGGGATCGGGCGGCGCTCGAGCTCCACGAGGCGGGCGTAACGATCGGCGAAGAGGCGGGCGAGGGGCATGTCCCCGCCCCAGTCGACGCGCAGCGTGCCGGGGTCGATCAGCCCCTCGCGCGCCTCGATCGCCAGCGCCTCGCCCACCAGGAGCTCGCGATCGCCCGTGAAGCCGAGCGCGACCGTCCGGCGGCACTCGAAGGCGACCGGCGCGTCGGCGAGGCGCGGGGGCGCGACCGCGGCCGAGGGCGCAAGCGCGAGGCCGAGCGCCGCCGGCTCGCCGCGATGGGCGGGGTAGGCGGCGGCGGTGGCCACCATGGTCTCGGCGAGGTCCGGGGTCAGGATGTTGACCACGAACTCGCCCGTGGCGCGGATGTTGGCGGTGGTGTCCTTCGGCGAGCCGTCGGGACGGTGCTGGAGGCCGAGCACCATCAGCGCCGGACGCTTGCCGAACACGTTGAAGAAGGAGTAGGGCGCGGCGTTGACGACGCCCGCGGTCGAGACGGTCGTGACCCAGGCGACCGGGCGCGGGATCACGGTCGCGGTCAGCAGCTTGTAGACCGAGCGCGCGTCGAGGTCGGCGAAGTCGATCCTCACGGGCGCCCCTCCGGTACGATCCTCACGAGCGCTCCTCCGGTGCGATCCTCATCGACGCCCCTCCGGTGCGATCCCCACCTCACGCGTCCGGCAGCACCACGCCCGTCTGCTCGACGATGCGGCGGTAGTGCTCTGGCCTGCGGTGGCGGGCGAAGTCGAAGATGGTGCGCTTGCCGAACGCGGCGGCGTCCATGTCGCAGGCGTGGACCACCAGCTCGTCGCCCTCGGTCTCGGCCTTCGCGACCACCATGCCGTCGGGGTCGACGATCACGCTGCCGGCCATGAGCGGATGGCCGTCCTCGACGCCGGCCTTGGCGACGCCCACCACCCAGGCCGAGTTCTGGTAGGCGCCCGCGCGCATGGACAGCTCCGAGTGGTAGAGGCGCTTTTCCAACCCCTCCTCGCCCTTCTGGCTGTTCACCGTGGGCGTGTTGTAGCCGAGCACGATCAGCTCGACCCCCTGCAGGCCCATGACGCGATAGGCCTCCGGCCAGCGGCGGTCGTTGCAGACCATCATCCCCATCCAGGCGTCGAGGTTGCGCCAGACCGGAAAGCCCAGATCGCCGGGCTCGAAGTAGCGTTTCTCCAGGTGCTGGAAGGCGCGGTCGGGATCGTGCTCGGCGTGGCCGGGCAGGTGGACCTTGCGGTACTTGGCCACGATCCGCGCCGCGCGGTCGGTCAGGATCTGGGTGTTGAAGCGCCGCCCCTCGGGGGTCAGCTCGGCGTAGCCGAGGCTGATGGCGATGCCGTACTCGGCGGCGCGCTCGAACAGGGGCCGCGTCGCCTCGTTCGGCATCTCGCGCTCGAACCAAGCGCCGACCTCGTCGTCCGGCATCAGCCAGCGCGGGAAGAAGGTGGTGAGCGCCAGCTCGGGATAGACCACGAGGTCGCAGCCCGCCCGTTTCGCCTCGTCGAGGAGCGTCAGCATCCGCTCGACCACCGCCTCGCGTGGGTCCGCCTTCTGGATCGGCCCCATCTGCGCGGCCCCGATCACGATCTCGCGCATCTCGTCCTCCTTCTCAGGCCGCGACCCGCCGCTCGAAACGGCTCACCAGCCGCACCAGGGGCCAGAGGATCGCCAGATAGACGCCGGCCGCAAGCACGATCGGCGAGGCGTTGTAGGTCACCGAGCGCGCCATCTGCGCCTCGTGGAGCATCTCGGAGAGCGAGACCATCGAGGCGAGGGAGGTGAGCTTGACCACCTCGACGGTGTTCGAGAGGAGGTCGGGCAGCACGTTCCTGACCGCCTGCGGCAGCACCACCCAGGCCATCGCCTGCGTGTGGGTGAGCCCGGTGGAGCGCGCGGCCTCGGCCTGGCCCTTCGGCACCGAGCCGATGCCCGCGCGCAGGATCTCGCCGTAGTAGGCCGAGTTGTTGAGCAGGAACGCGACCACCACCGCCGCGAAGGGGTCGAGACGCACCCCCGCGAAGGGCAGGCCCGAATAGACGAAGATCAGCAGCACGAGCGGCGGCAGCGCGCGGAACAGATCGACGAGCGCGATCACCGGCCAGCGGACCCAGGCCCGCCGCGAGCGCGCCCCGAGGGCGGCGGCGAGTCCGCCCGCGAGCCCGAGCGGGATCACCGCGAGACAGAGGAGAAGCGTCGTCGCGAGCCCCGAGAGGATCATGGGCCAGGCCGCGGCCATGATGCGCAGGTTGAAGAACTGCTCGGTGAGCGCGGTCATCGCGCCGCCCCTGTCCCGGCCCCCGCGAGCCGCGTCTCGAGCCAGCGCGAGGCGACGACGAAGGGCAGGAAGATGACCGCGTAGGCCGCCGCCGCGAGCAGCAGCGGCGAGGCGTTGCCCGAGAAGGACTGCGCCGTCTGCGCCTGGTTGAGGATGTCCGACACCCCGATGACCGTGCCGAGCGCGGTCATCTTGGTGATCGCGATCGCGCGGTTGGTGAGCGGCGCCACCGCGAGGCGCACGGCCTGGGGCAGCACCACCCAGCCGAGCGCCTGCGCCGGGCCGAGGCCGGTGGAGCGCGCCGCCTCCCACTGCCCGCGCCTCACGGAGGTGATCGCGGCCCAGAAGATCTCCTCGGCGAAGGCCGCGAGCACGAGGGCGAGCACGAGGTAGAGCACCAGGAAGCTCGACAGGAACACGCCGACGTTCGGCAGGCCGAAGTAGGCGATCAGGATGAGCACGAGCGGCGGCAGCGCGCGGAAGACGTCGGCGAAGACCACGATCGGCAGCCGCGCGGGGCCGGGCGCGAGCGCGCGGGCGGAGGCGAGCGCGAGCCCGAGCGCCAGGCCCGTGGCGACGATCAGCACCGAGAGGCCGACCGTGACGCCCGCCCCCGCGAGGATGTCGGGGGCGTATCTCGCCAGCACCGCCCCGTTCAGGAAGGCGTCGGCGAAGTCGCCCATCAGGCCGCGACCCGGCCGAGGAAGGTGCGAAGCCGCTCCGAGCGCGCGGCACCGAAGACCGCGTCCGGCGCGCCTTCCTCGACGATCTTTCCCGCGTCCATGAACACCACGCGGTCGGCCGCCTCGCGGGCGAAGCGCATCTCGTGGCTGACGACCAGCATGGTCATGCCCTCGGCGCGCAGCTCGCGCATGACCGCGAGCACCTCGCCCACGAGCTCGGGGTCGAGCGCCGAGGTCGGCTCGTCGAACAGCATCACCGCGGGCTCCAGCGCCAGCGCGCGGGCGATGGCCACGCGCTGCTGCTGGCCGCCCGACAGCGCCGAGGGTCGGTTTCGCGCCTTGTCGGCGAGCCCGACGCGGTCGAGCGCGGCGTGCCCGCGCGCCTCCGCCTCGGCGCGGGAGAGACGCAGCACCCGGCGCAGCGCGAGCGTGACGTTCCCGAGCGCGTCGAGGTGGGGGTAGAGTTCGAAGGCCTGGAACACCATGCCGATGCGCCGGCGCGCGGCGTCGAGGTCCACGCCCTTCGCGGCGATGTCCCGTCCTTCGAGCCACACCCGCCCGGCGTCGGGGCGCTCGAGCAGGTTGCAGCATCTGAGCAGCGTGGACTTGCCCGAACCCGAGGGGCCGATGAGGAACACCAGCTCTCCCGGCGCCACGGCGAGGTCCACGTCGGCGCGCGCCTCGAAGGCGCCGAAGCGCTTCGAGACGCCCTCGAGCGCCAGGATCGGCGCGTCCGCCACGGCGCTCAGCAGCCGGGCTCGTGGTCGCTTTCGGCGTAGCCCGCGAAGCCGGGCTCGCCGTAGCCGGGCCTCGGCGTCACCGCGGCCGCGTCGGCGGCGGGCGTGACGCCGAACCACTTCTCCGACAGCGAGGCGAGGGTGCCGTCCTCCTTCATGCACTCGATGATCGTCTCGACCTCGGCGCGCAGGGCCTCGTCGCCCTTGCGGAAGGGCATTCCCCAGACCTTGCCGGTGTCGTGCAGGTAGCCGAGCTTGAGGCCGGGGTTCTGCTTGACCGCCCAGGCCGAGACCGTGTTGCCGGCCACGTTGGCGTCGGCGCGCCCGGCCATGACGGCCTGCACCGCGTCGGTGTTGGTGCCGTAGCTCTCGATGATCCAGCCGACCTCGCCCGCCAGGTCTCGCGCCCAGCTGTCGTAGACCGAGCCCTTGTTGACCGCGACCGTCTTGCCCGAGAGGTCTCCCAGCGCGGTCATGTCCGGCGCGTCGGCGCGCAGGACGAACTGGAAATCGGTGTCGAGGTAGCCCTCCGAGAACAGCAGGTTGGCCGCGCGCTCCTCGGTGATGGTCGTCGGCGCCACCACGAAGTCGTAGGTGCCCGCCTGCAGCGCGGGCAGGATGCCGGAGAACTGCGTCGCGACGATCTCCATCTCCGCGCCCATGCGCTCGCCGATCAGCGTGGCGAGATCGACGTTGAAGCCCTCCACCCCCCCGCCGAGCTTCGGCATGGCGTGCGGCGCGAAGGTGCCGTCGAGGGCGACCTTGAAGCTCCTCTCCTCGGCGGCGGCCGTCGTGGCGAGGCCGGCGAGGAGCGTGGCGGCGAGGATGCGGCGCATGGGGGCATCTCCGTGACGAGACGTGGCGAGGGGCCGTCGAGGCCGACGCGGGCGGCGCCCGGAGCATCGACACCCGCCATGAGAGCCCATGCCCAATTCGAAAGCAAGTTTCCGAATTGCCTGAATATTGGGCGGCCACTGCCGAGGAGAGCGGCGGGCTTGCGCCCTCCCTTCCTCAGCCGGAGGGCGGCTCGAGGAACTCGATCTCGATGAAGCCGCAGTCGAAGTCGTTGGCGCTCAGCACGTCGTGCTCGACGCCGCGCTCGCGGAAGTAGGGGGCGCCGTGGCGCATGGGCGCCGTGACGGTGGCGCCGTCCGCCTGCCGGATCTCGAGCGCGCCGTCGAAGAGCGGGACGATCACGTAGTCGTGCTCGTGGCGGTGCCAGCCGGTGTTGTCGCCGCGCGCGGGGAAGCGCCATTCCGTCACGCGGGTGCGCCCGTTCTCGATCAGCACCGTGCCCGTGGCGGTGCCCGCCGTCGCCTCGCCGTCCATGAGCCTCTCCTTCCGCCCGTTCGCGCGCCATCATGCACCGCTGCGTGCCGAGACAGGAAGCGCCGGCTTCGCGGCTGCATGCCGATAAGGCGCCGCCGCGCTTCACCGCCGGCCCCGGCGGCGCTATCCTCGCGGTGGTCGCGACCCCGGAGGACGAGGATGGACGCCACCTTCAGCCGCCGCCGTCTCGTGGCGCCCGAGCGCCTGCGCGCGCTCATGCGCCGCTCGGACGCGCGGGGCGCGCTCCAGCTCGGCAGCCACGCGGGCGCCCTCGTCGTCACCGGCGCGGCGCTCTGGCAGGCCTGGGGCACGCCCTGGGCGGTGCCGCTCTTCATGCTCCACGGGGTCCTGCTGAACTTCCTCTACGCCGGCCAGCACGAGCTGAGCCACGCCACGGTCTTCGCCACAAAGCCGCTCAACGTGGTCTTCGGGCGAATCATCGGCTTCCTGATGCTCTATCCGCGCGACTTCGACCGCATCCAGCACTGGGCGCACCACCAGCACACGCAGGACTGGGAGAAGGACGGCGAGCTCAGGCGCGAGCCCTACACGCTGGGCTCCTATCTCCTGTGGTTCTGGGGGCCGAGCTACTGGTACTCGCGCATCGCCCGGCTCGTGCGCTTCGCCCGCGGGATCGTGCCCGAACCTTATGTTCGCCCGGACGAGCACGCGCTCGTCATCCGCGAGGCGCGCGTCCACCTGGCGCTCTACGCCCTCGTCGCCCTCGTCTCGATGGCGCTCCAGAGCTGGGCGGCGGTGATCCTCTGGCTCGCGCCGATGCTCGCGATGAAGTTCGTCCACCAGCTCCAGAACACCATCGAGCACCTCGGCCTCAGCCACGAGGCCGACATCCTGCAGAACACCCGCACGACGCGGACCAACGCGCTCATGCGCTGGCTGTGCTGGCAGATGCCCTACCACACCGCCCACCACAGCTTCCCCGCGGTGCCGTTCTGGCGCCTGCGGGACCTCGACGCCGAGATGCGCGCGGGCGGCGCCGAGCCCCACGCCATGGGCTGGATCGCGTTCCAGGTCGAGGTGATCCGCAAGCTGTGGGGGAAGTCGGAGGCGGACTACCCCCACGACGAGGTCTGGATCGTGCCCCGCGCGGGCGGCGGCGTCAGGCGGCTCGAGCCCGCCTGCCGCGCGCGCCTCAGTCCATGTAGTCGGGTGCCACGCGGTCGAGCAGACGCAGCCAGGCGGCCCACTGGTGGTCGGGCCGCTCGCCGCGCGCGATCGCGTCGCCGCCCGCCTCGTACTGGCGCGCGGTCCTCTCGCAGACCTCCGGCGAGGGCCAGCGCAGCGGGCGGTCGCCCGCGAGCGCCGCGACCTGCGCCTGGGCCGCGCGCTCGAGGTTCAGGATCAGCCTGATCGCCTCGCCGACCGAGCGCCCGCAGCTCAGCATTCCGTGGTTGCGCAGGATCATGACGTTGCGCGTCCCGAGGTCGGCCACGAGCCGCTCGCGCTCGTCGAGGTCGAGCGCGATACCCTCGTAGTCGTGGAAGGCGACGCGGTCGTGGAACTGGAGCGCCCACTGGTTGAGCGGCAGCAGCCCCTCCTCGTGGCACGAGACCGCGACGCCCGCGACCGTGTGGGTGTGGGCGACGCAGGCGACGTCGTGGCGGGCGCGATGCACGGCCGAGTGGATGGTGAAGCCGGCCGCGTTGACGCCGACGCCGAGCGGGTCGTCGACCACGCGGCCCTCGTGGTCGATCGTGACCAGCGTCGAGGCGCGCACCTCGTCGAAGGACTGCCCGAAGGGATTGAGCAGGAAGCGGTCCTCGCCCACGCGCAGCGAGATGTGGGTGTAGATGCCGTCGTCGTGTATCTGCTCACCCAGCTGGCTTCAGGCCGTCTGAACGGTGGGGCTGAAGAGGGTGTCGGCGACGGAGCGGATGGCGCTGAAGGCGCTCTGCCCGGCGAGGCGGGCGGTGCTGGTGACCGACCGGTAGCCGGCATGGACGGTGGGCCCCCAGGGCG
The DNA here is from genome assembly GCA_050330995.1 of Paracoccaceae bacterium. Taxonomy (GTDB): domain Bacteria; phylum Pseudomonadota; class Alphaproteobacteria; order Rhodobacterales; family Rhodobacteraceae; genus Thermohalobaculum. The sequence continues at coordinate 13,785 of JBHJHI010000109.1, forward strand.
AGCGGAAGCCGCCAGTGACCTTTCGGAAC
>JBHJHI010000110.1:0-10641 GCA_050330995.1 Paracoccaceae bacterium
GCTCGGCGTGCAGGAGCGCGCGGGCGGTGGCCTGCGCCGCGGCCGGGTCGGCCGGCGGCGGGAAGGCCTCGACGGCGCGCGAGAGCGGCCGAGCGCGCGAGGGCGCCGCGATCACGTCCTCGGGCAGCGCCACCACCACCGGCCCCGGGCGCCCGCCCACGGCCGTGGCCCAGGCGCGCGCGACGATCTCGGTGACGCGGTCGGGGTCGTCCAGCTCGAAGGCGGCCTTGGCGACGGGGGCGAACATCGCGGCCTGGTCGATCTCCTGGAAGGCGCCGCGCCCGCGCGAGGCCCGCTCGACCTGGCCCACGAACAGCACCATCGGCGTCGCCGCCTGCATCGCGCTGTGGACCCCGATCGCGGCGGTGGGCGAGCCGGGGCCGCGCGTGACGAAGCAGACGCCCGGGCGCCCCGTCAGCTTGGCGGTGGCCTCGGCCATGAAGGCCGCGCCGCCCTCGTGGCGGTTCGGCACGAAGGCGATGGGGCTGTCGACGAGAGCGTCGAGCACGGCGAGGAAGCTCTCGCCGGGCACGCCGAACACCCGCTCGACGCCGAAGCGTTCGAGGGCGGCGACCAGCAACTGAGCGGCGGTGGCGGGCGAGGGCGCGGGTCCGTCGGGGACGATCTCTGTCATCGTCCGATCGGAGAGGCCGGGCGCGGCGCTGTCAACGGTGGATCGGGTCTGGCCGGCCGCCGCGCGCCCCCGAGGCGTTCCACGGCCCGCGGCGAAACGGGTGCGCATCCCCGCCCCCACAGGGACGCGCACCCGGTCGCGAGAGTTCGGCCGGTCCGACGCCTTGGCCCCCGCCGCGTCGGACCGGCGCGGCGGATCCCCCTGAGGCCGACCCCCTCGCGCCAACCCAGAGTTGCTTTGCAACCGCGGCGAGAGCGGGGCACGATCTTGACGTTTCCGCCTCGGTTCGGGGGCGTCACGAGGGCGAGGTCGTGCGCGCCTCTAGGGCGATGTCGCCACGCTCCTCCGGCCGCGGCCACGACGGAGGCGGCCCTGGTGGCCGAGCCCTCGCGTGGTCCCGGCCGCCGACGGCGCCGTCCGGACCCGCGTCGCGAGGGCTCAGGCCGCCTTCGCGTCAGCGGCGCTCGCGAAAGATGATGCCGCCGCCGGAGGTGTCCTCCTCGTCCCGGTCGAAGGTCTGGCGCACGAAGCGCGTGTCGGCCTTCGCCGCGGCGAAGCCCGCGCGCCAGGGCGTCTCGGTCGCGAGGCAGCGCGCCTGCGCGCCGAGGAGGACCGCGTCCTCGTCGAGGCGATTGAAGCGGGTCGGGTCGCGCAGCACCGTCTCGCCCTCGATCTGCACCTGCCCGGACGCGAGCGCGCGCGCGGTGTAGGGGATCGTCTGCGCCGTCGGGTTGCGCACGGTGTAGGCGCCGCAGAGCGCGAGGCGGCCGTCGGCCTCGCGCGGGCGGATCGCGAAGTCGATCACCGTGCCGGTGTCGAACCGCGCGCCGCTGACAGTGTAATCGCCGTCGATCTCGGCCCCGCCCACCGGCTCGACGGCGGTGGCGCAGCCGGCGAGGCCGAGGACGGCGAGGAGCGGCAGGAGGCGTCCGGTCATGGAAGGTCTCTCCGGTCGTGCGTACCCTCTCCGATGTCGCGCTCGCGCGCTCCCCCGGCAAGGGGCGCGCGCATCACCGTTCCGAGAGGCAGGCCACCGCGCCGTCCCGGAGCGCCACGATGCGACGGCGCGGCTCAGAGGGCCACGTCGTCGCTGGCGCGGCTCAGAGCGCCATGTCGTCGCCAGCGCGGCTCAGAGGGCCATGTCGTCGCCAGCGCGGCTCAGAGGGCCACGACGCTCCCCGCAAGGATCACCGTCACGGTCGCGAGGAGCGGGATCGCCACGGCGCAGACGAAGATGTCGGGGTAGCTCTGGCGATGCGTGAGCCCGGTGATCGCGAGCAGCGTGATCACCGCGCCGGTGTGGGGCAGCGCGGCGAGCCCGCCCGAGGACAGCGAGACCACGCGGTGCATGAGTTCCTGGCTGATGCCGGCCTGGTCGGCCATCTCCGAGAAGCGGTCGCCGAGCGTCTCGAGCGCGATCGACATGCCCCCCGAGGCCGAGCCGGTGACGCCCGCGAGCACGTTGGTCGCGACCGCCGCCGAGATCAGCGGGTTGGACGAGACCCCGAGCACCGCGTCGCGCACCACCTCGAAGGCCGGTAGCGCGGCGATGGTCGAGCCGTAGCCGACCTCGGAGCCGGTGTTGAAGATCGGCAGGAGCGAGCCCATCGCGCCCTTGTTGGTGGTCTCCAGCAGGTTCTTCAGCCGCGCGAAGTTGAGCGCGACCACCAGGAGGCACGAGATCACCAGCGAGGCGATGATCGACCAGATACCGCGCACGTTGCTGATCGAGGTGTCGGCGAACGGCTCCTGGCCGAGATAGCCGGTGTCGATCCGCGGGATCACCACGTAGGTGAAGAGCGCGTTGAGCCCGATCACCGCGATCGCGGGCAGGATGGCGACGAAGAAGCCGGGCCCGCCGTCCTCGGGCATGTCGGCATCGCTCTCGGTCGCGGGATGCTCGCCGTAGCCTTCCTCGGCGCGCGCGGCGCGCGCCTTTCGCCACTTGAGCCAGCGCACGCCGCCGACCAGCATGATGAGCCCGGCCGCCGAGCCGAGGATCGGGGCCGCGAAGGGGGTCGTCCCGAAGTAAGGCATCGGGATCGCGTTCTGGATCTGGGGCGTGCCCGGGATCGCGGTCATGGTGAAGGTGAACGAGCCGAGCGCGAGCGCGGCCGGGATCAGGCGCTTCGGGATGTCGCCGCGCTGGAACAGCGCGTTGGCGATCGGGTAGACTGCGAAGGCGACCACGAACAGCGAGACGCCGCCGTAGGTGAGCACGCCGCAGGCGAGCACCACCGCCAGGATCGCCTGCCCCGCCCCGATCTTGTCGACGAAGGTCTCGGCGATGCTGCGCGCCGAGCCACTGTCGGCCATCAGCTTGCCGAACACCGCGCCGAGCAGGAACAGCGGGAAGAACTGCACCAGGAAGTCGCCGAGATTGGTCATGAAGATCTCGGTGTAGGTCGCGAGCACGGGCAGATCGCCCGAGATCACGACTGCCAGCATCGCCAGCACGGGCGCGAGCAGCAGCACGCTGATGCCGCGGTAGGCGAGGTACATCAGCAGAACGAGGGACAGGATGATCCCGGCGACGCCCATCGGCTCCTCCGTCGTGGTTATCGTTGGAGAACCGTCAACGTCTACGCGGCGTAAAGATCCGTCCGCGAACGAGACCTGCCCGGGCGCGGCCTCCCGGCCACGCGGCCGATCGGCTCGCGCGCGTCACCCGAGCCCTCTCTTGGAGCGCCGTCCGATCGGATCGGGTCGCGCGCTCCGGATTATCGAGAGAGTGCGTCTTCGCGACGCGCGGGCGTCTCGCCCGGGCGGGATGAAAGCTCCGGCACGCCGCCCGGCCGCCGGCGCCGGACGGGACGCGAGCCTAGCCCCCGCCCGAGAGCCCGCGCACGATCTCCTCCAGATCGGCCGAGCGGTAGCCGAGTTCGTGGGCGCGCAGGAAGGCGGCGCCGGCCTCCTCGCTCCGCCCCGCCGCCTCCAGCCAGAGCCCGCGCACGTAGTGCGCCGTCGCCCACTCCGGCGCGAGCGCCACGGCGCGGTCGAAGTCGCGCCCCGCCGTCGCGGACCCCGTCGCCGCGCGCGCCTGGGCGCGGTTGAGCCAGGCCTCCGCGTCGCCCGGCGCGCGCGCGATCACGGTCGAGAAATCGCGCTCGGCCTCGGCGTAGCGTCCGAGCGCGTAGTGGGCGGCGCCCCGCGCGCGGTAGTTCGCGGCCCAGTCGGGGGCGCGCGCGACCGCGACGTCGAGGCTTTCGAGCGCGGCCTCGGCCTCGCCGGTCGCGAGCAGGAGCCGCCCCTGCGCGAGGCGCGGCGCGGCCGCCTGCGGGTCGGCCTCGATCGCCGCCTCGTAGTCGGCGAGCGCGCCGTCCACGTCGCCGCGGCGCTCGCGCACCTGCGCGCGGCTGACGCGGGCGGCGGCCATGTCGGGGTCGAGCGCCACCGCGCGGTCGAGGCGCTCGGCCGCGCGGCCGAGCAGGTCGAGATCGAGCGCGGCGACGCCGGCGTTGAAGGCGACGCGCGCCTGCGCCTCGCGGTCGAGCTCGTCGGCGCCGTAGTCGAGCGCGAGGTCGCAGATGCGCAGCGCCTCGGCCGGCGAGGTGTCGGGGTTCGAGCACTGACGCAGCATCAGCCCGACGTCCTGCGCCATCGCCCCCGCGCCGAACGCTCCCGTGCCGAGCGCCAGCGCCATTGCGGCCGCCCCCGCCCTGCGCGTCGCCCTCCCGCGCACCGCCCCTGCCGTCATCGTCCGCCCCCCGTTCTCGTCCCGCCCCCGCCCTGCGGCGGGCGGATGGCCGCCTTGCGCGGCCCCGTCGCCGACCCTGCCCCGCTTGCGTGTCCGCACGAAAGGGCGGAAGGCTCGGAAATCCTTCGCCGGAGACGCCATCATGACCGCCGAGACCGAGAACGCCGCGTCCGTGCGCGCCTCCGCGGACAACCTCCGGGGCGCGTTCTGGATGCTCGTCTCGGTCGCGGGCGCGACGGTCATGACGCTCGGGGTGCGCGAGGCCTCGGACGAGGTGCACTCGGTGATGCTCGCCTTCCTGCGCTCGGCGCTCGGCGCGATGGTGGTGCTGCCGCTCCTGGGTAGGCTCTGGCCGGGCTCGGCGCAGGCGCGGCGGGCGGGGCCGATCCGCTTCACCGCCTGGAAGCTGCACCTCGCGCGCGGGCTCGTGTTCGCGGGCGCGCTGAACGGCGGCTTCTACGCGATCTGGCAGCTGCCGCTCGCGCTCGCCTCGGCGCTGTTCTTCCTCGCCCCCGTCTTCGCCACCGCCTTCGCGGGCCCGCTGCTCGGCGAGCGGGTCGGGCCGCGGCGCTGGGCCGCGGTCGGCGCGGGCTTCCTCGGCGCGATGGTGATCCTGCGCCCCGGCACGGAGGGCTTCGACCCGGCGATGCTGGCCGCGGTGGCCTCGGCGATGTGCTTCGGCACGGCGCTGGTGATGGGCCGGCTCGCGAGCGACCGCGACGGTCCGGACGCGGTGTTCGTCTCGTCGAGCGTGGTGGTGGCCCTCGGCACCCTGCCCCCGGCGCTGTTCTTCTGGGAGTGGCCGACGCGAGCCGAGGTCTGGGTAGTGATTGGGGCGGTGGTGCTGGCCTCCTCCTTGCGCGCCTATGCCGACGTGCGCGCCTACGCGGTGGGCGACGCGGGGTTCCTGGCGCCGATCACCTACCTGCGCCTCGTGACGGTCGGGGTCGCGGGCTATCTGCTGTTCGGCGAGACGCTCGACGCGGCGACCCTCGCGGGGTCGGCGATCATCGTCGGCGCGACGCTGATGATCGCGCTCAGGGAGCGCGGCGCCGCCGTCCGGGCGCGGCGCCGGGCGGCGGCTCTCGACGCGGAGAGCTGAGCGGGGTCCGCGAGGTGTCGTCCCGCGTCGCGGGGACGCGCGCGCCCTACCCCTCGCGAACCGCGTCGTGGCCGTAGAGCCAGTCGAGCCGGCCGGCGGCGATACTTGGCGCGAGGCGGCTCACCGCGCCGATCGCCGCGTGCGAGAGGGCTCGGCGCGGCCCGTCGGCGCGGTGGAACATCGCGCCGTTCGCCCGGCTGGTCGCGGCGACGCGCGCGACGCGGGGGCGACGCTCGACCTCCCAGGCGGCGAGCGCGGCCTCTGGCGCGGCGGCGTCGAGATGGCGCGCGAGCACCACCGCGTCCTCGATCGCCATCGCCGCGCCCTGCGCCATGAAGGGCAGCATCGCGTGCGCGGCGTCGCCGAGGGCCACCACCCGCCCCGCCGACCAGCGCGACACCGTCTCCCGCTCGAACAGGCCCCAGAGCTTCGGCCGCCCGACCGCCGCCACGAGCGCACGGAGCGGGGGCGCGAAGTCCGCGAAGGCGGCCCGCAGCGCCCCGGCGTCGCCCGGCTCGCTCCAGCCCTCGCGCTCCCAGGCGCTTCGCTCCTCGACGGCGACGAGGTTCACGAGTTGTCCGCCCGCGACGTAGTAGCTGACCGCGTGCCGGCCCGGCGCGGCCCAGACGGTCGCCTCGGGCGGGATCGTGCCGGGCGCCAGCGCCCCGGCCGCCACCAGCGCGCGCCAGGCAGTCTGCCCGGTGAAGCGGGGCTCGGCCGTCCCGAGCGCGCGGGCGGCGAGACGCGAGCCGATGCCGTCGGCGAGCACCAGGAGATCGGCCGAGGCGCGCCCGCCGTCGCCGGTCTCGACCACGACCCCGTCCGCCCCCTCGTGCCAGCCCGTCACGTCCATGCCGTCGGCGAGCGCGGCCCCATGGTCGCGGGCGGCCCCGGCGAGGGCGCGGGCGAGGTCGTGGCGATGGACGTGCAGGTAAGGCGCCCCCCAGCGCGCCCGCGCCGCCCGGCCGAGTTCGGCGCGGTAGACCACGCGGCCCGAGCGCCCGTCGCGCAGGCAGGCCGCACGCGGCGCGAAGCCCGCCTCGGCGACCGCATCGAGCGCGCCGAGGGCCGAGAGGCAGCGCGTGGCGTTCGGGCTCGCCTGGATGCCCGCGCCGAGGGCGGCAGGGTCCTCGGGGTCGAGATCGGCACGCGCGAGCCGCCCCGGCCGCGCCTCGAACAGCGCGACCCGCCAGCCCTTGCGCGCGAGGGCGGCCGCGGCCGCGAGGCCGACGATGCCGCCACCGGCGACCACCGCGCGGCGCTCGCCGGGGATCGGCGCGCCTGCCATGCTCACTCCTCCGCCGCCGCGACGGGGGCCGAGACGGTCAGTTCGTAGACCGCGAGACCCGGATGCAGCCGGCTCTCGCCGACGCGCACGGTGGCCGAGAACTGGCGCGAGGGCGAGACGATCATGCCCGTGCGCGGCACGGCGCCGCGGTCGATTACCATGCGCGCGAACTCGAAGGCGAGCACGCGCGCCTCCTCGCGGGGAAGCAGGCTCGGTAGCACCTCGATCTCGTGGCCGGTGAAGGCGGCGAGGCCCTTGGTCACCACCCCTTCGGCGAGCGCGTCATCGTCGGAGGCGAGGTAGAGATAGCGCAGCCAGGCCGCGAGGGGGGCCTCGCCGCGGATCACGCGCCCGGCCTGGGCGGCGAAGGCGGCGGGCGGGAGCGCGTTCTTGGCCGGATGCCAGAACACGCCGAGCGCCTCGGCCGCGTCGACGACGGCGAGGGTGGCGGCGGTGACGGCGGCGGCACGGTTGAAGGCGCTGTCGAGCGGCTCGATCGCGCTCTCGCGCATGAAGCCGAGGTCGGCGATCTCGACCCAGGCGGCATGGCCCGCGATCCCGGCCGTGCCTTCGGGCCAGATGTCGGCGTTGACCCAGGGCGCGAGCGGACCGCGGTGCTCGGCCTCACCCTCGCGCGCGGCGACGAACAGGCCGACGTGGTCGATCACCAGGAACGCCATCTCCGTGTCGGTGTGCCCGCCCGAGATCAGCGGGATGCGCGTCGCGCGCGCGCGCTCCAGCCGGCGCATCTCCGGGTGGAGCAGCACGCGGGCGCCCGACGGGGCGACGATGCGCTCGATGCGATCGACGAGGTCGATGACGACGGGGTGGTAGGGCGCGGCGAGCGGCACCAGCGCGGCGAAATGCGCGTGTTTGGCAAGATGCTCGCGCGTGCGCCGTTCGATCCGCGCCGGCATGGTCCTGGTCGTTGCCCGATCGCTTGATGCGTGAGGCGCCCCGGTTAACGCAGCGCCGCCCCGGACGACAATGCGCCACCGCCGGAATTATGACCCGACCGCGCGCCCGGACGCCGATACGCCACGCTCGGGGCGGGCGCCTCCGTCGCGGACGGCCGCCCTCAGCTGTCGAGGAACGAGCGCAGCTTGCGCGAGCGGCTCGGGTGCTTGAGCTTTCTGAGCGCCTTGGCCTCGATCTGGCGGATGCGCTCGCGCGTGACCGAGAACTGCTGGCCGACCTCCTCGAGCGTGTGATCGGTGTTCATGCCGATGCCGAAGCGCATGCGCAGCACGCGCTCCTCGCGCGGCGTCAGCGAGGCGAGCACCCGCGTGGTGGTGTCCTTGAGGTTCGCCTGGATCGCGCTGTCGAGCGGCAGCACCGCGTTCTTGTCCTCGATGAAGTCGCCGAGCTGGCTGTCCTCCTCGTCGCCGATCGGCGTCTCGAGCGAGATCGGCTCCTTGGCGATCTTCATCACCTTGCGGACCTTCTCGAGCGGCATCTGCAGCTTGGCAGCGAGTTCCTCGGGCGTCGGCTCGCGGCCGATCTCGTGGAGCATCTGCCGCCCCGTGCGCACGAGCTTGTTGATCGTCTCGATCATGTGCACGGGGATGCGGATCGTGCGCGCCTGATCGGCGATCGACCGGGTGATCGCCTGCCTGATCCACCACGTCGCGTAGGTCGAGAACTTGTAGCCGCGGCGGTACTCGAACTTGTCCACCGCCTTCATCAGGCCGATGTTGCCCTCCTGGATCAGGTCCAGGAACTGCAGGCCGCGATTGGTGTACTTCTTGGCGATCGAGATCACGAGGCGCAGGTTGGCCTCGACCATCTCGGTCTTGGCGACGCGGGCTTCCTTCTCGCCCTTCTGCACGGTGTGGACGATGCGGCGGAACTCGCCGATGTCGACGCCGACGGTCTGGCCGATCTCGCCGATCTCGCCGCGCGTGCGCTCGATCTCGTCGCGGTGGCGCTCGACCATGCGCGCCCAGCCCTTGCCGGACTTCTTGGCGATGCGATCCACCCAGGTCGGGTCCAGCTCCGCGCCGCGGTAGGCCTCGATGAACTGCTTGCGGTTCACCTTGTGCTGGTCGGCGTAGCGGACGAGCTGGCCTTCCAGCGTGATGAGCCGGCGGTTGATGCCGTAGAGCTGGTCGATCAGCGTCTCGATGCGGTTGGCGTGCAGGTGCAGCGAGTTGACCATGTCCACCATCTCGCGGCGGACGTGCTGGTACTCGCGCTCGCGCTCGGCGCCGAAGCGCTCGCCCTCGCCGAGCGCCGCGCCGATGCGGTCGGCCTGCATGGTGCGAAGGCTCTGATAGCGCTCGGCGATGCGGTCGAGGGTCTCGAGAACGCGCGGCTTCAGCGCCGCCTCCATCGCCGCGAGCGAGACGTTGGACTGGCTCTCCTCGTCGTCCTCGCCCTCGGCGGCGGGCTCGGCCGTCCCCGCGCCCTCGCCCTCGGCGCCCTCCTCCTCGGCCGCCGCGCGGCGGTCGCGGCGGCGCCCGCGCGGCTGGTCCTCCGGCGGCGTGCCGATGTCGGCCTTGGTCTCGCCCTCCGCCGCGGGCGGGGGCGCGGCGGCATCGACCATGTCGGTGTCGTCGGTCGCGCGCCCGAAGGTGGTCTCAAGATCGATCACGTCGCGCAGCAGGATCTTCTCGTCCAGAAGCTCCTCGCGCCAGACGGTGATCGCCTGGAAGGTGAGCGGGCTCTCGCAGAGGCCGCCGATCATGGTGGCGCGGCCGGCCTCGATGCGCTTGGCGATCGCGATCTCGCCCTCGCGCGAGAGCAGCTCGACCGTGCCCATCTCGCGCAGGTACATCCGCACCGGGTCGTCGGTGCGATCGACCTCGCCGCCCGAGGCGGTCTGCTCCTTGGTGGTCGCGACCTCGCGCGAGGGAGCCTCGGGCTTCTTGTCGGCCGCCTCCCCGTCCTCGGCGGTCTCGTCGTCCTCCTCGACGACGTTGACCCCCATCTCGGAGAGCTGGGACATAACGTCCTCGATCTGCTCCGAGGAAAACTGGTCGGAGGGCAGGACGCGGTTCAGCTCGTCGTAGGTGATGAAGCCCTTGGCCTTGGCCTTGGCGATCATCTTCTTGACGTCGGCCTGGCTCATGTCGAGCCCGCCGTCGGTCTCCTGCGCTTCGGGCTGGTCGTCGTCCTTTGGCGCCATGCTTCCCCTCGTTCCCTCCGAAGCGCGCCATCGCCGGCCACACGCCCCCCAGGCTTCGTCCGCCCCCGACTCCGCCGGGCGCGCAACGATCGCCAGCACTAGACCCCTGCGGCCACGGCGACAACCGGCGGCCGTGCCCGGTTGTGCCCCACAATCGTCGACGCATCCATGTAGGCCGGCGTTCGAGGCGCAGGAAGGCCCGATCTCAGGCTTTTTTCGCTTCGTAGCCGGCCTCACGCAGCAGTCGCGCGGTCTCCTCGTCGTCGACGAGCCCCGCGCGCGCCTCGCCCGCCTCCTCGCCGAGGCGGCGGTCGGCGACGGTGCAGTAGGCGGCGACGGCCTCGGCGAAGCGGCGATGCGCGGGGCGCGCGAGCGCGCGGTGGCGCTCCAGCGCCTCGGCCTCCAGAGGCGCGGCGTCGTCGAGATCGCCCGCGGCCACCGCCTCGCCGAGCGCGTCGGCCGGCGCGGCGAGCGCGAACGCGCGGGCGAGGGCGGCGGCGGGGCGCTCGACCGTCTCGGCGATCTCGGCGGCGATCGCCTCGCCGTCGTGCCGGCGGAGCGCGGCCAGCCGCCCGCGCGCCGGGCCGACCGCGGCGAGAAGGGCGGCGACCTCGTCCGGCAGCGCGTCCGCCTCGGCGTAGAGCAGATCGAGCACCGCCTGGCGCGCGGGCGCCAGATCCTCGGCCGGCAGGGCCATGTCCTCGATCATCGGCGCGAGCGGGGCGGCCGCGGCCGGGTCGTGCGCGGCGAGCGCCAGCACCGTCGCCTCGCGCGCCCGCGCGGCCTCGCGCTC
>JBHJHI010000111.1:0-33014 GCA_050330995.1 Paracoccaceae bacterium
CGACGTGGCGTCCGTGAAGGAGGATCCCTCCGCGTACGTGCAGGCCTGCAACGAGTTCGCGCAGAAGCAGATGGATCTGTTCATGCGCACCGCGCAGTCGCTGGGCGAGGTCGGCCAGAACACCGGGCACCGGACGGCCGAGCTGGTCTCCACCGCCGGCGAGGATCTGGGCGACAAGGCGTCCGCCAAGGCCGGGCAGGCCGCCGACCGGGCGAAGTCGGCCGCGCGGAAGGCGGGCTGAGGCCTCGCGCAGCGGCATCGCCGACGCGAAGGAGCGGCGGGCCATCGTCCGCCGCTCGTCGTTTCGACGGGGTCCGCGTTCCGCCCGGTCTTAGCATCGGGGCGGGACTAGGACGCGACCCGCGGGTTCAGAGGACCTTGACGCTGAGCCCCGGCAGACCCTCGACCGCGGCGTCCATGGTGTCGCCGGGCCTGATCGCGCCGACGCCGGCCGGCGTGCCAGACAGGATCACGTCGCCCGCGGCCAGCTCGAAGTAGTCCGACAGCACGGCGATCATCTCCGGGATCTTCCAGATCATCTGGGCGAGGTCGCCTTCCTGGCGCGTCTCGCCGTTCACGACGAGCGCGATGCGCCCCTGGCCCGGCGTGCCCCACTCCCCGGCCGGAACCAGCGGCCCGATCGGCGCGGAGCGCTCGAACGCCTTCCCTACCTCCCAGGGCCGGCCCATCTTCTTCGCCTGCCCCTGCAGGTCGCGCCGCGTCATGTCGAGGCTGACCCCATAGCCCCAGACGTGGCTCATGGCGTCCTCGACCGGGATCCCGCGCCCGCCCGACTTGAGCGCGACGGCGAGTTCGACCTCGAACTGCACGTCGTCCGAGTGGTCGGGATAGGGGAACTCGCCCGAAGGATCGAGATTGTCGGGGTTCTTCTGGAAGAAGAACGGCGGCTCGCGGTCGGGATCGTGGCCCATCTCGACCGCGTGCGCGGCGTAGTTGCGCCCGATGCAGTAGACCCGGCGGACGGGGAACAGCGCATCGCTGCCGGCGACGGGCACGGTCGCGATCCTCGGCGGATCGATGACGAAGTCGGGCATCGGGGGCGTCCTCTCCTGCGCGCGGTTCCGGGTCGTCTCCAATAGAGCGCCATCACGATCAACCTCGGCCAATCCGGGCGGAGCGGCCTCGAACGCCCCGGAGGACCCCGGAGAGGGCGGCATTCGGGAGAGTGGTCGCGCGATCATGCCAGCGGGGGCACCATCGAAGGGACGCGATCCCGGCCGCGGCGCTGCTCGGCCGAGGCCGAACGGCTCTGGGTGTTCGTCCTCTGTCGCGACCACGCGACCGGCGACCGGCTGCCGCCAGAACGACGGCCGATCGACGAGACGGCGATGACGCGCACCGTGCTGAGGCGCGCGCGGCTCTGAATCGAGCCGGCGAGGGCGCGCGAGGCTGCCCACAACGCCTCGCCGACACGCCCGCCTCGATGCGGCGCTCGATCGAGCGCTCGCGCGCGGCGCTGGTCGGCCGGCTGGAGAACCGCGTCGCCCGTTTCGCCGGCGCCCGGGGCCGAGCCTCGCCGGGCGCCCGGCGGGCCGTCGGCGTTCCGGCGCGTGCCGAAGCGTCTCGCCACGGGCCGCGCGCGGCGCATATCCTCCGCCGGAAGCCCGGAAGGGGACGCTCGGATGGACGACCTGCCGACACCGGCGCCCGGCGCCGTGCCGCGCGAGCCCGGCCTCGCGCTCGCCGCGCGCATGCGCGCCGGCCTCGTCGGCCACGAAGCGCTGGTCGAGCGTCTCTTGATCGCGCTGCTCACGGGCGGGCACGTGCTGATCGAGGGGCCGCCGGGGCTCGCGAAGACGCGCGCGGTGCACCGCCTCGCGGACGGGATCGAGGGCGACTTCGCCCGCATCCAGTGCACTCCCGACCTGATGCCCGCCGACATCACCGGCACGCAGGTGTTCCGCCACGACAGCGGCGGCGTGAGCTTCATGCCCGGTACCGTGTTCCATTCGCTGGTGCTGGTCGACGAGATCAACCGCGCCCCGCCCAAGGTGCAGTCGGCGCTGCTCGAAGCGATGGCCGAGCGCCAGGTGAGCGCGGGCGGCACCACCCGCGCCCTGCCCGAGCCCTTCATGGTGGTCGCCACCCAGAACCCGATCGAGAGCGAGGGCACCTTCCCGCTGCCCGAGGCGCAGCTCGACCGCTTCCTGATGCACGTGCTCGTGGGGATGCCGGACGCCGAGCGGGAGATGGCGATCCTCGATCTGGTCGAGGGCGAGCTGCGCGAGGGCGCGGCCGAGGCGGTGGCCGTGCTCGACCGCGCGGCGCTCGCGGACATGAAGGCGGCGGTCGCGCGCGTGCACCTCTCGCTCGCGCTCAAGGACTACGTCGTGCGCCTCGTGATGGCCACGCGCGAGGCGGTCGAGGGCCTCGCGGTGCGCGAGCGCATCCTGCACCCGGTCTCGCCGCGCGGCACGCTCGCGCTCGCGGCCTGCGCGCGGGCGCGGGCGTTCCTCGACGGGCGCGACTACGCGATCCCCGAGGACGTCGCCGCGCTGGCGCCGGACGTGCTCTGCCACCGCCTCGTGCCGACTTGGCGCGCGCGCGCCGCGGGCGAGACCGGGCGCGGCCTGATCGCCGAGATCCTCGACGCCGTGCGCCCGCTGTGACCGGACCGCGCCTCCTCGGCGGAACGGGCCCGTCGCGCGCCTCCGACGGGGCGGGTCCGCCGCGGGCCTCCGGCGGACGTCTGCCGCGCGCCTCCGGCGCCGAAGTGTCGCTCGACCGCCTGACCGCGCTCGCGGCCTATGCCGGGCTCGGCGAGGCCGGCACGCCCGCGCCGAGCCGCGCCGGCGGCCTCGCCGGCGGGCGCCGCGGCGAGGGCGGGAGCGATCTGCACGACCTGCGCCCCTTCGTCGACGGCGACGACCCGCGCCGGATCGACGCCGCCGCCACCGCCCGCAGCGGCCGCCCGCAGGTGCGCACCTTCCACGAGGACGCCGAGCGCGTCGCGCTGCTCGTCGCCGACTTCCGCCGGCCCATGCTCTGGGGCACGAAGGGGCGGCTGCGCTCGGTCGCGGCCGCCGAGGCGCTGGCGCTGGAGGGCTGGCGCGCGGTCGGCGCCGGCGGGCGCGTCGGGCTCGCGGCCGTGCGCGACGCCGAGACCGTCATGCTAGCCCCGAAGCCGCGCGAGGGGGCGATGCTCGCGGCCGCGGGCGCCCTCGCGCGGGCGCACGATGACGCCATGGCCGCGCCGCCCGTGACGGCCGGGCCGTCCGTCGCGGGGGGGCCATCCGCCGCGGCCGAGCCGCTCTCGCGCGTCCTCGAACGGGTGACGGCGACGCTGCCGCGCGCGGCGGCGGTGATCCTCGCCACCGGTCTCGACGCGCCCGGCGCCGATTTCGAGCCCGTGACCCTCGCCCTCGCGCGCCGCTGCCGCCTCGTAGTGCTGCTCGTGCGCGACGCCGTGGAGGAGACGCCGCCGCCGGCCGCGCTGCCCGTGCGCGCGGGCGGCGCCGTGCGCCACGTCCGCTTCGCCCCATCGGACGCGGCGGCGCGGCTCACCGCGCTCGGGGTCGAGCACCGGATCGTCCGGGCCTGGATGCCGGCAGTCGAGGAGGCGTCCGCATGACGCCCGACGAACTGGCGAGCCGGCTCGCGCCCGTGCGCCTGCCGGCGGAGTTCGCACGCCTCGACTGGCCCGAGATGCTGGCCGCGCTCTCGCTCGGCCTCCTGCTCGGCCTTGCTGTCGCCGCCCTGCTGCGCCTCCTGACCGAGCGCCGCCTCGACGCGCCCGAGCGCGCGCGCCGCGAGATCGAGCGCCTGGCGCGGCTCGACGGGGAGCGCCGTCTGCTCGGGCTCGCGCGCCTGCTCGCGCGTCTCGACCCCGCCGGCCCGCGCCCGGAAGGCCTCGACCGGGCGCTCTATCGCGAGGGGGCGGCGGATCTCGCCGCGCTCGAACGGGCGATCCTGCGGGCCGCGCGGAGGCGCGGATGAGCGTCGCCTTTCCCCTCGCCCTCCTGCTCCTGCCCCTGCCGCTCCTCCTGCGCCGTCTCCTCGCGCCGCGCGAGGAGCGGGTCGGGGCGGTCGTGGTCCCGCCCGCCCTCGCCGAGAGCCTGCGCCCCGCCGAGGCGCCGCGGGCGGCGCGGACGGTGCGGCGCCTCGCGCTCGGGCTCGCCTGGGGGCTCGTCGTGCTCGCGCTCGCCGGGCCGCGGGAGCTGCGCGCGCTCGACGTCACGCTCGATTCCGGACGCGACATCGTGCTCGCGATCGACCTCTCGGGTTCGATGGCGATCGAGGACTTCGACCTCGACGGCGCGCGGGTCTCGCGCCTCGACGCGGTCAAGGCGGTCGCCTCGCGCTTCGTGCTCGGGCGCGAGGGCGACCGGATCGGCCTCGTGGTCTTCGGCGAGCGCGCCTACGCGCCGGCGGCGCTGACCCACGACGTCGCCGCCGTGGCCCATACCGTGCGCACCGCGGCGATCGGGGTCTCGGGCAAGTCCACCGCCGTCGCCGACGGGCTCGGCCTCGCGATCAAGCGGCTGCGCGAGCGCGAGGCGACGAGCCGGGTGGTGATCCTGCTCTCGGACGGGCGCGACACCAGCGGCCTCGTCGACCCGGTCGCGGCCGCGGTCACGGCGAAGCGCCTCGGCATCCGCGTGCACACCATCGCGCTCGGCCCCGACGACCTCGCGACCGCCCCCGATCCGCGCAGTGCCGTCGACACCGAGACGCTGACCCGGATCGCCGAGGTCAGCGGCGGCGAGGTGTTCCGCGTGCGCGACACCGCCGATCTGGTCGCCGTCGCCGCGGCGATCGACCGCCTGGAGCCGAGCCCGGCCGACGCGCCGCCCATCGAGGTCTGGCACGAGCTGTGGGTCTGGCCCGCGGGCCTCGCCGTCCTCGCCGTGCTCGGCCTGCTCGTCCTCGACCGGAGGGAGACGGCGTGATCGAGGTCTGGGGCCTCGTCCTGCTGCGCCCCGGCTGGCTCGTCGCCCTGCCGCTCGCGCTCGGCGCGGCCTGGCTCGCCGCGCGCCGCGCCGACGGGCTCGCGCGCTGGCGCGGCGTGATCGACCCCGCGCTCCTGCCCGCGCTCGGCCGGCGCGGGGTGATCGAGCCGGCCGAGCAAGTGATGCGGCCCTGGCTGCTCGGCGCCGGCGGCGCGCTGCTCGCGCTCGGGCTCGCGGGGCCGGCGACGCGCAACGAGGACGTGCCGGCCTTCCGCAACCTCGACGCGATCCTGATCCTCATGGACCTCTCGCCGTCCGTGGCCGAGACCGACGCGCTCGGCGCGGCGCGCACCGCGGTCGCGGGGCTGCTCGACCGCCACGCCACGCGGCCCGTCGCGCTCCTGGTCTACGCCGGCGAGAGCTTCCTCGTGAGCGTGCCGAGCGAGGAGACCGCCGCGGTCGAGAGCCTGGTCGCCGTGGTCGACGCCGGGACCATGCCGCTCGCGGGTAGCCGGCCCGACCGCGCGCTCTCGATGGCGCGCACCACCCTCGGCGACGCGGCCGCGGAACGCGCCGACGTCGTGCTCGTCACCGACGGCGCCGGCCTCGGCGCCGAGGCGCTGCACGAGGCGCGCCGCCTTCGCGCCGAGGGCGCGCGCGTCTCGGGCGTGTTCGTCGCGCCGGTCGAGAGCGCCTACGGCGCCGTGCCCCCCGACCGCGCCGCGCGCGCCGCTCTGGCCGAGGCGGGCGGCGGCCTCGTTGTCGACGGGGACGCGACCGAGCCGCTCGAAGCGCTGCTCGCCGAACGCGGCGGCGTCACCGCGAGCGAGGCGCGCCGCCAGGCGCTCGTGTTCATCGACCACGGCCGCTGGCTGACGCTGCCGGCGCTCGCCTGCCTCGCGACCCTGTTCCGTCGACGGAGGCGGGCGTGAGGCGCGCACCGCTCGTCGTCGCGGCGCTGGCGCTCGCCTGCGGCATCGCGGCCGGGCCGCAGGGCTGGGGCAAGCTGCTCTGGACCGCCGGCTTCCCGCGCCTCGCGGCCGCCCTGGTCGACGACGACGCCGTGCGCGGCGCCGCGCTCTACGAGGCCGGGCGCTACGCCGAGGCGGACGCGGCCTTCGCCCGCGTCGGGCGCGCGGCCACCTACGACCGCGGCCTGACGCTCGCCGTCACCGGGCGCTATCCGCTCGCGGTCGCCTACTTCAACGCGGTGCTGTTCGTGAACCGCTACGACGCCGAGGCGCGGCACAACCGCGACCTCGTCCTGACCCTCTACGACGGCGTGATCGGCGTCTCCGACGGGCACGGGCGCATCCGCACGATTCTCGCCGAGGCGGGCGTCGAGACCGAGCCGTTCGACCCCGAGAGGCCGAGCGCGCCGATCCTGTCCTCGGACGGCCTCGCGCTCGCCGGCAACCGCCGGCGCGAGGTGACCGAGGCGCGCACGGTCGCTGCCGACGACGCCTGGCTCGACACCCTCGCCGACGCGCCCGGCGCCTACCTGAAGAACCGCCTCGCCGCCGAGTTCGAGCGCCGCGTGCGCGCCGGCGTGGTCGAGGCGCCGGAGGAGGAGCGATGGTGAGACTGGTGCTGCTGCTCGTCGCGCTCGCGGGGCCGGTGGCCGCCGAGGAGGTGCTGCCCCCCGATCTCGCCACGCTCGAGATCGTGTTCGACGAGCGCGCCGAGCCCCCGTTCGAGGGCGAGATGGTGCTCGCGACCGTCCGCGGGGTCTACCGCGTCAGGATCAGGCTTGAGGAGCTGGTGCTGCGCCGGCTCGCCGATCTCGACTGGGTGCGCCTCGGCGACGACACGTGGTCCGAGGAGATGGTCGAGGGCCAGCCGGCGCGGGTGCTGCGCCGGCGCGTCGCCTTCTTCCCCAAGCGCGCCGGCACGCTCAGGATCCCGCCGGTGGCGCACAAGCTCACCTACGCCGCGCCGGGCGGGCGGCCCCGCGAGGGTCTCGTGCGCTCCGAGCCGGTCACGCTGGAGGCGCGGCCCGCGCCGGTCGCGGCGGACGAGGGCTGGATGCCCGTGCGCGCGCTGGAGCTGTCGGACACCTGGTCGACCGATCCCGCCGCGCTCGACGACCACGAGATCGCGCATCGCCGGGTGGTGATCCGCGCCCTCGGCGCGACGCCGGAGATGATGCCCCGCATGCCGCCCATGGAGGCGCGCTGGCTCGTCAGCCTCGCGCTGCCCGAGCGGCGCTCGATGCAGGTCACGCCCGAGGGGCCGGTGACCACCGTCACCTGGGACTGGAGCCTGAAGCCGCGCACCGGCGAGACCGGCATCCTGGAGGAGGCGCGCTTTCCCTACTTCGACACCACCGACCGCGCGGCGCGCACCGCGATCGTGCCGGCGCGGGCGATCGGCTACGCCGACTTCGCCGACAATAGCCTCGCCTCGTGGCGAAGCGAGGTCTCGGGCCGCTGGAGCGTCGCCGCGCCCCTGCTCGCCGGCTTCGCCGTGGCGCTCGCGCTCGCCGCGCAGGGCCGGCGGACGCGTGCGCTCCGCGCCGCGGCGCACCGCCGTCTCATCCTCCTGCGCCTGCGTCGCCGGCTCCGGCGCGCGGTGCGCGAGGGCAACGCGACCGCCTTCCGTCGCGCCGCCCTCGACCTCGCCGCGAGCGCCGGACAGGGGGAGGCGGTGGTGCGCCGCCTGATCGAACCGCTCGACCGCCGGCTGTTCGGGCCGGAGCGGCCGGGGGCGGGTCCCGACCTGCCGGACCTCGCGGCGGCGGTCCTGTGCGCCACCGCGTCCGCGCGCCCCCGTGGCGACTTGCGCGTGGTGCGCCGAAGGGGTCCCGAGGCGCCCGCGCCGTGAGGTGCGGCCCCGGAGGTCCCGGCAGAAGCGGCGCGAAGGGCCCCGCTCGTCGCGGGCCCGGACGCGACCGACGGCCCTCGTCAGCCGATCGGATCGCGCCGCGAGCGGGCTTCGCCCGCGTCGGGAAGGCGGGACACGCGGTTCAGAGAACGGATTGGTCCAGCGCCGGCGAGGCGGTGCTGAAGCTCGCCAGACGCGCATCGACGAAGCGCCAGGGCGTCGCGGTGCCGAGCGCCTCGCTCTGCGGGGCCGGAAGGCCGTTCGCCCGGCAGGCGTTCGCGAGATCGGCGAACAGGCGCGACACCGCCGCGAGATGCGCCGACAGGCCGGCCGCCCCGTCGACGGCGTCCGCGTCGAGATGGGCGCTGACGAAGAAGGCCGGCTGGCCGAAGGCGTTCGGCACGGGCGCGATGCTCATCAGCATGGCGAAGACGCTCCCGTCCGCGCGACGGTTGTGCAGGACCGCCTCGGCGGCCTGACCGGCGTCGAGCGCCTCGCCGAGCCGCGCGCGTCCGGGATGGCGCGCCGGCAGCGCCTGCATGAAGCGAAGGTCGCGCCCGAGCGCGGCCTGCGGCGTGTATCCCGTCAGGGTCCGGAAGGGATGGCTCGCCGTCAGCAACGGCCGCCCGCCCGGTGCCGTCGGCGCCGGGGTCAGCGTCACCGCGATCGGCGCCGTCTCGACCATCTCCCCGAGAAGGCCGCGTAGTTGATGTGGCATCGCGTGAACTGCTCGAATGATGTGAGAGAAGGAGGGCGCCTCTCGGCGAGAAGCGCCCCCGTGCTCCGGCCTCAGAGGCGGATCTGGCTCTCGACCTTCTTGAGCGCCATGCGCGCCATGCCGAGGTTCGCCTGCTTCTTGTCGAGCGCGAGGTAGATGAAGACCTGCGGGTTGTGCTCGAGCGGACGGATCAGGTGGTACTGCGTACCGAGCGTGATCAGGATGTCCTCGATCGCGTCGTCGAGGCCGAGGTTGCGCATGGTCTCGAGCTTGGCGCGCACGACCTCGGTGTTGCCCGCGCCCGCGGTCTCGAGATCGAGCGAGCCGCCGCCGATCGAGCCGAGCATCAGGCCGCTGTCGCTGTCGACGATGCAGGCGCCGACGAAGCCCTTGGCATCCTGCAGCGCCGAGATGTCGGTGACTTGGTCCTTCATGGGTATCCCCTCTTCGTCTCGCCGCGCCACCATGGCGTCGGCGCTCCCCCTCTCCCGCGTCGGGAGCGGTTCCTGACGGGCGGCCGGAGCCCCCGTGTCCTCGTGTGCCGGCGTGGGCGCCGCGGTCGCGGGCACGTCGGCGCGGTAGCGCGACAGCAGGCGCGCGCGCGTGTCGCGCACGTCGCGGGCCGCCGCCTCGATGGTCGCGAACAGCGCCGCCGCGCCGCTCGCCTGCCAGGCCGCGCGCTCGGCTTCCTGCGCGCGGGCGCGCGCGGCCATCGCCATCGGCGTGGCCATCGGCACGATCGTCGCGAACAGCCCCTCCGTCTCGCGCCTGAGGCGGCGCAGCACGCGCTCGACGTCCAGAGGCGCGAGCCGGTCCGTCTGCGTGACCGCCAGGACAGCGCGCGCCCGCAGCCGAGCGGGCAGCGCCAGCCAGGCGGCCTTCTCGGACTGGCGCCAGGCCTGTATCGCGGGCGTGCACCAGACGGCGATCTCGGCCCGCCCGGCGAGCGCGCCGGCGGCGTCCTCGCCGAGCAGCGGGTCGGCCAGTCCCGGCGGGTCGAGGATCTCGACGTCGCCCACCAGGGGCTCGGCCAGCCGGACCGTGAGAGCGACCCATTCGCGCGGCGCGTCCCCGGTCAGCGTCTCCGGCGCCAGCGCTCGCGTGCGGCCCCCGGTGTCGGTCGCCTCGATGCGAAGCCCTTCTTCGAGCGCGGGGTCGTGCACGAAGCGGCAGGGCGGCAGGTGCGTGGCCGTCACCTGCGTCGGGGCGACAGAGCGCCCGACGAGCAGGTTGACGAGGCTCGACTTGCCGGCGCTGAACTCGCCGAGCACGACGACGCGCGGCCGGCGCGCCGCGGCGCGGGCGAGGCGGACGAGCGCCGCCTCGCCGACGCGACGCTCCGCCGTCGAAGGGCACGCCTGCTCGGGACGGAACGGGGCGTTCATGCCGCCTCTCCCGCACCGACGGTGCCTGTGCCGGTGCCGTCGAGCGCGTCGAGCGCGGCGAGGCTCCGTTCGAGCGCGGCGAGGCGCTCGGCATCCACCGCTTCCCGGGCGGAGGCGTCTTCCAGAAGACGCGCCAAGCTCCGACGCTCCCGCTCGAACAGCGCCCGCGTCTCGGCGTCGAGGGCGTCGACCATCGGCTGCAGGTGCGCGTCGCGGACCTCCTCGACGAGCGCGGCCACGTCCGCCTGGACGAGATGGCGCAGCTTGGCCCGCAGCTCCGCGGTGGAGCGTCCGCCCCCGAGCAGGCGTCGCCACCAGCCGGCGTCGAGATCGAGCGAGAGCGTGCGCGCCAGCGCCACCGGCGCCGGCGGATCGGGCACGACCGGGGGGACGATCGCCATCGGCTCGGCGTCGGGCAGGAGCGCGGCGTGCAGCGCCTCGAGCTGGCGGGCGGCCTCGTCCAGGGTCCGTGCGATCTCCGATCGGGCCTCGCCGAAGGCGTTCTCGTAGGCCGCCATCAGATCGCGGCGAAGCGGCATGGTGTCGATCTCCCAGCTTCCGCGACGCAGGATGCGGCTCGACGCCTGGTCGAGCTTGACCACCTCCGCTTCGGCGAAGCGCACTCCCGTCACGATCATGGTCGCGCCGAGCGCCTGCCAGAGCCCGGCGACCAGCGTCTGCAGCGTCTGCTCGGTGTCGCGCAGGATGGCGTCCAGGCGCTCGACCACCGCGCCCTCCGACAGCTGCGGGCGACGGTGCCCGCCGCGGACGCGGGCCTCGCGCACGAGACCGCGCAGGGCGTCGGCGGCGCGGGTGGCGAGCCTGGCCGCCCGTGCCTTCACCGGCCTGCCCTCGACGACGAGGCGGTCGAGGGCGCCGAGCAGATCGGCGACGCCCTCGCCTCCCTCGACCGCGCTGCCGAAGACGATCGGCATCGCCGCGAGGTCGTTCGCGGCGAGGACCCGACGCAGTCGCGCCTCGATCTCGGCGCGGGCCCGGGCGCGGTCGTCCAACTCGTCGACACGGTTGACGAAGACGATGGCGCGCTCGGGGCCGAGCGCCGTGCACAGCCGCAGCAACGCGACGTCGACCGTGCTGAGCGCCTGGTGGGCGCTGAGCACGAGCACGCAGAGATCGACCCGCGAGAGGGCGCCGAGCGTGGCCTCCTCGCGCGCGAGGAAGGGATCGTTCACCCCCGGCGTGTCGACGAGGACGAACCGCGTGGCGAGATCGGGCACGCCGAGGCGGAGGTGCGCCTCGCGGGTCATCTCGGCGTACTTGCCGACCTTGTCGTCCTCGGCGTCGTCGGCGGTGGCGATGTAGCGTTCGAGCAGTCGCGTCTCGACGCGGTCGAAGGCGTGCGCCCGGCCGAGCAGGCGCTCGAAGTTGTCGCCGAGCTTGTCCTGCGCCCGCCCCCGCATGGCCGCGACCTGCGCGGCGAGCGCGCCCTCCTCGTCGTCGAGGCGCGCGCGGCGCGCGAGTTCGCCGAGGCGGCCGCCCTCGCGCGCGAGCTTCTGCCAGCCGGCCTTGTCGAAGAAGCGGAACTCGGCGCGCTCCTCGTCCGCGCCGGGCGTCAGGTGCAGCGCGGTCACGACCGCGGTGTAGGGCGTGACGCTCACGGGCAGCAGTCCGGGGCGGCCGACGATGGCGTTGGCCAGCGCCGTCTTGCCGGCCTTCATCTGGCCCACTAGCGCGATCGAGGGCGCGAAGGCATCGAGCGCGCGCGCCGTCTCGGCTAGGGTGGCGTCCGCCTCCCCCGCCGCGGCGTGCGCCTGCGATACGGCGTGGCGCAGCCGGTCGATCGCCGTGCCGGTGCGGGGCAGCCAGCGTCGACCGGCGGCGTCGCCCCCCCGCGCGGTCCCGAGATCGATCGCACCGTCCAGCGTCGGTTCACTCATCGTCCGTTCCCACACCGTTCGCAATCATGATCGAGGAAGAGGCGGGCACGCGGACGTCGCGCTCCGGGACCGGGCGCCGACCGTCCCTGCGCGAAGGCTCGGACGTCTCGCACCGGCTGGCGCGAGGCGTGGTTCGACGCGCCACGTCCCGCGCCGTCCCGACGTCGGGCACGGACGTGCGACGCTTCACGCCTGGCGACGGCGCGGATCGAGGGAAGGCTCGGGCGAACGAGCGGCTCGGAAGACGATATCCGGGGTCGATCTCGGACCGGACGCTCGCGTCCGGCTTCGCTTGCGAACGGGTCGCCCCTTCTCTTCCACGACACTCCCTCACGGCACGCTGGCGATTGTCGGGGAAAGCCACCGATCGTCGGGGGCTCGTCGAAGCGAACATCACGAACTCGTATATCACAGCACCTGAACCGTCGGGATGGCAAACATTCTACCTTGCCCGAACTGTCCTTATTATAACCACTTGAATGTGGCAATAGTGCGTTCGCTCTTATGCACCTTAATCGAACATTCATTCAGTCATAGGTTGAGTGATTACTTCGAGAACAACTATAGCGCGTCTTCAGGAACGAAAGCGCCGGCGCGATAGGCTATGACACATTCGCCGACGCGAGGGGACGGTGGCGCATCCGTCGATACGACGACGGGGTCCGAGACGGCCTCGTCGACACCGGGCTTCGCCGTCGTGCCGAGGCCGGCACCGCCGGCCCTTCGTCCCGGAGGCTCGGTCCGGCGCCCCGTACCTCGCGATCGTTCCGGACGGGCCGCGACCCGTCCGCCCCGCGCGCGCCGCCGCCCGTCGGCAGCGGCTCGACGTCGATGTCCTAAAGTCAACGGCTCGACGTCGCCGGGCTCAGCCCGAGAAATCCCACTGCCCCGGCCCCGAGGGCTCCAGCGTCTCGACCTCGGGCGAGCCCTCGCGGTTCTCCTCGCTGATCGCGAATTCGAGCAGGAGCCGCGCACGGTCGTTGCCGAGCGAAGCGAGCACCCCCGACCAGAAGTCGAAGCCGGCCTGGTCGGGATCGCGGTCGAGCACATTGTTGTAGAGCGCGACCACGTACGCGTCGTCGTCGAGATAGCGCGGGTCGTCGATGTCGAACGGGTCGCCGTTGCGGTTCTCGAATTCGTCGGACTCGAGGAAGAACTGCGCCACCTCCAGCTCGTCGAAGCCCTGCTCGCGGATGTCGATCCAGAAGTTCAGACCCTCGAAGTCGATGTTGCCGTCGCGGTCGAGGCCGGCCTCGTAGAGGTAGGCGACGACCCGCGCCTGCTCGACGGTGAGCCCGCCCTGCGCGGTGTCGGTGCCGAGGCCGACGTCCTCGCCGTCGAGGTCGAGCAGCCGGGCACACACGGTGCCGGGCTGGGTATCGCCGAGCTCGAAGATCTCGGTGGTCGCGGTCTCGCTCGCGCCGAGGTTCACCTCGCGCGAGGCGACCACGCTGCCCGAGGCGGTGTCGGTCAGGACCAGCTCGCCCGTCACCACCCCCTCGGCGCCGAGGCGCACGACGGTGAAGGCGACCTGCCCCTCGGCGGTCGGCACCTGCGGCGCGGGGTTCAGGAAGACGAGCGCGGCGTAGACGTCGTCGCCGTTCTCGACGGTGCCTTCGCTCGCGAGGCGCGTGTCGAAGCCCCGCACCGCGCCGTCGTCGCCGTCCTCGCCCGAAGCACCGGCCGAGCCGCCGCCGCCGCTTCCCGCCGCGCCGCCAGCGCCGCCGGCGCCGCCGCGGCCGGGGCTCGCCGGGCTCTCCTCGGTGGCCGCCACCGCGAAGGCCGTCTCGACGATCACGTCGCCGAGGTTGACGATGCCGTTCGAGCCGATACCCGAGTTGCCCCCGTCGCCCCCGTCACCGCCCGGACCGCCGCTGGCGGCGGAGCGGAAGCCGCCGGCGGCGCCGCCCGTCCCGCCCGGACCGCCGTCGCCGCCGTCGCCGCCGTCGTCGGCGATGCCGACCACGTTCGGACCGACGGCGCTATCGATCAGGACCAGTTCGGCGTCGGCGCGGTTGAAGACGGCGCCCGCCGCGGCGTTGCCGTCGGCGCCGTCGGCGCCTTCGCTGCCGGGACCGCCGGGGGTGGCGCTCGCGAAGACGGTGGCCTGGCTCCCCGCGGCGCCCCGGCCGCCGTCGCCGCCGTCCGCCACCCCCGCCGCCTCGGCACGGGTGTCGTCGATCAGCGTGCGGATCAGGGTGGTGTCGCCGCGGTTGTTGATCGCCCCGGCGGTGGTGCCCGAGCCGTTCACCAGCGCGAGCGTGTCGAGCGCCAGCGTCGCGCCCGCCTCGACGAGGAAGTGATAGGTCGCGTTGCCGCCGTTCAGCCGTACGTCGGCGACGCCGTCGCCGTCGCGATCGCCGTCGATCACCAGATCCTGACCGTCGGCGATCGTGAGAAACTCCTCGAGCGCGACCGTCGAGATGGCGCCGGCGAAGACGATGGTGTCGGCCTCGGCCGTGTCGGCGGCCGCGGCGATCGCCTCGCGGAGCGTCAGGAGGCCGTCGTCGGGGTTCTCGTTATCGCCGTTCGAGTTGACGGTGAAGTTAGCCATCGGCGGGCGCTCCCTGTTCGCTAGTCGTTCTTATGATTCGTTATTTTTTCATATCATGAAAAATATGATTGAAGATCTAAAATAACGTTGGGGTAGATTATAAGCTCGTGCCGCACCCGCGATGCGGCGACGCGCCGGGGGCGCCTTCGTCGGACGGAACGGCGGGCGGGTCTTCGAGGTCGGCGTCCGGCCACGGCGGGCGGGGCCGGCCGGGCGTCGCTCAGCGCGGCGCGGCCGCCTCTCGCGTCTCGGCCGCGAGCGCCAGCATCCAGGTGCCGACATCCGCCCAAACGCGGGCGGCCTGCCGGTCGCGGAACAGCAGGTGCCATCCCTCCGGGTAGGCGATCGCGGTCGTCTCGCCGGACAGGCGCGCGAACACGGCACGGGCCTTGCCGGCGGGCACAATCTCGTCGCGCTCGCCGAGCAGCAGGAGCGCGGGCACGTCGACGGCCGGCGCCACCGCCTCGGCGGCGTCCAGCCCGCGCACGAGCCCGAGCAGCTCGCGAGGGCTCGGCGCGCCGATGTAGTAGGGATCGGCACCGAGACGGCGCAGCGCGGCGAGGTTGTCGCTCGCCTGGATCTCGATCACCCCCTCGCCGGTCAGCCGCCGGTCCGGAGCCACCAGCGCGGCGGTCCAGGCGAGCGCGCGCTGGAAGGCCGAGAGCCGCGCGCCGCCCCAGATCGCGGGCGCCGCGAGCACCAGCGCGTCGATGTCGGCCCCGCGTCCGGCGGCGGCGAGCGCGACGCCGCCGCCCATCGAGTGGCCGATCAGGACCAGCGGCACCCCCGGATGGCGCGCGCGCACCGCGCGGACGTAGGTGCGGGCGTCGGCGATCAGCGCGCTCGCGCCAGGCCATTGCCCGTGGGTCTCGCCGCGGCCGAAGCCGCGCTGGTCGGGGGCGTAGACCGTGATGCCGCCCGACGCCCAGGCGCGCGCGGCCTCGGCGTAGGTGAGCGGCCCGTAGTCGCCGAAGCCGTGCAGCGCGAGCGCCACCGCGCGGGGCTCGGCGGCGCGCCAGACAGAGGCGGGCACGCTGATCGCGTCGTCGGCGGTCGGCAGCCGCAGGGTTTCGGCGCGCGGATCGGCCGGGGCGGCCGAGACCGCGCGCGGCCGCTCGCCCACGACCGCCGCGGCCGGCCCGCCCGCGACGGAGCAGGCCGGGAGCAGGGCGGCGAGCGCGAGGCTGGCGAGCGCGCGCATCAGACCAGCGCGGCGATACGGGCGCGCAGGCGCGGCACCACGTCGGCCTCGAACCAGGGGTTCCTCTTCAGCCAGGCCGAGTTGCGCCACGACGGATGGGGCAGCGCCATCACGTCCTCGCGCCCGCTCTCGGCCGAGGCGCGCACGCGGGCGGTCACCCCGCCCCTCGGCGGCGGGCCGAGGTGCCAGCGTTGCGCGTACTGCCCGATCTCCAGCGTCAGCGCGAGGTTCTGCAAGGCGCCGACGAGCCGCGCGCGCCAGGTCTCGGCGCAGATCCGCGGCGGCGCGATGTCCGAGCCCTTCGCGTCGTAGCCCGGAAAGCAGAGACCCATCGGCACGATCGCCACGCGCGCGGGGTCGTAGAAGCGCGGCTTGTCGAGGCCCATCCAGTCGCGCAGCCGCTCGCCCGAAGGGTCGTCGAACGGCAGCCCGGACTGGTGCGCCTTGTTGCCGGGCGCTTGGCTCGCGACCAGGACGCGGGCGCGCGCGACGAGCTGGAAGATCGGGTTCGGGCGGTGGCGCGTGCGCGTCGCGGCAAAGCGCTCGGCGCAGAGCCGGCAGGCGCGCGCCTCGCGCCCGAGCCGCGCCGTCGCCGTGTCGAGCCCCGAGGGCCGCCCGCGCGCGGCGGCGTCCTCGGCGGCCGAGGCGGCGGCCGCGGAGCCGGTCGGCGGGTAGGGCTCGTGGGCGTGGCGGCGGTCCCCGGCCCTAGCGTCCATCGTCGATCCCGAGCCGGCGGACGACCCGCTGGCGCGCGAGCCCCGCGTCGCGGTCCTCGACGTAGAGGAGGCCGCAGAGCTTGCGCACGAGGGCCGCCTCCTCGTGGGAGCGGATGCCGTCCGCGTAGGCGATCTCCCAGACCGCCTCGATCACGCCGACGCGCTCCTCGAAGGGCACGGCGTTCTTCAGCGCCGAGGTGAAGCGCTGCAGCCCGGACGCGTTCGCCTCGTCCTCCTCGGCCTCGGCGCGCAGCCGCGCGGCCTCGTCGGGCGAGAGGCCGTAGCGGCGCGACAGCACCGCGTCGATGTCGGCGCGCTCGGCGTCGTCGTAGGTGCCGTCGGCGCGAGCCGCGTGCACGAGGATGACGGCCATGGCGTCGCGGGCGTCGCGCGCGTCGAGGCGGGGGGCGGTCGGGGCGTCGGCGCCGCCCCCGAGCTTGGCGAGAATCCGGTCCAGCATGAGCCTCAGATAGACGCCTCGCCGCGGGATGCGAGAGCCGCGCCGCCGCGGAAGGCCATGCGCCGTGGTGACGCGCCGGCCGATCCGCTCTACAACGCGCGCGACCGACCCGCCATCCGGGAGCGCCGCCTTGCCCTCGCTCGACACGCCTACGCCCGCCGCGCCGCGCGCCGTCGCGATCGGCGGGTCGGTGTTCGCCAACGACCGGCCCGCGAGCCTGATCGCCGGCCCCTGCCAGGCCGAGGGCGCGGACCACGCCGTCGCGATCGCCGGGCGGCTGGCCGAGATCTGCGCGGGCCACGGCATGGGCCTCGTGTTCAAGGCGTCGTTCGACAAGGCCAACCGCACCTCGCTGGGCGGGCGGCGCGGGCTCGGGCTCGACGAGGGGCTCGCCGTGCTCGACGCGGTGCGCCGCCAGACCGGGGTGCCGGTGCTGACCGACGTCCACCTGCCCGATCAGTGCGCGCCGGTCGCCGAGGTCTGCGACGTGCTGCAGATCCCCGCCTTCCTGTGCCGCCAGACCGATCTGCTGCTCGCTGCCGGCCGGACCGGCAAGCCGATCAACGTCAAGAAGGGCCAGTTCCTGGCGCCCTGGGACATGGCCCGCGTCGCCGAGAAGGTCGCCTCGACCGGCAACGAAGACCTGATGCTCTGCGAGCGCGGCACCTCGTTCGGCTACAACGCGCTGGTAGTCGACATGCGCGGGCTCGTGCAGATGGCCGCGACGGGCTACCCGGTGGTGTTCGACGCGACCCACTCGGTGCAGTCGCCCGGCGGGCTCGGCAGCGCCTCGGGGGGCGACCGCCGCTTCGCCCCGGTGCTCGCGCGCGCGGCCGCCGCCGTCGGCGTCGCAGGCTTCTTCGTCGAGTGCCACCCCGACCCGGATAACGCGCCCTCGGACGGGCCGAACATGATCGCGCTCGACGACATGGGCGTTCTGATCGAGCGGCTCGCCGCCTTCGACCGGCTGGCCAAATCCACCGCCTGACACGCCTAGCGCGGCAGGCCGCACCAACTGTCTGACGCGTCGCGCGCGGCAGGCCGCACCGACCGACTGAGGCGCGCCCCGCGCCCAAGAGGAGAGCCCCCATGGCGAGTGCCACCAAGCCGTTCCCGGCGCCGAAGACCACCGTCGAGCAGAACACCTGGGACAGCCTGTCCGTCCCGATGATGAAGCCCACGGGCTTTCGCGAGTACGACGCGCGCTGGCGCTTCCCCGAGGAGATCAACCTCGTCGGCATGCAGGCGCTCGGCCTCGGCCTCGCCACGCAGCTCCACGAGATGGGCAAGCCCGTCACGGTGGCGGTCGGCAACGACTACCGCTCGTACTCGCTCGCCATCAAGCAGGCGCTCACCGTCGGGCTGATGGCCGGCGGCGCCGAGGTGCACGACATCGGCCCCTGCATCACGCCGATGGCGTATTTCGCGCAGTTCGACCTCGGGGTGACGGCGGTCGCGATGGCGACCGCGAGCCACAACCCGAACGGCTGGACCGGCGTGAAGATGGGCGCCGAGGCGCCGCTGACCTTCGGGCCGGTCGAGATGGGGCGGCTCAAGGAGATCGTGATGGGCGGCGAGGGCGTCGCGCGCGAGGGGGGCGCCTACATCCGCGAGCACGGCGTCTATAAGCGCTACCTCGACAACCTCTGCGGCGACTTCCGCATGAGCCGCAAGCTGCGCGTCGTCTGCGCCACCGGCAACGGCACGGCCTCGGCCTACGCGCCCGAGGTCCTGCGCCGCATCGGCGTCGATGTGATCGAGAGCCACAACACCCTCGACTACGAGTTCCCGCACTACAACCCGAACCCCGAGGCCATGGAGATGCTCCACGACATGGCCAAGACGCTGAAGGAGACCGGCGCCGACCTCGCGCTCGGCTTCGACGGCGACGGCGACCGCTGCGGCGTGGTGGACGACACTGGCGAGGAGATCTTCGCCGACAAGGTCGGGGTCATCATGGCGCGCGACCTGATCAAGCTGCACCCGGGCTCGACCTTCGTCGCCGACGTGAAGTCGACGGGTCTGTTCCAGTCCGACCCGGTGCTGATCGAGGGCGGCGCCAAGGCCGACTACTGGAAGACCGGCCACAGCCACATGAAGCGCCGCGTCCACGAGCTGGGCGCCCTGGCCGGCTTCGAGAAGTCGGGGCACTACTTCCTCGCACCCCCGATCGGGCAGGGCTACGACGACGGCATGCGCGTGGCGGTGGAGCTGTGCAAGCTGCTCGACCGCAACCCCGACAAGAAGATGTCGGATCTGCGCGCCGAACTGCCGATGACCTACGGCAGCCCGACCATGTCGCCCCACTGCGCCGACGAGGAGAAGTACGAGGTGCTCGGGCGCCTGCAGCAGAAGCTGGTCGAGATGGGCGAGAAGGGCGAGAGCCTCGGCCCGCGCAGGATCAAGGACGTCGTCACCGTCAACGGCGCGCGCGTCATGCTCGACAACGGCGCCTGGGCGCTGGTGCGGGCGTCCTCGAACACGCCAAACCTCGTGGTGGTCTGCGAGACGCCCGAGAGCCGCGAGGAGCTGCGCGCGATCTTCGACGCGCTCGACGGCGTGATCCGCACCGAGCCGTCGGTGGGCGAGTACGACCAGCGGCTGGACTGACACGGCCCGAAGGTCGCGTTGGTCTTCCGTCGCGACCCTTCTAGCTTCTAGAACATCAAGGAGACCGGACCCGAGAGAGGTCCGGCGACGCCACAGGGAGACGACCCATGAGCCCCATCCGCCTCGCCCTCCTCTCGGCCACAGCGCTCGCCTTCGTGGGCGGCGACGCGCTCGCGCAGTCCACCCAGTGGAACGTCTCGGTCTGGGGCAAGCGCCGCGCCTTCACCGAGCACATCCACAAGATCGCCGAGCTGGTCGAGCAGAAGACGAACGGGGAGTTCACCATGAACATCTCCTACGGCGGCCTCTCCAACAACAAGGAGAACCTCGACAACATCTCGTTCGGCGCGATCGAGATGGCGCAGTTCTGCGCGGGCTACCACCCCGACAAGAACCCGGCGATCACGGTGCTGGAGCTGCCGTTCCTCGGCGTGTCGACGCTGGAGGAGGAGGTCGCGGTCAGCCACGCGGTCTACGACCACCCGGCGACCAAGGAGGACATGGCGCGCTGGAACGCGCGGATGCTGATGACCTCGCCGATGCCGCAGTACAACGTGGCCGGCAAGGGCCAGCCGCCCGAGAGCCTCGACGCGTTCGACGGCATGCGCATCCGCGCGACCGGCGGCCTCGGCGAGGCGTTCCGCACGATCGGCGCGACGCCGACCTCGGTGACCTCGTCGGAGGCCTACAACGCCATGGAGTCGGGCGTCGTCGACGCGGTCGCCTTCGCCCAGCACGCGCACCTCGCGTTCCGCACCGTCGACCTCGCCGACTACTGGACCGCCAACCTCAACCCCGGCACCGTCAATTGCCCGGTGGTCGTCAATATCGACGCTTACGAGAGCCTGCCGGACGCCCATCGCCAGGCGCTCGACGAGAGCGTGGAGCCCGCGATCGACTACTACCTGCAGAACTACAAGGAGAACGCCTTCTCCCAGTTCCAGCAGGCGGTCGAGGAGAACGGCGTCACCGTGGTCGAGCTCGACCAGTCGGTGATCGACGCGTTCGCGCAGCAGGCGGCCGAGCCGATCCGCGAGGCATGGTTCCAGGAGATGGAGGCCCAGGGCATCCCCGGGCACGAACTCTACGAGCTGACCCAGGCCACGCTCGAGGAGATGCGCCAGTCGAACTGACGCGCTCCGACCGACCGAGCGGGCGCCGCCTCGCGGCGCCCCTCCCTCCCCCGCTCGCCCGCCCGGAGCGCTCCCGATGAGCGACTACGCCGTCCCCGAGGACGCGAGCCTGCTGTCGCGACTCGACCGCTGGCTCTTCCGCGTCGAGCGCGTCCTCGCCCTCGCCGCGGGGCTCGCGATCCTGACCGTGATGCTGGTCTCGGTCGCCAACATCCTCGGGCGCAAGCTCCTCGACGTGCCGGTGCCGGGCTTCGTCGACTGGATGGAGCAGGCGGTGCCGCTGATCGCCTTCCTCGCCGTCGGCTACTGCATGCGCCTCGGCGGCCACATCCGCATGGACATCGCGATCGGCCAGCTCAAGGGCCGCGCGCTGCACGCCGCCGAGTTCGCCTCGACGCTTCTGATCCTGGTTCTGGTGCTGACGCTGATCGCTGGGTCCTGGCTGCACTTCGAGCGCAGCTTCGACTGGGGCTCGCCCCTCTACAGCCGCGACAGCACCATCGACATCGGCCTGCCGATCTGGCCGGTGAAGCTGGCGGTGCCGCTGGCGCTGACGCTGCTCGCGCTGCGCCTGGTCCTCCAGCTCTGGGCCTACGCGCGCGCCTTCCGCGAGCGCGCCGCGACGGCGGTCGCCGTGCCGAAGATCGAGACCGCGGCCGAGCAGGCCGAGCACGAGGCCGAGGCGGTGATCGGCGAGGGGGCCGAGCCCGACGGCCGCGACGGGAGAGCCGCGGGATGACCCCCATCGAGGTCTCGATCGTCCTCGCCGGCGTGCTGGTCGCCATGGTGGTGATCGGCGTGCGCGTCGCCTTCGCCACCGGCTTCATCGGCTTTCTGGGGCTGTTCCTGATCTTCGCCTTCGACCGCGGCCTCGGCGTCGAGCGCGGCTTCGGGGTGGCGCTGCAGATCGCGGGGCAGATCCCGCATTCGAAGATGTCGAGCTACGTGCTCGGCCTCATCCCCACCTTCATCCTGATCGGCTTCCTCGCCTACTACGCGGGCCTCACGCAGGCGCTGTTCGAGGCGGCGCGGCGCTGGATCGCCTGGCTGCCGGGGGGCCTCGGGCTCTCGACGGTGTTCGCGACCGCCGGCTTCGCCGCCGTCTCGGGCGCCTCGGTCGCGACCTCGGCGGTGTTCGCGCGCATCGGCATCCCGGAGATGCTGAAGCTCGACTACGACAAGCGCTTCGCCGCGGGCGTCGTCGCGGCCGGCGGCACGCTCGCCTCGCTGATCCCTCCCAGCGCGATCCTCGTCATCTACGCCATCATCACCGAGTCCTCGGTGGGCAGGCTCCTGCTCGCGGGCTTCCTGCCCGGCGCGGTCTCGGCGCTGATCTACGGCGCGCTGGTGATCGCCATGGCCCGCGCGCGTCCCGACCTCGGCCCGCCGGTGGGCGGCTACTCCTGGCGCGAGCGGCTGGAGGCGCTGCCGGGCGCGATCCCGATCCTGTTCGTCGTCTTCATCATCATCTTCTGCATCTACGGCGGCTGGGGCACGCCGACCGAGGCCGGCGCGCTCGGCGCCTTCGTGGTGCTGGTGATGGCGCTCGCGCGCGGCATGTCGTGGGCCAACCTCAAGGGCGCGCTGCTCGAGAGCGCCAAGCTCTCGGCGATGATCCTGACCATGATCTGGGGAGTGCTGATCTACGTGCGCTACCTCGGCTTCGCCGACCTGCCGGGCGCCTTCGCCGACTTCATCACGAGCCTCGACCAGCCCGCGATCCTGACGCTCCTGTGCATCCTCGGCGCCTACGTCGTGCTCGGCATGTTCATGGACGCGATCGGGATGCTGCTCCTGACGCTGCCGATCACCTTCCCGGCGGTGATCGCGCTGAACGGCGGCCCCGGCGTCTCGGTCGAGGACAGCGCGCTCGGCATGACCTCGGACCAAGCGGCGGTCTGGTTCGGCATCATCGTCGTCAAGATGGCCGAGCTTTGCCTGATCACGCCGCCGATCGGGCTCAACTGCTACGTGGTCGACGGCGTCGCCGGCCAGCGCCACGGCATCACCGTGCAGGACGTGTTCCGCGGCGCCTCGCCGTTCTTCATCGCCGACGTGGTGACCGTGGCGGTGCTGATCGCGTTCCCGGGGATCGTGCTCTGGCTGCCGGATCTGATGCTGGGGTGAGGCGCCGACGGCGCGCGCGGGTGCGCGCCGGAGACGCGGCGCGTCGGCGTGCAAGAGCCACGAGCGGCAGGCGACAGGAGCCTTCCCATGACGATCGCGTCGCGCCGGGCCGGCGGCCTGTGCCTCCTGGCCGCCCTGGCGCTCTCGGCGGGCGGCTGCGGCCGCACCCTCGGCGGGACCGCCTCGCCCGCGGCGCCGCCCGGGACGCCGGAGGCGCTGGCCCGCGACGCCGAGACGTTGAGCGCGCTCGCGGAGGCGCAGGCGACAGCCCTCGCCGCGGAGATGGACGAGGTCGAGGCGCTGCTCGACGGAGGCGGGCGCTGACGGGACGCGCGCCCCGCGCGAGGCGGCCGGGTCGCGCACGCCCCGACCGCGCGTGATCGCCGTCATCACCCGACGTCGTTTGCCTCCCGCCTCGCCTCGGGGTCACTTGGGTCTCTTCGGTATGCGGGAGGTCCCATGTACACCCTCACCATCGGCGACAGGGCCTACTCGTCCTGGTCCATGCGCGGCTGGCTCCTGCTCGCGGCCTTCGACCTGGCGTTCGAGGAGGAGGCGGTGCCGATGTACTCGGACGCCTTCGACCGGATGGCCGCGGCCCGCGCCCCGGCGCGTTCCGTCCCTCAGATCGCCTGGAGCGAGGACGGGCGCGAGGCGCGCGTCTGGGACACGCTCGCCATCGCCGAGACGCTGGCCGAGCGCCACCCGGACGCCGGGCTCTGGCCGGCGGGCGAGGCCGCGCGCCGGATCGCGCGGGTCGCCGCGGCGCAGATGCACGCGGGCTACGCCGTGCTGCGCGGCGCCTGCCCGATGAACCTGCACCGCGAGGCGCGCCCGCTCGCGACCCCACCCGAGGGGCTCGGCCCCGACGTCGCGCGGCTCGACGAGCTTTGGGCCTGGTGCCTCGCCGAGAGCGGCGGGCCCTGGCTCGCCGGCCGCGCCTTCTCGGCCGCCGACGTCTTCGCCGCCCCTTACGCGACGCGGCTCGCGGCCTACGCGCTCGACGCGCCGGCGAGCGGGGACTACGCGGCGCGCGTCCTCGCCCACGGGCCAGTCGCGCGCTGGATCGAGGCCGGCCGCGCCGACCCCCGCCGCGTCGCGCGCTACGAGGTCGACTGACGGCCCGCCTCGGCCGGCGCGGCCAGTCCCCCGCCGGCGACAGCCCGGTCGCGCCGCCGCGCCGACCCAACCCGGTCGCGCAGCCGAGACGACCCAATCCGGTCGCGCCGCCGCGACGACGACCCCGCGACCGCCCGGCCGGACACGCCTCGCCCTCTGGACGCGGCCGACTGTTTCTGATCGGTTGGATGCCGAGACGGGGGCGCCGCTGCCGCGGCTGAGAAGCACCCTTGGAACCTGATCCGGGTCATGCCGGCGAAGGGAGCGCTCGACGCCTCGGGACCTCCCGTGCGCCGCCCTCCCCCGCCCATGGCCGGCACGACGGAGGGCCGATGGGCATCGCCAACATCCTCGCCATCGCCGGCTCGGACCCCTCGGGGGGCGCGGGCATCCAGGCCGACCTCAAGGCGATCTCGGCGCAGGGCGCCTACGCCATGGCCGCCCTCACCGCGCTGACGGCGCAGAACACCCGCGGCGTCAGCGCGGTGCATACGCCGCCGCCCGCGTTCGTCGCCGCCCAGATCGAGGCGGTGTTCGACGACATCCGCGTCGACGCGGTCAAGATCGGCATGATCGCGACCGCCCCGATCGCCGCGGCGGTGGCCGACGCGCTCGCCGCGCGGGTCCGGGCCGGCTGGTCGGGCGCGGTGGTGCTCGACCCGGTGATGGTCGCCAAGGGCGGCGCGCGGCTCCTGGACGAGGACGCGGTCGCGACCGTGACCGAGCGGCTGGTGCCGCTCGCGGGCGTGGTCACGCCGAACCTGCCCGAACTCGCCGCGCTGACCGGCGCGGCGGAGGCCGCGACGCGGGAGGCGATGGCCGAGCAGGCCGCGCGCCTCGCGGACCTCGGCGCCGTAGCCGTGCTCGCCAAGGGCGGTCATCTGGAGGGTGCCGAGAGCCCCGACCTCCTCTACGGCCCGGACGGGGCCGACTGGCTCGACGGCGCGCGCGTCAAGACCACGGCGACGCACGGCACCGGCTGCACCCTGTCCTCGGCGCTCGCCGCCCGGCTCGGGCAGGGCCGCCCATTGGCCGAGGCCGCGCGCGAGGCCAAGGCCTACGTCGCGGGCGCCATCACCGCCGCGCACCGGCTCTCGGTCGGCTCGGGCCATGGGCCGACCCACCACTTCCACGCCCTTTGGGGGGACACGCCATGAGCCCGCTGTTCGAGCGCCTGCGCGCGAGTTGCGCGTCCGAGTGGGACGCTTACGTCCGCCACCCCTTCGTCGAGGGCATGCGCGAGGGCACCCTGCCCCGCGCCGCCTTTCTGCATTACCTGCGCCAGGACTACCTGTTCCTGATCCACTTCTCGCGCGCCTGGGCGCTCGCGGTGGTCAAGTCGCGGCGGATCGAGGAGATGCGCGTGGCGGCGGCGACCGTGAACGCGCTGATCGGCGAGGAGATGGCGCTCCACGTCGCCACCTGCGCGCGCCTCGGCATCGACGAGGCCGCCCTCGGCGCGACCGAGGAGGGCGCGGCCACCCTCGCCTACACCCGCTACGTCACCGACGCGGGGCTGGAGGGCGACCTCCTGGACCTGCTGGTCGCGCTGGCCCCTTGCGTGCTCGGCTACGCCGAGATCGGCACGCGGCTCGCCGCCGAGACCGGCGAGCCGCCCGAGGATCACCCTTACGCCGAATGGATCGCCACCTACGCGGGCGAGGACTACCAGGGCGCGGCCGCGGCGGCGGGGCAGCTGATCGAGGACGTGGCGGCGCGCACCCTCGGCCCCGAGCCGGAGGCGAGCCCGCGCTGGGACGATCTGGTCGCGCGCTTTCGCGTGGCGACGCGGCTGGAGGCGGATTTCTGGGCGCAGGGGCTGGCGGCGGGTTGAGAGGAGCGCTCAGAAGGACGCGAATTGTCTCGACGACAGCGTACGCAGCCGGCCCGGTACCGACGTCGAGGCGAGCGAACGGTGGCGTCCCCTAGCCGCTGCCGGGCGCCCAAGCGTAAAACGCCGCGTCTTCGAAGCGGCCGATCGGCATGACATCGACCCAGTTCTCCCTCAGCCAAGAGAGACGGAGGTTCACCGCACCTTCCGATCCCGCGGCTTTCGGAATATCCACCGCCAGGAAAGCGCCGGCTTTGTATCCCACGTAATTGACGAACCTCAACCTTCCCGCTCCCGACGGCAGGCACAGCATGTAGGCCATGCAATCGGGATTGTCCGGGCTGTCGAAGATCATCAGGTCGCCACGCCACAGAACGCCGCCTTCGGCGTCCACCACGATGCGATACGTCTCGCCGAGAATGGTGATCGAGCCGCTCATGCTCTCGTCGCGCGTAGGCCAGGCGGCGCGACCCCGGCAGGACTCGAACCTGCAACCATCGGCTTAGAAGGCCGGTGCTCTATCCGTTGAGCTACGGGGCCTCGCGCGGGGCCGTCGATAGCCTCGCGGGGGCGCATGCGCAATCGTCGGCGCGCCTCCCTCAGCGCGACCGCGCCCGGGCTCGCAGCACCCGCCCGTCGATCGCCACGAGGCCGAGCCCGATCAGGCCCATGCCGAGGAACGCGCGGGGCTCCAGCCGCTCGCCGAGCAGGACCCAGGCCATCAGCGTCGCCGAGACCGGGACCAGGAGCGTGACCAGCATGACGTTGCTGCCGCCCGCGAGCGCGACCACGCGGAAGAACAGCACGTAGGCGAGCGCGGTAGAGAGCAGCGCGAGCGCCGCGACCGAGGCCCAGACCTCGACGCCCGCGCCCGCGACCGCCCAGGGGGGCGCCAGCGCCAGCGTCGGCACCGCGAGCCAGAGCGTCGAGGCCGTCACCTGCCCCGCCGCGGTCGTGGTGGCGTCGAGACCGAGCCCCTTCAGCCGGCGCGACCAGAGCGCCGCGACGCCGTAGGAGAGCGTCGCGGCCAGCACCGCGAGCTGCGCCCAGACCTCGCCCCCGAGCCCGCCGAGCGCGCTCGGCCCGACCAGCACCGCCACCCCCGCGAGCCCGAGCCCCGCGCCGGCGAGCCGCGCCGGGGTCAGGGCGTCGTCGCGCGTCGCGAGATGCGCGATCAGCATGGTCGAGATCGGCGTCATCGCGTTCAGGATCGCCGCGAGCCCGGCGTCGATCGTCGTCTGCGCCGTGGCGATCAGCGTGAAGGGCACGGCGTTGTTCAGAAGCCCCATGCCGGCGAGCGCCATCCACGCGCGGCGCTCGCGCGGCACGCGCCCGCCGCTCGCGAGCACCACCAGCCAGAGCGCGAGCGCGGCGCCCGCGACCCGCAGCCAGACCACCGCGAGCGGCGCCATCGCCTCGCCGGCGACGCCGACGAACAGGAAGCTCCCGCCCCAGAGCACCGAGAGCGCCGCGAGCAGCACCCAGGCCGTGTTGGTCATCGTCTCTCTCCTCGAAGGCCGTCGCCACGGGAGAGCACGCACGGCGGGCGGACGCGACCCGATCCTTGCGGCGGGGGGTCCTCGGTGGCGGTTGCCGCCCGTGGGCGGCGGGTCTAGGCAGGGACGCGATACGCCCTATCGGGAGACGTCCCAATGCCCTCCGAGACCCTCGACCGCGCCCAGGCCCTCGCCTACGAGCCGCCCGCGCCGAAGCGCTACAAGGGCGACACCGGAGAATGGGAAGTGGTGATCGGCATGGAGGTCCATGCCCAGGTCGCCTCGAAGGCCAAGCTGTTCTCGGGCGCCTCGACCCGGTTCGGCGACGCGCCGAACACCAACGTCTCCCTCGTGGACGCCGCCATGCCGGGGATGCTGCCGGTGATCAACGCCTTCTGCATCGAGCAGGCGGTGCGGACCGGCCTCGGGCTGAAGGCGGCGATCAACCGCTACAGCGTGTTCGATCGCAAGCAGTACTTCTACCCCGACCTGCCGCAGGGCTACCAGATCAGCCAGTACAAGCACCCGATCGTGGGAGAGGGCGAGGTGATCGTCGACATGAGCCCCGGCGTCGCGCGCCGGGTCAGGATCGAGCGCATCCACCTGGAGCAGGACGCGGGCAAGTCGGTGCACGACATGCACCCCGCGATGTCGTTCGTGGACCTCAACCGCACCGGCTGCGCGCTGATGGAGATCGTGAGCCGCCCCGACATCCGCGGCCCGGAGGAGGCGGCGG
Organism: Paracoccaceae bacterium; assembly: GCA_050330995.1. GTDB lineage: Bacteria > Pseudomonadota > Alphaproteobacteria > Rhodobacterales > Rhodobacteraceae > Thermohalobaculum. The sequence continues at coordinate 27,718 of JBHJHI010000111.1, forward strand.
AGTACGTGAGGAAGCTCCGCCAGATCATGCGCTACCTCGGCACCTGCGACGGCAACATGCAGGAAGGCTCGCTGCGCGCGGACGTGAACGTCTCGATCTGCCGCCCCGGCGATTACGAGAAGTTCGCGGAGACGGGCGATGCCGCGCATCTCGGCACGCGCTGCGAGATCAAGAACATGAACTCGATGCGCTTCATCATGCAGGCGATCGACAGCGAGGCCCGCCGCCAGATCGTGATCGTCGAGGGCGGCGGCAGGGTCGACCAGGAAACGCGGCTCTACGACGTCGCCAAGGGCGAGACGCGCTCGATGCGCTCGAAGGAGGAAGCGCACGACTACCGCTACTTCCCCGACCCCGACCTCCTGCCGCTGGAGCTGACGGCCGAGGAGATCGAGGCGGTGGCGCGCTCGCTGCCCGAACTCCCGGACGCCAAGAAGGCGCGGCTCGTACGCGAGCGCGGCGTCACCGAGTACGACGCCTCGGTGCTGGTCGCCGAGGCCGAGAGCGCCGCCTTCTTCGAGGCGGTGGCCGAGGGGCGCGACGGCAAGCAGGCGGCCAACTGGGTGATCAACGAGCTGTTCGGGCGGCTCAACAAGGACGGGCTCGGCATCGACGAGAGCCCGGTCTCGGCGGCGCGGCTCGGCGCGATCATCGACCTGATCCAGAAGGGCGAGATCTCGGGCAAGATCGCCAAGGACCTGTTCGAGATCGTCTACACCGAGGGCGGCGAGCCGGCCGAGATCGTGGAAGCCCGCGGCATGCGCCAGGTCACCGACACCGGCGCGATCGACGAGGCAGTGGACGCGGTGATCGCCGCCAACCCCGACAAGGTGGCCCAAGCCCGGAAGAAGCCCTCGCTCGCCGGCTGGTTCGTCGGACAGGTGATGAAGGCGACGGGGGGCAAGGCGAACCCGCAGGCGGTGCAGGCGAGCGTGAAGGCGAAGCTCGGTCTGGAGTGAAGCCTTCCGGCGGATCGCGGCCTCCGACGCCACGCCGATCCTGCAAGATCGGGTGCCTGGAGCGACGCGATGGACGAACCGGTCCGTGACCCCGCGCCACGGGCCTTGCCGCCCGCGCGGCTTCGGTGCAGAGCCTCGGTCGGGGGTCGCTCGCGAGGACAGGCGCATGGACTACGAATACAAGATCGTCGCCGCGCCCGACCGCGGCCATCGCCGCCGCGGCCTGCGCGGGGGCGGCGAACGCCTCGCCGCCGCGGTCGAGGAGGTGGTCGCCGAGGAGGCGACGGGCGGCTGGGAGTACCTGCGCGCCGACGTGCTGCCCTCGGTCGAGAGCGCGGGCTGGTTCGGCGGCCGGCGCGAGGTAAACCGCGCCCTCCTGGTGTTCCGCCGCGCGCTCGACGCCGAGACCGCGGCCCGGGCGGGACGCGACGCCCACCCCGCCGGACGCGAGGCCGAGCCGGCGCGCCGCGGCGAGCGCGAGGCGGCGCGGGGCGCCGAGGAGGAGCCGCGGCGCGAGCCCCGCTCGGGCATCTTCGGCGGCCAGCGCGGCGCCCGCGGGAGCGAGCGGGTCGAGCCCCGCCCGCGCCTGCCGGAGCCCGAGCCCGCGCCCGAGGCGTATGACGACCGGGGGGAGGACCGCTCCCGCGACGCGCGCGGCGAGCACGATTTCAGCGACATCCGCGAGGCGCTGCGCCGGCTCGATCGCTGAGCGCGCCGTGCCGGCGCGGCGCCCTCGACGCGTACCGATCCCGCACCTCGTCACGGCCCGGGCCATGGCTCGGGGGCGCGCCACGCGGGCGGCTCCGTGCCGGAGCGCCGTTCGACCCGATCGGATCGGGTCAAGGGCTGGTCTCCTCGTTCCCGCGCGTTCTTGCGACGCCCGGGCGTTCCGCCCGGACCGGGAAAGCACCGAGCCCGGCCGCAGGGCGCTCAGCCGCCGTCCGCCTCCGCCGGCGTTCTCAGCTCCATCGACAGCGCGTGCACCCGCTCGGCCAGCTCGTCGCGCAGGACGGCGTTGACGGCGCGTTGTCGCGCCACCCGGCCCTGTCCCTCGAAGGCGCGGCTGACCATGACCAGATGAAAGTGCGTCTCGCCGCCCTCGCGCCAGCCGCCGTGGCCGCGATGGCGCTCGCTGTCGTCGCGCAGCGCCAGCCGGTCGGGGGCGAAGGCGGCGCGGAGCTTGTCCGTCATGCGCTCTGCCATCGTCATGTCGGGCTCCTGTCAAGAGTTGGTCTTCGCGCTCGACCAGCTATTCTGCTCCTCCGCGCCATGGCGCGAGTCGTAACCCCTTGGAGATACGGGCCGCCATGCCGCAGCGTTCGCCGCTCGACTACGACATCTCGGTGACGGCGGACAAGCGCCGCCGGGCGCGGACGCGCGTGCGCGGCATGTCGGGACGGGTCGAGGGGTCGGAGGCGCGCTGCGAGGCGCCGGGCTGCGAGGCGCGCGCGCACTACCGCGCGCCGCGCTCGCCCGAGCGGATGAACGAGTTCCGCTGGTTCTGCCTCGACCACGTTCGCGAGTACAACGCGGCCTGGAACTACTTCGGCGACCTCGACGAGGTCGGCTTCGACGCGGCGATGGCCGCCGACCGCGCCTGGGGCCGGCGCACCTGGACGCTCGGCCAGGGGCCGAAGGCGCGCATGGGGCTCGGCGGCCACGCCGACGGCGACGCCTGGGCGCGTTGGGGCTTTCGCGATCCCCATCAGGTGCTCGGCGAGAACGCGACGCTGAACCCCGGCCGCAAGGCGGGCGAGCCCCGCCCGCGCCGCCGCCTCGCGCGCGAGGAGCAGCAGGCGATGGACGTGCTCGGCCTGCCCCACCAGGTCGAGGCCCGCGCGGAGGTGCGCCGACGCTACACCGAGCTGGTCAAGGAGCTGCACCCCGACATGAACGGCGGCGAGAACCCCGAACCCGACCGGCTGGCCGCCGTCCTCCGCGCCTGGGAGATCCTGCGCGCGAGCCCGAACTTCACCGACTGATCGGATGACCGGCCGCCCCGGCCCGGACCGGATCAGGGCCGAGATCCTCGCGCAGGCACGTGCGCGGGGCCCGGGGCGGACCCTCTGCCCCTCCGAGGTCGCTCGGGCGCTGGCCGCGGACTGGCGGTCCCTGATGCCCGACGTCCGGGCCGAGGCCGGCCACCTTGCCGCCGAGGGAGCCCTCGCCGTCACGCAGAAGGGCCGCGCCGTGGACGTCGCGTGCGCCAGGGGACCGGTCCGCCTCGGCCTTCCCTCGCCGGACTGAGCGGCGCGAGGCCGGGGTGGCGGGCTAGCGGGATGCCGCGGACCCTCGTCCGGTGCCGCATCCGGTCGATACGCGTCGGCGCGTCGGGTTGGTCAACCGCCGCCAACTCGTCGCCCGGACCTGTCGCATGTCCGGCTTCGGCGGCTCGGGCGGCCCGATCCGGGGCCTTCGGAACCGCTGGGCGGGCCCGGCCTCAGGCGATCCGGGGCTGGCCGTTCGATGCGCCCAGGCCGCCGTCCGCCGGCAGCACCACCCCGTTCACGAAGCGCGCGTCGCGGCTGGCGAGGAAGGCTATCACGTCCGCCACCTCCTCCGGCTCGGCTCCGCGGCCCATGGGGATCCGGTCGGCAAAGGCCGCCAGCAGATCCGCGTTGTCCTTCATGCCCGCGGTCATGTCGGTCAGCGTCAGGCTGGGCGCGACCGCGTTCGCGCGCACCTCCGGCGCAAGCTCGAGGGCCAGCGCGCGCGTCAGGTTCGACACGCCCCCCTTGGCCGCGTTGTAGGCGAAGAGGCCCCAGTCGCCCCCGAGACCGGAGACCGAGCTCACGTTGACGATCGAGCCCTGCCCGCCCGCGGCCCGAAGCGCAGGCAGCGCCGCCTGGCAGGTGTGGAACAGGGCCGTCAGGTCGATGTCGATGATCTGCTGCCAGTCCTCGGAGCTGAAGTCGTCCAGCCGACCGGTCTTGGCGATGCCGGCGTTGTTCACCAGCGTGTCGATCCGTCCGAAGCGCTCCAGTGCCGCGGCGACCAGCGCATCGACCGCCGCCCGGTCGGAGACGTCCGCCGCGTGGCACAGGGTCCGCTCCGCCGGCAGGTCGGCCGCGACCTGCGCGAGCCGCTCCAGCCGGCGGCCGGCCAGAACCACCGCCGCGCCATCCGCGGCGAAGCGGCGCGCCGTCGCCGCGCCGATGCCGCTGCCCGCGCCGGTCACCACGGCGCACATCCCTTCGAATCGCTGCATTGGAGAAGCCTTCTGCCCTGAGCCGTGGCGCCCGTGTGAACGTCCGCGGCCCCTGCACCGCCGCATCCCGGCGACAGGAGCCGCGCCCGCCGCTTGCTCTTGCCTTCGCGGTTTCTATCCTTCAGAGAACGCGGCAGCAACGAGGAGTGACGACATGGCCGATGGGAGCCTCAATCCCGCCGATTTCCCCACCGTCGAGCTGCCGGTCCGCGATGTCTTCGGCATCGACAGCGACATGCTGGTCAAGGGCTTCGCCGAGGGCGGCGAGCGCGTGCCCGTGATCGACCGCACCTATCGTTTCGACCGTGACACCACCCTCGCGATCCTCGCCGGCTTTGCCTACAACCGCCGCGTGATGATCCAGGGCTATCACGGGACCGGCAAATCGACGCATATCGAGCAGGTGGCCGCGCGGCTGAACTGGTCCTGCGTGCGCGTGAACCTCGACAGCCACATCAGCCGGATCGACCTGATCGGCAAGGACGCGATCAAGCTGCGCGAGGGCGTGCAGGTGACCGAGTTCCAGGAGGGCATCCTGCCCTGGGCGCTGTCGACGCCCACCGCGATCGTGTTCGACGAGTACGACGCGGGCCGACCGGACGTGATGTTCGTGATCCAGCGCGTGCTGGAGACCGACGGCAAGCTGACGCTGCTCGACCAGAACCAGGTGATCCACCCGCACCCCTCGTTCCGGCTGTTCGCCACTGCCAACACCATCGGCCTCGGCGACACCACGGGCCTCTACCACGGCACCCAGCAGATCAACCAGGGCCAGATGGACCGCTGGTCGATCGTGACGACGCTGAACTATCTCGAGCACGGTGCCGAGACGGAAATCATCCTGGCCAAGTGCCCGGAGTATCGCGGTGGACGCGAGAAGACCGTGGCACAGATGGTCACCGTCGCCGATCTGACCCGGAATGCGTTCAAGAACGGCGATCTTTCGACGGTCATGTCGCCACGGACCGTGATCAGCTGGGCTCAGAACGCCGAGATCTTCGCGGGCGATGTCGGATTTGCCTTTCGGCTGACCTTCCTTAACAAGTGCGATGAGCTTGAGCGCGAACTGGTCGCCGAGATCTACCAGAAGTGCTTTGGCGAGGAACTGCCGGAAAGCGCCGCGAGCGTGA
>JBHJHI010000112.1:0-20190 GCA_050330995.1 Paracoccaceae bacterium
CGTTCGCGCAGTCTCAGGCTTAGTCGCAGTCGCAGTCGCATTCGCAGTCTCAGGCGCTGGCGCAGGCGCAATCTCAGGTTCAGGTTCAGTCGCAGATGTAGTCGTAGGCGCTGTCGCAGGTGCAGTCGCAGGCACAGTTGCAGTCGCAGTCGCAGTCGCAGTGACGGACAAAGGAACAGTTGTAGGTAGACAAAAAATACTAGAATGTAAGCTTAACCGCCCAGCCCTCCAGCTCGTCATCTTAATCTCCCTCATACTCTTGGCCGTGCTATACGGCCTCACCAACTTCTTCGTTGAACACGATAGACGCGACGCGGTCGGCAGTGTGATCTTGTTCCTCGTCGTACTGCTGATCCTCAACGCCCTCGCCGACTTCGGCTCGATCGGACTGACCCGCCACCTCCTCCGCCGCAGCCTTTCCGAACACGGCTGGCAACGCCGGCTCTACTTCCTGCTCGACGCGCTCGGCGCGATCGCGGCCCTCGTCCTGCTCGGCTTCGCCTTCGTCGCCGTCTGCCGCCTCGCCGCCTTCTCGGACGGCACCGCGCTCTACGATCTCGACGCGCTGCTCGCCAACATCGACGCGCGACCGAACGCCTACTGGTGGCTCTATCTCGGCTTCGCCTCGACGCTCCTGCCGACGCTCGCGCATCTGGCGGTCGGCAGCTTCGGCTTCGTGCTGATGGCCTCGTCGAGCCTGCGCGGCCTGATCGCGAGCCACCTGCGCGCGGCGCTCGACGGCGACGTGGTCAAGGGCCGCTGGGCGGTGCAGTTCCTGTGCCTGTCGATGACCGCGACGGTGGTGCTGCCGCCGGTCCTGCTCGGCCACCTGATCGAGCACCACGCCGCGATCGGCGGCGCCTATCTCGACCTGATGCGCGACGTCGCCGCCCTGCCGATCTGGCCCGAGCGACCCGACCCCGCGACGCCCTGACGGCCCTTCGCCGCTCCGGTCGCTCGCGAACGCGCACGATCAGCCCGCGGCCGGCAGCGCGGGCGCTGTCCCGCCGTGAATGTCGATCGGGCGGAACGTGACCGGCCCGATGCGGTCTCCGGCCAAGGGGCCGCGCCATTGCCTCCTGAAGACCCCCGCGATCCCACCCGCCCGGTGGTGCGCCGGCGCGACGGTGCGGCGGGCGCGATCGCCCCCGCCGGAACGCTCGCCGCCGTGCCGACTACCTCGCCTGAGGCGCGCCCGGACCGGGGCGCGGACGGCAGGGAGAGCGGGCGATGCAAAGCGCACGGGCAGCGGCGACGATCTCGAGGCGGCGCACGCGCACGCTGGCGCGGCTCGCGGCGCGGGGGCCGCTCGCGCTGCGCCTCGCCCTCGCGGCGGCGGCGGGGGTCGTGCTCGCGCTCGGCCACGCCCCCGTCGGCTTCTCGACCGCCGCCTTCGCGGCGATGCCGGTCGCGGTCTGGGCGGTGGCGCGCGCGCCCTCGGTGCGCGCATCGGCCGGCGCGGGCTGGGCCTTCGGCTTCGGCTACCTCGCGGTGTCGCTGCACTGGATCGGCCACGCCTTCCTGGTCGAGGCCGACGCCTACGCCTGGATGCTGCCCTTCGCGGTGACGCTGCTGCCGGCGGGGCTCGCGCTGTTCTGGGCGCTCGCCGCCGCGGCGACGCGCTCGACCCTCGGGCGGGCCACGGCGACGGGGCGGGGCGACCTCGCGGCGGCGGCGGCACTCGCGGGCGCGCTGACCCTCGCGGAGATGGCGCGCGGCGTCGTGCTGACCGGATTTCCCTGGGCGCTGCCCGGCACCGTCTGGGTCGGCACGCCGCTCGAACAGCTCGTGGCCTGGATCGGCCCGCACGGGCTCGGGCTCGTGACGCTCTGGCTCGCCGCCGTGCCGGGGCTCGCGCTCGCGGGGCTCGCGCGGCGGCGGGGAGCGCTCGTCGCGGGCGCGGCCCTCGGGGCGATCGCCCTCCTGCTCGCGGCCTCGGTCGCCCGCCTCGCCTCGATCCCGACCGGGGGCGGGGACCTGGTCGTGCGCCTCGTCCAGCCGAACGCGGCGCAGCATCTCAAGTGGTCGCGAGAGCACGCGGGACGCTTCTACCGCCGTCTGCTCGAGGGCTCGGCGCGTCCGCCCGACCCCACCCTCGGCCCGCCCGATCTGGTGGTCTGGCCCGAGACCGCCGTCGCCTTCCTGCCCGAGGAGCTGCCCGACGCGCGCCGCGCCATGGCCGAGGCCGCGAGCGCGCCGCTGATCCTCGGCGCGCTCGCCCGTGCCGGCGAGGGCGCCTTCGCCAACGCGCTCCTCGTGCTCGACGAAGGCGGCGCCGTCGCGGCGCGCTACGACAAGCACCACCTCGTGCCCTTCGGCGAATACGTGCCGCTGCAATCGCTGTTCGGCGCGGTCGGCCTCGCGCAGGTCGCCGGTCGCGGACGTTTCGCCGCGGGCGCGGGGCCGGCGACGGTCGACGCGGCGGGCGTGCCGCCCTTCGCGGCCCTGATCTGCTACGAAGCGATCTTCCCCGCCGAGGTCGCCGCCGCCGTCGAGGCCGGCGCCGGGCGACCGCGGATGCTGGTGCAGATCACCAACGACGCTTGGTTCGGCACCCTCGGCGGGCCGCCGCAGCACCTCGCCCAGGCCCGGCTTCGCGCGATCGAGCAGGGGTTGCCCCTGTTGCGCGCGGCCAACACCGGGATCTCGGCCGTGGTCGACGCGGCCGGCCGGCCAGTCGCCGCGCTCGCGCTCGGGCGGGCGGGCGTCGTCGATTCGACGCTTCCGCCTGCGCTCGCGCCGCCACTCTACGCGCGTCTCGGCGACGCTCCCGCCGGAATCGCTGCACTTCTCCTTTTTATCGCCGGGTTTTCGAGGTCAAGATCACACCCGACAGCGGGAGCGTGACGCAAAAGACGCCCTGTGGCGCCGACGCACGAGGGGTGTGACGGTGCCCTGGCACTGAAACGACACGGCACGGCGCCGGATGGCGCGGGGCGTGCCGTATGAGACACACGGGCTGCGGCCGGTGGGGGGCGAGGGGAATGACCAAAGCGGCCGACGAGATCGACGCCTACATCGGTGCTCGGCTGAAGATGCGCCGACAGGCCTGCGGCATGAGCCAGGAAGCGCTCGGGGCGCGCCTCGGGCTCACCTTCCAGCAGGTGCAGAAGTACGAGAAGGGCCTGAACCGCATCGGCGCGGGACGGCTGTTCCACATCGCCGACCATCTCGGCGTCGAGGTCGGCTACTTCTACGACGGGCTGTCGGACGGCCGGCGCGGGCTCGACGACCTGAGCCGGCTGCTCTCGTCCGCCGAGGGGCGCGCACTCGGCCGGGCCTTCGCGCGCATCGAGAGCGCGCATACCCGCTCGCGCATCGTGGAACTCGTGCGCACCATCGCCGAGAGCGAGGCGAACGGCACGGTCCCGCGGCTGGCCGCCGTCGAGGCGGGCACGGCGCGGCGTCGCTGAGGCGTAAGGAGCGGCCGGGACCGGCGCCCGGTGATTCGGCCGCGACGGGTCGAACCACCGGGCGTCGGGGGCGCACCGTCCCTCCGAAGTCGCGCGACGGGGAACCTCTTCCCGTAACCATCCGGCCAGGGACGCGGGCGTCCCGGCCGCTCCACCGGCGAGCCGAATCGGCGTCCGTGCGCGCAGGCCCCGGTCGAGCGGCGCTTCGGCGACGAGGCGCGAGACCGATCGGCGCGGCCGCCCCGCCCCTCTCTTGGCAGCACCGTCACGCCCGGCTAGAGCCGCGCGCATGGACGATCCCCCATCCCGGCCATCGACGACGCCCCAGGGCACGCCCTGGCGCAACTTCTACGGCCGCCGCCACGGCAAAGGCCTGCGCGCGCGTCAGCGCGAACGGCTGGAGACCGGGCTCGGCGCGTTGTCGCTCGCGGGCGTGACGGCCGCGGAGAACCCCGAGCGCAGGCCCCTCGACCTCGCGACGCCGTTCCCCGAGCGCGAGGCCCTCTGGCTCGAGATCGGCTTCGGCGGCGGCGAGCACATGGTGGCTCAGGCCGCGGCCAACCCCTCGGTCGGCCTGATCGGCTGCGAGCCCTACGTCAACGGCGTGGCCAAGCTCCTGGCCGCGATCGAGCGGGCGGGCGTGGACAACCTGCGCGTCCATGCGGGCGACGCGCGCGATCTCCTCGACGTGCTGCCGGACGCCTGCCTCGACCGGGTGTTCCTGCTCTATCCGGACCCCTGGCCGAAGAAGCGCCATCACAAGCGCCGCTTCGTGAACGCGGAGAACCTCGACGCGCTCGCCCGCGTCATGCGCCCCGAGGCGCGGCTGCGCGTGGCCACCGACATCGAGGACTACGTGCGCCACACGCTCGAGGCCGTCGCGCGCGACCCCCGCTTCGCGTGGCGCGCCGAGGGCCCGGCCGACTGGCGCCGACCCTGGGCGGACTGGCCGGGCACGCGCTACGAGGCCAAGGCGCTGCGCGAGGGTCGCCGGCCGCATTATCTGACGTTTTGTCGCCGTCCGGCCAAATAGTTCGACCGGGACGGCTCGAACCATTATTCTCTCGTCGGCGGATTGCCTCGCCGGGATCTCGCGAAGGACCTCGCCCCTTTCCGGAGGGGCCCTGCCGGTGGCTCGGGCGTCCGGGCCGATCGGCCAGCCTTCGCCGAGGCCGGCGGCCGGCCGGGTGGGAGAGCCGGAAAGCTCTGGATTTCCACCACCGCACGGGAGATATGACGAACGCTCATGCCAGAGGTCGCCCCATGCTCGACGTGCCCCCTCGTCCGGCGCTCGCCAGGGCCGGCGCCGCGCTCTCGGGGCGGGCCCGGGTGCCCGGCGACAAGTCGGTCTCGCACCGCGCCCTGATCCTCGGCACCCTGGCCGTCGGCCGGACCACGATCGAGGGCCTGCTCGAAGGCGAGGACGTGCTGCGCACCGCCGCGGCGATGCGCGCCTTCGGCGCGCGCGTCGAGCGCGACGCCCCGGGCACATGGTCGGTCGACGGCGTCGGCGTCGGCGGGCTTCTGGAGCCCGAGGACGTGATCGACTGCGGCAACGCGGGCACCGGGGTGCGTCTCGTGATGGGGGCGATGGCCACCTGCCCGATCGCGGCCACCTTCACCGGCGACGCCTCGCTGCGCCGGCGTCCGATGGGCCGCGTGCTCGACCCCCTCGCCCGCTTCGGCGCGCGCGCGACGGGCCGCGCGGGCGGGCTGCTGCCGCTGACGCTCGAAGGCGCGGCCGAGCCGACGGGGATCGAGTACCGATTGCCCGTCGCGTCGGCGCAGGTGAAGTCGGCGGTGCTGCTCGCGGGGCTGAACGCCCCGGGCGAGACGGTGGTGGTCGAGCGCGTGGCGACGCGCGACCACACCGAGCGCATGCTCGCGGCCTTCGGCGCCGAGATCGCGATCGACGAGACCGCCGGAGGCCGCGCGATCCGCCTGACCGGCCGCCCCGAGCTCAGGCCAGGCCACGTGGCGGTCGCGCGCGACCCCTCCTCGGCCGCCTTCCCGGTCGGGGCCGCGCTGATCGCGCCGGGCTCCGAGGTCACGGTGGCCGAGGTCTGCCTCAACCCGACCCGGGCGGGCTTCTACGAGACGCTCGCCGAGATGGGCGCCGACATCGTGCGCGAGGGCGAGCGCGACGCCTCCGGCGAGCCGGTCGCCGATCTCAGGGTGCGCCACACCGGTGCGCTGAGGGGCGTCGAGGTGCCGCCCGAGCGCGCGGCGAGCATGATCGACGAGTACCCGATCCTCGCGGCGCTGGCCGCCTTCGCCGAGGGCGACACGGTCATGCGCGGCATCGAGGAGCTGCGCGTCAAGGAATCGGACCGCATCGCGGCGATGGTCGAAGGGCTCTCGGCCTGCGGCGTCGCCGTGACCGCGCACAAGGACGGGCTCACTGTGCACGGGCGCGGGGCCGAGGGGGTGCGCGGCGGCGCGACGGTGGCCACCCGCCTCGACCACCGCATCGCCATGAGCTTCCTCTGTCTCGGCCTCGGCGCGGCCGAGCCGGTGGCGGTGGACGACGCCGGCCCGATCGCGACCAGCTTCCCCGACTTCATGGCGCTGATGACCGATCTCGGCGCCGCGATCGACTCGCCCCGATCCGACGGAGACGACCCTGCCTAGGAGGCGACGAACGGCGCGTGGCCGGCGGGACGAGACCGCCCCCGTGCCCCGAGCGAGAGGCCCGGAGGAGACGAGATGACGAAGCAGGACGATCTGCGCTTCTGCGTCGCGATCGACGGGCCGGCCGGGGCGGGCAAGGGAACGCTCGCCGAGCGTCTGGCCGAGCGCTTCGGCTTCGCCCATCTCGACACGGGCCTGCTCTACCGCGCGGTCGGCAAGCTGACGATGGACAACGCCCGCGGCGTGGTCGACGAGACGCTGGCCACCCTGGTCGCGCGCGATCTGAAGCCGCAGCACCTGACGATGCCGGGGCTGCGCACCGCGCTCGCCGCGCGCGCGGCCTCGAAGGTCGCGGCCTTCCCGGAGGTGCGCCGGTCGCTGCTCGACTTCCAGCGTGACTTCGCCCGCCGCCCGGGCGGCGCGGTGCTCGACGGGCGCGACATCGGCTCGGTGGTGGTGCCCACGGCGAACGTGAAGTTCTACGTCACCGCGAGCGTGGAGGAGCGCGCCCGCCGGCGCCACGCCGAGCTGACGGCGGCCGGCGAGACGGTGAGCCTCGAGCGCCTCGTGCGCGAGATCGCCGAGCGCGACCACCGCGACGAGACCCGCCCGGACGCGCCGCTGACGCGGGCGGCGGATGCGCACTTGCTGGACACCACCGATCTCGATATAGAAGCGGCCGCCGCCGAGGCGGCCGCCATCGTCGAGACAGCGCTCGGCCGGGACGCCGTATAGCAGGCGTCGCCGGCCCGTCGTTGATCGGCGATGACCGTCTCGCCCTTCCCGCAAGACCGCCGGAGACAACCGGCCGGCCAGCAGATCGAAGACCAGGAGCCAGCGCCCTCATGTCAGCCCATGCCTCGATGGACGAGTTCGAAGCCCTCCTCGACGAGAGCTTCTCCAAGGAAACCCCCGAAGAAGGCTCCGTCGTCAAGGGGACCGTCATCGCCATCGAGAACGGCCAGGCCGTCATCGACGTCGGCTTCAAGGTCGAGGGCCGCGTCGATCTCAAGGAGTTCTCCGCGCCCGGCAAGCCGTCCGAGCTGACGGTCGGCGACACCGTCGAGGTGTTCCTCGACCGCGTCGAGAACGCGCGCGGCGAAGCCGCGATCTCGCGCGACAAGGCGCGCCGCGAGGAGGCCTGGGACCGGCTGGAGAAGGCCAACGAGGGCGGCGACCGCGTCGAGGGCGCGATCTTCGGGCGCGTCAAGGGCGGCTTCACCGTCGACCTCGGCGGCGCCGTGGCGTTCCTTCCGGGCTCCCAGATCGACGTGCGCCCGGTGCGCGACGTGACGCCGCTCATGGGCGTGCCGCAGCCGTTCCAGATCCTCAAGATGGACCGCCGCCGCGGCAACATCGTCGTCTCGCGCCGCGCCGTGCTCGAGGAGAGCCGCGCCGAGCAGCGCGCCGAGATCGTAGCCCGCCTCAAGGAAGGCGACATCGTCGACGGCGTGGTCAAGAACGTCACCGACTACGGCGCCTTCGTCGACCTCGGCGGCGTCGACGGCCTCCTGCACGTCACCGACATGGCCTGGCGTCGCGTCAACCATCCCTCCGAGATCCTGAACATCGGCGAGACCATCAAGGTCCAGGTGATCAAGGTGAACAAGGAGACGCAGCGCATCTCGCTCGGCATGAAGCAGCTCATGGCCGACCCGTGGGAGAGCGTCGCGGCGAAGTATCCGGCAGGCAGCCGCTGGACCGGCCGTGTCACCAACATCACCGACTACGGCGCCTTCGTCGAGCTGGAGCCGGGCGTCGAGGGTCTGGTCCACGTCTCCGAGATGTCGTGGACCAAAAAGAACGTGCATCCGGGCAAGATCGTCTCCACCTCCCAGGGGGTCGAGGTCATGGTGCTCGACGTCGATCAGGTGAAGCGTCGCGTCTCGCTCGGACTGAAGCAGACCCAGGGCAACCCCTGGGACAACTTCCAGGCCAACTACCCGGCCGGCACCGAGGTCGAGGGCGAGGTCAAGAACATCACCGAGTTCGGCCTGTTCATCGGTCTCGACGGCGATATCGACGGCATGGTCCACCTCTCGGACATCTCCTGGGACCGCTCCGGCGAGGAGGCGATCCAGGACTTCAAGAAGGGCGACATGGTCCGTGCCAAGGTGCTCGACGTCGACACCGAGAAGGAGCGCATCTCGCTCGGAATGAAGCAGCTCGAGGGCGATCCCTTCGCCGAGGCGACCAAGGGCATCAAGCGCAACCAGATCGTCACCTGCACCGTCACCGCGATCGAGGACGGCGGCATCGAGGTGGAGGTCGACGGCATGAAGTCGTTCATCCGCCGCTCGGACCTCTCGCGCGACCGCACCGAGCAGCGCCCCGAGCGCTTCTCGGTCGGCCAGCGCGTCGATGCCAAGGTCACGGCGATCGACAAGGCGGCGCGGCGCGTCAACCTCTCGATCAAGGCGCGCGAGATCTCCGAGGAGAAGGAAGCCGTCGAGCAGTACGGCTCCTCCGACAGCGGCGCCTCGCTCGGCGATATCCTCGGCGCGGCGCTGAAGCAGCAGCGCGGCCGCTGAGACGCGCGACGGCGTCCCCCGCCGTCCGGCCTCGGGCGGCAAGGGGACGCGGACACGATCCGGTGCGCCCGATCCGCCATGACGGGCGCGCCGGGCGGTGCGAGGCCGCATCGCTCGAGAGCGGATAGAGGGACAATCCGATGACGGCCACGGCCGATCTCATCATCGAGCGCCGGCGCATGCGCCGGCGCCTCGCGCTCTGGCGCATCCTCGCGATCGTGGCGGCCGTCGCCTTCCTGATCGCGATCGCCGCCCTGAGCGGTGCGCTCGGCGGGGCCTCCGGCGGCGCGCACGTCGCGCGTGTCGACATCACCGGGCTGATCCTGAACGACCCCGAGCGCCACGAGCGGCTGCGCCGTCTGGCCAAGGACGGCGAGGCCGAAGCGGTGATCGTGCGCATCGACAGCCCCGGCGGCAGCGTGGCGGGCTCGGAGGAACTCTACGAGGACCTGCGCGCGATCGCCGAGGCCAAGCCTCTGGTCGCGCAGATGGGCAGCGCCGCCGCGTCCGGCGGCTACATCGCCGCGATCGCCGCCGAGCACATCGTCGCCTACGGCAACACCATCACCGGCTCGATCGGCGTGGTCGCTCAGGCGCCCAACATCGCCGAGCTGCTGGAGCGCGCCGGCATCGACGTGATCGAGATCAAGTCCTCGCCGCTGAAGGCCGAGCCCGACCCCCTGACCCGCCTGCCCGACGGCGCGATCGAGGCGCAGGAGCGCATCGTCGCCGACAGCTACGCTTGGTTCCGCGGCCTCGTCTCCGAGCGGCGCGGCCTCGACGGCCAGGCGCTCGACACGGTCTCGGACGGGCGGATCTTCACCGGGCGCCAGGCGCTCGACAACGGGCTCGTGGACGGGATCGGCGGAGCGGACACGGTCGACGACTATCTGGCCGAGACCCACGAGGTCGGCCGAGACCTGCCGCGCCGGGACATCACCTGGGGCGAGGAGGAGTTTCCCTTCCCCCTCGGCGCGGCGCTCGCCGCGCTCGGGCTCGATCCCGCGCTCTGGCAGCCGGCCGCCCATCGCCTGACGCCGGGGCTCAAGCTCTACGCGCTGATGCCCTGATACGGCGTTCGCCCGTCCGCGCGCGGCGCGTGCCGCGTATGCGCCTGCGGCATTGACGCCTTGGACGGGCACGGGGATCATCCGCCCCGAAAGAACGGGGGCTTCAGGACCTCCGCATGGAGGGCGTACATGATCAAGTCGGAACTGATACAGAAGATCGCCGAGGAGAACCCGGAGCTGACGCTTCGCGACGTCGAACGCCTCGTCTCGACGGTGTTCGACGAAATCACCGAGGCGCTGGTCCGGGGAGACCGCGTGGAGCTGCGCGGCTTCGGCGCGTTCTCGGTCAAGACCCGCGACGCGAGGGTCGGGCGCAACCCGCGCACCGGCGAGTCGGTGCCGGTGCCCGAGAAGCGCGTGCCGTTCTTCAAGGCCGGCAAGGACATGCGCGAGCGTATGAACGGTTCGGGCGTCGCCTGAGGGCGCACGGCCCCCAACCCTATCCCGGAGGGAACCCGCAATGGCTGTCGTCAGGCTGCTTCGGCTGCTCGTGATCGTCGCCCTTCTCCTCGTCATCGTCGTGCTCGGCGTGGCCAACATGCAGAGCGTCACGCTCAGCGTCCTGCCAGAGGGCGTGGTCGACGCCTCGCCGAGCATCGAGGGCATCCCGCTCAGCGTCGTGATCCTGGTCTCGATGCTGGTCGGCTTCACCCTCGGCGAGGTGTTCGAGTGGAACCGCGAGCGCAAGCACCGCCGCGAGGCGCGCAACCGCGGTCGCGAGATCCAGCAGCTCCGCGCCGAGAACGCGCGGCTGCGCACCAAGCTCTCCGACCCGTCCGAGGACCTGCCGCGCATCGCCGCGCAGTGACCGCCCCCGCGGCTCCGGGGATCGCGGTCAAGGTCTGCGGGCTCGCGACCCCGGCCGCCGTCGCGGCCGCGGCCGAGGCGGGCGCGGCCTACGTCGGCTTCGTGTTCATCCCGGCCTCGCCGCGGGCGGTGACGCCGGCCGAGGCGCGCGCCGCCGCGGTCGAGGCGCCGCCGGGCGTCGTCAAGGTGGCGCTGTTCGTCGATCCCGATGACGACGCCCTGGACGCCGCGCTCGACGCCGTCGCCCTCGACATGATCCAGCTGCACGGTCGCGAGAGCCCCGAGCGCGTCGCCGAGGTACGCTCTCGCGCCGGGCTGCCGGTGATGAAGGCGATCGGCGTGCGCGAGGCGGCCGATCTCGACGCGCTCGCCGCCTACCCCGCGGCCGACCAGATCCTGGTCGACGCCAAGGCGCCCGACGGCGCGGCGCGGCCGGGCGGGCACGGCGCCGCCTTCGACTGGACGCTGCTCGCCGGGCGGCGCTGGGCGGTGCCGTGGATGCTGGCCGGCGGGCTGACCCCGGCCAACGTCGCGACCGCGGTCCGACGCACCGGGGCGCGTCAGGTCGACGTCTCCTCGGGCGTCGAGAGCGCGCCGGGGGTCAAGGACCCGGCCCTCATGCGGGCCTTCGTCGAGGCGGCCCGCACCGCCCTGGCGGTGCCGCGCCTGTCCTGAGCCGACCCGGTTCCCGCCGTTCGATCCGTCCTGCCTGCACGGTCGGGCGCCGATCCGAACGGCGGCGAGGGCCGGCCCCGGTTCGGTCGAAGCGCGCCCGGGCATCCTGGCGGAGACCCCGTCGATATTGCTCCGCGACAGTCACGGTCGGCACCGCGTCGCGGCGGCGTCAGCGCCGTCCGGCGACGATGAAGCCCGCGACCAGCGCCGCCACCGCGAGCAGCGGCGAGCGGCTCGCGCCGCCGAAATCGGCCTTGAGCGCGGCCATCGCCTCGGCCGGGTCGATCCTCGGGGTCATCGGCGGCTCGCGCCGGCGCAGGTCGAGCAACAGCGCGATCAGCGCGACGATGCCCATGAACAGCCAGAGGGCCGCGACCAGGAAGGCCGCGCCGCCCGGCCCGAGGGGGCCGGCCAGCACCAGCACCAGCCCGACCGATCCGAAGATCAGCGCGCCGAACAGCGTGATGCCGATCCCCACCATCAGCGCGACGCGCCGGGCGCCACGGGCCGCGCGCAGCGCCGCCTTGCGCTCGACGTCGCGCAGCGCCGCGGCGACGAGCGCCGCCGAGCGCATCATTTGCGCACGATCTGGCCGATCAGGTAGCCGAGGCCGAAGGCGATCCCGACCGAGGCGAAGGGGTTGCGCCTGAGCATGGTCTCCGCGTCCGCGTAGGCCGCCTCGCCGCGGGCGCGCGCCTCGGCGCCGGTCTCGCTCAGGAGGCGGCGCGTCTCCTCGGACAGCGCGTCCAGGCGGCGCTGCGCGTCGGATCGGGCGGTCTCGAACTCGGCGCCGGCGCGCGCGCCGGCCATGGCGGCGAGTACGCGAACGTCCTGGCGCACGGCGGCGAGCTGCGCCTGTAGCTCTTCCTTGGTCGGCTCGGCCATGGCCCCTTTCCCGGTTCGGCTGCCCCGGCGGAACGCGAGGCCCCGAGCCCGGTTCCGCGTCGCATCGACAGCCGCCACCGTGCAACGTATGACGGCGGCGCGACAAGGGAGACCCGGCCATGGACGACGCCGCACCGAACAGCTACCGCCTCGGCCCCGACGAGCAGGGCCGCTTCGGCCTCTTCGGCGGCCGCTTCGTCTCCGAGACGCTGATGCCGCTGATCCTGGAGCTGGAGGCGGAGTACGCCCGCGCCAAGGACGACCCGGACTTCTGGGCCGAGATGGACGACCTCTGGCGCCACTACGTCGGCCGCCCCTCGCCGCTCTACCACGCCCCGCGCCTCAGCGAGGAGCTGGGCGGGGCCAAGATCTACCTCAAGCGCGACGAGCTGAACCACACCGGCGCGCACAAGATCAACAACGTGCTCGGCCAGATCCTGCTCGCGCGGCGCATGGGCAAGAAGCGCATCATCGCCGAGACCGGCGCGGGTCAGCACGGGGTCGCGACCGCCACCGTCTGCGCCAAGTTCGGGCTTCGGTGCATCGTGTTCATGGGCGCGACCGACGTCGAGCGCCAGCGCCCGAACGTGTTCCGCATGCGCCTCCTCGGCGCCGAGGTGGTCCCGGTGACCGCCGGGCGCGCGACCTTGAAGGACGCGATGAACGAGGCGCTGCGCGACTGGGTCACCAACGTCGAGGACACGTTCTACTGCATCGGCACGGTGGCCGGGCCGCATCCCTACCCGGCTATGGTGCGCGACTTTCAGTCGATCATCGGGCGCGAGACGCGCGAGCAGCTTCACGAGGCCGAGGGGCGGTTGCCCGACAGCCTGGTAGCCTGCATCGGCGGCGGCTCGAACGCGATGGGGCTGTTCCACCCCTTCCTCGACGACCGCGAGGTGCGCATCATCGGCGTCGAGGCCGGCGGGCACGGCGTCGACGACCGGATGGAGCACGCGGCGTCGCTCACCGGCGGGCGTCCGGGCGTGCTGCACGGCAACCGGACGTATCTGCTCCAGGACGCCGACGGGCAGATCCTGGAGGGGCATTCGATCTCCGCCGGGCTCGACTATCCGGGGATCGGACCCGAACATGCGTGGTTGCACGACTCGGGCCGGGTGGAGTACGTGAGCGTCACCGACGACGAGGCGCTCGACGCGTTCGGGCTGCTTTGTCGTACGGAAGGCATCATCCCCGCTCTGGAACCGAGCCATGCGCTCGCCCATGTGGCGAAGCTCGCGCCCACGCTGTCTCGCGACCACCTGATGGTCGTGAACCTCTGCGGACGCGGCGACAAGGACATCTTCACCGTCGCCGAGGCGATCGGCGCGAAGATGTGACGGCGGCGGGCGGTGGTGCCGGCCCGGCGCCACGACGACCCGCCCCGGCCGGCCGCCGGGCTATGACGAGAGGCCCGGTTGCAGGCCGGGCGGAAAGGAACGCCGGGAATGGCGAACTTCGAGATCGGGGACCTGGTGGTCCTCAAGTCCGGCTCCATGCGCATGACGGTGGAGGAGAGCGGCGAGGGCGACGTGGGCGTCGTCTGGTGCCACGAGGGCACGATCGGGCGCGACCGCTTCGACGTGAAGCTCCTGAACAAGTGGGAGACGCGCGAGGACGGCGGCGGCTTCAAGGGCAAGCGCGACGACCGCGGCGGGGACCGGGGCGGCGACCGCCCGCGGAGCTTCCGCGATCGTGACGACCGCGGCGGCGATCGCGGCGGCGACCGCCCGCGCTGGCAGGACCGTGACGACCGGGGCGGCGACCGCGACGACCGCCCGCGCGGCGGCCGCTGGGAAGGCCGCGACGACCGCCGCGGCCCGCCGCGCGACCGCGACGACCGGGGCGGCCCGCCGCGCAAGCCCGGCTGGGACGGCAAGCCGCGCGCCCGCAAGAGCTTCCGCAAGGACGACTGAGGAGGACAGGCGATGGCGCCGCTGATCTCGGTCGCGCGCGGCATTGGCATCGCCGCGGCGGTGTCGAGCACGGCGCGCTCGTTCGGCGGCGCCCTCGTGGCGCTTCGCGAGGTGCGCGCCCGGATCTGCCGCACGATCCTGGCCCACCGCGACGCGATCGGCACGGCCTACGCCGCCGCCGAGCCGAGCGCCGAGGCCGAGGCGCTGCGCGCCGACCTGATCCGCTGGTCGGAGGAGCTGACCGAGGTGGCGCTGCGCTTCCCGAAGGCACGCCTGTCATTCCTGACCGGCGAGCCCAACCGCGACGCCCTGCTCGCGGTCGCGCGCGACCTGATCGCCTTCGCCGACCGCCGCCATCCGGTGACGCCGGAAGCGGCCTGGACGGAGCTGGAGGCCATTCTCACGCGCGCCGGCGTGCGCGACTTCGTCGAGGTGCTGCGCGAGGCGCGCGAGGCCGGCAGGCTGGCGGCGGTCGACCACCCGGCCGCAGCGCTGCCGACCCCGGAGCGGCCGTAGGGCAGGGTTTGCTCCGTTCGCCCCACGCGGTCACTCGCGCCACTTGTTCTTGGCGAAGCGCCAGAGCGCGTTCGCGCCCGTGACGAGCGTGACGACGGCCGCCGCGAGCGGCAGGATCTGGCCGAGGTCGATAGTCAGGATCATGCGTTCCTCCCTTCCGAACGACCATCGTCTGTCATAAGGCGACGCACCAAGTCTGGTGAAAAGTATTGGACCGAAGGGGGAACTCTGTGCCGGACGCGAACGACCGCATCACCACCCGCATCGACGCCACCTTCCAGCGCCTCGCCGCCAGCAACCAGGCCGCCTTCGTCGCCTACGTCATGGCCGGCGACCCCGACCTCGACACCTCGCTCGCCTTGATGAAGGGCCTGCCCGCCGCCGGCGTCGACATCATCGAACTGGGTGCCCCCTTCACCGACCCGATGGCCGACGGCCCCACCATTCAGGAGGCCGGGCAGCGCGCACTGAAGGCCGGCCAGACCCTCGACAAGACGCTGGACATGGTCCGCCGCTTCCGAGCGGACGACACCGACACCCCGGTCGTGCTGATGGGCTATTACAACCCGATCTACGCCCGCGGCGTGGCGCGCTTCCTCGACGAGGCGGCCGAGGCCGGGATCGACGGGGTGATCGTGGTCGACCTGCCGCCCGAGGAGGACGAAGAGCTGTGCGTGCCTGCCCGCAAGCGCGGCATCGAGTTCATCCGTCTCGCCACCCCCACCACCGACGACCGCCGTCTGCCGGCGGTGCTGAAGAACACCGGCGGCTTCGTCTACTACGTCTCGATCACCGGCATCACCGGCGCGGCCGAGGCCAACGCGAAGCGCGTCGCCCCGGAGGTCGCGCGGATCAAGGCGGCCGCCAACCTGCCGGTCTGCGTCGGCTTCGGCGTCAAGACGCCCGAGGCCGCGGCCGAGATGGCCCGCGTCGCCGACGGCGTGGTGGTGGGCTCGGCCATCGTCGAGCGCATCGGCAAGGGCCAGTCGCCGGACGACGTGCTCGCCTTCGTGCGCGACCTCGCCGCCGCCGCGCACGGGCGTTGAGATCGCGCGCGGGGCCGGTTTCGCCTCGCGCTCCCGGCCGCGCCGAAGCAAGGCCGGACGCGGCGTGAACGCGCCGGAGGCGAGCCGCCCCGCCAAGCGGCGTTAACGAGTCTTGATTTCGGGTTAACGACACGCTTCCCTTCGGTCCTCGACCGGAGGGAAGAATGCCGATCCGCCGCGCCCTCGCCGCCCTCGTGCTGCTCGCCATGGCCGCCGCGGCCTTCGCCCCGACCGACGGCGGTCCCGCCCTGGCCGACGGCGTGCGCGTGGTCGACGGCGACACGCTGGAGGTCTCGGGGCGCAAGATCCGCCTGCACGGCGTCGACGCGCCGGAGAAGGCGCAGACCTGCCTCGACGCCTGCCGCCGGGTGGTGCGCTGCGGCGTCGTCGCGACCGAGGCGATGGAGCGGCTGGTGGCAAAAGGCCGCCTCGCCTGCCGCACGATCGACACCGACCGCTACGGCCGAACCGTCGCGCGCTGCCGCGCGGGCGGGGTCGACGTCGGCGAAGCGCTGGTCGCGGCAGGACTCGCCCGCGCCTACACCCGCTACAGCGAGGACTACGCCGACGAGGAGGCCGAGGCCCGCCGCGCCTCGCTCGGCATGTGGGCGGGCGAGGCGGTGGCCCCCTGGGACTGGCGCCGCGGCGAGCGGCTGATGCAGGAGACCTCGGCCACCGCCGAGGCGCCCTCGGCCGACTGCCGCATCAAGGGCAACGTCTCGGGCTCGGGGCGGGTCTACCACGTGCCGGGCAGCCGCTGGTACGAGCGCACCACGATCGACCCCGCGCAGGGCGAGCGCTGGTTCTGCTCGGAAGCCGAGGCCCGCGCCGCCGGCTGGCGCGCCCCACGCGGCTGAGCCGCGCCGATCTCACCGACCTGCGGCTGAGCCTCGCCGATGCGCGCCCGAACCGCGCCGCTCCGCCCATCCGCGGCGAGCCGCGCCGCCCGCCGCGGGCTCGCGTGGCAGAGCCGCACCACCGCGCGCCGCCTGACCGGGCCGCGACCTCGCCCTCCCCTCGCCGCCCGGAGCGACCACGCTCTCGCCACACTCGTTAGCCATCGCCTGTCCCGGTCCTGGACACTCGGACACGGGGCGGGGGAACAGCGCATGAGACCGATGGCCTACCGCCTCGCGGCGGTGTCCTGTCTGTCGGCCGTGGCGATGGCGGCGACGCTCGCGCTCGGTACCGATGGCTCCGCCGACGCGAGGGGCGCGATCGCCGGTGCCGCCCCCTCCCCCGTCCCGGTGACGCTCGTCGCGGCCTGCCACCCGGACGGCCCCGGCTGCGGGGGCCGTGACCCCGTGCTCGCGGCGGTATCGGACCTCGACGCCCTGTCCCTTCCCGCAGCCGGCTGGCTCGCGCTCGCCGGCGTCGGGATGGCGATGCTCCGCCGACGCACCACGCGCCTCGGCGGCTGAGGCGACGCGGGAGGGCGCGGCGACGGCGACGTCGCCTCAGCACGCCCGCGTTACCGCGAGCCCACGGGCAGGCATCTCTCCCGCCTCGCGTGCTGGCGGCGCGGGCACGAAGACGCTAGGCTGGCATATGTGCGAGGGTGCGTCAGACGCCCCGCCGTTGAGGTCCATCGCGATGCAGTATCCGGTTCGTCTCGGCGAGCTGCCGGAATACGCGTTCCCACGCCTGCGCCGCCTGCTCGAAGGCACGGCGCCGGGCGGTCCGGAGACGCCCATGTCGATCGGCGAGCCCATGCACGCCGTGCCCGACTTCGTCATGCCCGTGATGGCGCGCCACGCGCACACGCTCTCGAAGTACCCGCCGAACGAGGGCATCCCGGAGCTGCGTACGGCCGCCTCCGACTGGCTCGCGCGCCGCTACGGCGCGGCCGAGGGCTACCGCGATCCCGACACCATGATCCTTCCCCTCAACGGCACGCGCGAGGGGCTGTTCAACGCCTGCCTCGCGCTCTGCCCGGAAGCGAAGGGCGGCGAGCGCCCGGCGGTACTGCTGCCCAACCCGTTCTACCAGTGCTACGCCGTCGCAGCGCTCACGGCCGGGGCCGAGCCCGTCTACGTGCCCGCGACCGAGGCCACGGGCCATCTGCCCGACTTCGCCGCCCTGCCCCGCGCCCTGCTCGACCGCACGGCGGTGGTCTACCTCTGCGCGCCGGCCAACCCGCAGGGCGCCTGCGCGAGCGCGGCCTACTGGAAGCGGCTGTTCGACCTCGCCGAGGCGCACGACTTCCTGGTGTTCGCCGACGAGTCCTATTCCGAGATCTACACCGAGACCCCGCCTACCGGCGCGGGCGAGGTCGCGAGCCGCGAGGGCGTCGACCCCGAGCGGCTGGTCGCCTTCCATTCGCTCTCGAAGCGCTCGAACCTCGCGGGGCTGCGCTCGGGCTTCCTGGTCGCCGGGCAGCAGGCGCGCGCGAGGCTCCTGCAACTGCGCGCCTACGCCGGCGCGCCGCTGCCGATCCCGGCGCAGCACGCCGCCGCGGCCGCCTGGGCCGAGGAAGACCACGTCGCCGCCAACCGCGCGCGCTACGCCGAGAAGTTCCGCGTGGCCGACGAGGTGCTCGGCAACCTGCCGGGCTACCGCCGCCCGGAGGCCGGCTTCTTCCTGTGGCTCGGCGTCGGGGACGGCGAGCGCGCCGCGCTCGATCTCTGGCGCGAGGCCGGCGTGCGCGCGCTGCCGGGCGCCTATCTCGCGCGGCCGACGCCCGACTGGCTCAGGGCAGAGGGCGAGCCAGCCAATCCGGGCGCGGGCTATCTGCGCCTCGCGCTGGTGGCGCCGGCCGAGACCGTGCGCCGCGGGCTCGAGGCGGTGCGCGACGTGATCGCATGATCGGGCTCGGTCGAACGCGCGCGCCGGACCGGGGGCCGGCGCGACGGGGGAAGAGCCGAACGGGGCGAGGCCGCAGGGGGGAACGGGCCATGACGATGATCTGGGACGACGACGGCGCGCCGGCGCGCGAGCATCCGGCGATGGCGCTGATCGCGGCCGCCGCCTCGCGGCTCGTCGGGCTGGCGGCGCTCGCGCTGGGGCTGGCGCTGGCCGCCGCGATCGCGAGCTACGACGCGAACGACCCGAGCTACTTCACCGCGACCGGGCGCGCGGCCACGAACTGGCTAGGCGGCCCCGGCGCGCTGATCGCCGACTTCGCGATGCACGGCATCGGCCTCGCGGGCTGGGTGGTGGTCGCGCTGGTGCTGGTCTGGGGCTGGCGCCTCGCGCTCGCGCGCGGCGACGAACGGTTCTGGTCGCGCCTGCCGGCGATGCCGCTCGCGGTGGCGGCGGTGGCGGTGCTGGCCTCGCTCGCCGCGCCGGGGCCGGGCTGGCCGGTCGGCGGCGGGCTCGGGGGCCTGCTCGGCGACCGCGCCGCCTCGGTGCTGGTGCATTCGTTCGAGATGGCGCCCGAGACGGCGCGCGGCCGTCTCCTGCCCGGCGTCGGCGTGCTCGCGCTGATCCTCACGCTCCTGGCTCTCGGTCTGTCGCGCGGCGAGCTTCGCGCCGCCTGGGCACGGCTGCGCCGCCTGCCGGACGAGCCGGAACCCGCCCCCTCGCCGCGGGCGCAGCGTCCGGCGGCAAGAGCCGAGGACGCGCCATCGCGGCCGGGCCGGGTCGGGCGCCTCGCCCGCGGGGCGCTCGCGGGCGCCGTGCCCGCCCTGCGCCGGGCCGGTGCGAGCGTCGTACGCTTCGGCGCGACGCGCGGCGGCGGTCTCGCCGGCCTCGCACCCTCCCGTTCGCCCGCCGCGGCCCCGGCCGGCCCGGCACGCGGGATCGAGCCGGTGCTGCGCAGCATCGCGGGCGACGACGCCCCGACCGCGCCGCGTCCGCGCCCGGCCCCGCCGAGGACCGAAGCCCCGTCGCGGGACCCGGCCCCGGCCGACCTGTCGGTCGAGACGGACGAGGACGAGGCCGACGACGACGAGATCGACCTGACGCCGCCGGCGGCCGAGGACGGCCCCGTGGTCAAGCCGCGCAAGCCGCTCACGCTCGGGCGCGGCGCACGCAGCGGCGGGTCGGCGCAGCCGGTGCTGTTCGCCGCCGCCGACGACGCGCCCTACGATGCACCGCCACTCGATCTGCTCGCCCGCTCCGACGGCGGCGCCGAGCCGGCCGAGAGCGAGGCCGCCCTCGCCGAGAACGCCCGCGCGCTGGAGACGGTGCTCGACGACTACGGCGTGCGGGGCGAGATCGCGGCGGTGAAGCCCGGCCCGGTGGTCACGCTCTACGAGCTGGAGCCCGCGCCCGGCCTCAAGGCGCAGCGGGTGATCGGCCTCGCCGACGACATCGCCCGCTCGATGTCGGCGCTCTCGGCGCGCATCGCCACCGTGCCGGGGCGCTCGGTGATCGGCATCGAGCTGCCGAACGAGGCGCGCGAGACGGTGTGGCTGCGCGACGTGTTCGAGGGCCGCGCCTACGCCGAGGCGCGCTTCCCGCTCGCCCTCGCGCTCGGGCGCGACATCGAGGGCGAGCCGGTGATCGCCAACCTCGCCAAGATGCCGCACCTCCTGATCGCGGGCACCACCGGCTCGGGCAAGTCGGTGGCGATCAACACCATGATCCTGTCGCTGCTCTATCGCCTGAGCCCGCGCCAGTGCCGGCTGATCATGATCGACCCCAAGATGCTGGAGCTGTCGGTCTACGACGACATCCCGCATCTGCTCGCCCCCGTCGTCACCGACCCGAAGAAGGCGGTGGTCGCGCTGAAATGGGTCGTCGCCGAGATGGAGGAG
>JBHJHI010000113.1:0-15306 GCA_050330995.1 Paracoccaceae bacterium
CTGCCATCGTCTCGACGCGCCGCAGCTCGCGCTCGCTCATCGCCACCAGCCCCATGCTCCGTCTCCCGGCCTCGCCAACGCGGGCTAGGAGACTGACATTCCTGCTTTGCTCAGGGCTGACATTCTAGCTTTGCTGCTACAATATGCAAGGGCAGTATTCACGTTATGTTCGCTCCCGACTGCACATTGCCTATCGTTTCTTATTTTCTGCTGCGCCTTCGCCTGCAAGGCTTTTGCTTGCGCTAGCGTCTCCATTGATAACTGTGAGCGAAGGGTGAGGTTCATCCAGCCACACACGCACAACAGAGATGGTGCAATGACGCCGACTCTACACCTTCCCTAGCTTCTGCACCAGCAAGCGTAGAGCGGGGTTCACCCGCCATGCCCGCACGAAGACAATAGCGGGTAAACCCCGCTCTACGCCGTCAAACCACCCCCTCACCCCTCCTTCGCCAACGCCGACAGCACGTCCAACTGCACCCGCACCATCAGCGGATGGCGCCGGTTGATGGTGTAGACCCCCCAGCCCGTGCGCGTCAGCAACCCCGCGCGCGAGAGGTTGCGGCAGGCGTTCGCCGCATAGGTGGGGGGCAGCTCGAAGCCCTCGTCCTCCAGCCACGCCGTCAGCGAGACCGTGCGGAAGACGTCGCCGCGCACCAGGGTGAGAAAGCGGTAGACCTCGGCCATGCGCGTGTCGGCGGGGCGGCGCTTCACCCGCTCGGCCCGCGCCTTGGCGCCGTCGGCGACGCCGAGGCGGTGCTGCCACGCGCCGCGCTCGCCCTCGGGTAACAGCGCGATCAGCCGCCCCGCGGCCGCGGCCAGCTCGCCCCGGCGGGCGCGCAGGGTGTCGTGCTGCGCGCGTGCCGCGCTCTCGGCGGCGCGGACGCGGGTCAGTTCCTCGACCACCCCGTCGAGGGCGCGGGCGAGGGCGGGGTCGTCGGCGGTCGGTTCGGTCTGGCGCATGGCGTGGCGCGTCCCCTGGCGCGGTCTGGCGATAGCGGGCCGGGGGCTGGCGCGCCAACCGCGCCGTCGATCCCTGGCCCGCCGCCGAGACTGCGTGGCGCGCGACCTGGCGTGCACCGCCGCCAGGGGCGGCGCGCGGCGGCGTTGCGCGGGGGCAGGGGGTTGTCAGCCCGCCGCCGTCGCACCGGCCCGAGGGGGCGGGCGCCCCGCGGTCGGCGGCCGGGGTCTCACCCGGTCATGTCGTCCCAGAAGCTCTTCACCTTGGAGAAGAAGTCCTGGCTCGACGGCGAGTTGTCGGCCGAGGCGGCGTCGAACTCGCGCAGAAGCTCCTTCTGGCGGGCCGTCAGGTTGACCGGGGTCTCGACCGCCAGCTCGATGTAGAGATCGCCCTGCTGCCCGGCGCGCTGGAGCGCGGGCATGCCCTTGCCGCGGAGGCGAAGCTGCTTGCCCGACTGCACGCCCGCCGGCACCTTGACCCGCGTGCGCCCGCCGTCGAGCAGCGGCGCCTCGATCTCGCCGCCCAAGGCGGCCGTGGTCATCGGCACCGGGATGCGGCAGTGCAGGTCGGTGCCGTCGCGCTCGAAGATCGAGTGCGGGCCCACGTCGAGGAAGATGTAGAGATCGCCCGGCGGCCCGCCCCCGACGCCCGGCTCGCCCTCGCCCGCCAGCCGGATGCGCGTGCCGGTCTCGACGCCCGCGGGGACGTTGACGTTCAGCGTGCGCTCGCGGCGGACCTGCCCCGAGCCGCCGCAGGCGCGGCAGGGGTTCTTGATCACCTGCCCCCGCCCCGAGCAGGTCGGGCAGGTGCGCTCGATCGTGAAGAAGCCCTGCTGCGCGCGCACCTTGCCCATGCCGGAGCAGGTCGGGCAGGTCTGCGCGTCCTGCGCGCCTTCGGTGCCGCGCCCCTCGCAGGCGCCGCACTTCACCGCGCCGGGCACGGTGATGGTGGTCTGCTTGCCGTTGTAGGCGTCCTCGAGCGTGACGCGCATGTTGTAGCGCAGGTCCGCGCCGCGCCGCGCGCCGCCGCGCCCCGCGCCTCCCCGCCGGCCGCCCATGAAGTCGCCGAACAGGTCCTCGAACACGTCCGAGAAGGCGGAGGCGAAGTCGGGCCCCGCGCCCGCGCCCGCGCCGCGTGGGCCGCCGCCCCCGAAGCCGCCCATGCCGCCCTCGAAGGCGCCGTGGCCGAACTGGTCGTAGGCCGCCTTCTTCTGCGGGTCCTTCAGGACGTCGTAGGCCTCGTTGACCTCCTTGAAGCGGGTCTCCGCCTCGGGGTCGTCCTTGTTGCGGTCGGGGTGCAGCTCGCGCGCCTTGCGGCGGTAGGCCTTCTTGACCTCGTCCTCCGAGGCGCCGCGGGCGACGCCGAGCACGTCGTAGTAGTCACGCTTGGCCATCGCGGTCCTCCTGTGCCTCGCCGCCGGCCGGGCCGGCCGCGCGGGGCGTTCTGTCGGGCGCCGTCAGCACGGCGTTCAAACGGGTTCGCTCGCGCACGCGGTAGCCGCGTTCGCGAAGCAGCGCCAGCGCGGGCGTCTCCCCGCCGCGCGGCGCCTCGATCAGCACCAGCGTCGGCCAGAGCGCGCGGGGCGCGGCTCGGAAGAAAGCGGCGAGCACCGGGTGTTCCGCGCCCTCGATGTCGATCTTCAGCGCGTCGATTCGCGCGAGCCCCTGCGCCTCGGCGAGACCGGCGAGCGTTACCGCCCCGACCTCGACCGCGCCCGCCGCGTCGAGGCGCACCTCGCCGCGGTTGGCGCCCGCGGCCGAGAGGCGGACCTGGCCCGATCGTTCGGCGAGCGCGGCCTCGACCACGCACGCGCCGCTGCCGGCGAGGTTGACGCGCAGGCGTTCGGCCATGGTCGGCTCGGGCTCGACCGCGACCGCGTGGAGGGCGTCGGGCCCCGCCACCGAGAGTGCCCAGAGCGTGTAGAGCCCCGCGTTGGCGCCCGCGTCGACGAAGGCGAAGGGGCGCGGCCCCCGGCGGATCGCCTCGGCGAGCGCGGCACGCTCGGCCGGATCGAAGAACTGCGGCCCGGCGAAGGCCCGCTTCTCCGAGAGGTTGTCGCGCGGGTGGAGACGCGCGCGGCGGCCGGGGAACACCTCGACGTCGAACGGTCCCGGCCGTCCGAGGCAGACGAGCCGGCGCAGGAGCGAGACCGCCCGGCGCGCGAGCGGGCCCCGGCCGAGGCGGCCGCCCGTCCGGCGCAGCGCCTCGACCGCGGCCGGCAGCGCGTGCGCGCCGAGCGGCGCGGGCGTTTCGAGCGACGACCCCGCCCCGGCGGAGCGGGGCGGGGTCGCGATCTCGGCGGGTCTCATCGGCGTCACCGTCTCGTGCGCGCGGCGGCGCGGCGCGGGGTGGCGCCGCGCCTCGGCCTCATCCGGCGCGCTTCTTCTGGTCGTCGTCGACCTCGGTGTACTCCGCGTCGACCACGTCGTCGTCGTCCGCCTTGCGCTCGGTGCCGCTCTCCGGCGACGCGCCCTGGGCCTCGGCCGCCTCGGCCTCCGCCTTGTAGATCGCCTCGCCGAGCTTCATCGCCGCCTCGCCGAGCGCCTGGGTCTTCGACTTGATCGCGTCGAGATCCTCGCTCTCGGCCGCTTCCTTCAGCTCGGCCACCGCGGTCTCGATCGAGCCCTTGGTCTCGGCATCGACCTTGTCGCCGTGCTCGGCGAGCTGCTTCTCGGTCTGGTGCACGAGGCTCTCGGCGTGGTTCCTGGCCTCGACCAGCCCGCGCTTGACCTTGTCGGCCTCGGCGTTCTCCTCGGCTTCCTTCACCATCTTCTCGATGTCGCTCTCGCTGAGACCGCCCGAGGCCTGGATAGTGATCTTCTGCTCCTTGCCGGTGCCCTTGTCCTTGGCCGAGACGTTGACGATGCCGTTCGCGTCGATGTCGAAGGTCACCTCGATCTGCGGCACGCCGCGCGGCGCGGGCGGGATGTTCTCGAGGTTGAACTGGCCGAGCAGCTTGTTGTCGCTCGCCATCTCGCGCTCGCCCTGGAACACGCGGATCGTCACCGCCGACTGGTTGTCGTCGGCCGTCGAGAAGGTCTGCGACTTCTTGGTCGGGATCGTGGTGTTGCGGTCGATCAGGCGGGTGAACACGCCGCCCAGCGTCTCGATGCCGAGCGAGAGCGGCGTCACGTCGAGCAGCACCACGTCCTTGACATCGCCCTGCAGCACGCCCGCCTGGATGGCCGCGCCCATGGCGACGACCTCGTCGGGGTTGACGCCCTTGTGCGGCTCCTTGCCGAAGAAGCCCTTCACCGTCTCGGTGACCTTGGGCATACGCGTCATGCCGCCGACGAGCACCACCTCGTCGATGTCGGAGGCCGAGACGCCGGCGTCCTTCAGCGCGTTCCGCATCGGCTCGATGGTGCGCTTGACGAGGTCGTCCACGAGGCTCTCGAACTTGGCGCGCGAGAGCTTCATCGCGAGGTGCTTCGGCCCGGACTGGTCGGCGGTGATGTAGGGCAGGTTGATCTCGGTCTGCGACGCGCTCGACAGCTCGATCTTCGCCTTCTCGGCCGCCTCCTTCAGGCGCTGGAGCGCGAGCTTGTCCTGGCGCAGGTCGATGCCCTGATCCTTCTTGAACTCGCCCGCGAGGTACTCGACGAGACGCAGGTCGAAGTCCTCGCCGCCGAGGAAGGTATCGCCGTTCGTGGACTTCACCTCGAACAGCCCCTCGTCGATCTCCAGGATCGAGACGTCGAAGGTGCCGCCACCGAGGTCGTAGACCGCGATGGTCTTGGTGTTCTCCTTGTCGAGCCCGTAGGCGAGCGCGGCCGCCGTCGGCTCGTTGATGATGCGCAGCACTTCGAGGCCCGCGATGCGGCCGGCGTCCTTGGTCGCCTGGCGCTGCGCGTCGTTGAAATAGGCGGGGACGGTGATGACCGCCTTCTCGACCTTCTCGCCGAGGTAGTTCTCGGCGGTCTCCTTCATCTTCTGCAGGATGTAGGCCGAGATCTGGCTCGGCGAGTACTTGTCGCCGCGGGCCTCGACCCAGGCGTCACCGTTCTTGCCCTCGACGATCTTGTAGGGGACCATCCCCTTGTCCTTCTCGACCGTCGGATCGGCGTAGGGACGCCCGATCAGGCGCTTGACGGCGAAGAGGGTGTTCTCGGGGTTGGTGACGGCCTGACGCTTGGCGGGCTGTCCGATCAGGCGCTCGCCGTCCTCGGTGAAGGCGACCATCGACGGCGTAGTGCGCGCGCCCTCGGCGTTCTCGATCACGCGGCTCTGCGAGCCGTCCATGATCGCGACGCAGGAATTGGTCGTGCCGAGGTCGATGCCGATGACTTTGGACATGAGCGCGTCTCTCTCCTTGACTGGCGATCGGGCGTCGGGTCCGTCCGCGGCCCCCGGACGCCCTTCCCGTATGGCAGCGCGACGGGCCGGGGAGCCTCGTCGCGGCTCGCGGCGATATAGGGGGGGGCCGAAATGCTCGCAAGGCGAGGGGCGGGGGCGGTGCGGACGGGTTTCCGAGGCACTGGATCTATTTCTCTCCGCTCGGCCCGAGCGTGCCGGCCAACCGCTCGGCCCGAGCGTGCCGGCCGAAGCGCGAGAGCGCGAGCGACGACGGCTTTGCCGGACGGCGGTCCCCGCCTTATAGTCCCGCGCATGGCCCGGGGCGACGCGAACAGCATGATCGAGATGGCGATCCTCGGGGTCGAGCGCGAGGCGGAGGCCGTGCGCGCGCGCACCGAACGCCTCCGGCGCAGCGGCGCCGCGCTCGACGCGCGTCTCGACAGCGCCGCCGAGACGCTCCGCCGTTCCGAGGCGCGCCGCGCGGTGCGCGCCGCCGAGGCGGAGCGGCTGCTGCCGGCGCCGCGGACGTCCGTCCCCGAAGCGTCCTGACGCCGGTCCGCGCACGCTCGTGGATCTGCTCGCCGTCTTCCTCTCGTGGCTCGTCGAGAAGAGCGGCGCGGCGGTGCTCGGCAAGGCCGCGGTCGACCTCTCGCAGCGCCTGTTCGACGCGTTGCGCCGGCTCGCGACCGACCGGCATGCGGCGGACGAGGCGCTGGAGGGGCAGGCCGCGCGCAACGACGCGGCGGAGCGGACCGTCGCCGCGCTCGAAGCGGAGATCGAGCGGCCGAACCGGGAAATCGACGATCCGAAGCTCGACCGCGATGCGCTGCGGGCGCTCGTGCGCGCCGAGCGCGACCAGCGATGACGCCGGACGCCCGCGATCTGCCCGACGGCTGGCGCCTCCACTCCGCCCACCTCGACCGTCCCGCCCAGGCCGCGCTCGTGGACGACCTCCGCGCCGTCGTCGCCGAAGCGCCGCTGGTGCGCCCCGTCACGCGCTGGGGCAGGCCGATGAGCGTGGGCATGACCTCGGCCGGACGGCTCGGCTGGGTGATCGAGCGCGGGCGCTACCGATACGTCGCCCGCCATCCCGAGACCGGCCGACCCTGGCCGGCGATCCCGGCCTCGGTGCTCGGCGTCTGGCGCGCGGTCTCGGGCTGGCCGGACGACCCGGACTGCTGCCTGATCAACCGCTACGTCGAGGGCGCGCGCATGGGGCTCCACCGCGATGCCGACGAGGGCGAGGCGGCCTTCGCCGCGCCGGTGGTGTCGATCTCGCTCGGCGACCCGGCGCGGTTTCGCATCGGCGGGCTCGCGCGGCGCGATCCGACGCGCAGCTTCTGGCTGCGCTCGGGCGACGTGCTGGTGATGGGCGGGCCGGCGCGGCTCGCCCATCACGGGGTCGATCGCATCGCCTTCGGCGCCGGGCCCCTGCTGGCGGGGGGCGGGCGGCTCAACCTGACGCTGCGGGTGGTCGCGAGCGCCTGAGCCGCCCGTCCGCGCTCAGCCCTTGGCCGCCTGCGGCTCGGCCTTGGCGACGCCCACGAGCGCGGGGCGCAGGATGCGCCCGGCGATGGTGAAGCCCGGCTGCATCACCTCGATGACGGTGCCCGGCTCGGCGCCCGAGACCGGGGCCTCGAACATCGCCTGCTCGAAGTTGGGGTCGAACTTCTTGCCCTTCTCGGGGACGTGTTGCTCGATGCGGTGCTTGGCGAAGGCGTTCAGCAGCTCGCGCCGGGTCAGCTCGATGCCCTCGACGAAGTTGGCGTGCTCGGCGCGCAGCGCCTCGTCGGCGAGGCCGAGCGCGCGGTCGAGGTTGTCGTAGACCGACAGCAGATCGCGCGCGAGGCGGGCGGCCGCCTTGACGCCGGCCGCCTCGACGTCGCGCTCGGCGCGCCGGCGCACGTTCTGGACCTCGGCGGCGGCGTACTTCCAGTTCTTCTCCATCTCGTCGCGCTCGGCCTGGAGCCGGTCGCGCTCGGCCTCGATCTCCTCGAGTCGCGCGGCGGTCTCGGGCATGGCGCCGAGGCCGTCGATCAGGTCCTCGACCGAGGGGCTGGCGTCCGTGCCCTCGGCGTCCCCGCTCGCCGGCGGGCTGGTCGCGCTGTCGGCGCCGGTCATGGCGTCCGCGCCCTCCGGGGCCTCCTCGGTGCTCGCGGCCGGCTCGTCCATCGGCGTGGCCGGGCCCGGCGCGCTCGGGCCGGTGCTGGCGCCGCCCGGCAGGGGGCCTTCGGTCTTCTTGTCGTGCTCGTCGCTCATGGTTCTCCTCCGGTCCTCGCCGATCCCGTCGGCGTCGCGCGGGCCCCGCCGCGCGCTACTTTGAATCCCGCGGGCCCCGCCGCGCGCCACTTCGAATCTCGTGGGCCCCGCCGCGCTGTTTCCAAACCGCGCGGGTCTCGCCGCGCGCCATTTCGAATCCTGTGGGCCTCGTAGCACGGCGGATCGGTCCTGCGGGCTCTGCCGTGCGTCGGCTGCGTCATGCGGACCCCACCGCGCGCGGCTCAGCCGGGCGGCCCGAGGCGCGGGCCGGCGCCGAGGCCGACCACCACCGGGCGCTCGGGCTCGCCCGCCTCCTCCGCGCCGCCCGCGACCGCGCGGCCGACGAGGCGGGCGGTGTAGTCCACGATCGGCAGCACGCGAGCGTAGTTGAGCCGCGTCGGCCCGATCACCCCGATCGCGCCGATCACCCGCTTCTGCGCGTCGGTGTAGGGCGAGACCACCAGCGACGAGCCCGAGAGCGAGAACAGCTTGTTCTCGCTGCCTATGAACACCCGCACGCCGTCGCCGGTCTCGGCGAGGTCCAGAAGGCTCGCGATGTCGCGCTTGCGCTCGAGGTCGTCGAACAGCATGCGCACCCGCTCCAGCTCCTCGGCGGTCTGGTTGTCCTCGAGCAGGTGCGCGCGCCCGCGCACGATCAGCTGCGTCGCCTCGCGCGCCTCGCCCGCCCAGAGCGCCACGCCGCGCTCGACCAGCGAGGCCGCGAGCGCGTCGAGCGCCGAGCGGTTGGCCGCGATCTGCGCCTCGATCTGGCCCTGCACCTCCGCGAGCGTGCGCCCGCGGGCCTGCGCGTTCAGGAAGTTCGCCGCCTCGCGCATCGCGGACGGCGTGAGGCCGGGGGGCGGGTCGAACACGCGGTTCTCGACCGTGCCGTCGGTCATCACCAGCACCGCGAGCGCGCGGTCGGGGCCGAGGCCGACGAACTCGACGTGCTCGACCGGCGACTGGCGCTTCGGCGCGTAGACGAGGCTCGCGCAGTGCGACAGCCCCGAGAGCGCCTCGCCGGCCTGGTCGAGCGTCTGGGCGAGATCGGCGCCCGGCTCGCCGACCGCGCGCTCGATCCGGCGGCGCTCCTCGGCCGAGACGTCGCCGATCTCCAGCACCGCGTCGACGAACAGCCTGAGGCCGAGATGCGTCGGCACCCGGCCGGCCGAGACGTGCGGGCTGTCGAGCAGGCCGACCAGCTCAAGATCCTGCATCACGTTGCGGATCGTCGCGGCCGAGAGCCCCATCCTGGACGCGCGCGAGAGCGTGCGCGAGCCGACCGGCTCGCCGGTCTCGAGATAGGTCTCGACCAGCTGGCGGAAGATCTCGCGGCTACGGTCGTTCAGGTCGGCGAGGCTCGGCGGCGTCACCGGCATGGGCTCCTCCTTGACGACCCCGCAGCTAAGGAGCCGTCGGGGCGGCGTCAATCTGGCCCGTGGCCCGTGGCGGGGGCTTCGAGACCCGCTCGTCGAAGCGGGCCGGAGGAAGCGAGTTCGTGTAAGCGTTTTCGGCGTATGGCTCGTGGCAGGGGAGGCTGCTACAAGGAAGACAGCCTCGCGTGAAGTTGCTATGACCGCCTCGATCCAGCATTACATGGCGCGTCATGCCGGTTCGGAAGTCCATCACGATCACATTCCCCAGCAACCACGATGGTTCGCTTACTCACCAAGTTCGCAATTTCGGTGAGGAGCTTTGGCGTGAGATCGAGCGAACGAAACTGGGCGATGTGGGCGGGATCGAAACGGTCGACCGCGCCACGGATACGCTTCGCGTTCAAATCCGTCACACGCGCAAAATCGGAGTGGTCAGGAAGCTGGTCGACAAACTGCTGAAAGAACATTTCTTGGATTATCGATCAGAAGTCTCGTACAGCTAGAGATGCCGAGATGGTCTGAGCGTACCAACAACAATAATTTTCCGTCACTGGCGAAAACGACCGATTTCGACATATCTCTGGCGCGGGGGCGCGACGGCCCGCTCGGAACGCGCCCGCGGCCGGCCTCGTTGCCGGGACTGGACGCGGGCCGCCCCCGGAGGCCGCCGCCATTTCGAGAGGACTGCCATGACCGTCTCCCGCCGTCCCGAGGGCCGGACGGCCGACGCGCTTCGCCCGGTCGGCATCGAGACCGGCTACACCCGCCACGCCGAGGGCTCGGCGCTGATCCGCATGGGCGAGACGGTCGTGCTCTGCACGGCGTCGATCGACGACCGTGCGCCGCCGTTCCTGCGCAACACCGGCCTCGGCTGGGTCACGGCCGAATACGGCATGCTGCCGCGGGCGACGCACTCGCGCTCGCGCCGCGAGGCCTCCGCCGGTAAGATCGGGGGGCGCACCGCCGAGATCCAGCGCCTGATCGGACGATCTTTACGCGCGAGCGTCGATCGCGTCGCCCTCGGCGAGCGCCAGATCACGGTCGACTGCGACGTGCTCCAGGCCGACGGCGGCACGCGCACCGCCTCGATCACCGGCGGCTGGGTCGCGCTGGCGCTCGCGGGCGCGCATCTCGTGCGCCAGAAGATCTGCAGCGAGAACCCGATCCGCGAGCCGGTGGCCGCCGTCTCCTGCGGCATCGTCGAGGGCCGGGCGCTGCTCGATCTCGACTACCCCGAGGACAGCGCCGCGGGCACCGACGCCAACTTCGTGATGACGGCCTCGGGCGGGCTCGTCGAGCTGCAGGGCTCGGCCGAGGGCGCCCCGTTCTCGGAGGACGAGTTCGCCGCGATGCTCGCGCTCGCGCGGGGAGGCATCGCCGAGCTGGTCGAGCGGCAGCGCGCGGCGGTCGGGGAGGGCGCATGAGCGATCCGAAGCGAGACCCGCGCGACGTCGCGCCGCCGCTCGACACCGAGGGGCTCGGCCCCGGCCCCGACAGCGGCCGTCACGGCGGCGCGCCCCCGCGCGCGGCGATGCAGGGCACCAAGGGCGCGGTCGCCGAACCGGTGCAGGCCGCGCTCTCGCCGCGCCTCGCGGCCGCCGGCTTCCAGGGCTTCGGCCCTGGCTGGCGGCGCGAGCGCGACGGGCTCCTCGACATCGTGGCCGTCGAGGCGGCCGAGATCGGGGCCGGGGCCGTCGCGCCGCGGGTGACGCTGGCCCTCGCCGCGCCTGCGGCCGACGGGCGCGCGCCGATCGGGCCGGAGGGAGCGCCGGCGATGCGTCGCGTCGCGCTCGACGCGCTCGGCGAGGGCGACGCGCCGGCGGTGCCGCCCGGCGCGCCGCTGCCGGAGGCGGGTGACGACGGCGTCACCGACCCCGACCCGGAGGCGCGGCTGCGCGAGACCGCGCGGGCGGCCGCGGCGCTGGCCGGGCGGCTCTCGTCACACGGCTTCGACGCGCTGGAGCGCTGGCGCGCGCGCGAGGCGCTGGAGGAGGCGGTGCGCGACATCGAGGCGCGGTGGCGCGAAAGCGGGACGACCGACGCGGCCGAGGCCGACTTCCTCGCCGCCGCCCGCGCCCGCCTCGACGCGACCGAGCCTTCGGGCGGGCGGCGGCTCGCGCCCGGCCGCCTCGTGATAGCGACCCACAACGCCGGCAAGCTGCGCGAGATCGACGAGCTGCTGTCCCCCTACGGCATCGAGACGGCCTCGGCCGCCGACCTCGGCCTCGACGATCCCGAGGAGACCGGCGCGACCTACGCCGAGAACGCGGTGCTGAAGGCGCGCGCGGCGGCCGGGGCGGCGGGGTGCCCCGCGCTCGCCGACGACAGCGGGCTCTCGGTCAACCTGCTTCGCGGCGCGCCCGGCGTGCGCTCGGCGCGGTGGGCCGAGGACGAGCGCGGCGTGCGCGACTTCGCCCGTGCCATGGAGCGGCTGAGGGATGCCGTCGAGGCTGCGGGCGCGGGCTTCGGCGGCACCGGCGACCAGGGCGGCACGGCGTCGCGGCCGGGCGGCGTCGGCGCGGCTTTCCACTGCGCGCTGGCGCTCGCCTGGCCGGACGGGCACGTCGAGACGGTCGAGGGCCGCGCGCCGGGTCGCCTGATCTGGCCGCCGCGGGGCGAGGGCGGCTTCGGCTACGACCCGATGTTCGTCCCCGCGGGCGAGCGCGAGACCTTCGCCGAGATGGCGTCCGAGCGGAAGCGGCGGCTCTCGCATCGCGCGCTCGCCTTCGAGCGGCTGCGCGCCGCTTGTCTGGCGGAGGGCGGCGAGGCGGGCTGACGGTCGCGGCCCGGCCGCACGGCGTGTCGCCGGCGGGCGGGCGCGGAACGCTCGACCCCGCCGTCCGGGCGGTCCATACCCCGGTGACCACGCCGCCGGGGAGGGAGCGATGACCCGACGCCTGATCACGACCGGCTCGCCGTTCGAGCGCGACTTCGCCTATTCGCGCGCCCTCGTCGCCTGGCCCTGGTGCTTCGTCGCCGGCACCACCGGCTACGACTACGCCGCCATGACCATGCCCGAGGACGCGGGCGAGCAGGCGGCCAACGCGCTGGCCACCATCGCGCGCACGCTGGAGGAAGCCGGCTTCGCGATGGCCGACGTGGTGCGGGTGCAGACCACCGTGACCGAGGCCGAGCACCGCCACGCGATCGCGCCGGCCTTGCGCGCGGCCTTCGCGGACATCCGCCCGCCCGCGACGCTGGTGGTGGCCGGCCTCGCGGAGCCCGCGATGAAGGTGGAGATCGAGGTGACGGCGCTCGCGCGGGCGGCCGACTCCGCCTGAGCGGCGCTCGGTCGCCTTGCAGAGCGGCGCGCGCGGGGCGATCAGCCATCCGACGTGGCCTCCACACCGCCTTGACGGTCCATCTGGGAAGGTGTGTCTGGAATTATGAGGCTGCCAGATATTTATCCCGGCATTTTCATTCTTCTTTCTACGCCTGCTATCCTCATCGATAACCCGCATATCAGACTTTTTATAGAGCTTTTAATGACTCCGATAATTATTATCGTCTTTCATGTTAGCGTAACATTCACAGGCGCCGCAGTGTCTTTTTCGGTTCTTGTGATGAAAAGAGCATTTCAGGCTGTTTTGTTTCACCTATATCTGGATCTAGGTGGAATATTGAGCTTGCCTGTAATCATGATTCTGGGTTTGATTGAGCTATTATTACTTGGCGCAGCGCTATTTTTAAATCGAATTATACTGTGTTCGAGGTGATTTTGCTCATCTGTCGATAAGTAGAGAATGTTGTGTTGTAAATGCCGATGATGACGGGAGCCGATGCGATGGACATTGCTGTCGAGGTGGCGACTGGCTCACCACCGGATTGGCGGGCGGGGGGCTTCGGGCTCTACGTCCACTGGCCCTTTTGCCGCGCCAAGTGCCCCTACTGCGACTTCAACAGCCATGTCGCCAAGCAGGCGGTCGATCACGCCGCCTGGGCCTCGGCGCTGGAGCGCG
Organism: Paracoccaceae bacterium; assembly: GCA_050330995.1. Classification (GTDB taxonomy): domain Bacteria; phylum Pseudomonadota; class Alphaproteobacteria; order Rhodobacterales; family Rhodobacteraceae; genus Thermohalobaculum. Next base: position 12,852 of record JBHJHI010000113.1, read on the forward strand.
AGATGGCGGCCATGCGCGCACGCACCGGGCCGCGCAAGCTCGACACCATCTTCTTCGGCGGCGGCACGCCCTCGCTGATGGCGCCCGAGACGGTCGCGCGGCTGATCGGGGCGGCCGACCGGCACTGGGGGCTCGCCGAGGGCGCGGAGATCACGCTGGAGGCCAACCCGACCAGCGTCGAGGCCGGGCGCTTTCGCGCCTACGCCGCGGCCGGGGTGAACCGGGTCTCGGTGGGCGTGCAGGCGCTCGACGACCGGGACCTGCACGCGCTCGGGCGCACGCACACGGCGGCCGAGGCGCTGGCGGCGGTCGAGGTCGCCCGCGCCGCCTTCGACCGCGGCAGCTTCGACCTGATCTACGCCCGCCCCGGCCAGACGCCGGAAGGATGGGCCGGGGAGCTGGGTCGGGCGCTCGCGCTCGGGCCGGACCACCTCTCGCTCTACCAGCTCACCATCGAGCCCGGAACGCGGTTCTGGGATCTGCACGCGCGCGGGCGGCTTACGGTGCCCGAGGACGCGCCTGCGGCCGAGATGTACGACCTCACGGCCGAGGCGACCGTCGCCGCCGGGCTGCCGGCCTACGAGGTCTCGAACCACGCCCGCCCCGGCGCCGAGAGCCGGCACAACCTGATCTACTGGCGCTACGGCGACTACGCCGGCATCGGGCCGGGCGCGCACGGGCGGCTGACGCTGGAGAGCGGGCGGCGCGTGGCGACCGAGACGCTGGCCGACCCCGCCGCCTGGATGGCCGGCGTCCGGCGGGGTGGCGCGGCGCTCGCGGCCGAGGAGACGGTCGCGCCCGAGGACCAGGCGGTCGAGATGGCGCTGATGGGGCTGCGCCTCGCCGAAGGCATCGACCCCGCGAGCTACGCCCGCCTCGACGGCGCGGCGCTCGACGCGGGCCGGGTCGAGGCGCTGGTCGCCGACGGGCTGCTGGCGTGGCGCGGCGGGCGGCTCGCGGCGACGGCCTCGGGGCGGCTCGTGCTGAACCGGCTGCTGGCCGAGCTTCTCGGCTGACCGACCCCGGCCTGTGCGCCGCCCGGCGCGGCGCTAGCTGCGAGAACGGGCGACGGGACGGGGAGACGGATGCGACGGCTGATCTGGTGCGGCGCGGGCTGGACGGCCTTCGGGCGCGGCCTGCTCGGCGTGCCGCTGCCGCTGTTGCCGACGGTGCCGTTCATGCTGCTCGCGGCTTTCTGCTTCGCGCGCGGCTCGACGCGGTTTCACGACTGGCTGCTCAATCACACCCGCTTCGGCCCCTCGATCCACGACTGGCACGTGGCCGGGGTGATCCGGCCGAAGGCCAAGCGCGCCGCCGTGATCGCGATCGCGGCGAGCTTCGCGCTGTCGGTGGTACTCGGCGTACCGGGGCACGTGCTGGTGATCCAGGCGGTGGCGCTCGGGGGCGCGGCGGCGTTCGTGCTGTCGCGGCCTAGCCAGAGCGGGGAAGGGTGAGCGAGGACGGCAAGAGGAGGGGTTGGATAAGCATTGAATTGGCTGTCATGCTTCGCATGGTCGCGATCATGCTGATCGGCTTTCTTGCTACTGCATTTTTCTGGTTCATCTCCACCACGATGTTTGGATGGTTTTCGCCCTTGTTTGTGAATGCGATTCCTCTAGTCTGCTGTCTTTATTTTTTTGTTGGCGACATTCTCAGTCGTAGAAACTGGGCGAACAAACCGAGGTATCGCGGCAGGGGGTAGGGCGAGGTTCACCTCAGCCTCGACCATGTTGCGGGTGCGAGAGTAAGAGGAACACCGCGTCAATGGTCGACCATTACGAAGCGCCGTCGGTGATGGCTTTGCCGAGACGAATCGGGCTACGCGACAGTGTGTTCCAGTGGCTATACGAGGAGGTATCCTGTTTCCACGATGCTGACATTCTCAGGCTGGACTTCGGTCCGGATGGTCGATCAGTCTCGATGATCGTTTCTGAGGCACTCTATGCTTCAGATGTCGAAGAAGTTACAGAGGAGGATGAATTCGTTCAAGACCTGGAGTTTATATTTGAATATAGAAGCTACAATATAAATCTCAGTAGGGGAACTATGGATGACCTAGTGTCAGCGAGTATAAAGCGATTTGACATAGATACGAAAGAAGGGGCTGTGGCCATCTTCACCGGATGGGCCGATCTCTCGTTCCGCTTCGAGCCCGAGGCGAGCTACGTTCTGGTCCGTCGGCGCGAGACGCCGTAAGGTCCATCCGAGTATTCCTCGCCGTCGTCCCGTCGAGCACGTAAGGCGGGACGGACCCCACCCTACACCATCCCCTTCAGCGCATAGACCAGATCCAGCGCCTCGCGCGGACTGAGGGCGTCGGGGTCCACCTCGGCCAGCCGCTCGACCAGGGCCGAGGGCGCCGCCACCGGCGCGGCGGGCGGCGGCACCGCCGGGCGCGCGGCGAACAGCGGCAGGGCGTCGAGCACCGCCGCCGCGCGGCCCGGCTCGCCGCGCC
>JBHJHI010000114.1:0-24861 GCA_050330995.1 Paracoccaceae bacterium
AGGGCTCTGTATGAACTACCGTCTATCTCAATCCCATTACGACGTGCCCATCCCTCGGCTAGCTCTGTCTGGCGGCGAAGACTGTCGCCTCGCTCCTGTTCTGGTGTCGAGAACCTGAGATACGAGTATGCCTTGATCGCCATTGTTCCGCTCTCCCCATCACACATTGGGTATCCGATGGGGTTTATTGTAGGCAACAGGCTGATGGTCGGCCCGCCCGGCGCGGGCAAGACCATGCTCGCGCGCCGGCTGCCCTCGATCCTGCCGCCGCTCACGCCTTCGGAGGCGCTCGAAGTCTCGACCATCCGCTCGCTGAGCCTCGCCCCCGGCGACGGCACCATCGCGCGCGAGCGTCCGCTCCGCGCGCCGCACCACTCGGCGAGCCAGGCGGCGATGATCGGGGGCGGGCGCTTCGCGCGTCCCGGCGAGGTCAGCCTCGCGCACCGCGGCGTGCTGTTCCTCGACGAGATGCCCGAGTTCGCCCGCCCCGTGCTGGAGGCGCTGCGCCAGCCGGTCGAGAGCGGCGAGGCGGTGGTGGCGCGGGCCGAGGCGCACGTCACGCTGCCCGCGCGCTTCCTGCTGGTCGGCGCCATGAACCCCTGCCGCTGCGGCCACCTCGCCGACCCCGGCCGCGCCTGCGGGCGCGCGCCGCGCTGCGGGGCGGCCTACCTCGCGGCGCTCTCGGGGCCGCTCCTGGACCGCTTCGACATCCGCATCGAGCTGCCGGCGCTGACGCCCGAGACGCTGGCGCTGCCCGCGCACGGCCAGACGAGCGCCGCGGTCGCCGCCCGCGTCGCCGGGGCGCGCGCGGTCGCGGTCGAGCGGGCGGGGGAGGGCGCCCCCAACGGACGTCTCGACGGCGAGGCGCTCGACCGCGCCTCGCGCCCCGACGCGGGCGGACGCGCGCTGATCGAACGCGCGGCCGCCGCCCTGAAGCTCTCGGCACGCGGCTATCACCGGGTGCTGCGCCTCGCGCGCACGATCGCCGATCTGGAGGGCGCCGTCGGCGTCGGGCGCGGCCACGTCGCCGAGGCGGTGGGCTATCGCCGCGCCCTCGCCTGAGTCGCGCGTCGTCGTGGACGCGGGTGGCCGTGCGCCCGCCTTCCCCGTCGCTCTCCCGAGCGTCCTCGCGACGCTACTGCCTGTTGTTGCGGCACGAGGTCAGATACTCTGCCTCGTCTTGTGCCGTCGCGCGCATGCCGCCTTATCCCGCGTCAAGCGCGCCTGCCGACACACTCGCGCAGGACGTGTATCCCGCTCAGTGGAAGCGAATACATGTCCCGATACGACCGGACGTCGCCAGAGCGTCGCGCGGCCGCTATACTCTTCTGCGACTGCCCGCCGCTCCTCTCCCGCCTCGAAGGGTAATCCGATGCCGCCTTTCTCGTGCCGCCCCGCGCTCTCGCGGGCGGTGGCCGTCTCGACGCTTCTCTCCGTCTTTCTGCCCCTCGTCGCCCTCGCGCCCCTGCCGGCGTGGGCCGAGGACGAGAAGGAGGTCGAGGACATGAACCGGCGCGTCACCGTCGTCGGCCGCCACGAGCGGGTGGCGCTGATCGACGGCGGGCTCACCCTCGACGCCAAGGTCGACACCGGCGCCGACAGCTCGTCGATCGACGCCAACAACATCGAGGAGTTCGACCGCGACGACGAGAAGTGGGTGCGCTTCGAAGTCTCCACCAACGACGGCAAGGTGGTCACCATCGAGCGGCCGGTGGTCGACCGGGTCACCATCGTCCAGTCCTCGGGGCGCACCGAACGGCTGGTGGTCGAACTCGATCTCTGCATCGGCACGGTGCAGTCGAAGACCGAGGTCAATCTCGCCGACCGCGAGGGGCTCGATTTCCGCATGCTGGTCGGCAAGGGGCTGCTCGCGCGCGAGCGCCTGCTCGTCAACGTCGCCGAGGAGTACAACCACGAGCCGGCCTGCGACGGCATGATCGAGCGCTGACGATGGGCCTGCGCCTCCTCTGCATCACCCTGGTCCTCGTCGGGCTGTCGCTGTTCCTCTGGCGCTGGCAAGTCCTGGGCTTTCCGCTGACGCCCGAGGAGGACGGCTCGCTCTGGGCGGTCGAGGCGCAGATCGACCTCGAAGGCGAGGGCGAGCCCGCCCGCGTCGGACTGTTCATCCCGGTGCTCGACGAGGGCTACGGGGTGGTGACCGAGGACTTCATCTCCTCGCGTTTCGCGCTCACCACCCAGACCGACCAGATCGGAAACCGCGCCGCGGTGTGGTCGACCGGCTCGCTCGACGGGCGGGCGAGCGTGATCTACCGCGGCCTCTACGTCGCCGCGCCCAACCTCGACCAAGACGGGCCGCAGGCCGATCCGCCCGCCGAGCTGCCCGAGGGGCTGCGCTACCCGCCCGAGCGCAGCGACAACCAGCGCGAGGCGGCCGACCGGCTGGCCGAGGCGACGCGCGAGGAAGCCTTCGACCTCCACAACCAGGTGGCGCTGCTCCTGGAGCGGCTGACCGCCTCGGGCGGCGCCGGCGTCTTCGTCGCGGGCGAGCCGAGCCCGCGCGACGTCGCCGAGGCCGCGGCCTACGTGCTCTCGCGCCAGGAGACGCCGGCGCGCGCCGTGCTCGGCATCCCGCTCGAGGGGCGCACCCGCTCGGTCACGCCGATCCCCTGGCTCGAGGTCTGGACGGGCGACGACTGGGAGAGCTTCGACCCCGCCTCGGGCGATCCGTTCGAGCCGACGCGGCGCATCGTCTGGTGGCGCGGCTCGGGCGATCTGCTGCAGGTCGAGGGCGCGGACGTCACGCGCCAGTCCTTCGCGCTCTCCGAGCAGCGCATCGGCGCGCTCGCCTCGCTGACCGAGCGCTCGAACCTGATCGACGACCCCGTCGCTTCGCTCACGCTGTTCGACCTCTCGGTCAACACCCAGCTCGTGTTCGAGACGCTGCTGATGGTGCCCATCGGCGCGCTGCTGCTCGTGATCATGCGCCAGGTCGTCGGCGTCGAGACCATCGGCACCTTCATGCCGGTGCTGATCGCGCTCGCCTTCCAGGTCACCGACCTGCTCTACGGCATCATGTTCTTCACCGGCCTGGTCGCCGCGGGACTGCTGATCCGCTTCGTCTTCGCGCAGCTCAACCTGCTCCTGGTGCCGCGCCTGGCGGCGATGCTGGTGGTGGTGATCCTGATCATGATCGGCTTCTCGCTGCTCGCCGACGCCGTCTCGCTCGGGCTCGGGCTCTCGGTCGCGCTGTTCCCGATCGTGATCCTGACCATGACCATCGAGCGCATGTCGGTCACCTGGGAGGAGAACGGCCCGGGCGAGGCGATGAAGCAGGGTCTCGGCAGCCTCGTGATCGCGGTGATGGCCTACGTCGTCATGAACATCGAGACGCTGCGCCATCTGTTCTTCGTCTTCCCCGAACTCCTGCTCCTGATCCTCGCGGCGATGCTGATGCTCGGGCGCTACTCGGGCTATCGGCTCACCGAGCTCTACCGTTTCCGCGACCTCGCGAGGCAGCAGTCGTGATCTTCGGCCTCGCCTCCCCCGCCGCGCTCCGGCGCGCCGGCGTCATCGGGATGAACGGGCGCAACGCGCGCTACGTCGCCGACTGCAATCCACAGCGGGCGATGCCGCAGGTCAACGACAAGCTCGTGACCAAGCGCATCGCCGAGGAGGCCGGTGTGCCGGTGCCGCGGCTCTGGGGCGTGGTCGAGATCCAGGCGCAGGTGAAGGACTTCGAACGGCTTCTGGACGGCCACGAGGACTTCGTGATCAAGCCCTCGCTCGGCGCGCAGGGCGACGGCATCATGGTGGTCGCGGGCCGCCACCCCAAGGGCTGGCAGTCGGTCTCGGGCGCCTTCGTGTCGGAGAAGGCGATCCGCTTCCACCTCTCCAACGTGCTCTCGGGCATGTACTCGCTGAACGGGCTGTCGGACGTCGCCATGCTGGAGGAGCGCGTCGTCTTCTCCGACGTGTTCGACGCGGTCGCCTACAAGGGCGTGCCCGACATCCGCATCATCGTCTATCGCGGCGTGCCGATCATGGCGATGGCGCGGGTGCCGACGCGGGCCTCCGACGGCAAGGCCAACCTGCACAAGGGCGGCGTCGGCCTCGGCATCGACATCGCCACCGGGCGCACGACCTCGGCCGTCTGCCGCGACCAAGTGATCCGCGAGCACCCCGACACCGGCCTTCCGATCGAGCCGATCGACGTGCCCGACTGGCGCGACATGCTGATGATGGGCTCGGTCTGCACCGAGCCGACGGGCCTCGGCTATCTCGGCGTCGATCTCGTGATTGACGAGCGGCGCGGGCCGCTCCTTCTGGAGCTGAACGCGCGTCCGGGCCTCGCGGTGCAGCTCGCCAATGCGGAGGGGATGCAGTCGCGCCTCGACGCGGTCGATGCGAACGATCTCGGCCGGCTGACCGCGCGCGAGCGCGTCGCCTACGCCATGGACCATTTCGGCGGCTGCGTGGGCGCGACCGCGGAGACGACGGCGCAGGCGGCCGAGTGAAAGCGCCCCGCCGGGTCCGGCGCCTCCCCCCCGGACCCGGCGGTCCCGCGGCCACCGGCCGGCATGGCGCGGGCATCTCCGTGACACAGACACGGCAGGCACGTCTGCTCTGGCCGATCCGGTCGGTACGCCACGCGACGACGATCGGCTGAACGCAACGCCGAGTCACTATCCGTCGCCGAACGCGCCGGTGACTGCGACGATCGTCACATCGGGCGCGAGACCCGGCCCCGGGCACGAGGGCCGCGAACGGTGGGGCGGCGCTCCTCGGCGTCGGGACGTCGCGCGACCGGGGGCTCGCGCGCGGGCTCCGGGCCAGTCCGCCAGGGGCGCCGCGCCTTCCAAAGCCCGGGCAAAGCCTGTAAGGCCCGCGTCGCAATCGATCGCAGGGGTGCGAGACATGGGCTACAGAGTGGCCGTCGCCGGCGCGACCGGCACCGTCGGGCGCGAGATGCTCGCCATCCTCGCCGAGCGCGAGTTCCCGGCCGACGAGGTCGTGGCGCTCGCCTCGCGCCGCTCGCTCGGTACGGAAGTCTCCTACGGCGACCACACGCTCAAGACCGAGGACATCGACCACGCCGACTGGTCGCGCTTCGACATGGCGCTGTTCGCGATCGGCTCGGACGCGACCCGGCAGTATGCGCCGATCGCCGCCAGGGCGGGCGCGGTGGTGATCGACAACTCCTCGCTCTACCGCTACGAGCCCGACATCCCGCTCATCGTGCCGGAGGTGAACCCCGACGCGATCGAGATGTATGCGCGGCGCAACATCATCGCCAACCCCAACTGCTCGACCGCGCAGATGGTGGTCGCCCTGAAGCCGCTGCACGACCGTGCCCGGATCAAGCGGGTGGTGGTGGCGACCTACCAGTCGGTCTCGGGCGCCGGGCGCGAGGGGATGGACGAGCTGTGGTCGCAGACCAAGGGCCTGTTCGTGCCCGGCCAGGAGGTCGAGCCCCAGAAATTCCAGAAGCAGATCGCCTTCAACGTCATCCCCCACATCGACGCCTTCATGGAGGACGGCTCTACGCGGGAGGAATGGAAGATGGTCGCCGAGACCAAGAAGATCGTCGACCCGAAGATCAAGGTGCACGCGACCTGCGTGCGCGTGCCGGTGTTCGTCGGCCATTCCGAGGCGGTCAACGTCGAGTTCGAGGAGCCCTTGGACGAGGACGAGGCGCGCGAGATCCTGCGGGAGGCCCCGGGCCTCATGCTGGTGGATAAGCGCGAGGCGGGCGGCTACGTCACGCCGGTCGAGTGCGTCGGCGAGTTCGCGACCTACATCTCGCGGCTTCGCACCGATCCCACGGTCGAGAACGGCCTCGCCTTCTGGTGCGTCTCCGACAACTTGCGCAAGGGCGCCGCGCTGAACGCGGTGCAGATCGCGGAGCTGCTCGGCCGGCGCTGCTTGAAGAAGGGGTGAGGCGGCCGGCCTCCCGGCGCCGGGCAGGCCCCGTACCCTTGCCGAGCGTGCCACCGGCTCGGCCGGCCGCGAGGTCGCGCATCGCGGCGTCCAGCAGGACCGGGGGACGCTTGCACGCGCCGGCGACCTCGGCTAGGCAGCGCGCGGCGCCGGTGTAGCTCAGCTGGTAGAGCACGTCATTCGTAATGATGGGGTCGGGGGTTCGAGTCCCTTCACCGGCACCAACCAGATCAACGGGTTGGCGACGGACGGGCGGCCTTCGGGCCGCCCTTCGTCGTCTGGATGCAACGGGTGATGCGCGTCTCGCCTGCTCTACGCGGACAGGTCGCTCAGGTCGACGCTCGTCCGCGCGGCTGCCAGTCCGGGCCGGCGAAGCCGATGGTGTGGATCGGGGAGGCGTCTTCGCTTTGTCGAAGACGGGGGTGGTTCACCATCCTCTCGGGGCTGGGGTCGAGTTAGAGATCGCGACCAGCCGACAGCCGCGCCGTGAGCGGCTACGCGCCTTCCGGCCACGGAGCGGACCAGGGGCCGCCGTCAGAGCTTCGGTGTCTTGGCGGCTCTCGGAGGCGGAGCGCGGTTTCTCGAGTCGCGAACCTGGGGTCCAGTGATCGACGGTGAGGCTCGGTTCGGGTCGTTCTACCCCGGAAAGAACCTGTCCCCCGGCGACAACGTAAACACCTCGCACCCGTCCTCCGTCACCCCGACCGAGTGCTCGAACTGCGCCGACAGCGAACGGTCCCGCGTCACCGCCGTCCAGTTGTCGCTCAGCGTCTTGGTCTGCGCGCCGCCGAGGTTCACCATCGGCTCGACGGTGAAGAACATGCCCGGCTTCAGCTCGGCTCCCTCGCCGCGCCGGCCGTAGTGCAGGACGTTCGGCGCGTCGTGGAACACGCGCCCCAGACCATGGCCGCAGAAGTCGCGCACCACCGAGCAGCGCTCGGCCTCGGCGTAGGCCTGGATCGTGGCGCCGATGTCGCCGAAGCGCGCGCCCGGACGCACCTCGCCGAGGCCGCGCATCAGCGCCTCGTGCGTGACCTCGATCAGGCGCATCGCCTTGCGCGGCGCCTCGCCGGCCACGTACATTCGCGAGGTGTCGCCGTGCCAGCCGTCGAGGATCACGGTCACGTCGATGTTGAGGATGTCGCCCTCGCGCAGCGACTTGGTGCCCGGAATGCCGTGGCAGACCACGTGGTTGATCGAGATGCACGACGAGTGACGATAGCCGCGGTAGCCGAGCGTCGCCGGCACCGCGCCGTTCTCGACAATGAAGTCGTGGCAGAGCCGGTCCAGCTCCTCGGTGCGCACGCCGGGGCGGACGTGGTCGCCGATCATGTCGAGGCAAAGGGCGGCGAGCCGCCCGGCGCGGCGCATGCCCTCGAAATCCTCGGGCGCGTGGAGACGGATGCCCTCGGCCGTGCGGGTTTCGGCCGGCGTCCTCTGCGGGGTGGTGTTGTCCATGACGGTCATTACTCCGCGATCGGAACGGGGCGATCAAGCGCGATCCCCTCGGGCGAGAGCCGGCAGGCCAACGCCACCGCCTCGACGCCCGCGCGCCTCGCTGCGAGGTAGGCCCGCGCATAGCCGGGGTCCAGATCGGCGGCCATGGCGAGACGGTCGCAGTCGTCGCGCTGGATCACGTAGACCATCACGGCGCGATGACCTTCGGCGACCATGGCGGCCAGCTCCCCCAGATGCTTCGCGCCACGGGTGGTGACGCAGTCTGGAAATTCCGCGAGCCCCGGCGTTCGTTCCAGGTGCACGTTCTTTACTTCGACATAAGCGTCCGGCAGGCCGGGGCCGCGGCACAGGAAGTCGATCCGGCTCGCCCGGCCGTAGCGCGTCTCGGGGCGCACCTCCGTGTAAGCTTCCAGGCCCGGCACCCGACCCTCGGCGAGCGCCGAGCCGACCAGCCGGTTCGGCACCGAGGTGTCGACCCCCGACCAGGCCGGCGCCCGGCCGGGCCGGTCGAGCCGCACGAGCCGCCACGACCAGGCGAGCTTGCGCCGCGGATCGGCCGAGGGCTCCAGCCACACCTCGATGCCGGGCGTGCAAAGCCCCATCAGCGCGCCGGTGTTGGCGACATGCGCCGTGACCTCGCGCCCGTCGTCGAGCACGACGTCGGCGAGGAAGCGCTTGTAGCGCCGGATCAGGGTGCCGCGGACGAGGGGGGTGGCGAACTGCATGGAACGGGGGCTTAGGCGCTCCGCGCACCGGGGGCGAGGGCGAAGCGGCGCCCGGGCGCGCCGGGGCGACGACCGCTCGTCCCCGGGCCGATCCGGAAGGAGCCGGGTCACCGCCGCGAGCGAACGGGCGGACACCGTCGCGGCGAGGCGGTCCGGGACCGCGAGGGATCGCGCCGCCACCGGCCCTCGGCGTCGCCGAAGCGTGACGAAAAGTTCATCGTCGCTCGCCTTCCTTGCGTGCGGGGTTCGGCGATGATCGGCACCGGGCGCGCCCGCCACGTGTCGAGTCGGATGCGCGGCCCAGCCAGCTCCTGCAGGGAGACGAGCCAGATGAAGTACACCATCACCGACCCGGTCACCCGCTCCGAACGTGCCGACGCGGCCGAGGACAAGGGTCGCAATCGGACGGCCAGCCCGACCCTCGGCGACGTCATCGCCGCGCGCTACCATCGGCGCGACGTGCTGAGGGGCGCGCTCGGCGTCTCGGCGATCGCCGCGGCCGTGAGCCCGATGGCGCTGATGGCCGCGGGCGAGGCCCGCGCGTCCTCGTCGCGCGCCTTCGACTTCGAGGAGATCGAGGCCGGCGTCGAGGCGCGCGACCGCGTCGCGCGCGGCTACGACGCGCAGGTCCTGATCCGCTGGGGCGACCCGGTCCTCGCCGACGCGCCCGCCTTCGACCCTACGAGCCAGAGCGCCGAGGCGCAGGCCAAGCAGTTCGGCTACAACAACGACTTCACCGGCGTCGTGCCCCACCCGGACGCGCCCGACGACCCCGACCGGCTGCTGCTCGTGGTCAACCACGAGTACACGAACGAGGAGCTGATGTTCCCGGGCCTCGGCGTGCAGGACGACGCCGAGTTCGCCGGCATGACCGAGGACCTCGTCGCGATCGAGATGGCCGCCCACGGCGGCACCGTGATCGAGATCGCGCGCGAGGACGGGCAGTGGCGCACCGTCACTGACAGCCGCTACAACCGCCGCATCACGCCCGACACGCCGATGCGCGTCTCCGGTCCCGCCGCCGGCCACGACAAGATGAAGACCTCGGCCGACCCCTCGGGGCGCGAGGTGCTCGGCACCATAAACAACTGCGCCGGCGGCATCACGCCGTGGGGCACCTGGCTCATGGCCGAGGAGAACTTCCACGGCTACTTCTCGGGCGAGGAGATCGAGTCCGAGGAGGGGCTGGAGGACGACCCGGCCCGCGCGCTCTACGCGCGCTACGGCGTGCCGGGCAACTGGTACGCCTGGGGGCGCTACCACGACCGCTTCGACGTCGCGAAGGCGCAGAACGAGCCCAACCGCTTCGGCTGGATGGTCGAGGTCGACCCCTCCGACCCGACCTCGACGCCGGTCAAGCGCACCGCGCTCGGGCGCTTCAAGCACGAGGGCGCCGCGACGGTGGTCAACCCCGACGGGCGCGTCGTGGTGTTCTGCGGCGACGACGAGCGCTTCGACTACGTCTACCGCTTCGTCACCGCCGACGCCTACGACGAGGCGAACCCGGATCCGGACATGCTCGACCGCGGCACGCTCTCGGTCGCGCGCTACGACGCGGACGGCACCATGCGCTGGATGCCGCTCGTGCACGGCGAGGGGCCGCTCACGGCCGAGAACGGTTTCGCCGACCAGGGCGACGTCATGATCCAGACCCGGCGCGCCGCCGACTTCCTGGAGGCGACGCCCATGGACCGCCCCGAGGACGTCGAGGCCAACCCGGCCACCGGGCGGATCTACGCCATGCTGACCAACAACACCCGGCGCAAGCCGGGCGACACCAACGCCGCCAACCCGCGCCCCGACAACGCCTTCGGCCACATCGTCGAGATGGTCGCGCCCGACGGCGACTTCGCCGCCGACGAGATGGAGTGGTCGATCCTGGTGAAGTGCGGCGACCCCTCGATCGCCGAGGTCGGCGCGCAGTTCTCGCCGGAGACGAGCGAGAACGGCTGGTTCGGCATGCCCGACAACTGCGCCATCGACGCCGACGGCCGGCTCTGGATCGCCACCGACGGCAACGACTTCGAGGAGACGGGGCGTACCGACGGGCTCTGGGCGATGGAGACCGAAGGCGAGGGGCGGGGCACCTCGAAGCTGTTCTACCGCGTGCCGGTCGGTGCCGAACTGTGCGGGCCGACCTTCACCGAGGACGCCACCACGCTGTTCCTTGCGGTCCAGCACCCGGGCGACGGCGGCAAGGAGTGGCCCGAGTTCGGCCGCGTCTCGACCTTCGAGGACCCCTCGACGCGTTGGCCCGACTTCGAGGAGGCCATGCCGCCGCGCCCCTCGGTGGTGGTGGTGACCAAAGAGGGCGGCGGGCGCATCGCCTGAGCCGGCCCGGCCGGGTACGGCACCCCCGCGACGAGCGTTGCCACGCTCGCCGCGGGGGGACGAGGCCGGGCCACGGGAGAGCGCGCCGGAAGGGGCGCGTCGGTCTCGCCGCCCGGCCGCCTCGGACTACCCTCTCGCGCCCGGGCGAGGGAGCCCTCCTCTCGCCCCCAGGCGAGGGAGCCCCCTGATGAGCGACACTCCCCCGACCGCGCCGACAGCGGCCATGCTGGTGATCGGCGACGAGATCCTGTCGGGCCGGATCCAGGACCTGAACGCGCACCATCTCGCGAACCGCCTGAGCGAGCTCGGCATCCGCCTCGTCGAGATCCGCACCGTCCCCGACCGCCACGAGACCATCCGCGACACGGTGCGCGACCTCTCGGCCCGCGTCGACACGCTGTTCACCTCGGGCGGCATCGGCCCGACCCACGACGACATCACCGCCGACGCGGTGGCCGAGGCCTTCGGCGCCGCCATCGACATCCGCCAGGACGCCCGCGCGCTCCTGGTCGAGCGCTACGGCGAGGACGGGCTGAACGCGGCGCGGCTCAGGATGGCGCGCATCCCCGACGGCGCGGCGCTGGTCGACAACCCGGTCTCGGCCGCGCCGGGCTTCCGGATCGGCAACGCCTACGTGCTGGCCGGGGTGCCTGAGATCTTCCGGGCGATGCTCGACGGGATCGAGCCGTCGCTGAAGGGCGGGCCGCCGATCCGCTCCCATGCCTTCGAGGTCGCCGTCGCCGAGGGTGACGCGGCCGCGGCGCTCGGCGATCTGCAGGCGCGGCATCCGGCGGTGGCGATCGGTTGCTATCCGCTCTACCGCGGGCGGCCGATGGCGCGGGTGGTGCTGAGATCGAGCGACCGGGCGGCGCTCGCGACCGCCGCGGCGGACACGCGCGCCGCCCTTGCCGGTCTGGTCGGCCCCGCGGACATTACCGAGCAACCGCCCGGCTGACCCCTCGTCCGCGGGGCCGCCTCAGCCCCGACACGAAGACACTGCCCCGGGGACACGCCCGCGATCGGTGACGATCCTCACGAAACGGCACGCAGGGGGGCGAAAAAGCGAAGGGCCTCGCGCGAGCGACGCGCGAGGCCCCCGAATGACGCCCGTAAGGGGTATCAGACGTACTGGACGTTGCTCGCCGAGGTGCGCCCGTCGCGGCCGCGCTCGAGGTCGAACTCGACCTTCTGGCCGTCCTTCGGGCTCTCGAGGCCGGCGCGCTCGATCGCCGAGATGTGCAGGAACACGTCCTTGCCGCCGTCGGAGGGCTCGATGAAGCCGTAGCCCTTGGTGGCGTTGAACCACTTAACGGTACCGGATGCCATAACCGGTCTCCTTCTCAGTCAGTCTCCGCGCGCAGGAGTGCCGCGGCATGGCGTCACGGTTCGCTTAGTCAACCGAAAGCCACGGGGCCGGAGCCCTGACGACAGACGAGAAGCCCAAAGTCCGATAGCCCATTCGACATGCGCCTCTCGGCGGGCGGATGCAAGCGTGGCGTGCGGCCGGCCGGAGAAAAAACGCCGCAGCGGGGTCAAAGCGTGACAAAGCACGAAGGTTGAGTGTGGAAACCATGCGACGGCCGTAGCGAGGGACGCTCGCTGCCCGGGGCCTCGGCGCGCGCGGGTGTGGGCTCGGCAGGCTGCCGCTGCGATCGAGGGGGTGCTCTTCGGCTACCTGGCCCCCGCGACGCTCTCTATGCCCGGCGCCGGTCGCAGGACGCGACGGCCGGTTTCTCCGACCGGGCTACGAGGCCGGGACGGAGGGGGTCGTCGGCGTCGAGGCCGTCGAGAAAGGCGCCGCGCGTTCTCCCAATCGCACGGTTGCGGGCGAGCGCGCCTGCGGCGTCCGCCCGGTGCCCGACCGGCATGGAGCGCTTCGGCCGGACCGGTTCCACCGTCGGGGCGCCGAAGCGCTCGGACGCGCCGTCGTCCACCACCATTGGTTCAGACCGGAAACAGGTCCGTGCGGCTCGGCCCACACGATATGTGCGATCGTGGGCGGGCACGACGACGCTGACCGGCGTCGTGCCGCCGAGGCCGTCGTCGGTCGGGGCGTGAAGGGGAGCGTGTCGATCTCCCGCGCGCCCGCATGGGACCGGCCGAACGCCCCTGGAACCGACTCGCTGTAGGCCGCACTGGGCCGCACCGGGTCGCCGCACGCTACGGCCGCGACGTCGTCACACGCGCGAAGCGCTCGGCGTCGGTGATCGCGCCCCGGCCCGCTTGGGCGCGCGATCCGGTTCCCGGGGATCGGCGGCCGGCCGGGAAGCGTTCGGATGCGGCCGCCTCGGATCGACCCGCCCTCTGGTCTCGGAAGACGCCGCTCCCGGCCCTCGGAAGCCCTGCCATCAGAAAAACTGATGCCACTTTTGCAACGCTAATAACGGAACATTAGCGAACGGAGGTTATCAGGGCCTTGTCAGACGCTCGCCGCGCCCGATCCGGGGCGGCAACGCCGAGGGAGGAGCCGTCGATGCGTATCGTGCCGTGCAAGGTCGTGTTCCGGGCCCACGACCATATCTGTTGCGAATACGTCGACGGACGCGACGGCACGGCGCGCCGGATCGTCGTGTCCGACGGCGCGATGCCGACCGTCCTCGCCGGCGCCGACGGCTCCGTCGTCGTGCTGCACCGCGACGAGGTGTCCGGGCCGGCCTGGCCCTCGACCTGCGCCGCCTGATCGCCGAAGCCGCGGGCGGCGGATCGCGCCCGGGTCGCCCGTTCTGCCCGGACCGAACGCTCGGGCGCCGTCGAAGCGCGCGGGACCATCGGTCCGGAGCGCGCGATCGGACCGGGTCGGACGGGGGCCTAGCCCGGCAGACGCGCCGCGCGCAGGAGCACCGCGGCCGTCATCAGCGAGACGATCGCGCTGCCCGTCAACGTCAGCGCGTCGAGCGCCATGCCGAGCGGGTCGATGTGCGTCGCCCCCGCCACCGCGACGCGGTCGCCGAGACCGAGGCCGAGGAAGGCCTCGCGGGTCAGGTAGACGACCGTCTCCACCACCGCCGGGCCGCTCAGCATCATGGTCGTGACCGCGACCCAGTGGCGCCGGCCGTGGGCGAGGGCGTCCTCGGCATCGCCCCAACCGCCCTTGGCGAGATCGACCAGCATGGTGGCGAACAGCGCGAAGGCGAGCGACTGCACCACGAGCGAGACCGCGAAGGCGACGAGGCGCGCCCCTCCCTCGCCGAGCGCGGGGTAGAGCAGCCCGCCGACCAGCAGGAAGGCGAGCAGGCTCGGCACGACCAGCAGCGCGGTGCGGAACAGGAAGGCCCAGGGCAGCCGGCCCTCGCGCGTCAGCGCCGCGGCGACGCCCGTGACCTGCCCGTTCGTGAGCGCGGTGCGCAGCGCGGCGTAGAGCACCAGCACGGCGAAGACGAAGTCGGCGAGACCGCGCGGCGAGGCGCCGAAGGCGATCACGAACAGCCCGTCGAGGGCGAGGAACAGCAGGATCGCCCAAGCGAGGGGCTGGAGGTTCGCGAGGCCGAGGCCGTGGGCCAGCTCCAGGGTGTCGCGCCGGGGCGTCTCTGTCATGGGAAGTCCGTCGTCGGCCGAGAACGGGACAGGTGAGCCCTCGCGGCCGCGCGTCAAGCGCGGGGCGAACGCACCGCCCGGATCGCGCGCGTGCGCCTCAGGCGGCGGCGTGGCGCGGCCGGGGGGGCGAGGCTCGCCCTTCCGTCACGCCGTCGCGGCGCGCGTCCTCCACCGCGCCGTCGAGGCGCGCACTCTCCCACGCCAACATCGCGCGCTTGACGCCGAGGCCCCAGTGGTAGCCGCCCAGCCCCCCGTCGCGGCGGATCGCGCGATGGCAGGGCACGAGCCAGGAGATCGGGTTGCGCCCGACGGCGGTGCCGACCGCGCGCACCGCGCGCGGGTTGCCGACGGCGCCGGCGATCGCGGCGTAGGTCGTCAGGTGCCCCGAGGGCACGGCGAGCAGCGCCTGCCAGACCTTGATCTGGAACGGCGCGCCGTAGAGCGCGAGCGCGACCGGCCGCGTCGGGTCGGGGGTCGCGAGCGCGGCGGCGTAGGGCGCCAGCGCCGCGGCGTCGCGCGCGAGCCGCGCCTCTGGCCAGCGCGAGGCGAGATCGGCGAGCGCGGCCTCGCGCCCGACCTCGGCGGCGAAGGCGAGGCCCGCGAGCCCGCGCGGACTCGCGACCGCGACCGCCTCGCCGAAGGGGGTCTCTATCGTGTCCCAGGCGAGGGCGAGCCCGCGGCCCCGGGCCGCCCAATCGCCGGGCGTCATCGCCTCCCAGCGCAGGAACAGATCGTGCAGTCGCGACGGCCCCGAGAGCCCGGTCTCCAGGCTCGCGTCGAGCAGGCTCGCGCGCTCGGCGAGCAGGCGGCGCGCGTCGGCGAGCGTCAGGTGCTGGAGATAGCGCTTGGGGCTGACGCCGACCCAGGCGGAGAAGGCGCGCTGGAAATGCGCGGGGCTCAGCCCGACGTGCGCGGCGACGGCGTCGAGCGAGGGCTGCTCGGTGCGGTTGGCCGCGATGAAGGCGAGCGCGCGGGCCATCAGCGCGTAGCGCGCGGGGTCGCAGCCCGCGGGCGGCATGTCGGCGGGGATCTCGTTCATGGCGGGCCTCCCGGGCGAGCCTTCTCGTGTCTCGCCGGCGATCATGGGACGTCCGCCCGCGCGGCGCGACCCGGAAGCTGCGGCCCGCGCGAAAAGGGCGGGACCGTGCGGCCCCGCCCTTCGTCGTCATCCGCCGATGGCGGCGCGTCTCACTCCGCCGGCTGGTCGGCGATGTGCATCTTGCCGGGTCTCGGCTCCTGGTAGAGCCCGACGATCACCGCGTAGCAGGCGAGCAGCAGCACGATGGTGAAGGGCAGCCCGGTCGAGACCGCGGCCGCCTGCAGCGCCGTCAGCCCGCCGCCGACCAGCAGCACGATCGCGATCCCGCCCTCGAAGGTCGCCCAGAACACGCGCTGCAGCGTCGGCGCGTCGACCTTGCCGCCGGCGGTGATGGTGTCGATCACCAGCGAGCCCGAGTCCGACGAGGTGACGAAGAACACGATCACGAGCGCGACGCCGACGAGCCCGGTGAGGGTCGCGAGCGGCAGTTGGTCGAGCATCACGAACAGGCGCAGCTCGGTGCTGGCTTCCGAGATCGCGGTGGCGCCCTGCTGGATCATGCTGACGGCGGTGCCGCCGAAGCTCGTCATCCAAATGACCCCGACGAGGGTCGGCACGACCAGCACGGCGATCAGGAACTCGCGCACCGTGCGCCCGCGCGAGACGCGCGCGATGAACATGCCCACGAACGGCGACCAGGAGATCCACCACGACCAGTAGAACGCGGTCCAGCCCTGGCGGAAGTTGTCGTCCTCGCGCCCGAACGGGTTGGACAGCGGAATCAGGTATTCGGCGTAGGCGACCGTGTTGAACCAGAAGCCGTCGATCACGGCTAGGAAGCCGCCGGTGGCCATGGCGCCCGCGACGATGGTGAACAGGAGCAGCGCCGCGGCGAGGCCGAGGTTCAGCTCCGAGAGCCGCTTGACGCCCTTGTCGAGCCCCGCGACCACCGAGACCAGCGCCGCGGCGGTGATGGCGCAGATCAGGATGACGAGCGGCGCCACCGAGTTCGCGCTCTCGTCCTCGTTGCCGAAGCCGAAGCCGAACAACGTCTGCGTGCCCGCGGCCGGGTCGCCCGAGCCGAAGATCTTGGCGATGCCCGCCGAGGCCTGCTCGGCGCCGATCCCGAGCGAGGTGGCGAGCCCGAACAGGGTGGCGAACACCGCGAGCGTGTCGATGACGTGGCCCGGCCAGCCCCAGACCTTGTCGCCGAAGATCGGGTAGAACACCGAGCGGATCGTGAGCGGCAGGCCCTTGTTGTAGCAGAACAACGCGAGCCCGAGCGCCACGATGCCGTAGATCGCCCAGGGGTGCAGGCCCCAGTGGAAGATCGTCGCGCCCATGGCGAGCGCGCGCGCCTCGGCCTCGTTGCCGGCCGCGCCGCCGAGCGGCGCCCAGCTATCGGCCGAGGCCGCGTCCTCGGCGACGGAAGCCTCGTAGTGCGTCACCGGCTCGGCGACGCCGTAGAACATCAGCCCGATGCCCATGCCGGCGGCGAACAGCATCGCGAACCAGGGCAGGTAGCCGAAGTCGGGCTTGGCCTGCGCGCCGCCCAATCGCACCTTGCCGACCGGCAGGACGATCAGCGCTAGGCAGACCAGCACGAAGATGTTGCCGGCCGACAGGAACAGCCAGTCGAAGTTGGTGGTGACGAAGTTGAAGATCGCATCGAACACCGAAGACGCCGTCTCGCGGAAGATCAGCGTCAGCGCCACGAACAGCACGATCACCATCGCCGAGACCACGAACACCGGGTTGTGGATGTCGATGTCGAACGGGCCGAAGCGGCGTTGCCAGTTGTCCTGGCCGACCCGATAGTCGGTATCGATGCTGTTGACGGGACCGTCCGGGCGCGGGACGCCGTCCACGTCGGTCGAGTCTGACATGTGCCTTCTCCTTGCTTGACGCCTGGGCAGGCCCGCGGCCGTCCGCGCGGATCGTTAACCCATGGTTAACAGGGCGCCGACCGGTCCGTTCCACACCGCCACCGAACGACGTATCGCCACGGGGTGCGCTTGCTTGGCGCACAAGGCTGGGGCAACCAGCCGCCATGGTCAAATCGCTCGATTATCACGGGGTCCGCGCCTGCTTCGGGCGGATGCGCGAGGAACGCCCCGAGCCGCGCGGCGAACTGGAGCACCGCTCCGCCTTCACCCTGCTCGTCGCCGTCGTACTCTCGGCGCAGGCGACCGACAAGAGCGTCAACAAGGCGACGAAACCGCTGTTCGCCGTCGCCGACACGCCCGAGGCGATGCTGGCGCTCGGCGAGGAGGGGGTGGCGGGCTACATCAAGTCGATCGGGCTCTACCGCAACAAGGCGAAGAACGTCGTCAAGCTCTCGCGCATTCTGGTCGACGAGTTCGGGGGCGAGGTGCCCTGCTCGCGCGAGGCGCTCGCCTCGCTGCCGGGCGTCGGGCGCAAGACGGCGAACGTCGTGCTCAACATGTGGTGGCGCTTCCCGGCGCAGGCGGTCGACACCCACGTCTTCCGCGTCTGCAACCGCACCGGGATCGCGCCGGGCAAGGACGTCGTGGCCGTCGAGCGCGGCATCGAGGACCGCGTGCCCGCCGACTTCGCCCAGGCCGCGCACCACTGGCTGATCCTGCACGGGCGCTACACCTGCCTCGCGCGCAAGCCGAAGTGCCCCGAGTGTCGGCTTCGCGATCTCTGTCTCTACGAGGAGAAGACGCCCGCCTAGGGGCGCACCACGAGGCGGCGCCACGGCCGCCAGCGTTCGAGAACCCAGGCGAGATCACGGGCCGCCAAGGCGACGCAGCCCGCCGTCGGATGGCGCGGCCGCCGCCAGCGATGCACGAAGATCGCCGAGCCGAGCCCCGGCACGCGCGCCGCGTTGTGGTCGGTCACCACGCAGAGGTCGTAGAGCGGATCGCCGCGCGCCATGCGGTCGACCGGGTAGGGGTGGGGCAGGCGCACCGCGCCGTTGTAGGCGGGATCGTCAGGGTGCTCGGCCCAGCCGAGCGTCGGCCCGAGCGGGGCGCAGGACAGGACGGTCGCCGGCCGCGCGCGCCGGTCGGCGCGCCAGTAGAGGCGCACGAGCCGCCAGCGCCCCATCGGCGTGGCGCCGTCGCCCTCGCGCTTGGCTTCGGGCGCGACCACGCCGCCGCGCCCGAGGCTCGCGGGGAAGGTCCGGCCGAGGAAGCGCGCGCCGCGGGGCGTGACCACGAGGTCGTCCGCCCCCGCGATCACAACAGATGGCCCGACTTCGCCGCCTTGGTCGCGAGATACCGCGCGTTGGTGGCGTTCTGCCCGACCTTGAGCGGCACCCGCTCGGCGACGGCGACGCCGGACGTCTCCATCATCGCGATCTTGGCGGGGTTGTTGGTCATGAGCCGGACCGAGGCGAAACCCATCGCCTTCAGCATCTCGGCGCCGAGGCGGAAGTCGCGCTCGTCGTCCTCGAAGCCGAGGCGGTGATTCGCCTCGACCGTGTCGAAGCCCTGGTCCTGCAGCGCGTAGGCGCGCATCTTGTTGGCGAGACCGATGCCGCGCCCCTCCTGGTTCATGTAGAGGAGCACGCCCGAGCCCGCTGCGGCGATCTGGCGCAGGGCCGCGTCGAGCGGCGGGCCGCAGTCGCATTTCAGCGAGCCGACCACGTCGCCGGTGAAGCAGGCCGAGTGCAGCCGCGCGAGCACCGGCGCGTCGCGCGGCGGTTCGCCGACGCGCACGGCGTAGTGCTCCTCGGCGCCGTCCTCGGGGCGGAACACCTCGACGTGGCCCGCGCGCGAGAAGGTGAGCGGCACCCTGGCGCCCGAGACGCGGCGCATCCGGATCGCCGCGTCCGCCGCGACCGCCACCGCCCGCGCGTCGAGGCAGGTGAGCCCGGCCCGCGCGGCGAGCGCCCGGACCGCGGCGGGGTCGTCGAAGGGAGCGACCAGCGCGGCGGGCAGGAGCCGCGCCTGCTTGGCGAGCGCGAGCGCCAGGCGGTGCAGCGCGGC
Source organism: Paracoccaceae bacterium (assembly GCA_050330995.1). GTDB lineage: Bacteria > Pseudomonadota > Alphaproteobacteria > Rhodobacterales > Rhodobacteraceae > Thermohalobaculum. The sequence continues at coordinate 18,942 of JBHJHI010000114.1, forward strand.
CGAACCCTCGCGCCGCGTCGCGTAGGGGCCCTTGAGCGGCGTGGCGAGATCGGCGCTCGGATCGGCGCTGGCCGCGAGCCAGTCGGCGCGGGCGCGCTCGGGCACCGCCACGCGGGCGACGGCGCCGTCGTAGGCGACGGCGCGCAGCGTCTCGGCGCGCCGGTGCGTCAGCGCGAGGTCGAGCCCCTTCGGCGCGAGCGCGCGCAGCGCGTCGAGACGCGCCTGGCTCGCGGTCTCGGCGGCGAGCACCAGCGCGCCCTCGCTCGCCGCGGTCAGCGCCACCGGCGCGCCGATGCGCAGATCGGCGCGCGCGCGCGCGACGCGCTCGGCCTCGGTCAGCTCGATGGGTGGCGCCGTCATCTCCCCCGCCTTCCGGCCAAGCGCGGCTCCCGGCGCGGCGGGGCGGACACGAAGCCGTGAGCGACCCGCGGGACGCCCGGCGCCCGTGGCTTCGCCTACCCAAGTCCTCCGTGCTTGTCACGCCGCGTCGGCGACGGGCACGATCCACGGCCGCGCCGGGACGGCGGGGTGGCCGCGCACGACGACCGCCCGCGCGGTCGCGTTAGAGGAGGAAGGGCGTCATGGGCGTGCAACGCAAGATCCTGATCGTCGACGACGACGACGACCTGCGCGAGGCGCTGGCCGAGCAGCTGGTGATGATCGACGAGTTCGACGTGTTCGAGGCCTCGACCGGCGCCGACGGGATCGAGCGCGCCAAGGCGGAGATGCACGACCTGGTGATCCTCGACGTCGGGCTCGACGACCTCGACGGGCGCGAGGTCTGCCGGATCATGCGCCGTCAGGGGATCAAGTGCCCGATCCTGATGCTGACGGGTCAGGCCTCGGACGCCGACCAGATCCTCGGCCTGGAGTCGGGCGCGAACGACTATGTTACCAAACCTTTCAAGTTTCCGGTGCTGCTCGCGCGCATCCGCGCCCAGCTGCGCCAGCACGAGCAGTCCGAGGACGCGGTGTTCGCGATCGGCCCCTATAGCTTCCGCCCCGGCGCCAAGCTGCTGACCACCGAGGACGACCGCAAGATCCGCCTGACCGAGAAAGAGACCAACATTCTCAAGTTCCTATACCGCTCCGGCGGGCGGACCATCGACCGCGAGACGCTGCTCCGCGAGGTCTGGGGCTACAACGCGGGCGTGACCACGCACACCCTTGAGACCCACGTCTATCGGTTGCGTCAGAAAATCGAAGCGGACCCCACGGAAGCGCGGCTCCTCCTGACCGAGGCCGGCGGCTATCGGCTCGATCTGTGAGGCGTTAACGAGATGTAACAACCCGCGCTCGCGGGCTTGAAGAACGAGCGCGTCTCGCTTTAGTATGTGCGAGGCAGCGGATCCCCCTCAGCCCGACTGCCGCCGGGACGGAATTTCCCCTCACCCCGTCTCGCAGGCCGCATGGCCGACGCCCGGCGCCTCCCCCAGCGCCGGGCGTTTCCATGTCCGCCCGGCCCGTCCGTATCCCCACCCCTGCGAAGCTCCCCATGGCCCTCACCGTCGCGACCTGGAACATCAACTCGGTGCGGCTGCGCGAAGGGCTTGTCGCCCGCTTCCTCGAAGCCGAGCGCCCCCACCTGCTCTGCCTGCAGGAGACCAAGACGCCGGTCGAGAAATTCCCGCGCGAGCGCTTCGCCGCCCTCGGCTACGACCACCTCGTCGCCCGCGGCGAGAAGGGCTACAACGGCGTCGCCGTGCTCGCGCGGGTGCCGATCGAGGACGCCGGGCGGGCCGACTTTTGCGGGCGCGGCGATGCGCGTCACGTCGCCGCGCGCCTGGCGGATGGCACGCTGGTCCACAGCCTCTACGTCCCCGCCGGCGGCGACGTCCCCGACCGGGGCCGGAACCCGAAGTTCGCGCACAAGCTCGATTTCCTGGCCGAGCTCGCCGCCTGGCAGGCGGAGGCCGGCGCGCGCGCGGTGGTGACGGGCGATCTCAACGTCGCGCCGCTCGAGCACGACGTCTGGGACCATCGCAAGATGCTGGACGTGATCAGCCATACCCCCGTCGAGTGCGAGGCGGTCGAGCGGGCGCGCCGCGCCGGCGGCTGGGCCGATCCGGTGCGCGCCGACCGCCCCGAGCCGGAGAAGCTCTACAGCTGGTGGAGTTATCGCGCGAAGGACTGGGCGCTCGCCGACCGCGGGCGCCGGCTCGACCACGTCTGGACGCGCGGGATCGAGGCGGTCCCGGGCTCGACGCGCGTGCTGCGCGCCTGGCGGGGCGCGGAGAAGCCCTCCGACCACGTCCCCGTGCTGGTGGACGTCGAGGTCTAGCCCTCTCTCGGATTCGGCGTCGTCAGCGCCGCGGCCGGCGTTCGAGGCGCAGTCGGGTCCTCGCGCGCAAGGGCCGCCACGCGAACGCGTCCCCGCGGTCGAACAGCATCGGGACGTGCAGGCACGGCGCCGCCAGCACCCTCAGCCGCAGCGCCCGCTCGCCGAGGAAGGCGAAGTCGAGGGTCGCCCCGACAAGCCCGATCTCGCGGAAGACGCCAGTCGCGTAAGGCGCGCTCTGCGCGAGCCAGTCGATCACCGTCGTCGTCGTCACGAGCGAGACGTGGAGGCCGTCCTCGAAGGGCACGTCGTCGGTCGCGACGACGAGGGTCTCGGCGCCGAAGGCGTAGGCCGCCTCCAGGACGCGGCCGTCCACGACCGGCCCGGGCGCGCCGTCCGGCCACGCGACCCGCGCTCGCGGGATCTCTGCGCCGGCGAGCGGCGCCAGCCGGACGTCGGCGCGTGCGACGAGTCGGGTCGCGTCCGGGACCACCCGCGCCGCGGCGGCGCGCCTCAGACCGGGTCCTCGATGAAGAACATCCGCGGGTCGATCGAGACGTTGGCCTGCAGCTCCGAGAGCGCGATCGTGGTGGTGAGGCCTTGGGCGTCGACCACCACCCACTGGCGCAGCTCCAGCGGGTTGTCGGCGAAGATCATGGTGATCGAGCCCTGGTCGGGCGCGTCGGGATCGACCGCCCGGACGCGGATGCGTCCTTCGGCCCGTTCGATCGACTGCACCACGCCCGAGCCGCGCAGATCGACGCGGTCCGACAGGAGGATGTCGAGCGGCGTGCGCGACAGGGGATAGCGATCGAGCGTCTGCGCGCGCCGGTCGATCACCGCCACCCAGGTGCCGTCGGCGACGATCAGGGCGGGGTTCGGCACGTCGTACTCGAACCGCACCCGGCCGGGGCGGCGCATGAAGAAGTCGCCGGTGGAGACGTCGCCGTCGGGGCCGACCTGAACGAAGGTCCCCTTGAGCGTGTTCGTGCCGTTCAGGTAGTTCGAAATCCGTGCCAGATCGCGCGCGTCCGCCCCCGAGAACGACTGCGCGCCCGCCGCGCGGGCGAGGAAGGGCAGGACGGCGAGGCCGGCGAGGAGGCGACGGCGGTTCATGATTCCTCCACGGAGTCTCGGTGCGGGACGGTCGAACGGCCCATGTCCGCGCCTCCAGCGGCCTTAGCGGCCGTAACGGCGCTGAATCAAGATCGAGGCTGACGGCCCGGCCTCGATCACGCAATTTTCACGTCTATTGCGAAAGGCCGTTGGAACTTCGGGGGCATTCCTGCTATTAAGCCCCTGATAGGGAATGTCAGGAGGGGGCCTCATGCTCCGGACGCTGGTCTCTGCGACCGCACTCATGGCCGCGCCGCTGACGGCGCACGCGCTCGTTTTGGATGATTTTCAGGACACCTCCACCGTCATGCTGTCGGAGGCGTTTGCGCCGCTCTCGCCCAACGGGGACGGGGTGTTCGAGCAGAACGACCCGACCGCGCTCGACGTGATGACGCGTCGGGGCGTCTCGGATTTCGACACGCGCGACATCGACGTCGCCCTCCGGCCGGGCGAGATGACCAACGGCCAGGGCTCGGCCATGGCCGACGCCGGCGGCGGGCAGTTCACGATCACCAACAGCCCGCGCAACGGCTCGATCACCACCCTCGGCTACGATTTCACCGGCGGCGGGTCGCTCGACCTCGCCCCGAACGGCGAGCAGTTCATCGGCTTCAGCGACGCGAGCCTCGATTTCGGCGACCGTGAGGGCGGTCTCGAGGAAGGCTCGCTCACGCTCTCGCTGGAGGTGATGACCACCAGCGGCAACCAGACGCTCACGCAGACCTTCTCCGACACGGACGAGCCGAGCTTCCTCGGCTTCCAGTTCGGCGATTTCGACACCAGCATGGTCGACTTCAGCAGCGTGACCGGCCTGACCTTCACGTTCAACGCCGACCGGGAATTCGACTTCAGCGCGACCCGCCTCGCGACGAACGTGCCGGTGCCGGCGGCGCTGCCGCTGCTGGTCCTGGGTCTCGGGGGGCTCGCCTGGGCGGCGCGCCGCCGTCAGGCGGACGAGGCCTGAAACCGGCCGCGTCCTGCTACCAGCGCTTCGCGAAAGCCGGCCCTCGAGCCGGCTTTTTCATTTCCGCAGAACGTCGGTCTGGAGCGCGTCGGGTCCGTCCACCCATGCCACATGCGGGCCCGATCGTGCCCCGCGACCCCGACTGGCGGCGCCGCTTCGACGCCGAGCGGCGTCGTGCCCCGTGCGCGCCACCACGTCGGCGGCATGGCCGTGCCCGGTCTCGCAGCGACGCCGGGATCGATCTACTCGTCGTCGTGGCGGCATCGGCGGATACCCTGACGGCGCTGCTTGTCGCTCCCGCCCGCTATCGCGGCGGTGACCTCTCGCCGGACCACGCTTTCTCCAGACGCGATCTCGCAAGCCGCAGGACGCACGGGCTGCATCCCTGTCGCGAAGGTCATCCGAAGATCGCCGCCATACTGCGCTCTCGCGAGCACCTGCGTGCCGACCCCGAGGATCGGGCCCGCTACGAAGCCACGAAGCGTCGAGACGTCGTCCCATCGGGGAAGTGGACGGCATCGTCGCCCGCCTCGCCGGCAGGGCGTCCCGGATCGAGGCCGTTCTCGTCGGCCTCGATACCGATCGCGCTCTCAGCGCTCGGCCACCAGGATCTCGCGCTTGCCGACCGCGTTCGCGGGACTGACCACGCCCTCGGTCTCCATCTGCTCGACCAGGCGCGCGGCCTTGTTGTAGCCGATCGCGAGCTTGCGCTGGATGTAGCTCGTCGAGCACTTCCGGTCGCGCGCCACGATCGCCACGGCCTTGTCGTAGAGTACGTCGTCGCCGTCGGCCGCGGCGCCGAGGCCGAGCTTCTCGTCGACGAGGCTCGCCGTCTCGTCGTCGCCGCCCTCGGTCACCGCCTCGACGTAGTCGGGCGTGCCCTGCGCCTTCAGATGGCGCACCACCTCCTCGACCTCCTCGTCGGAGACGAAGGGGCCGTGCACGCGCCTGATGCGCCCGCCGCCTGACATGTAGAGCATGTCGCCCTGGCCGAGCAGCTGCTCGGCGCCCTGCTCGCCGAGGATGGTCCGAGAATCGATCTTGGAGGTGACCGAGAAGCTGATCCGGGTCGGGAAGTTCGCCTTGATCGTGCCGGTGATGACGTCGACCGAAGGCCGCTGCGTCGCCATGATGAGATGGATGCCCGAGGCGCGCGCCATCTGCGCGAGGCGCTGGATGCAGGCCTCGATTTCCTTTCCGGCGACCATCATCAGGTCGGCCATCTCGTCGACGATGACGACGATCAGCGGCATCTCCTCCGGCGCGAATTCCTGGGTCTCGTAGATCGGCTCGCCGGTGGTCTCCTCGAACCCGGTCTGGATCGTACGGCTGAAGTTCTCGCCCCGCGCGATCGCGTCGCGGCAGCGCGCGTTGTAGCCGTCGATGTTGCGCACCCCGAGCTTGGACATGCGCCGGTAGCGCTCCTCCATCTCGGCGACGACCCATTTCAGCGCGACCACCGCCTTCTTCGGGTCGGTGACGACGGGGGCGAGCAGATGCGGGATGTCGTCGTAGACCGACAGCTCCAGCATCTTGGGGTCGATCATGATCAGCCGGCACTG
>JBHJHI010000115.1:0-17696 GCA_050330995.1 Paracoccaceae bacterium
CGGTCCGGCCGTCTTGGGCGGGCGGGTGCGGTCGCGGTTTCCCCCCCGCGGCTAACTTTCGCCTTAACCCCCCTCCGCTTCGGCGGTCGGGGGCGGTCCCGGCCGCGGCCGGTACCGCCGCGGCGGGCGCGAGGAGCGAGAGGACGAGAAGGAGGGGGGCGAGAGGAACGGGCGCGCGGGCTGCGCGGCGCATCGCGGTCTCCGGGCGGGGCTGTCCGGCCCTGGCGGGGGCGGTTCACGAAGGCGTGAGGGGACCCCGCTCGCGCGGCGTCCCCCGATGGTCGCGTCGGCCCCGCCCGGACGGGCGGGGCCGGGTCGGGGCAGCGCAGGTCGTCGAAGTCGATGCCGAGCTGGTCGAGCAGCCGGCGCAGGATGCGAAGCTGGCGCTGCAGGCGCTGCTCGAGCGCGTCGTCGACGGCGTCCTCGTCGACCTCGATGAAGATCGGGTTGGCGTAGAACCACAGATCCGCCCAGGCCTCGACGTCGGCGTCGAGGTACTTGGTGCCGCTCTCGTCGCGCGGCAGGTGATCGGGGCAGACCGAGCCGTCGAAGGCCATGCGCGTGATCACCTCGGCGACCAGGCCCGAGTTCGTCGCGCCCATCATCGCCCGCGCGTCGAAGGCGAGCTGCTCGTCGGTCGGGCTGTCGCTGCCCTCGAACGGGCAGGGGATGAACGAGGCGAACTCGTCGAGTACCGGGTTGCCGTCCGCGTCGGTCTCGTTCGGGGTGCCGATCGGCATGTTGGTGCCGCGGAGGCGGAAGTACATGTCGTTGGTGAAGCGGTCGGCCCGAATGGAGCCGCGACGGACCAGGAACTCGCCCTCCTGCTCGAAGTCCTCGCGCATGAAGCGCGCGAACAGTTCGGTGGACGGGTTGGAGACGTTCTCGCTGAACGCCGGGTCGCCGGGCTGGATCAGGCCGGTGATGTCGCCGCGGACGACGTCGACGTGGTCGAGCACCGGCTCGTTGATGGGCTGTTCTATGCCCATCTGGAACAGCGACGGGTTGGGGAAGGTGTAGGGCGCGTTGTTGGGGCCTTCCGGGTCGCGCATGCGGATCTCGAAGGTCACGCGCTCGCCGGCCGGGTCGACGTTGAGCGTCTCGCCCATGGTGGCGCAGGTGTCGCCCTGGCAGATCGCGATGAAGAACTCGTCGATCAGATCGCCGAACACCGACCAGCTGTTGCCCGAGCGCATGCCGGCGACGATCTCGTCGACCTGCGCCTGGGTGAACTCGAGCCGGCCGCCGCCCTCGGTGTAGGCGTAGAGCTTGTTGTACTCGCCCGGATACGGGTCGAGCGTCGACTGCGGTTCGAACGGGCCGAACGTACCGCGGTTGTGCCAGTCCGAGGAGCCGAAGTTGAAGAACTTGCGGCCCTCGCCGAGCAGCGCGTCCCACATGGTCTGCAGGCCCGGGCGGCCGAGCGCGACCTGCTGGATCGGCACGTCGTTGGCGAAGCCGTCGTACTGGTTGGCGCCCGAGGTCTCGATCAGGCGGGTGACGCCCTCGTCGTCGCCGTCCACGAAGCCGGTGCCGCCGAAGACGCTGTCGAGCTCCTCCTTGATCGCGTCGAGGTCTTCCTGCGTCAGGGCCTCGCCGTCGGTGGGCATCACGATCGGGTCGGTAGTGGTCGCCCCGTTGGTGATGTCGCCCGGACCGCCGTCGAAGGCCGTGCCCGGCACGGCGATCTCGGCGGCCGAGTAGGCGCCCGCGCCGCCGTAGGTGCCGAAGCCCGCCGTCGGGCGGTCGAGTTCGTAGGTGCCGCGCCCGCCGTTGGCGAACTGGTGGCCGGCCAGCATCTCGGCGCCGAACACGATCGACTCGCCGGTCGGATCGTTCTGGTCGAGCAGGCCGGCGTTGTAGAGCTCGCGGAAGTTCTCGACGTTCCAGCCCTCGTTGTCGTCGTCGACGAAGGCGCCCTGGCGCTCGACATGGGCGGGCACGTAGTAGGCGCCGTCGCCGAAGTTCGACACGAGCCACTCGACCGACTCGACCGCGCGCGCCTGGCCGGCGAGGCCGACCTCCAGCGAGTTGCGCAGCTCGTCGTCGTCGATCTTCTCGACGCCGTTGTTGGCCGGATCCTCGAAACCGAAGGCCTCGCCGCCCTCGGTGTCGTCGTCGGCGCGGTCCCAGAGGTACTCGAACTGCGCGGTCGAGTAGAAGTCGCCGTCGCCCGCGAGCTGGTTGCCGAACACCGAGACGTCGACGTGCTCGTGGCCCGGCGCGATGTGCTCGACGCCGATCCAGGCGGGCTGGTTGGCGATCTCGCCGCGGCCGTACTGACTGGGGCCGGCGTACTCGAAGATCGACTGCCAGCGCCACATGTACTGCCGCGGTGTCTCGGGGTCCTCGTCCGGATCGGTGCCGAGGATCTCGTCCTCGCCGATGGTGTCGACCCAGAGGACGTCGCCCTCGCCGCCGTCGAACGGGTTGCCGTCGAGGTAGCGCTCGTCGAAGCGGCAGTCGCGGTTGCCGGCGCCGCCGTGGCCGGTCTGAGCGAACCAGTCGAGGTCGTAGACGAGCAGCGAGGTGTCCACGAGCGTCGCCACCGAGGTCGAGCCGTCGGTGCAGGTCGTGTGGTTGTGCTTGTCGCCCGAGAGGTATTCGCCCGCGGAGGCGAGGCTGTCGATGTAGGCGGCCGGGTCGGCCGAGGCGGGGGTCGCCGCGAGGGCGAGGGCGCTGACGCTGCCGGCGAGGGCGAGCGTGCCGCGGTCGAGGCGGAAGAAGCTCACGAGGGGGACTCCTTGGAACCGTGGGGCGCGGGGTCAGCCGCCGCAACGGACGACCGACGGGGAGGCAGCGTCAATAGGTTCCGAAACACCCTGGAACTCAACGACGGAAGCATGAACTTTTCGTATAATCGAAAGCATTGAGTGTTATATTATACGCTATAGGCATAGTAAAACGAAAAAGATTGTCGATCGCGTCTGCCTTCGGCAGCACGAGCGCTGAGGGACGACGAAACGGTTGAGGGCTACCGCCCGGCCTGGCGGGCCCAGCAGTGAATGCAACTTGCGCGAGTTTATGCTTATCGGAGTTCACCGATGACGTGTGTTAAGAATAGACGACCGTTTTGAGACGGGTTCGCGACGGTTCGATGCGCACCGGCGCGCGGCCGGCGCCGTGCCGGCCTGGGACGGGCGTCGCGCTCACGAACGCGCGGCCGCGGCGGCCGGACGCGGGCGCGTCGCCGAAAGCGCGCCCCTCTTCCGTCATCGCGCCCGCGCGGTCTATGCCGGAGGCGGGATCACGAGAGGGACGACACCGATGCGCATGGTCGATTGCCGGGCGGCGCGGCTGCCCGAGGACGTTGCCGCGAGCGCGGCGCCCGATCTCGGCGAGCTGCCGGTCTGGGATCTGAGCGATCTCTACGCGGGCGCGGACGACCCGCGGCTCGCGGCCGACCTCGATCGCGTCGCCGAGGAGGCGCGCGCCTTCGCGGCCGACCACGAGGGGCGGCTCGCGGGCCTCGACGGCGACGCGCTCGCCGAGGCGGTCGCGCGCTACGAGGCGATGCAGACCACGCTCGGGCGGGTGATGTCCTTCGCCGGGCTTCGCTACCAGCAGAACACCACCGACCCCGAGCGCGCGCGCTTCATGGGGGATCTGCAGGTGCGGGTGACCGAGATCACCCAGCCGCTCGTGTTCTTCACGCTGGAGCTGAACAAGCTCGACGCGGACGCGCTCGCCGCGCGCTACGACGCCTCCGCGCGGCGCGCGCGCTACAGGCCCTGGCTCGACCGGGTGCGCGCGCTCGCGCCCCACCAGCTCTCCGACGAGCTGGAGCGCTTCCTGCACGACCAGTCGGTGGTGGGCGCGACCGCCTGGACGCGGCTGTTCGACGAGACCATGGCCGGGCTCGGCTTCGAGGTCGACGGCGAGGTGCTGCCGCTCGAGCGCACGCTGACGCTGATGACCGATCCCGACCGGGCCAGGCGCGAGGCGGCCGGCCGCGCGCTGGCGGCGACGCTCGAGCAGAACATCGCCCTCTTCACCCTGATCACCAACACCCTGACCAAGGAGAAGGAGGTCGAGGACCGCTGGCGCAAGATGCCCGCGCCCGACCACGGCCGCCACCTCGCCAATCAGGTCGAGCCGGAGGTGGTCGACGCGCTGCGCACGGCGGTGCAGGACGCCTACCCGCGCCTCTCGCACCGCTACTACGCGCTGAAGGCGCGCTGGCTCGGCCTCGACAAGCTCGAGTACTGGGACCGCAACGCGCCGCTGCCGGACGCCCCCGACCGCACCATCGGCTGGGACGAGGCGCGCGAGACGGTCATGGGCGCCTACGCCGGCTTCTCGCCGCGCATGGCGGAGCTGGCCGAGCCGTTCTTCACGAAAGGCTGGATCGACGCGCCCGCGAGCCCCGGCAAGGCGCCCGGCGCCTTCGCGCACCCGACGGTCGTGGACGCGCATCCCTTCGTGATGCTCAACTACCTCGGCAAGCCGCGCGACGTGATGACGCTCGCGCACGAGCTCGGCCACGGCGTGCACCAGCGTCTCGCCGCCGGGCAGGGCGAGCTTCTGTCGTCGACGCCGCTGACGCTGGCCGAGACGGCCTCGGTGTTCGGCGAGATGCTGACCTTCCGCAAGATCCTGGCCGAGGAGACCGATCCCGCGCGGCGCAAGCAGCTCCTCGCCGGCAAGGTCGAGGACATGATCAACACGGTCGTGCGCCAGATCGCCTTCTACGAGTTCGAGCGCCGCGTCCACACTGCGCGGCGCGAGGGCGAACTCTCGGCCGAGCGCCTCGGCGAGATCTGGCGCGAGACGCAGGGCGCGTCCCTCGGACCCTCGGTCAACCTCGGCGAGGGTTACGAGACCTTCTGGGCCTACATCCCCCACTTCATCCACGTGCCGTTCTACGTCTACGCCTACGCCTTCGGCGACGGGCTCGTGAACGCGCTCTACGCGGTCTACGAGGGTGGCGAGGAGGGCTTCCAGGAGCGCTACTTCGAGATGCTGGCCGCCGGCGGCTCGAAGCACCACCGCGAGCTTCTGGCGCCCTTCGGCCTCGACGCGGCCGACCCCGCCTTCTGGAGCCACGGGCTGGGGCTGATCGAGCGCTTCATCGACGAGCTGGAAGCCATGGACTGAGCGCGGCCGGTCGTCGCGACGGCGTCGTCGCGGAAGGAAGAGCCGCCCGACCCGGCCGGGTCGGGGCATGGGTGCCGGGCGTGGCCTCGCGGCCGCGCCCACGGGCCCGCCGCGTTTCACCCGCACGGTCGTGACGTTTTCGCCCGAATGCCGAGGGCAGCCTGATCCCCACGACATCCGGGGGGACCGCTCATGCTCGACAGACGCACGCTCCTGGCCGGCGCGCTCGCCTGGCCGCTCGTCTCGCGCGCGGACGCGCCGCGCGCCGTGCTGTTCGTCGGCAACTCCTTCACCCGCTGGCACGACGTGGCCGGCCGCGTCGCCGCCGTCGCCGCGGCCGAGGGGGCGGCGCTCGACGTGACGGTCGTCGCCGTCGATGGCACCACGCTCGCGGCCAAATGGGCCGCCCCCGCGCTTCGCGCACGCATGGCCGCGCGGGACTGGGACGCGGTGGTGCTGCAGGACTACTCGACCGCCGCGCTCGTGCCGACGATGGCGGCGCGCTCGGCCGAGACGGTCGTGTCCATGGCGCGCGCGCTCGCGCCGGCGCGGGTGGTGCTGTTCGAGACCTGGGCGCGCGCGGCCGGCCACGCGCTCTACGCCCGCCCGGCGATGCCGCGCGCGCCGGCGGCGATGCAGGCCGCGGTCGCGGCGCACTACGACGCGCTCGCGCGGACGACCGCGGCGACCGTCGCCCCGGTCGGCCAGCGCCTCACGGCCGCGGCCTCGCGCGGCGAGGCGGTGCACGGCCGCGACGGCCATCACGCGAGCGCCGAGGGCGCGCAGCTCGCGGCGCGGGTGCTCTGGCGCACGCTCGCGGGCGTGCTCGACGGGCGGGTCGCGACGCGCTGAGCGCGGCGTCCAGCCCGAGCGGAACGCTCGGGCGTCGCGGAAGCGCGCGGAGGCGAACGGCCAGAGCGCGAGACCCGGTCCAATCCGGTCGAACGGCGCTTCGGCGGGCCGAGGCTCCGGTCCCGGGACGTCAGTCCGCGCCCGGCGCCTGTACGTGCGCGCGCAGCATCCAGGCGTCCTTCTGGATCGCGCGGGCGAGGCCGATCAGCAGGTCCTGCGTCAGCATGTCCTCCTCGAACGAGGCGATGCGCGCCTCCAGCCGGTCGGAGACGGTCGCGTAGTTCACGAGCACCGCCTCGATCGAGTCGGGCACGCCCTCGATGTAGCCCGTCGGCGGCTCCTCCAGCCCGGCGCCGGCGACCACCTGGCTCGGCCGCGCGTCGGTCGGCGCGCCGAGCGTGGCCATGCGCCCGCCCACCATGTCGATGTACTCGTCGAGCGAGCCGTACAGCTCGGCATAGAACTCGTGCAGCTGGTAGAACTCCTTGCCGACCACGTTCCAGTGCATCTGGTGGACGTGCTGGCGTAGCGCCAGCAGCTCGAACAGGGTCGATTGCAGCGCCTCCGTGGTGCGCGCGCGCGACTGTTCGTCGAAGGGCAGGTTGTCGACGGCCCCGGCCTGCTGTGCGAAGGCCGGCAGCGGCGCGGTCAGGGTCAGGGCGAGGACGGTCGCGGTCAGGCGCATGGAAGGCTCCGGGTGGTCGGCTTCGGATCGGACCCCGGGAACGCCCTGCGCGATCCGATCGTGCGCCGAGCGTTGCCGACCGCCACTGCGTCGGGAAGGCGCTTGCCCGCGCGCGGCGGTGCGCCGACTTGCCCGCGCACGGCGGTACGCCGACTTGCCCGCGCACGGCGGTGCGCCGACTTGCCCGCGCGCGGCGTCGTGGTAGGACACGCGCCGGATCGAGGGAGGCGAGCATGGCGGACGGCACGGCCGAAGGCGCGGCGGCGACCGGGGATCTGCGCCGGAAGTATCTGGCCGAGGTCGAGGCCGCGGCCGACGAGGCCGCGCTCGAGGCGGTGCGCGTCGCCGCCCTCGGCAAGAAGGGCGAGATCGCGCTCAGGATGCGCGAACTCGGCCGCATGACGCCCGAGGAGCGTCAGACCGCCGGCCCCGCGCTCAACGCGCTCAAGGACGAGGTGGGCGCCGCCATCGCCGCGCGCCGCGCCGCGCTCGCCGACGCCGCGCTCGCCGAGCGGCTCTCGGCCGAATGGCTCGACGTCACGCTGGAGCCCCGCCCCGAGCCCGTCGGCTCGATCCATCCGATCAGCCAGGTCAGCCAGGAGATCGCCGCGATCTTCGCCGACCTCGGCTTCGAGATCGCCGAGGGCCCGCAGATCGAGACCGACTGGTACAACTTCGACGCGCTCAACATCCCGGCCGAGCATCCGAGCCGCACGGAGATGGACACCTTCTACATGAGCCGCGGCCCCGGCGACGATCGGCCTCCGCACGTGCTGCGCACGCACACGAGCCCGGTGCAGATCCGCGGCATGCAGGCGCGCGGCGCGCCCTGCCGCTTCATCTGCCCGGGACGGGTCTATCGCGCCGACTACGACCAGACCCACACGCCCATGTTCCACCAGGTCGAGGGGCTCGCGATCGACCGCGACATCTCGATGGCCAACCTGAAGTGGGTGCTGGAAGAATTCTGCCGCGCCTTCTTCGAGCTGGGCGACGTCGAGCTGCGCTTCCGCGCGAGCCACTTCCCCTTCACCGAACCCTCGGCCGAGGTCGACATCCGCTGCTCCTGGGCGGGCGGCACGCTGAAGCTCGGCGAGGGCGACAGTTGGCTCGAGATCCTCGGGTCGGGCATGATCCACCCGCACGTGCTGCGCTCGGCCGGCATCGATCCCGACGAATGGCAGGGATTCGCCTTCGGTCTCGGCATCGACCGGGTCGCGATGCTGAAGTACGGCATCCCGGATCTCCGCGCCTTCTTCGAGAGCGATCTCAGGTGGCTGCGCCACTACGGCTTCGGCGCGCTCGACGCCCCGGCGCTGCACGCGGGGCTGTCGCGGTGAGGGCGGGCTGCCGCTGTGGTCGGGTGCGCTATGCCGTCTCGGGCGAGGCGATCCACTGCGCCTACTGCCACTGCGTCGACTGCCGGCGGGCGACCGGCGCGCCGGTCGCCGCCTTCGCCGGCTATCGCGACGCCGATCTGACCCTCGAAGGCGACGAGCCCACGGCCTACTCGGCCGTCGCCGGCATCGAGCGGCTGTTCTGCTCGACCTGCGGCAGCCCGATCGGCTACCGCGACGCGCGCCTCGCGGGCGAGACCTACCTGCTCGCGGGCGCCTTCGACGATCCCTCGCCGCTCGCGCCCGAGCGTCACGCCTACGCCGGCAGCCGGGTGGCCTGGTTCGACACGCGCGACGACCTGCCCCGCCACGAGGCGACGTCGCGCCAGCGTCCGTGACGGCGTTCCACCGCGGCTGGCGCCCGGCGCTGATCGGCCGGATCACCGCGCTGCACGCCGCCTACTACGCGCCCGCGCACGGCCTCGGCCGGGTGTTCGAGGCACGCGTCGCCGCCGGTCTCGGCGCCTTCTTCGAGCGCTACGACCCAGAGCGCGACCTGACGCTGAGCGCCTGGGCGGGCGACGAGCTTCTCGGCAGCGTCACCGTCGACGGCGCCGATGCCGGCGCGGCGCGGCTGCGCTGGTTCGTGGTCGCCGAGGCCGCGCGCGGCGGCGGGCTCGGGCGCGGGCTGCTCGACGCCGCGCTCGCCTTCGTCGATCGCCCGCCCGGGCGGGCCTGCACGCTGACGAGCTTCGCCGGCCTAGACGCCGCGCGACGGCTCTACGAGCGGGCGGGCTTCCGGCTGGAGCACGAGGCGCCGGCCACGAGCTGGGGGCCGACGCTGTCCGAGCAGCGGTTCCGCCGCCCCCCGCGCTGAGGTCGCGGGCCGCATGGCCGCATCCGGGTCGACCCGTGCCGGAGTGGCGCACAGGCCGCCCGGAGCAGTGTTCCCCGCGCCACGCCGCGCCCCCATCGGCGTCTTTCGCACCGGCGAACGGTTGACCGGACGGCGCCGAGCCCGCATCTCAGCGCCATCCATCGACCCGGGGACTGCGCGAGGCGCCGAACGATCGGCGCGCGCCTCGGGGACCGATCCGAACCATCCGCCCTTGTCCGGCCGCGCCCGGCGCATCGGCCATGCGTCCCCGCCGCCTCGTCGTGCTGCGGCGACGTCCGAGGTACGACCTTGACCGACACCACCTTCTCCGCGCTCGGCCTCGCCGAGCCGCTGCTGCGTGCGCTCGCCGCCCGCGGCCACGACACGCCGACGCCGATCCAGGCGCAGGCGATCCCGCCGCTCGTCGAGGGGCGCGACATCCTCGCCATCGCCCAGACCGGCACCGGCAAGACCGGCGCCTTCCTACTGCCGATCCTGCACGCGCTGGCCGCGGGCAAGCGCCTGCCCGCGAGCGCCGGCCCCCGCGCTCTGGTGCTGGCGCCGACGCGCGAGCTCGCCATCCAGATCGGCGAGGAGGCCGCCGCCTACGCCCGCCACCTGCGCCTTCGCCATACCGTGATCTTCGGCGGCGTCGGCTACGGCCCGCAGCGCAAGGCGCTCGGCCAGGGGGTCGACCTGCTGATCGCGACGCCGGGGCGGCTGATCGACCATCTCGGCCAGGGCACGCTCGGCCTCGGCTCGGTGCGCCATCTCGTGCTCGACGAGGCCGACCGGATGCTCGACATGGGCTTCGTGCGCGACGTGCGCCGGATCCTCGGCCACGTGCCGGCCGAGCGGCAGTCGCTGTTCTTCTCGGCCACCATGCCCGAGGCGGTGGCCGGCCTCGCGGGCGAGATCCTGCGCGATCCGGCGCGCGTCGAGATCGCGCCGCAGTCGACGCCTATCGAGCGCATCGAGCAGCGCGTCCACCACGTCGCGCGCGGCGACAAGCTCGGGCTCCTCGCCGACGTGCTGTCCGACCGCGAGGCGCGGCGCGTGATCGTGTTCACCCGCACCAAGCACCGCGCCGACCGCGTCGCCGAGGCGCTCGGCAAGCGCGGCGTGCCCGCCCAGGCGATCCACGGCTCGAAGAGCCAGGGCGCGCGCCAGCGCGCGCGCGGCGCCTTCCGCGCCGGCGGCTGCCGGGTGCTGGTCGCCACCGACATCGCCGCGCGCGGCATCGACGTCGACGAGGTCAGCCACGTCGTCAACTTCGAGCTGCCGAACGAGCCCGAGGCCTACGTCCACCGCATCGGCCGCACCGCGCGCGCCGGCGCCGCGGGGGTCGCGATCAGCTTCTGCGACGTCGAGGAGCGGGGGTATCTGCGCGACATCGAGCGGCTGACCAAGGCGCGTATGGCGGTGATCGGCGAGGCGCCGCCCGAGCCGGTGCCGGCGAACGACGGGCCCAAGACCAAGCCGGGGCAGGGGCCGCGCCGCCGCCGCCCGCGCCGTCGCGGCCAGGGCCGTGCCGCCGCTTGAACCGGGCCGGGGCCGTCCCGCCGCGACCGACGCCGCGAGGCGCGTCCGGACATGAAAAAAGCCCCGGCAGGCGTGCCTGCCGGGGCGAGGTGGGGGAGCGCCCGCCAAAGCGCCCCTCCGGGAGGAGACGGAAGGCTCAGACGAACTGCGAGCCCTTGGAGCCGAACTCGGGGTAGGCCTCGAGACCGAGTTCCGCGTTGTCGAGGCCGGCCTGCTCTTCCTCGGGCGAGGCGCGCAACCCGATGGTCATCGACAGCACGAACCAGAGCGCGAGCGAGACCAGGAAGACGAAGGCCGCGACGATCAGGATCGAGACCACCTGACCGAGGATCGTGGCGGCGTCGTTGGTCAGCACCACCGCGAGCGTGCCCCAGATGCCGGCGAACAGGTGGACCGGGATGGCGCCGACCACGTCGTCGATCCGCAGCTTGTCGAGCATCGGGATGGTGAACACCACGATCACGCCGCCGACCATGCCGATCAGCGTCGCCTGCCCGAGCGTCGGCGTCAGCGGCTCGGCGGTGATCGAGACGAGGCCCGCGAGCGCGCCGTTCAGCACCATGGTCAGATCGACCTTGCCGTAGAGCAGCTGCGTCAGGATCAGCGCCGCGATGGCGCCGCCCGCGGCGGCGGTGTTGGTGTTCGAGAAGATGCGGCTGACGTCGGCTACGTCGCCGACCGAGCCCATGGCGAGCTGAGAGCCGCCGTTGAAGCCGAACCAGCCGAGCCAGAGGATGAAGGTGCCGAGCGTGGCGAGCGCGAGGTTCGAGCCTGGCATCGGGTGGACGCGCCCGCCCTCGCCGAACTTGCCGGTGCGCGCGCCGAGCACGATCGCGCCCGCGAGCGCGGCCCAGCCGCCGCCCGAGTGCACGACCGTGGAGCCCGCGAAGTCCTGGAAGCTCCAGACGCTGTCGAGGTAGCCCCCGCCCCACTTCCAGCTCGCCTGGATCGGGTAGATCAGCGCCGTCAGTACGAACACGAAGATCAGGAACGGCCAGAGCTTGATCCGCTCGGCCAGCGTCCCCGACACGATCGAGGCGGTCGTCGCGCAGAACATCAGCTGGAAGAAGAAGTCCGAGCCGGTCGACGCGTAGTCGAGCGCGTCGGCTTGCTCCGGCGCCACGCCGACCGGTTCGAGAGCGGCCAGCGAGATGTTGCCGATCCAGTCCTGCAGGATCCAGGCGTCGCCCGGATACATCAGGGCGTAGCCGATCAGGTAGTAGGCGACCGCGGCGATCGAGAACAGCGCGATGTTCTTGGTGCACTGCATGGCGACGTTCTTGCCGCGCACGAGGCCGGCTTCGAGCATGGCGAAGCCCGCGGCCATCCACATCACGAGGAAGCCGCCGATCAGGAACAGCAGCGTGTTGAACACGAACACGGAATGCTCGGGCACGCTGCCACCGGTGGCGGCGGCCGCGTCGGCTCCCTGGTCCTGGGCGAGCGCCGGGAGGGCGAGCGCCGCGAACGTCAGCGCGAGCGCGCCGGTGGTGGTGATGCTCTTCATGGTCCTCATCTTTGTTGTCCCTCTGGCCCTCAGAGCGCGTCCTCGTCGCGCTCGTCGGTGCGCACACGGACGGCCGATTCGATCGTGGTGACGAAGATCTTGCCGTCGCCGATCTTGCCGGTGCGCGCGGTGCCCGAGATCGTCTCGATCACGCGGTCCACCTGATCGTTGGGGACGACCATCTCGATCTTGATCTTCGGCACGAAGTTCACGACGTACTCGGCGCCGCGGTAGATCTCGGTATGGCCGGACTGGCGGCCGTAGCCCTTCACCTCGGAGACCATGAGGCCCTGCACGCCGATGCCGGTGAGCGCCTCGCGGACCTCTTCGAGCTTGAAGGGTTTGATGACGGCGATGATGAGCTTCATTGCACTCCTCGGACTCTCCCCGCGATCCTGGCCGATCACTGGGCCGTCGCATTCAAGAGCCGTGCCAACCGCCGCGCCGCGTGCCGCGCGGGCAAGCGGCGGGGTATCCGCGGCGAAACGGGGCGCGGCGTCAGGCCACCCGGCGGGCAACTGCCTGCGCGCTAGGCAGCGATCGGGCGGCGGAGCGGCATGACATAGGGCCCGCGGACCGGCCCCGGTTCCGTGCCGTCGCTCCGGAGGAGCGCCCGACCGCCGTCGGGGGCGCGCCCGACCGCCGCCGGAGGAGCGCCCGACGATCGATCCGTACCGGGACGGGCCCGGCCCCGAGCCGTCCGGGGCGCCGCCGCGCGCTGGCCCCGGCGCGGACGAACGTTTAGGCAGGCCGGGAAGCAGGGGGGAGCGAGCGAGATGGTACGACGCCGAGCCCGGCGCGAGAGCGACCAGCCGCAGGGGCGCCACGCGGCGCCGCGCGGCGACGGCCCGCTCCTGCGTCTCGCGCGCTTCGTCCGGCGGGTGATCTGGCGGCTCGGCCTGCGCCTCGCGCTGGCCGGCGTCGCGGTGCTGCTGGTCGCGACAGCGTGGAGCTATCTGACGCTGCCGGCGGTGGACGAGCTGTTCGACGGCCGCGGCGGCGGCTCGGTCACCATGCTCGACCGCAACGGCAACGTCTTCGCCTGGCGCGGCGAGCAGTACGGGGGCGAGATCCGTGCGCGCGAGGTCTCGCCGCATCTGATCCACGCCATCGTCGCGACAGAGGACCGCCGCTACTGGAGCCACCCGGGGATCGACCCGATCGGCCTCGGCCGCGCGATGCTGACCAACCTGCGCGCGGGCCGGATCGTGCAGGGCGGCTCGACGCTGACGCAGCAGACCGCCAAGAACGTGTTCCTCGACAGCGCCCGCACCATCGAGCGCAAGCTCGCCGAGGTGCCGATGGCGCTGGCGATGGAGCTGAAGTACACCAAGGAGGAGATCCTCTCGATCTACCTCAACCGGGTGTACCTGGGCGCGGGCACCTACGGCTTCGAGGCGGCGAGCCAGCGCTACTTCGGCAAGTCGGCGCGGCTTCTGGACCCGGCCGAGGCGGCGATGCTCGCGGGCTTGTTGCGCGCGCCCTCGCGCTACGCGCCGACCTCCGATCTCGCCGCCGCGCAGGGAAGGGCCTCGGTGATCGTGCGGCTGATGGAGAAGCAGGGCTACCTGACGCAGGCGCAGGTGGTCGAGGCGCTGGCCGAGCCCGCCTCGCTCAGCCAGGCGGCGGCGGCGCGCGCGGGCGGCTACTTCGCCGACTGGGCGATGGAGACGGCGCCCGACTACTTCGCCGCCGACACCACCGAGGACGTGGTCATCGCCACCACCTTCGACCCGAGCCTGCAGCAGGCGGCCGAGGACGCGGTCTCCTCGGTGTTCGAGGCCAAGGTGCGCGAGGGCTCGACCGCCCAGGCGGCGGTGGTGATCATGGACCGCACCGGCGCGGTGCGCGCCATGGTCGGCGGGCGCGAGCGCGGCGTCGGCCAGTTCAACCGCGCGACCCAGGCGCTGCGCCAGACCGGCAGCGCCTTCAAGCCGATCGTCTACGCCGCCGCGCTCGAGGCCGGCTTCTCGCCCTCGGACGTGCTCGAGGACGCGCCGATCACCGTCGACGGCTGGTCGCCCTCGAACTACGGCGGCGGCTACGCTGGCCGGGTGATGCTTCGCGAGGCGCTCGCGCGCTCGATCAACACCGTCGCGGTGCGTCTCCACCAGAGCGTCGGCGCCGAGCGGGTGCGCGAGGTCGCCCGCGCCATGGGCTTCGACGCCGCGCTGGCCCCCGGCCCGGCGCTGGCGCTCGGCACGTCCGAGGCCACGCTCGTCGACATGACCGGCGTGTTCGCGACCATCGCGGGCGAGGGCGTGCGGGCCGAGCCCCACGGTATCGTCTCGATCCGGCTCAGAGGCGACGACGACCCCGTGATCGCCGGCGAGCGCCGCGAGCGCACGGCCGCGATCGACGCGGACGACGCGCGCCGGCTGATTGCGATGATGCGCGGCGTGGTCGAGCACGGCACTGGGCGGCGCGCCGACCTCGGCGCGCGCGAGGCGGCGGGCAAGACCGGCACCACCCAGGCCGCGCGCGACGCCTGGTTCATCGGCTTCACCGCCGACTAAGTCGCCGGCGTCTGGATGGGCAACGACGACAACGCGCCCCTCGTTGGCGTCACTGGCGGCGGGCTGCCGGCCGAGATCTGGCGCGAGACCATGCGGCGCGCGCACGAGGGCCTCGCGCCGAGGCCGCTGCCGCGTCCGGGCGACGACCCGTCCGAACCGGAAGTCGCCGCGCGCGACGACGAGAGCGTGGTCGAGGCGGTGTTCCGCTCGGTACGCGACGGCCTGCTCGGCTCGGGGGAAGGGGACACCGCCGAGGCGGAGGACGTCCCGCGCGCCATGCGCCGCTTCGAGCCGGGTAACGATCGCTGAAGCGCCGGACGATGCGCTGGAGCAAGCTGAAGCAAAGGATCGAAGAGAGCTTCGCGGACTGCGCGCGAGGGCGTGTCGAAGTCTGGACGACGCGCTATCGCGGCGCCCACGATCAGGAAGGAGAGGCTTGGATCACGATCGATAAGAGGCGAGTCCATAGTATGGGGTCACTCAGTTATCTTGTCGAGTTCCATGAGAGAAACAATAGAGTGCGAGATCGCTCGAATTATTTTAGCTCTGAAGAAGCTGACGAACATCGTTCAATTCGGGAGGAGGTGCAAGAAAGCCTTACGCGCGAAGGATTTATCGATCAGTGGGAATTTAACGAATCTCTTTTCGAGTACACGAATCTATCGGTCGATCAGATTATGATGTTCAATCGATCGATAGTAAGGGCTATGGGTATGTTCGATAGAAGGCTGGGGAAGAGAAGGCTGAGATCGCTCGCCGTGTTCGATGAGGAGTGGCTCGTGCGGGATTTCTACCGCTTGCGATGCGCGTTCGAGGGAATTCGTCGGCGAAGCGGAGCTTAGAGCGACGCGCTCCGCGCACATCATCGCCATGGTTGCTGCGATCGCCCGCTTCGCGCGCTCTCAGACCGGCCGGTCAAGCAGAGTCAGGTAGAGCGGGCGGGGGTCGAACTCCTCCAGCCCGGCGCGGGCCCATGCGGCGAGAGCCTCGGTCTCCTCGGCGGCGGGCACGCGACCCATCAGCTCGTCGAACAGCGCGTCGTCGCCTTCGGCCATCCAGTCGGCCGCGTCGAGCCGCGCGCGCTCGGTGTCGAGGAAGGCGAGGAAGGCGCCCGCCTCGCCGCGGGCGATCTGGATGGCGGCGAGGCGATAGAGTTCGGCCGCGTGCTCGAACGGATCGACGTTGCCGGCCGCGCGGCTCGCGGCGATCGCGGCTTCCGAGCGGCGCCAGGCGACGTCGAGAGCGCCCGCGCGCACCTCCGCCTCGGCCCAGATCGCGTGATGGCGCGCGAGCCCGGAGGACTGCGCGCCGAAATGCGCCGTGACCACCGGCAGCAGGTCGGCCATCAGCGCGCGCGCGGTCCAGGGCTCGTCCGGGTCGGCGGTGCAGAGCACGAGCGCGTGGGTGGCCGCGATGCGGCGTGCCGGGCTCGGCCCGGCGTCGAGCACGGTGCGATAGAGCGGTGCCGCGGCCTCGCAGTCGCCGCGCGCGGCCGCGGTCTCGGCCTCGCGCCAGAGATCCGTCCCGGCCGAGGCGGGCGTGATCGCGGCGTAGTCGGTGGTCGGCTCGGCGAGCGCGGCGGTGGTCAGCGCCAGGGCCGCGGCGACGAAAGCGGGGGCTCTCACGACCGCCCCCCGCGCCAGGCGGGGCGGCGCTTCTCGAAGAAGGCGGCGATGCCCTCGGCCGCCTCCGGGTCCTCCCAGGCGTCGGCGAGCGCCTCGATGCTCGCCTCGATCGCCGCCTCGTCAGGCCCCGGCGCGAGGCGGGCGGCGAGCGCCTTGGCGCGCGCGACCGCGCCCGGCGCGCAGGCGAGACAGGCCGCGACCTCGGCCTCGACCGCCGCGTCGAGGTCGTCGCGATCGACAGCGCGCGCGGCGAGCCCGAGCGCCACCGCCTCCGCCGCGTCGAAGGTTCGCCCCGTGAAGAACACCCGTCGCGTCCCCGTTCGTCCCATGCGGGGCACGACGTAGGGGCCGATCGTGGCGGGGATGAGGCCGAGGCGGGCTTCGGTGAAGGCGAAGCGGCCGGGCCGCGCGACGATCGCGACGTCGGCGACGGCCATCAGCCCGCGCCCGCCGCCGTAGGCCGGCCCCTGCACCCGCGCGATCAGCGGCTTCGACAGCCGGTCGAGCCGGCCGAGCATGGAGGCGATCCGCCGCGCCTCGCGGATGCGGCCCTCGCGCGTCGCCTCCGCCTGCGCGCGCATCCAGCCGAGATCGGCCCCGGCGCAGAAGCTCTCGCCCCCGGCCGCCAGGACCACCGCGCGTACCTCCCCGTCGGCGTCGAGCCGGGCGGCGGCGGCGTCGAGCGCGTCCATGGTGGCGGCGTCGAGCGCGTTGTGGCGCTCGGGCCGCGCGAGCGTCACGGTCGCGATCCCGCGCGCGTCGGTCTTGATCTCCAGGCGCTCATCCGTCACGGGCGCTCTCCCTGAGGCGGCGGGCGAGGGCTTCGGCCTCGGCGAGGGCGGCGCGGTCGACCCCGGTCGCGAGGCCCCGCCCTTCGGCCCAGGCCACCAGATCGCCGGTCGCGAGGTTGCCCGAGGCGCCGGGCGCGAAGGGGCAGCCGCCGAGTCCCCCGGCGGCGGCGGCGAACACGCCGAGGCCGCGCGCGTGGCAGACCGAGACGTTGTCGAGCGCGCGGCCGTTGGTGGCGTGCAGGTGCGCGGCGAGGCGATCCGCGTCGGCGACGGCGAGCACGGCGTCCAGCATCGCGTCCACGCTCTCGGGCGTGCCGCGTCCGACGGTGTCGCCGAGCGAGACCTCGGCCGCGCCCATCGTGAACAGCGTCTCGGTCAGCCGCGCGACTGCCTCTGGCGCGACCGCGCCCTCGTAGGGGCAGACCACCACGCAGGAGACGTAGGCGCGCAGGCGGACGGCGTCGGCGCGGGCGGCCTCGGCGACGGGGCGGAAGCGCTCCAGGCTCTCGGCGACCGAGGCGTTGATGTTGGCGCGGCTGAAGCTCTCCGAGGCGGACGCGAACACCGCCGCCTCGTCGACGCGGGCGGCGCGCGCCGCGTCGTAGCCCTTGAGGTTCGGGGTGAGCGCGGCGTAGGCGACGCCGGGCGCGCGGCGGATGCCGGCCATTACCGCCGCGCCGTCGGCCATCTGCGGCACGGCGCGCGGCGAGACGAAGGCGGCCGCCTCGATACGGCTGCGCCCGGTCGCCGAGAGCGCGTCCCCGAGCGCGATCTAGTCCTCGGTCGGAAAGCGGCCGGGCTAGTTCTGCAACCCGTCGCGCGGGCCGACCTCGACGCACTCGATCGCGCCGCACACGCCGCGGCCTC
>JBHJHI010000116.1:0-9904 GCA_050330995.1 Paracoccaceae bacterium
GCGGCGTGCGTCTGCGCGACGGGGATGGGCGAGCGGGCGCGCGTCGGCACGGACGCGGCGTCGCCTCGGGCCGCTCTCCTCGCCGCGGCGTCGAGCCGGGGATCGCCGCCGGCCGGCCGCGTCCCGTCGCCGAAGCCCCGCGCTTCGCCCATGCCGTCCGCGCCGTCCTCCGGGAGACCGGGCGCGAGGACCTCGCCGGCACCGCCCTGACGGCGCTCGCCGCCGTCGCCCGCAGGCGAGTGCAAGGCGGATCGGCACGTGCCCGGGCGTCGTGCCCGCCCGCTGGCCCGGGCGGTATCCATGGCCGAGGTCGGCGCGACCCGGCAGCCGCCGAGCGCCCGGTCCTCCCCGCTCCCTTCGCGGCGGCGCCGGCGATCGACCGCCCGAGACTTCCGCCTCCGGGCGACGCGCTATTGCATCCTCGACTTCAGATATTGAAACCTGTCCGCTTATTATTCCTCTAATAGGGCTTGAGATTTCGTTACGTCAGTGTTTCACCCTTTCGCCTCAAAGTTGAGTTACAGCTAACGCATTGCAGGCGGCGGTTGATTCACCGCCTGCCCGACCAACGATCAAGCCGAGGTTCCCATGCGCGAACTCACGACCGTCGGCGCCACCGCTCTCGCGGGCACGCTCCTCGCCGGCACGGCGGCGGCCACCACCCTCCTTCCCAGTGCCGGCGGGGTCGCGTTCTCCACCCCCGCCGGCTCCACGGACACGACGAGCCCGTTCACGGACGACGTGCTCCTCGACAGCCTGACCTTCACCGCGCCGGGAGGCGGCGAGGTCGTCTACGACGGCACGACCGGCTCCTTCAGCGTCGCGCGCAGCTTCGAGGTCACGCAGGGCCGCTCGAAGTTCAACGCCGAGTTCGGCGATAACGACACCGACGCCGACGGCGATCCCGCCCCCTTCACCAAGGCGGGCTTCCCCGGCGCGGCCCAGGAGACCACGGACCCGACGATCCAGGACGCGGCGCTGCTCAACGCCTTCAACAGTCGCAGCCTGAGCGAGATCACCGACGGCGAGAGCGCCGGCACGGGGCAGTTCGTCGTCGGCTTCGAGAACACGCTCACCTTCGACGACGTCGGCGGCGACGGCCTGCCCGACATCGTCTTCTTCGAGCGCGGCGGCAACGACGAGTTCGACGTCGAACTCATCACCGGCGGCACCCTCGCGGCGCCGGTGTTCTCCGATCCGCTCACCATCGACAGCGGCGACTTCGCCAGCGCGGGTTTCTCGATCGATACGGTCGAGATCGGAAACAGCCAGCTTCTCACCGTCGCCGGCTTCGATCTCGCCGCCTTCGGCCTCGGGGCGGGCGACCGCGCGGGCGGCTTCCGCCTGACCGCGGACGACGGCCCCGACCTCGGCGGCTTCTTCCTCGCGACCGAGGACCCGGAGGACTTCGGCGCCCCGCTGCCGGACGTGCCGCTGCCGCCGGCGGCGATGCTCCTGCTCGGCAGCCTCGGCGGCCTCGTGCTGCTGCGTCGCGCGACCGCCTAGGGCGTTCGGAAAAACCGGGAGCGGCGGCCCGCGCGGCCCCCGCTCGCCGGCGCGGCGCACCGCTCGCCTCGCGCGCGGCGCCGGATGGCGCGAGCCCCCGGGCCGCCGCTTCGCCTCCGGCTCTCGGAGGGGTCGCGCCGGCGGCGGTCCGTGGCGCGTCCGCCGCCTTCAGGGGTCGACGTCCTCGGAGGCGACGAGGCGATAGCCGGCCCCCCGCACCGTCTTGAGCACCGCGCCGTGCGGACCGCGCTTGCGGCGCAAGCGACGGACATAGACCTCGATGATGTTGGTCAGCGGGTCCTCGTTCGCGCCCCAGACGCTGCTCAGGATACGCTCTCGCGAGAACACGGCGCCCGGCTTCGACAGGAGGAGCCGGAGCATCTCGCGCTCCTTCGCCGTCAGCTCCACGACGCGGTCGCCGGCCCTCGCCTCCAGCGTCTCCAGATCGAGCGAGAGCGCGCCGGCGCGCAGCACGCGCTCGGTCTCGCTCGTGAACCCGCTCCGGCGCCGGAACAGCGCCTCGACCCGGGCCACCAGCTCGTCGAACTCGAAGGGCTTGGTCAGGTAGTCGTCGGCGCCGAGGCGCAGGCCCGCGACGCGGGCGTCGGTCGAGCCGAGGGCCGAGAGGATGAGGACGGGCGTGAGGTCCCGCCGCGCCCGGAGACTGCGGCAGACGTCGGCGCCCGAGAGCCCCGGCAGGACCATGTCGAGGATCACGACGTCGAACGCCCCCGTCTCGCTCAGCGCGAGCGCGGTCTCGGCGTCGGCGGCGTGGCTCACCATCCAGCCCTCGGCGCGCAGGCCGCGCACGACGAAGTCGGCGACGCCCTGTTCGTCCTCGACGAGGAGGACGTTCACGACGCGCGACCCCGGACACGGGCCAGGGCCGGTCGCGCGGCGCGCGCCGCGCCTCCGTCCCCCGCGCCGGCGCCCCGGCGGTCCGTCGGGGCCGCCCGCCCCGTCACGACGCCTCCGCCATGTCGACCCGCTCGGGCAGCACGACCCGCACCTCGACGCCCTCGCCCGGCCGGGTGTCGAGCGCGATGGTGCCGCCGTGCGCCTCGACGATCGCCTTGGCCACAGGCAGGCCGAGGCCCGTCCCGCCCTCGTGACGCGCCGCGGCGTCCGTGCCGCGGAAGAAGCGCTCGAACGCGCGGGCCGCCTCCTCCTCGCCGAGGCCGGGGCCGTTGTCGGCGACGACGAGCGCCACCCCGTCGCCGGCGTGCCCGACGCGCACCGCGACCGCGTCGCCGCCGTAGCGCACGGCGTTCTCGAGCAGGATGGCGAGCACCTGGCGCAGCCGGTCGGGATCGGCGACCACGACGATGGGCCGCGAGCTGGCCTCGACGCGCGGCCTCGACCCCGTGTCGGACAGCGCGGCGGCGAGCGAGGCCGCTTCCTCGGCGAGCGCGACGACGTCCACCTCGTCGTAGCGCAGCCGCACCTCGTCGGACTCCTGGCGGGCGACGAACAGCAGGTCGTCGACGATGCGCGCGCTGTGCGCGGCGGCGCGGCCGGCGCGTACCAGCGCCTCGCGGTAGTCCTCCACGGTGCGCGCCCCGCGGAGCGTGACGTCGACCTCGCCCCTGATGATCGTGAGCGGCGTGCGCAGCTCGTGGCTGACGTCGGCGAGCAGGCGGCGGCGGTTCGCCTCCGCGCGCCTCAGCGTCTCCAGGAGCGACTCGAGCCGGCGCGTGCGCTCGGAGACCTCGCGCTCGAGCGACCGCCGCGCGGCGCGCAGGCGGTCCTCGCGCTCGGCCACCCGGTCGGCCATCCGGTTGAAGGCCGCCGCCACGCGGTCGAGGTCGGCGTCGCCGCTCCGCGCGATCCTGTGGCCGAGCTCGCCCTGGCCGACGGCCCGGGCGCCGTCGAGCAGGAGGCGCAGCGGCCGCAGGAGGCCGCTGCCGAGAAGCCACGTCCCGAGCACGGTGGCCGTCGCCGCGACGGCCCCGGCCCCGAGGGCGGCCTGCTGGTGGAACTCCACCGCCGCGCGCAGATCCGCCTCCACCTCGGCGACCTCGGAGCGCTCCTCCGCGAGGGCCTCGCCGATCAGCGTCTCGAACTCGGTGTCGATGCGCTGATCCAGGATGCGGGCGAGACGGACATCGTAGGGCGTGCCGCCCGCCAGGTTGTCGTCGGTCTGCAACCAGGTCAGCTCGCGGATCAGCGCGTCGATCTTGCGCTCGATCTTCGCGAGGTGGTCGAGTTCCTCGATCTCCTCCTCGCCGTAGAGGCGCACCTCCTCGGCGATCAGCTCGCGGATCAGCGTCACGTCCGCGCGGATCGCCGCGACGAGCGCCTCCTCGCCCGCGCCCCCGTCGCGGTCGCCGATCAGGAAGGCGTCGCCGAACTGCTTGAACAGCCGGTAGGTGTGGTTCGACAGCGAGAGATACGCCTCGTTGACGCGGCTCGCGAGATGCATCCGCTCGAGGTCGCTCTGTGCCGAACTCGCGCTCCAGAAGGCGAGCCAGGCGCAGGCGAGGGCGACGGCGAAGAGCCCCGTGAACGTCAGCGTGAGCTTCGTCAGGTAGCGCACGACGGGCGTCTCCGCTCAGGCCGCCGCCGGCGGTCCCGTCGTCGCGGGGACCGCCTCGCCGGCGGGGATGCGTCCGATCAGAGCGTCGGGCGGGCCGACGGCTTCCAGCCGACCATTGCGCAGGAACCACGCCTCGTCCATCGCCCGCGCGAGCGCGGGCTCGTGCGTGATCACGAGCGTGGTCGCCGCGGTGCCCGTGATCAGGCGATGGACGAGGCGGAGCGCGTCGCGGTCGAGCGCCTCGTCGGGCTCGTCGAGCAGCAGAAGGCGCGGGCGCGACAGCGCCGCGCGCGCGAGCAGCACCCGGCGCGCCTCCCCGGTCGAGAGGTTGCGCCCGCCCTCGGCGAGCCGGCCGTCGAGCCCGCCGAGCCGGTGGAGCACCGCGCCGAGCCCGAACGCCTCGGCCGTCCCGATCACCGCCGCGTCGTCCGGGCGCTCGGGCGCGCCCATGGTGAGCGCCCGGCGCAGGCTGCCCGCGAGGATCGGCGAGCGCAGCGAGACGAAGGCGATCAGGCGCCGGCGCTCGGCGGCGGCGAGGTCCGTGGGCGGGCGGGCGCCGAGCAGGACGCGGCCCGCCTCCGGCGCCTCCAGCCCGGCGGCGAGGGCCAGGAGCGTCGACTTGCCCGCGCCGTTCGGGCCGAGGACGGCGATCCGGCGCCCCGGCGCGGCCTCCGCGTCGATGTCGCGGAGAAGCCCGGCGCGCACGCCCTCGAAGCGCAGCGGCGGCGGCGCGTCGGGCGCGTCCCGCTCGGCGCCGCCACGGCGCGCCTGCGGCAGCCGCTCGACCGACAGGAGCGCCGCGCACTTGTCGCGCGCGGCGCACCAGGCGCGGTAGCGGTCCCATACCCCGGCGAGATCGCGCATCGGCTGGATCATCAGCCCGACGGCCGCGAGCGCGCCGGCGGCGGTGGCGGCGGGCGCGCCGGTCAGGAGGGCGGTCCAGAGCACCCCGGCGGCGGCCGCGCCCGAGACGGCGTCGGGCACGGCGCGCAGGAAGGCCGCGCCGCGCGCGCGGGCGACGGCCGAGACGATCATCCGCTCGGTGCGGCGCTCCAGGCGGTCCATCTCGATGCCGACGCGGCCGAGCAGGTGCAGCTCCGGCGCGTGCGGCAGCCGCTCGCTCATGTCGGCGGCGAGGCGCGCGCGGCGCGCGCGCAGCCGCCGATGCGCCGGCCCGAGCGCGGGTCCGGCGAGCGCCATGGCCGCGAGGCCGAGGACGACCGGCAGCGCGGCGGCCGCGCCGAGGGCGGGATCGAGCGCGAACAGCACCCCCGTCGCGGCCGGCAGCACGACGCTCGCCGAGACGAGGCGCGCGACGCCGAGGCTGACCCAGCCGCGCGCGGCCGAGAGGTCGCCGACGAAGCGCATCGCCAGCGCTCCGCTGCGCCGGTTCGCGACCTCGCGCGCCGGCACGCGGGTCATGTGGCGAAAGAGCCCGGCGCGCAGCGCGGCGGCGTAGTCCTGGCCGACACGCTCAGCGACGACCCGCTCGGCGTAGCGCAGGAGCGCCACGGCCGCGCCCGCGCCGAAGACCGACCAGAGCGCCGCGGCCGGGACGCCCGCGGCCGCCTCGCGCATCGCCGCGAAGACGTCGCGCGTGGCGAAGGCGGCCACGCCCGTCGCCGCCGCCTGCCCGAGGGCGAGCGCGGCGACGAGGGCGATGCCCCGCCGCCGCTCTCCGGCGAGGACGCGCGGGACCCTGCTCACGCGGCCGCCAAGGCGACGGCGGCGAGCGGGCGCGGGCGCCAGCGGCCCGCGGTAATCTCGGAGAGGAGCGCGTTGGCGTGCGCCGGGTCGCAAAGCGCGTCGCGGCCCATCACGCGCAGCCCGGTCGCCGCCGTCGCCTCGGCCGAGGCCAGCGGCGAGCAGCTGATCGTGCCGGTGACCGCCGCCGGCTCCAGCGCCATGGCCTCGAGCGCGGCCGCGCCCCCGAGAACCGACAGCGCGTCGGGCACGGCGAGCAGGCAGCCGCCGAGCCGCTCGCGAAAGCGCGGCGAGCGCAGGAGCGCCGCGGTCTCGGCCTGTAGGATGCCGTCGGCCAGCTCGACCACCGCGACCTCGGCCCCGAGGGCGGCGGCATGGTCGAGGAGGCGCCCGACGCCCTCCTCGATCCGGGCCAGCGGCTGGCGGTAGGTGGACACCATGCCGGCGTCGGTGAAGTCGCCGACCCACATGGGACCGGCATCGACGTAGGCGTTGTAGTCGTTGAACGCGGCCGTGCCGGTGGCCTTCACCGCCGCCACCCGCCAGCCGGCGCGCGCGAGGCCGTGCGCGAGGCTCGACCCCGCGACGGTCTTGCCCGCGTTCATCGAGGCGCCGGCGACCGCGACGACGACCGGCCCGCGACCGGCGGGAGCGGCCGGCGGCAGGGCGTGGTCCGCGACGTTGACGACGTGCCCGTCGTCCCGCGCGACGAGACCGAGGGGCGCGAGACGGGTCGGGAGCGACATCCGCTGATGGCGCTGGCGCATGCGACCGACCACGCCACCGGCGGCGAGAAGGTCGGCTCGACCGGGCGAGAGCGTGGCGTCTCCCTCGAACTGGTCGGGGGCGTAGCGGTCGCCGCAGACGACGACGACCAGATCGCCCGGGTGGAGCTGCGAGGGCCGGCCGGTCGGCAGCTGGAGCCTCTGGTGCGAGCCGAGCGCCTCGACGCGCGCGAGCACGAGATCGCCCGAGCGCGCGTTCGCCACCGCCTCGACGAGGCGGGTACAGACCTCGCGCGCGACGCGGCGGGTGGCGAACGCCCACTTGGCGGCGTCGAGAAGGCCGCCGGCGAGCGGCTCGATCGTCTTCATGGCATCATCCGTCGTGGCTGGTTCAGGCGGCCGAGCGGCAGGCGCCGCATCCGCGACGCGCGTCGGCGACGGCGCGGGCTCGGTCCTCGTCGAGGACGATCCGGTCGAGGCCGCCCGTGACGACGCAGTCGGCGAAGTCGTGGCCGCAGCCCGCGAGCACCTCGACCGAGACGTCGGCCGCGATCCCGCGCCGGCCCGCGGCCTCTCGGAGGGCTCTCGCCCAGCGGTGCGCCCGCTCCAGCCGGTGGGTCCCCTGCTGCGCGTCGAGGAGCGGGCCGCGGCGCGTGTTCGGATCGGACACGCGATCCTCGGCACCGACGACGACGCGGAGCGGCAGCGCGAGAAAACGGTCGAGCCCCGCGCGCATCCGCGCGCCCCAGCCCGTCGTCTCGGTGTCCGGCCCGAGACCGTAGGGGAAGGGCGCCTCGTCGGGGTGGGTGTACCAGCCGGCCGAGCCGACCACGAGCCGGCCGACGAGATGGGGATAGAGCATGGCGAAGCGGTGGGCGAACTGCGCGCCGCCCGAGAAGCCGGCGAGGTCGACGGTCGGCGTGCGCCAGAGACCCGTGAGCCGCAGCTCGTTCATCAGCGCGAGCAGCGCGAGGTCGGCGCGGCCGCCGCGCACCGCCTGCTGGTAGCGCGGCCAGCGCCTCTCGCCGAAGCGGGGGGCCACGACGAGACGGCCGCGCGCGTCGGCGCGCGCCGCCAGCAGCGCCGCCTGCTCGCGCGCCCCCCGCGCGATGCCATGCACCGCGACCACCGGCGGCGCCGTCGCGTCGAGGGGTCCGGCGAGCCAGCAGTCGAGCGCGCGCTCGCCGCGCCCGGTCCGGCGGCGCACCGCCCGGACGGGCGGGCCGGAGCCCGTGTCGGGGACGATGCTCACGCGGCCTCCGTCCGTCCGAGGACCTCCGCGGCGCGGACGCGCGGGAGCATGTCGAAGATCATGTGGATGCGGTCCTCGTCGCCGTCGTTGTGGGCTTCGTGCATCTGGTCGTTGTCGAACCACCAGAGCTCGCCCTCGCCCATGCGGACCTCTTCGTCCGCCGCCCTGAGCCAGGAGCCGTGCGTCGAGCGCAGCACGAGGTGGTAGCGATCGCGCGCGCGGTAGTATTCGCCGCGATCGATGTGGGGGTAGACCCGCTTGCCGGCCGGCAGGCAGACGATCTTGCCCCGGCCGAGCAGCGCGTCCTGCTCGGCGGCGAAGTCTTCGAGGAAGCGCCGCGCGACCGGGTAGGCGATCGAGCCGGAGGTCCAGCGGCTCTCGTGGACGTCGCGCCGCTTGCGCTCGCCGATCGCTGACTTCTTCAAGCCACGCAGCGGGATCGCCAGCGCCTCGCGCTGCACCGCGATCTTGTCCTGTCGCCCGGTCGCGGCGTTCCAGGCGCCGTCGACGCTCCCGATCTCCCTGAGGAACGGGACCGGGTCGACCGAAGACTTCATGAGCTTGAAGTATCGCATCGGACTTCTCCTGCTGACCGGACAGATCGACCGGGCGCGCATCTTCGCTCCTACCGCCCCGTCTATTACCGCCCCGTCTATCCCTGCAGGTTAACAATAAGAATTGTTCGAAGCTGTACAAACTGGAAAGTTAATTTTAAGAATGCGTTCAGGTTCGTTTCACATTCGGCGCAACTCACCGCAGGTGATTGTATCCATGTTTCAGGATGGATGAGGCAGACCATCGCGCACGCCGCCGCCGACGCTCGGGGCGCCGGCACGCCTCGGCCGCGACGGTCGACCAATGGAATGTCTGTGGATCGGCTTCCGTGATGGCGTCCCGGAGGTCGGGCGGCGTGCTCTTCGATGCCGACCAACCGGATCCCGATCGCCCATCTCGCGGGCGTGCCCCGGCCCTGTGTCGGGCGGGCATGCGCCGCCACATGACGCGCTCAGGACCTGTGTCCTGGTGGCGAGACCCCGGCGAACCGATCCCGCGACCGGCCAGTTCGTCGGTTCGGTCTCCGACCGGGGCTACGGACCCGCTCCTCGTCCATCCGGGTCGCCGGCATCGTGCTTTCGTCCGTGGTCGGAGAGGCACCGCCACGTGGTGCTTTCTGTGAAAGCCAGAACGCCGGCCTTACACGTGCTCATTGCATCGCTCTATGGGCGTGACTGATCTCGCGGCGAGGCCCTCCGCTTTGCTACGCTTTGACTGCGGCGCAGCTCGAGCGGTTGTCTCTGTTCGCTTGCCGAACCTCATTATAGGGTTTGAGATCATGCACCGTCACTCATGCACGTCGCTGTGGCTATGCCGTATTGGCGTTGCCGAGGTAGCGAGACCATGGCTTCCGACCGGCCGACGCGCGCGCCGTCCTCTATGCTCTCGGCGACGATGCGTGCCTTTACCTCGTCGGGCCAACTTGCGCCGGCCGGCCGGTCCCTCGAGCACTTCAAGGCGCTCCACCCCAACCGCGCTTTGGCCAATGAACATGGCGAGCTTCGTTACAATGCTCCCTCCTTGGTGTTGACCCCGTCAGACCGGACAGGCGGCAGGCTGCGACGTGGCTCTGAGATACTCGCGCGGTGAGCGGTATCCGAGCCGGCTGTGGGGATGGACGGTGTTGTAGTCCTCCATCCAGTCCCCGACGGCGGCGATGGCGGTCGCGGCGTCGGGGATCAGGCTGACGCGCGCGTAGTCGCGCTTGATGGTGCGTACGAGGGCTTCGGCCATGCCGTTGCTTTCGGAACTCTCGACGGGCGTGAAGCAGGACTCGAGGTTGAGCGCGAGCGCCAGATCGATGGTCTTCCCGGCCGCGTAGACCGAGCCGTTGTCCGTGAGCCACTGAATGCGCTCGGGCGCTCGATCGGCGCCGAAGCGGGTCTCGACGCACTCGACCATCAGGTCGCGGACCATCTCGCCGGAGATGCCGGCGGTGGTGGCGCTCCAGCCGATCGCCTCTCGATCGTGGCAGTCGAGCGCGAACTGCGCATTCCGGGCTCATCCGGTCAGGCGTTCCGATAACATCCGGTCGGTGATTCCGATCTGATCCGGTCACCGATTCCGGGGCATCCGGTCACCCGGGCCCCGGTCGGGAGCAGCGCCGCCGAGCGATCGTGCAGCGGG
>JBHJHI010000117.1:0-9359 GCA_050330995.1 Paracoccaceae bacterium
ATGGGGCGTCTACGTGCAGCCGATCAACTACCCCACCGTGCCGCGCGGCACCGAACGGCTGCGCTTCACGCCGGGGCCGCTGCACACCGAGGCCGATCTCGACCACCTGACCGAGGCGCTCGGCAGCCTCTGGGCCTAGTGCCGCCTCGCCCGCGCGGTGCCGCGCGCGGCCGAGTGCCGCCGGCCCGGCGATGAGCGACCTCGCCGAGCCCGGGGCCACGGCGGCACGCGCCGGCGACGCCACGGAGGCCGGTGGGGCGGCATCGGCCCCGGTACGTCGCGAAGCGACGGCCGGCGCGCCGATCAGCCGGCTGATCCACCCCCGCCCGGTCCGGCGCACCGGCCACGCGGCGGGGCGGCAGGTGGTGACGCTCTCGTGCTACCGCTTCGCCTCCTGGACCGATCGCGCGCGGCAGTTCCTGTCGATGGGCGCGCGGCCCTGGATGTTCCGCCCCCTCGCGGGCCTCGGCTTCGCGAAGATGATGGGCACCGGCACCGGCGAGGGCTTCGACCCCGCGCCCGACACCGCCGTCTGGACCATCCTCGCCGCCTGGGAGGACGCGGCCGCCGCGCACGCGGGGCTGAGGCATCCGATCTTCGCCCGCCGCGCCGCGCGCGCCACCGAGGCCTGCACCCTGACGCTGAAGCCGGTGACGGCGAGCGGGCGCTGGGGCGGCATGGCTCCGTTCGAGCCCGCGACCGACGCGTCGCCCGAAGGCGAGCCGATCGCGGTGCTAACCCGCGGCACCATCCGCCCGCGCGCGGCGATGGGCTTCTGGCGCTCGGTCCCGGCGATCAACCGCCAGATCGCGGCCGATCCGGGGATGAGCTTTCGCCTCGGCATGGGCGAGGTGCCGCTTCTGCACCAGGTGACCTTCTCGGTCTGGCGCGACCTCGGCGCGATGCGGGCGTTCGCCTACCGCGGCGAGGGGCATCGCGCGGCGATCCGCGGGGTGCGGGCGGGGGACTGGTTCGCCGAGGAGCTGTACGCGCGCTTCGCGGTGCTGAGCGCCGGGGGGCGTTGGCGCGGGCGAGCACTCTCTCTCTGAACGCACGGCCGCTCCCACCGCCTTCGTCGATCCGGGCGGGGCGACCGATGCTGGGGCATATGTTCGATCTCCGCTACGCGGCGAGGGCGCCTTCTGTCCCGCCATGAAGCAGGCGGACACCCTCTGCGTGTGCCATCGTACCGGGGAGGTTGATCGCGCTCCGGAAACTCCTAACATCGATTAACGTCTTGGTATCATGGTTGCTTTGTCATGCGTCATCCCCTTTCGTGCAGACGGCCGCTTCTGTTCGGCCTCGTGACCACCGTCCTGCTGGCGTCGTCGCCGAGTTCGGCGCAGGAGGACGGCGAGGGCCTGAAGATCTACTTCGACCTCGGCAGCAGCAGCGTCGCCTCGGCCGAGCGCGAGAAGCTCGACCAGGCCGCGCGCCTCTACCGCGAAGGCAATCCGATCGTCATGACGGTGTCCGGCGGCACCGACACGGTCGGCCCGGCCACCCTCAACCTGGCGCTGTCGCTGGCGCGGGCCAACACGGTCCTGCAAGGGCTGATCGACCGCGGCATTCCGGCCGAGCGCCTCCAAGTCGTCGGCCGCGGCGAGACCGAGCTGGAAACACCGACCGACGACGGCGTGGCCGAGCAGCGCAACCGTCTGGTCGAGATCAACTGGCGCTGAGCGTGGCCGCCCCGCGCGCGACGGCGCTCTCGGCAGCCCTCCTGCTGGGCGCCGCACTGCTCGGGGCGGCGCCCGCCGCGGCCGCGGACGCCGGCTTCGCCGAAGCCCGACAAGCCCTCCGCCAGGGCGATCACGAGACCGCACGCGCCATCTGGTCTGCCCTGGCCGAGGAGGGCGAGGCGGAGGCGCAGTTCGGCCTCGGCCTCCTGCACGACCTCGGTCTCGGCATGCCGGCCGACCCGGAGCGCGCCTACCGCTGGTACGCGGCCGCCGCGCGCCAGGGCCACCCGGAGGCGCAGCTGAACGTCGCGATCATGCGCGAGCAGGGTATCGGCGTGCCCGTCGACGCGGCGCGCGCGCTCGTCTGGTACTCGCGTGCCGCCGCTTCGGGCCAGGACCGGGCGCGCTACAACCTGGGCGAGATCTACCGAAACGGCGACATCGCCGCGCGCGATCTCCGTCTGGCCGGCGCCTGGTACGCGGCCGCCGGGACGCTGCCCGCCGCGCAGGAGCGGCTGCGAACCCTGCCCGACCCCGGGGCGCCGACCCCGGTGCGGCCGCCGCGCCTGCCCGAGCCGCTGATCGCGCCCGTGCCCGGCGAGCGCGACGCATGGCGCGCGATGCTCACCTGGATCCCCGGCGCGGCCGACACCTCGGCGCGCTACCGGGTCCAGCTGGCGCGGCTCGGCGTCGAGGGCGTCTCGGTGCTGCACGCCGAGGACCACGCGTTGAGCGCCGTCGAGGTCGAGCTGCCGCGCGGCGGCGAGTTCGCCTGGCGCGTCATCGCGCTGGCGCCGGACGGCGAAGGCCATGCCGCGAGCCCCTGGCGCCGGTTCGGGGCGGGCGGCAACGACGCCGGCAGCCACGGCGAGGCGATGGCGCGGCTCGACCGCTTCGGTCTGGCGCACGTCGCCATCCGCCACCACGACGACGACGCCTACGCCGCCGCCTTCGCCCGCGAGCTGGCGGCGGACCTCGGGCGGAGCGGCCTGCCGACCGAGATCGCCGCCGAGCCCGAGCCGGTGACCGAAGAGACGCTCGTCCGCTTCTTCCACGTCGAGGATCGCGCGGCGGCGCGTCAGGTCGCGGACTTCCTGCCGGTGCTCGTCGGCGAGGCCGAGCGTGGCGCGGCGGACGGCGCCCCGGCGCCCGGCACGATCGAGATACTGCTGAAGGGCGGCGTCGCGCCCGAGGACGCGCCCGGGGGAGGCGATGATATCGAGACCTCGGCGCAGACGCCCGCGACCCGCTCGCGCTGAGACTGCCGCCGGCCGGGCCGCGGCGCGCACCGTGCCGCACGAGCGCGCTTCGGCGCGTCGTCCGCCCCCGTCCTCACAGCATCGACGGCAGCACCTGATCCGGCGGGCGGTGCCCGTCGGCGAAGGTCTTGATGTTGATGATGACCTTCTCGCCCATCTCCAGCCGGCCCTCGTGGGTGGCCGAGCCCATGTGCGGCAGCAGCACCACGTTCGGCGCCTCGCGCAGGCGCGGGTTCACCTCCGGCTCGGCCTCGAACACGTCGAGGCCGGCGCCGGCCAATTCGCCCCGCACCAGCATCCGCGTCAGCGCGTTCTCGTCGATCACCTCGCCGCGGGCGGTGTTGACGACGTAGGCGGTCGGCTTCATCAGCCCGAGACGCCGCGCCGAGAGCAGGTGGAAGGTCGCGGGCGTGTGCGGGCAGTTGACCGAGACCACGTCCATGCGGGCCAGCATCTGGTCGAGGCTCTCCCAGTAGGTCGCCTCCAGCCCCTGCTCGACGTCCTCGTGCAGCCGCCGGCGGTTGTGGTAGTGGATCTGCATGCCGAACGCGCGGGCGCGGCGCGCCACCGCCTGCCCGATCCGGCCCATGCCGACGATGCCGAGGCGCTTGCCCCAGATGCGATGACCCGAGAGCGCGGTCGGCGACCAGCCGGCCCAGTCGCCCGACTGCATCAGGCGGATGCCCTCGGCCATGCGCCGCGGCACCGCCAGGATCAGCGCCATGGTCATGTCGGCGGTGTCCTCGGTCAGCACGCCCGGCGTGTTCGACACCAGGATGCCGCGCTCGCGCGCGGTCTCGACGTCGATGTGGTCGACGCCCGCGCCGTAGTTGGCGACGAGCTTCAACCGTTCGCCCGCGCGCGCGAGCAGTCGCGCGTCGAGGCGGTCGGTGACGGTCGGCACCAGCACGTCGGCCTCCGCCATCGCCTCGGCCAGCGCCTCGGCCCCCATCGGACGGTCGTCCTCGTTCAGGCGCACCTCGAACAGCTCGCGCATCCGCGTCTCCACCGCCGGTGGCAGCTTTCGGGTGACGACGACGTGCAGACGCTTCCGGCCCATCGCGATTTTCTCCATAGTCCCGGCGTGAGAGGGCATGCCTCGGGGAGCCATGCCTAGACCTTGGCCCCCGCGGTGTGAAAGGAAATTGCGTGGCCCGGCGCGATCGGGTCCGGTGCGCGTGCTCGCGTCCCAGGCGTTTTCCCGACCCCGGCCGCGCCGGTCGGATCGGGAGGCACGCCGACGGACCGGGGCGCACCCGAGCGGCGGGTCCGGGGGACGGCGATGGGCGAGAGCACGGACCGAAGGCGCGGGCGGCGGACGCCCGCCGCGCCGGGACGGGTCGTCGTGCCCGGACTACGCCGGGCGTACGGCGCGCTGGTGCTCGCCGCGCTCGCGCTCGGCTCCGTGCCGGCCCCGGCGACCGAGACCGCTCCCCTGCCCGTCCCGCGCTCGGACGGCGGCGAGCGCGCCGCCATCCCTCCGCCGCCGCGCCCCGACGCCCCGGCGCCGCACGCCGCATCGGCGGAGCCTGCCCCGGCCGAGCCCGCGTCGCCGGCCCGGTCCTCCGAGCCTCCGCCGCCGCCGCGCGGGCGTGCGCTGGCCGGCCCCGCCCCCGAGACCGGCGGCCCCGTCGCGGGCCCCGTCACCGGGCTCGCGCTGCCGCGCTACGTCTCGCTGCGCGCGGGCGAGGCCAACCTGCGCCGCGGGCCGGGCCGGCAGTATCGCGTCGACTGGGTGTTCCGCCGACGCGGGCTGCCGGTGCGCGTCACCGCCGAGTACGGCGACTGGCGTCGCGTGGAGGATCACGAAGGCGCCGAGGGCTGGGTGCACCGCGCGCTGCTCACGGGACGGCGCACCGCGATCGTCGCCGCGACCGAGACGGTGATGCGCACCGCCCCCCGCGCCGAGGCCCGCGCCGTCGCCCGCCTCGCCGAAGGGGTCGTCGGCCGCCTCGACGGCTGCGAGGGCGCGTGGTGCGCCCTGCGGGCGGCCGGCCACGACGGCTGGGTCGAGGCCGGCGCGCTCTGGGGCGCGGGCGGCACCGAGTGAGCGCATCGAGCGGCGCCGTACGCGTCGCCCCCGGCAGGGCGACGTCCGGCGCAGGACCCGGAGCGCGCGCGGGACGGGAGTGACGCGCGACGCCGACGGCCCGTTTTCGTCGCATGATGGGACGCATGGCCGGGGGCATACGTTAAGCGGGTGTTGCGGCCGCGATCGAGGCCGCCCGATCCGTCGGAGGAGACCCATGACCGATCCCATCCGCGCCCTCGGCCTCGCCGCGCTCGCGCTCTCGCTGAGCGCGCCGCGCGGCCTCGCGCAGGACCAGCCGTCCGGCCACGGCGGCAGGGCCGCGCAGATCTTCGACAGCCTCGACGCCGACGGCGACGGGCGCATCACCAAGGAGGAACTCGGCCAAGCGCGCGACCAGCGCTTCCAGAACGCCGACCGCGACGGCGACGACTACGTCACCGTAGACGAGTTGACGCCGGCCGACAGCGGCGAGCGCGCGAGGGCTCGCGCCGAGGCCTTCATCGCGAACCTCGACGGCGACGGCGACGGGCGGATCGCGCGCCAGGAAGTGGCGGACGCGCCCTATCCGCTGCTGCGCCAGGCCGACGCCAACAGCGACGACGCGATCGACCAGGACGAGTTCGCCCAGGCGATGGAGCGTGCCCGCGAGCGCGCACGCCAGCCCGCGCAGGACTGAGCCCGACGCGGCTCGGGGCGCGCGCCCCGGGCCGGCTATGTACCGGAGAAGCGGGGCGTCCGTCGGGAAGACGCTGCGTCGGGCGCGCCTCAGCGCCGCCTGAGCCGGATCACCACGTCGATCTTGGCGATCTCCGCGCCCTCGGGCGCGTCGGCGACGCGCTCGACGCGCACCGCGCCCTCGGGCGCGTCGGTCAGCCGGGCGTCGTCCTCCCAGTAGTAGTGGGCGTGGTCGGAGATGTCGGTGTCGAAATAGCTGCGGCTGCCGTCCACCGTGATCTCGGCGATCAGCCCGGCTTCGGTGAAGGACTTGAGCGTGTTGTAGACGGTGGCGAGCGAGACCCGCTCGCCCGCCTCGGCGGCCGCCTCGAACAGCCACTCGGCGGTGACATGGCGATCGCGCCCGTCGCCGACGAGCAGCGCCGCGAGCGCCACGCGCTGGCGCGTCGGCCTCAGCCCCGCCCGCGCGAGCCATGCCCGCGCCCGCGCCTCGCTTCGCTCGGACGTCCTGGTCGTGCCGGTGATCCCGCCCGTCATGGCCAGCCTTCCGTCGTCATGCCGTTCTCCGGCTTCGACCTAGCACGAAACTCGCGAGAATCGCAAAAATCGCGTTCGCTCGGGGCGTCTCCCCCACTCTCGAATACGAGATCGGGGGCTGCCTTGTCGCAACCAGGGACGGCTGTTACATCGCGCCCCGCGCTCCGGGAACCGCCAGCCCGCGAGGCGCGCCACAGGCCGAGCGAGCGGTTCGAGGGAGAGAAGCATGACGGCGCGCGCCGACGGATACGGCTACGAGGACCTCCTCGCCTGCGCGCGCGGCGAGCTGTTCGGGCCGGGCAACGCCCAGCTGCCCGCACCGCCGATGCTGATGTTCGACCGCATCGTCTCGATCACCCGCGACGGCGGCGCCGCCGGCAAGGGTCAGGCGGTCGCCGAACTCGACGTCAGGCCCGGCCTCTGGTTCTTCGAGTGTCACTTCCTCGGCGACCCGGTGATGCCGGGCTGCCTCGGGCTCGACGCGCTCTGGCAGCTCACCGGCTTCTGGCTCGGCTGGTCGGGCATGCCCGGGCGCGGCCGCGCGCTCGGCGGCGGCGAGGTCAAGTTCTCGGGCCAGGTGACGCCGTCCACCGCGCTCGTGCGCTACACGATCGAGCTGAAGCGCGTGATCGACCGCAAGCTGAAGCTCGGCATCGCCGACGGCCGGATGGAAGCCGACGGCCAGACCATCTACGAGACGAAGGACATGCGCGTCGGCCTGTTCACCGACGCCGAGGCCGGCGCGGCCTGAGCGCCCCTGCCCTCGCGGCCCGCAGCGGAGAACGCCCCCATGACCGATCGCTCCCCCGATCGCCCCCTGCGCCGCCCCCCCCTGCGCCGCGTCGTCGTCACCGGCATCGGCATCGTCTCCTCGATCGGCGCGGACGCCGCCGAGGTGGACGCCTCGCTGCGCGAGGGCCGCTCGGGGATCGTGTTCGCGCCCGAATACGCGGAACTCGGGTTTCGCTGCCAGGTCCACGGCAAGCCCGACGTCGACGTCGAGGCCAAGGTGGACAAGCGCGTCCGCCGCTTCATGGGCGACGGCGCGGCCTGGAACTACATCGCCATGGAGCAGGCGATCGCCGACAGCGGCCTCGGCGCGGACGAGGTCAGCCACGAGCGCACCGGCCTCGTCATGGGCTCGGGCGGGCCGTCGACGCGCAACCTGTTCGAAGCGGCCACCATCACCCGCGAGAAGGGCCCGCGGCGCATGGGGCCCCTGATGGTGCCGCGCACCATGTCGTCGACCAACTCGGCGACGCTGGCCACGCCCTTCAAGATCAAGGGACTGAACTACTCGATCACCTCGGCCTGCTCGACGTCCGCGCACTGCATCGGCAACGCGGCCGAGCAGATCGCGTGGGGCAAGCAGGACGTGGTGTTCGCCGGCGGCGGCGAGGAACTCGACTGGACGCTGTCGTGCCTGTTCGACGCCATGGGGGCGATGTCCTCGCGCTTCAACGACACGCCCGAGCGGGCGGCGCGCGCCTACGACAAGGACCGCGACGGCTTCGTCATCGCCGGCGGCGCGGGCGTGGTGGTGCTCGAGGCCCTCGACCGCGCCAAGGCGCGCGGCGCGCCGATCTACGCCGAGGTCACCGGCTACGGCGCCAATTCCGACGGCTACGACATGGTGGCGCCCTCGGGCGAGGGGGCGGTGCGCTGCATGCGCATGGCGGTCGACACGCTCGGCGAGCGCCGGGTCGACTACGTCAACACCCACGGCACCTCGACCCCGGTCGGCGACAAGTGCGAGGTGGCGGCGCTGCGCGAGGTGTTCGGCGAGGCCATGCCGCACTTCTCGTCCACCAAGTCGCTGACCGGCCATTCGCTCGGCGCGACCGGGGTGCAGGAGGCGATCTACTGCCTCCTGATGATGCGCGGCGACTACGTCGCGGCCTCGGCCAACGTCGAGACGCTCGACCCCGCCTTCGAGGGCACGCCGCCCGTCACCGAGCGGATCGATGGCGCGGGGCTCGACACGGTGATCTCCAACAGCTTCGGCTTCGGCGGCACGAACGCGACGCTCGCGCTCAGCCGCTACCACGGCGACTGAGAAAGGGCGCGCCATGGCGGGCGAGACGAGCGAACGGGCCGGCGTCGCCCGGACGGGCGGCCTGATGGCGGGCAAGCGCGGCCTGGTGATGGGGGTCGCCAACCACAACTCGATCGCCTGGGGCTGCGCGCAGGCGCTGGCCGAGCAGGGCGCCGAGATCGCCTTCACCTACCAGGGATCGGCCTTCGAGCGCCGCGTGCGCCCGCTCGCCGAGAGCGTGGGCAGCCCCCTGGTGATGGACGCCGACGTCACCGACGACGCCAGCCTCGACCGGGTGTTCGAGAGCCTCGCCGGGACCTGGGGCCGGCTCGACTTCCTGGTCCACGCCATCGCCTTCTCGGACAAGGCGGAGCTGACGGGCCGCTTCGCCGACACCACGCGCGCCAACTTCCTGCGCACGATGGACATCTCCTGCTACTCCTTCGTCGACGTCAGCCGCCGCGCGGCCGAGCTGATGGGCGAGGGCGGGTCGATCGTGACCATGACCTACCTCGGCTCGACGCGGGTCCTGCCAAACTACAACGCCATGGGCGTGGCCAAGGCGGCGCTGGAGGCGTCGGTGCGCTATCTCGCCAACGACCTCGGGCCGTCGAACATCCGGGTCAACGCGATCTCGCCGGGGCCGATGCGCACGCTCGCTGGCAGCGCGGTCGGTGGCGCGCGCCGGGTCTACAAGGCGACGCAGGACAACGCGCCGATGCGGCGCAACGCGCGGCTCGAGGACGTGGGCGGGGCGGCGCTCTATCTCCTGTCCGACCTCGGCGCCTCGACCACGGGCGACATCCTGTTCGTGGACGGCGGCTTCCACTCGATCGGGCTGCCGCAGATCGAGAATTTGGAGCAGCCGAAGCCCGGCGAGATCGGGTGAGCGGGACGGGCGCGACGTAGGCCGCCTATCGTCGTCCGGCGACGCCTGGGGGCAGATGGCGGGATGAACCTCGCCCTGCGATCCTATTCGGTAATACCTGCTCGCTCGAAGTGATTGCTCACGGGGGTGGCATGATGGCGTGCATGCCGGAGAGGGGCTGGCCGGTGATCAGGGCGCGGACGGTCTCGATGGCGGTGTGGGTCTGACGGCGCGCGGTGCTGACGAGCGAGCGATAGCCGGCGTGGACGCC
>JBHJHI010000118.1:0-19170 GCA_050330995.1 Paracoccaceae bacterium
CGGCCGCCAGCCTGCCGCCCGCCGCGCGCGTCACCGGCGCGTCGCAGCAGGCGCCCGCGTCCTTCGGCTCCGGCGGTGCGCGGGCGGCCGGGCTCTCCCGACCCGCCGGCGACGACGCCCGGAGCGGTGCCGCATCGAGCGCCGGAACGCCGAGGCCGCCCGTCTCCGACGCGGGAAGGACGCCTGCCGCCCCGGATCGGGACGGATCGCCACCGAGCCGCGAGGCGGCGCCGACCGGAGACCCCGGTCCCGATCGGAGCGGGGCGGACAAGCCGTTCGAGCGCGGCGTGAAGCGCCCGGGCATCTCGCGCTTCCTCTCGGGCACGCGCCGGCGATGAGGAGGGCGGGATGACCATCCACGAAGGCCGCGGCTTCGCCTGCATCAACTACCCGATCGGGATGAACCTCGGGGGCGACCCGTCGCAGGCGCTCGTCCACTCGACACCGGACGGCAAGTTCATGGTCTCGCTCTCGGCGATCGACCTTGGCCAGGGCATGAAGTCGGTGACGCGCCAGATCGCGGCCGAGACGCTCGGCGTCCCCGTGGAGGACGTCTACGTCGATACCGCCGACAGCGACACGGGTCCCCACGACATGGGGTCCTTCGCCTCGCGCGGCACCCACCGCGTCGGCAACGCCGTGATCCGCGCCGCGACCGAGGCGCGCCGGCAGATGCTCGACGCCGCGGCCGAGGAGTTGGAAGTGGACCCCGGCGATCTGGAGACCGACGGGCGGGGCGCCATCCACGTCCGCGGCGCGCCGGGGCGCTCGATCACGGTCACTGATACCGCCATCGCCGCGCAGTTCCGCCAAGGCCGCACGCTCGCGGGACGCGGTATCTTCCTGATCCCGCCCTCGGGCGTGGACGCGGAGACCGGCGAGATGGACCCGGTGTCCTGCTTCGCCCACGCCGCGCTGGTGGTGACGCTGGAGGTGGACGACGAGACCGGGGAAGTCCGCGTCCTCCATGTCCATTCCGCCTACGAGGTCGGCCGCGCGCTGAACCCGAAGCTCGTCGAGCAGCAACTGGTGGGTGGCGCCTGGATGGGTCTCAGCCATGCGCTCTGGGAGACGACCGAGCCCTACTACCCCGACCGCGCGCACGGGCCGCAGGACTTCAACGCCTACGTCATGCCGGGGCCGGGCGACGTGGCGCCGCACGATATCGCGGTGCTGGAGCGCCCCGCCCCGGACGCCCCGTTCGGGGGCAAGGGGCCGGGCGAGATGTGCGCCAATCCCCTGCTGCCGGCGGTCGCGAACGCGATCTTCGACGCGGTCGGCCTGCGCTGCGACACCCTGCCGATCACGCCGGAGAAGATCCTGCGCGGCCTTCGCGCCATGGGCGGCGCGCGGCCGAAGGGGCGGCGGGCGTGAGCGCGAGGCCGTCATGGCGGTGAGGGCGCCCGCCGGCATCGCCTCGCCGGACGACCTCGCGCACGCCATGGCCTCGGCGCAGTACGTGGCCTCCGAAGGGCTCGCGACGGCCGCCTTCCTCGCGCTCGCCATGGGCAAGCCGCTCCTGCTCGAAGGCGTGCCGGGCGTCGGCAAGACCGAGGCCGCCAAGGCGCTCGCCGCCGTCCTCTCGCGCCGGGTCGTGCGGCTGCAGTGCTACGAGGGCATCGACGCCTCGGCCGCGCTCTACGAGTGGAATTTTCCGCGCCAGATACTCGCGATCCGACAGGCCGGCGAGCGCGAGATCGACATCTGGGCCGACGACTTCCTGCTCTCCCGCCCCCTCCTCGACGCGCTGCGCTCCCCGGCCGACACGCTCCTCCTGATCGACGAGGTGGACCGCTCGGACCACGAGTTCGAGGCGTTCCTGTTGGAGTTCCTCTCCGACTTCACGATCTCGATCCCCGAGACCGGGACATTGCGCGCCGCGCGCCCGCCGGTCGTGGTGCTGACCTCGAACCGCACGCGCGATCTGCACGAGGCGCTGAGAAGACGCTGCGTCTACCACTGGATCGACTACCCCGACCCCGAGCTGGAGGCACGGATCGTGATGATGCGCGCCTCCTCGGTCGCGCGCGCGACGGCCGAGGCGGTGGTCGCGGCCGTGGGGC
Source organism: Paracoccaceae bacterium (assembly GCA_050330995.1). Taxonomy (GTDB): domain Bacteria; phylum Pseudomonadota; class Alphaproteobacteria; order Rhodobacterales; family Rhodobacteraceae; genus Thermohalobaculum. Next base: position 2,064 of record JBHJHI010000118.1, read on the forward strand.
TTCTGCGCGCCGAGCCGCTCGCGAAGCCGCCGGGCGTGGCCGAGACGGTGGAGTGGGCCGAGGGCGCGACGCTCCTCCATCGCGGCGGTGCGCGCTGGCCCGAGGCGTTCCGCCGCGCCATCGGCCTCGCGCGCAAGGACCAGGACGACCTCGACTACGTCGCGCCGCGCCTCGGCGAGATGCTGCCGGGAGAGGCGGCGTGAGCGCGCCGCTGCCTCCCGGCGTTCGGCCGCTGGTCGCCTTCGCGCGGCTCCTCCGGGCGCACGGCTTCGCGATAGCGCCCGAGCAGACGGCGGCCTTCATCGAGGCGGTCGGGTTTCTCGGCCCGCGCTCGATCGCCGACGTGCGCGCCGCGGCGCTCGCCGCCTTCGCCGTCGGCGGGCCGGAGCAGGGCGCCTTCGACGCGCTGTTCCGCGCCTTCTTCCTCGGCGAGGCGATGCCCGCGCGGGCCGAGGGAGCGGCGGAGGACGAGGCGGAAGCGCACGAGGCGCGGGGCGCCGAGCGCGACGTCGAGGCGGCCGGCGACGACGAGCGGTCCGGCGCGGAGGCGAGCGCCGCCGAGCGCCTCGCCCGACGCGATCTCCGTGGCCCCGCTGGCGACCCGCACACCGTCCTCGCCCGTGCCCGGCTGCCCGAGCGCCGCTCGCCCCGCCGCCGCCCCGCGCGCCGCGGCGACGCGCCCGACCCGCGCCGGACGCTGCGCGAGGCGGTGCGCCGCGACGGCGAGGTGGTGCGCCTGCCTCAGCGTCGCCGCCGCCACCGGCCGCGCCGGATCGTGCTGCTGATCGACGTCTCGGGCTCGATGCGCGAGCGCAGCGACGACACGCTCGCCTTCGCCCACGCGCTCGCGCGCCGCGCGCCGGCCTTCGAGGCCTTCACTCTCGGCACGCGGCTCACGCGGATCACGCCCGCCTTGAGGGTCCGCGACGAGGCCGAGGCATTGGCGCGGCTCGGCGGCCTCGTCGCCGATCTCGACGGCGGCACGCGCCTCGGCGGGGCGCTCGGCGCCTTCCTCGACGTGCCGCGCTTCGCGGCGAGCGCGCGGGGGGCGGCGGTCATGGTGGTCTCGGACGGGCTGGAGCGCGGCGAGCCGGGGCCGATGATCGACGCGGTGGCGCGTCTCTCGCGCCTCGCCTGGCGGCTCGACTGGCTCTCGCCGCTCGCCGCCGATCCCGCCTACCGCCCCGAGACGGCGGGCCTCGCCGGGGCGCTCCGCCACCTCGACGCCCTCGCCGACGGGGGCGACCCGCTCGCGCTCGCGCGCCACGTCGCGGGGCGCGCGCGCGCCGGGCGCGGCGCGCCTCGCGGAGCGCGGCCATGATCGACGCGCATCACCACGTCTGGCGCCAGTCGGACCTGCCCTGGCTCATGGGACCGGAGCGACCGCGCATCTTCGGCCCCTACGGCCCGATCAAGCGCGACTACCCGGTGGAGGAATACCTCGACGACATCGCCGGCACGGGCGTCGAGGGCTCGGTCTACGTGCAGGCCAACTGGGCGCCGAACTGGTTCGAGGACGAGGTCGCCTGGGTCGAGGCGGAGGCGGCGCGCACCGGCTGGCCGCAGGCGATCGTCGGCTACGCCGACTTCACCGTCCCCGACGTCCGCCCCGCGCTCGAACGCCTCGCGAAGTACCCGAGGATGCGCGGGCTGCGCCAGCAGCTCCACTGGCACCGGAGGCCGGACTACCGCTTCGCCGCGCGCCCCGATCTGGCCGAGGACGAGACGCTCAGGCGCAACGTCGCCCGCCTCGCCGACTACGCCTGGGTCTTCGAGCTTCAGGTCTTCGCCCCGCAGATGGAGGGCGCGGCGGGTCTCGCGGAGGCCTGCCCGGAGGTGACCTTCGTCCTCAGCCACGCGGGCATGCCGGAGGATGTCTCCGAGGCCGGCCGCGCCGCGTGGCGCGCCGGCATGGAGCGCCTCGCCGCCCGCCCGAACGTCGCGACGAAGCTCTCCGGCCTCGGCACCTTCGTCCGGCGCAACGACCCCGACCATATCGCCGCCGTTGTGGCCGAGACCGTCGCGCTCTTCGGCGCCGATCGCTGCTCTTTCGGCTCGAACTTCCCGATCGAGAAGCTCTGGACCGACTACGCGAGCCTTCTCGCCGCCTACCGCGACGCCACCGCCGCGCTCACCGCGCCCGAGCGCGACGCGATCTTCGAGACCACGGCACGCCGCCTCTACCGGCTCTGAGAAAGGGAGGACGCATCATGGCGCTCACCATCCACATGCTCGACTACGGCGACATCGAGCTGGAGACGAGCTTCCTCGTGCTCGGTCACGAGTGCGGGCGCGTGCGCCGCGTGCCGGTCTACGGCTTTCTCATCCTCGGCGGGCGCTACCCGGTGCTGGTCGATACCGGCTACCGCGACAACGCGATCATGGAGACGCTCGGCATGCGCGGGCTCCAGTTCCACGACAACATGATCGAGAACCAGCTCGCCCGCCATGGCCTGAGGCTCGGCGACATCCGCTACATCCTGCACACGCACCTGCACATCGACCACGCCGGCAAGGACGACCTCTTTCCGATGAACACGACCGTCGTGCTGAACCGGCGCGAGATGGAGTTCTCGGTCTCGGGGATCATGTACCCGCAGTACCCGAAGCCCGACATCAAGCACCTCGTGGATCGGATCTACGAGCCGAACGCGCTGCGCTTCCTCGATCTGGAGATCACCGAGGCCGAGGAGATCATCCCCGGCGTCTGGTGCGAGCCCGCGCGGGCGCACACCGAAGGCTCGATGAACGTGGTCGTCGAGACGGCCGAGGGCCTCGCCGGCATCTGCGGCGACGTGATCTACGACTTCAACGACCAGATCGTGAACCACGTCCGGGTGGTCAACGCGATGGAGCCGCAGGTGACCGGCAACCACGCTGGCTCGAAGCGCTCCGAGAAGGCGGCGATCAAGCGGCTCCTCAACAACTACCGCTTCCTGCTGCCGATCCACGATCAGGGCGCGAAGATCGAGCACGGGCAGGTGGTCGGCCGGCTCGGCCAGACCTGCCCCGGGCCGCTGCGCGAGACGCTGCCCGAGCGCCACTGGTTCGCGGCGTGAGCCGCCGGCGGGGGAGGGCGGCGCGATGAGCCACACGGCAGTCGATCGCCGCTTCCACGACCTCGTCTACGAGCACGAGCCGGTGCATCGCCTCGGCCACGGCTTCACCTTCACCGAAGGCCCGATCTGGCACCCGGTGGAGCGCCACCTTCTGTTCTCCGACATGCCCGCCGACGTGCGACGGCGCTGGACGCCGGGGCGCGAGGGTCTCGCGTCGAGCGGGCGGGTGGAGGAGGTCCTGCGGCCCTCGAACAAGGGCAACGGCATGACCTACGACGCGGATCTCAACCTGCTGGTCTGCGAGCATTCGACCTCCGCCGTCGCGCGCTTTCGCCCCGACGGCACGCGCGAGGTTCTCTGCACCCATTTCGAGGGCCGCGAACTCAATTCGCCGAACGATCTCTGCGTGCGCTCGGACGGGGCGGTGTTCTTCACCGACCCGACCTTCGGGCGGATGGAGCACTTCGGCGTGCCCCGGCCCTTGGAGATGGGCTTCCAGGGCGTCTACATGCTGCCCCCCGGCCACCGCCCCGGCGAGGAGCCGCGCCTCGTGTCGGACCGCTACATGTTCGCCCAGCCGAACGGGCTCTGCTTCTCGCCCTGCGAGCGGTTCCTCTGGGTGAACGACACCGAGCAGGCCAACATCCGCATGTTCGACGTCGGCCCCGACGGGATGCTGAGAGGCGCACGCGTCTTCGCCTCCGGCATCGCCGACCGCCGCAAACCGGGCCGCCCCGACGGCATGAAGGCCGACACGCGGGGCAACGTCTGGGTGACGGCGCCGGGCGGGGTCTGGGTCTACGGCTTCGACGGGCTGCTCCTCGGCCGGATCGCCGTGCCGGAGATGGTCGCCAACCTCCACTGGGGCGCGGACGACTGGCAGACCCTCTTCATGTGCGCGACCACCGGGCTCTCCGCGATGCGCACGACGACGCGCGGGCGCGCCGAGCCGTTCATGACCGCGCGGCCGGCCCGCCACCCTCCCGCGTCTCCGGACACTGCCCGTGCGGCCGCCGCGCCGGGGGCGCCGGGTCTCGACCTCGATCCCGGGCGGTGCGCGCTGATCCTGCAGGATCTCCAGAACGACGTGATCTCGGAGGGCGGCGCCTTCGCCGCCTCCGGCGCGCCGGCGCACGCGCGCGCGCAAGGCACGGTCGCCAACGCCGCCCGGCTCGCGGACGCCTGCCGCCGCGCCGGCGTCCTCGTGATCCACGTCTGGTTCGTCTGCGAGCCGGGCCATCCCGCGCTGCAGCGGAGCGCGCCGCTGTTCGAGGGGCTGAAGGCGGCGAACGCGCTGGTGCGCGGCACCTGGGGTGTCGCGCCCGTCGAGGGCCTCGCGCCCGAGCCGGGCGACCTCGTGGTCGAGAAGATGAGCATGAGCGCCTGGGAGACCGGCCGTCTCGAAGCCTACCTCAAGGGCGCCGGGCGCGACGTGCTGATCAACTGCGGCGCCTGGACGAACATGAGCGTCGAGCACACCGCGCGTACCGGTGCGGACAAGGGCTACCGCGTCGTCGTGCCCGAGGACGCGTGCTCGACGATGAACGCGGACTGGCACCGCGCCTCGATCGACTTCGCGATGGGCAACGTCGCGACCGTCACGGACACCGACACGGTGCTCGCCACGTTGCTCGCGCCGGAGCGGTCGAGCCTTCGCCTCGCGTAGCCGAGCGATCGGCCGGCCGCGCTTCGGACCCCGAGGGAGATCGACATACGGGGCGCCCTCGCCCTTCGGGCCGGTCGTCGCTCATTCCCGGCGGCGCGCGGCCGTGGCGGCTCCTCCTCCTCGCTTGTCCGTCACCGCGGCGAGCGCGCGAGCAGGCCGAAGACCGGGGAGGCGACGTGGAACGACGCGATCGCCGGGAGCAGGACGACGTCCGCGATCGCCACGGCGAAGGGCGGCCGGAAGCCGGGACGGTTCGGACCCCGGGGGCGTGTTCTCGCGATCCGGCGCGGGGATGCGATCGACCGTCGGCGAGAGAGGGACGCAGGTAGTGGCGCATCGTGCTCGAGGTCGCCGATCCGACCGACGAGAGTTTCCGTTCGAGAAAGGTCTCGACCGGTCGGGCGAGATCGGCCGCTTGCCCGACGACGGCGAGACCGTCGCGGCCGAGATCCAGCGGACGGTCGCGCTGCTCGGGTAGCCCTACGATCACACCGGGCCCAATCGCAGGTCCGTAGTCGATCACGGCGCACGACGCCGGACCGGCCGGCGCATCGCGACGACCTCGGCGGAGGCGAGCGTGAACGCCGTGACGGCCAGGCGCTTCGTGGAGAAGCGGCAGATGCGCCGGTCGTTCGGCGGCGCCGATCTTCCGCTTCAGGCCCGAACGGCGGCGGTCAACGGCGAGCGACGCGAGCGGATGCACCATGCGTCCCCGCCCGATCGAGACGATCGGCGTCCGGTTGCGCTCCGCAGTCCCGAACCATCCCCGCTTCGAGCCGCACGACCCCCAGGATCCAGGCGGTTCCGCGAAGGAGAGACCGTCCGCCGACGCTCCGCGGGCGGTCGCTCACGTCCCGACCGCCCGGTCCAGCGCCTCGACCGTCTCCTGGTGGATCCGCTCGGCATGGCGCGCGGTCGCGGCGACGCAGGTCATGCCGAGCTTGCCGAAGCCCGAGAGCGCGCCGATCATGTGGAAGGCGACGCCCTCCTGGGTCAGCGCGTTGAAGTGAAGCCCCTCCTCGACGGCGATGTCGACGAGGTCCTCGGGGGTCAGCCCGCGATAGCTGGCCGAGCAGACGTTGTCGGACGCGCGGTAGCACAGCCGCTTGCCCGAGCGCGAGCGGTAGACCCCCTCCGCCTCGTCGTACTGCCCGTCGGTCAGGTGCTGGAGCATCAGGAAGGGGTGGGTGGTGCCGCCCTTCCTCAGGTTGATCTCGACGGCGTGGTGGCGCCAGCCGTCCCGGCCGCGCACCGAGACGAAGTCGATGCCGAAGTTGCCGACCACGCCCGCGCGCGCCAGCGCCTCGGCCGCGCCGCGCCCCGCCTCCTGGATCGCGCGGCGGTAGCTGCCCTCGGCCGGGAAGCGGCAGCCCTCGTAGACCTGCCCCGAGAGCCCGCCGGTGACCTGATCGTGGGTCGAGACCGCCTCCAGGCGGCCGTGCGGATCGACGCGGTACTGCACCGAGGGCGAGCGCTTGGCCCGGCCCTCGACGAAGGCCTCGACCACCCCGCCCATCTCGGCCAGCTTCGCCTCGAAACCCTCCCAGCCGAGATCGCCCGCGACGAAGCGCATCTTCGGCAGGCGCCGCGCGACCCAGGCGTTGAGGGCCGCGCCCTCGGGCGCGCCGCGCAGGTCGAGGATCGCGTTGCCCTCACCTGAGAACCCCTCGTTGAGCTTGACCACCACGCGCCTCAGCGCCGGGTCGCGGCGCTTGAGGGCGGCCGTCGCCTCGGCGAGCGCGCGGCGGTCCGCGAGATCCTCGGCGCCGTCGGCGAGCGGCACGCCGGCTTCGCGGAACAGCCGGCGCGAGCCCGACTTGGAGCCGAGCGGCAGCAGCGTCGGGTCGCAGCCGTAGAGCGGCACGCCGAGGCGCACGGCGAGGCGGCGCTCCAGCGCCGAGACGTTGAAGCAGACCAGATGCGTGCGCTCGCGGTCGCGGATCGCCGATCGCAGCCGTTCGACCAGGCGCGGTCGCTCCAGCACCTTCTCGGTCAGCGGCCGCGCCGTGGTGTCGTGGCAGGACAGGAGCGTCAGCCGCTTGCGGGCGTGCTCGTGCGGGATGCCGGGCAGGAGATGGAGGTAGTAGTCCACCACCGCCGGCGCCAGCGGCTCGGAGGTGAGGTAGATCACCCGCGAGCGCGGGTAGCGCAGCAGGAACAGCAGACACAGCAGCCGCTGCTCGTAGTGGATCACCCCCTCGATCTTGCCGAGGATCTCGGCGTCGAGCGTCAGGCTCGGCAGGATCACCACCGTCTGCGGCGCGGCCCGATCGGCGGCGGCGGCGTACTGCGGCGCGAGGCGGGCCTGGAGCGCGGCGAAGGCGGCCGCCTCGTCGGCGGTGGCGTCGATCGGGGCGAAGGACTGGTCTTTCATGGTGCGCGCCTCCCGTCGGGCCGGACCCGGCCCGTTCGGGGAGGCTACACTCGGACATCGGCCGTGGTCGATGCCACGAGATCCCGCGCACGGCCGCCGCCATGGCATACCGGGCGCGGCCGGCACCGCGATGTAGGGAGCGCGGCCGGCACCGCGACGCCCCCGTTCAGACCACCTCGACGCCGAACTGCGCGGCGGTCTCGACGATGACGCCGAACAGGGCGCGGGCCCGCAAGCGCGGCAGCCAGAGCGCCGCGCCATCCTGGCGCCAGCACCAGGTCGCGGCGACCCCGTGCATCGGCGCGGTCGCGAGCGTGCCCGCCACGGCCCGTCCTTCGCGGACGTCGAGCGCCGCGAGGCGGGCGACGAGCGCGCGCCAGTCCGGCCCCGAGAGGTCGAGCCGCGTGCGCGCGTGCGAGAGATCGACCACGCTCGCGTCCGCGCGCGCGATCGTGGGCGGCGCGCCCGGCCGCTCGTCGACCAGCCACCAGACCCGTGGCGCGAGACGCAGCGTCGCGCCCGCGGCGTCCGCCGTCCAGCACGCGGGGCCGGGGGCGGGGCGGCCGAGCGCGGCGAGCGCTTCGGCGAGCGCGCCCGCCCGTCCCGACGCCGCTTCGAGGCGCCAGAGCCCGGCGACGGGGGCTTCCGAGAGCGTGACGCCGGGCGCGCTCAGGCCGCGCGGGAGCAGGCGACGCGGCCGGCCCGCCTCGCCGAGCGCCGAGGCCGGCGGCGGCGCGTCCGCGGGGTCGAAGAAGGCGTCAAGCATGCATCCGCTCCCCCTTCGGATCGAGGCGATGCGCGGGCTCGATCCGCGCGCGGCAGGCGCGGCCGTGGATCGGCTCGGCCACCTCGATCTCGCGGCCCGCCCAGGCCTCGGCCCCGCCCGAGACGAAGCCGATCCCGAGCCAGCCGCCCCAGACCACGCTTTCCGTCACGCCGGTGATCCAGCCGCCGCCGTGGCCCTCGCCCCCGCCGTCGGGCAGCGCGGGGTCGCGCAGGATCGCGCCGCCCGAGAAGCGCGCGCCCGGCTCGACGGGCACGACGTGGACGAGGCGGGGGCGGTCCGCGCGCGCGAGGCCGGGCCGGGTCGCGAGCGCGCCGCCGACGTAGGGTTTCTTCGTCGAGGCCATGCGTCCGAGCCCCGCGTCCTCCAGCGTCGTGCGCCCGTCGAGTTCGGCCGCGGTGACGTGGCCCTTCTCGATGCGCAGCGCCCCGAGCGCCTCCAGCCCGTAGGCCGAGCCGCCCTCGGCCTCGGCCGCGGCGAGGACCGAGCGCCACAGCGCCTCGCCCCAGCCGGCAGAGGTGTGCAGCTCGTAGGCCAGTTCGCCCGAGAAGCTGACCCGGCCGATCATCACCGGCACCGTGCCGCCCTCGGCCCGGACGCGAGTGCGCGCGATCCCCATGAAGGGCAGGGCCTCGTTCGAGACGTCGCCATCCGTCAGCACCCGCTCGAGCGCCGCGCGTGACCGCGGCCCGGCGACGGCGAGGCCGGCCCACTGGTCGGTGGTCGAGCAGACGCGCACGTCGAGGTCCTGCCAGCGCCAGGCGAGCAGGGTGTCGAGCCAGTGCATCACCGCCGCGGCCTCGGCCGTGGTGCAGGTCAGCCAGTAGCGGTCCTCGGCCAGCCGCCAGACGACGCCGTCGTCGAGCACGTGGCCGTCGTCGCGCAGCATCACGCCGTAGCGGCAGCGGCCGACCGCCAGCTTGGCGAAGCCGTTGACGTAGACGCGGTTCAGGAACGCGCCCGCGTCCGCGCCCTGCACCTCGATCTTGCCGAGCGTCGAGACGTCGACCACGCCGCAGGCCGCACGCACCGTGCGGGCTTCGCGCAGATAGGCGGCCTCGATCCCTTCTCCGCTCCGCGGATAGTACCACGCGCGCCGCCAGAGGCCGGCGTCGGTGAAGGCGGCACCGGCGGCGACATGCGCGTCGTGCATCGGCGTCAGCCGCTCGGGCGCCCAGTGGGCGCGGCGCGCCCGGCCGGCCATCGCCGCGATCGGCACCGGCGCGTAGGGCGGGCGGAAGGTGGTGATCCCGGTCTCGGGGATCGTCTGCCCGAGCGCCTCGGCCAGCACCGCGAGGCCGGCGACGCCCCCGGTCTTGCCCTGGTCGGTGGCCATGCCGAGCGTGGTGTAGCGCTTCATGTGCTCGACCGAGGCGTAGCCCTCGCGCGCGGCGAGGCGCACGTCCTCGGTGGTGACGTCGTGCTGAGGGTCGAGGAAGCTCTTGAGCTTGGCGCCGCGCTCGCGGATCTCGTGGAGCACGGGATCGGCTGCCGCGGTGCCGACCGCCTTGCCGGCCCAGCGTTCGCGCCGTACGGGCCGGCCGCCCAGGGCCTCGACCGCCTCGATCGCCTTGTGGCGGCCGTCGAGCAGGGCGATGGCCGCGATCCCGCGCGCATTGGCGGCGCCCGCGATCGCCACGCCCTCGGGCGGGGCTCCCGACAGGAACGCGCCCTGGGCGTCGTCCCAGACCGGCTTCACGCCGCGATGGGCGACGAGGTGGATCGCGGGCGACCAGCCGGCGGTGGTCAGCAGGCAGTCGGCCTCGATCACCCGCTCGACCGTCGTCTCGCCCACGCCGCGCGCGATGTCGCCGGCCCGGCCGATCGCGACGCCGTGCACGGCGTCGCGCCCGATCGCGCGGACCGGCACGTAGCCTGCCAGCACCTCGACGCCGTGCTCGCGCATGCTCTCGCGCAGGCCCGGCCGCGCGGTCTCGCTCGCGTCGAGCAGGGTGGTCTCGACCCCGGCCGCGGCGAGCGCGACGGCGGTCTCGTAGCCCCGCGCGCCCGTGGTCGCGACCACCGCCCGGCTGCCGGGCGCCACGGCGAAGCGGCGCACGTAGCGCTCGGCCGCGCCGGCGAGCATGACGCCGGGGCGGTCGTTGTCGGCGAACACCATCGGCCGCTCGATCGCGCCGGTGGCGAGGATCACGCGGGCCGGGCGCAGAATGCGCAGGGCCTCGCGCGGGCGGAGCGGGTCGGGGTCCGGCTCTGGCGCGGCGCGCTCGTGAATGCCGAGCACGTTGGCGTCGTAGAGGCCGAAGGCGGGGGCCCGCGTCAGCACCCGCACGCCGAGCCCGGAGAGGCGGGTCTCCATGCGCTCGATCCACTGAGGCGCCGGCACGGCCGCCACGGCGGCGTCCGCACCGATCGCGCGTCCGCCGAGGCGGAAGTCCTGCTCGATCAGCACGACGTCGAGCCCGGCCGAGGCGGCCTCCTCGGCCGCCGCGAGCCCGGCGACGCCGCCGCCCACCACCGCCACGTCGCAGTGGTCGTGGACCACGTCGTAGGCGTCCGCGTCGTCGGCCATCGCGGCGGGGTCGGCGGCGCGCCCCATCCCGGCCGCGCGCCGGATCAGCGTCTCGAAGCGCATCCAGTCGCGGGTGGAGCCGGGGCGGCCCATGAAGGTCTTGTAGTAGAAGCCCGCGGCGAAGAAGCGCCCGAGCAGGTCGTTCACCCGCCCGAGATCGAAGCGCACCGACGGCCAGGCGTTCTGGCCGGAGGCTTCCAGCCCCTCGAACAGCTCGACCGCGGGCGCCTTGGCGTTCGGCTCGCGCCGCGGCCCGCGCTCGAGCGTGACCAGCGCCCCGGTCTCCTCGACGCCGGCGGTCATCACCCCGCGGGGGCGGTGGTACTTGAAGCCGCGCGCGACCGTGCCGAGGCCGTTGGCCAGCATCGCCGAGGCCAGCGTGTCGCCCTCCAGTCCGAAATGGCGCGTGCCGTCCCAGTCGAAGGCGAGCGGGCGGGTGCGGGCGACCACCCCGCCCGCGCGCAGGCGATGGCCGCTCATTCCGCGGCCTCCGCCGGCTCGGGCGCCATGGCCTCGGCGTCGGCGGGGCAGGCCAGGGCGACGCGACCGACCGCGTGGGTGAGGGTATCGCGCTCGACGGTGAGGAAGACGCCGCAGCCGAGCGCGTGGCGCCAGAGTTCCACCACCGGGCCGCGCGGGTTGGGGTGGGCGAAGTAGACTGCCTCGCACCATGCCTCGGCGGGGGCGTCGAGGGGCGGCATCACGACCGAGGCGTCGCCCTCGTAGCTGAACTCGTCGTGGTCGCGCGGGCCGCAGAAGGGGCAGGGCAGGCGGATCATGGGGTCCTCGCGAAGAGATCGAGGGGCGGGGGGAACAGGCGGCAGCCGATCGGCCGGCGAGCCGTCGGCACGGTGGCGACCGCGCGCGCGTCGATGGCGTCGGCCACGTCCGTCATCGCGCCCTCTTGCGCCGGCGCTCCAGCCGCATGCCCCAGGGCTCGGCGCGAAAGCCGAGGCTCGACCAGAAGCGGATCGCCGCCTCGGTGCGCACGTCGAGGCGCACGTCGCGGTCGCCGGGCAGCGTCGCGAGCACGAGGCCCGCGAAGCGCCGTCCGACACCCTGCCGGCGATAGGGGGCGTCGATCACGAAGTGGCGGATGTAGGTCTCGCGCTTCTTCTCGCGCCAGAGCGCGTAGCCGATCGCCGTGCCGCCCGCGCGGCAGACGCCGAGCGCGTAGCCGGCCACGCGCAGCATCCTGAGATCGCGCAGCGCCTGCTCCTCGGTCAGGCGCTCGCCGTTCATGGCGTGCAGCTCGGCGTTCAGCCGCGCGAGCGTGGCGCCGTCGCTCGCGTGCGCGGGCTCCAGGGTCAGCCGGCCGAGGTCGCTCTTGTCCATTCGCCGGACCTCAATGCAGCTTCGGCACCGGGCCGTGGCCCGACTCGTCGATGGTCCGGCCCTCGCAGTAGCGCGCGAGCGTGAGGCGCGCGGCCGCCGGGTGGGCCTCGTCCCTGGCGATCAGATGGGCGAAGACGTGCCCCGAGCCGGGTGTCGCCTTGAAGCCGCCGTAGCACCAGCCGGCGTTCAGATAGAGCCCCGGCTCGTCGGTCGGCGTGATGAAGGGCGAGCCGTCCGGCGTCATGTCCATGACCCCGGCCCACTGGCGGAGCAGCCGCACGCGCCCGAGCGCCGGCATCAGGTTGACGCAGGATTCCATCACGTCGCGGTAGACTGGCAGGTTCCCGCGCTGGGCGTAGCTCGGATACATGTCGAGCGGGCCGCCGAACACCATGCCGCCCTTGTCGGACTGGCTGATGTAGAAGTGCGCGAAGGTGCCGAAGCCGATCACCTGATCGAGGATCGGCTTGATCGGCTCGGAGACGTAGGCTTGGAGCTTGTGGCTCTCGATCGGCAGGCGGAGGCCGGCCATGTCGCCGACGCGGCTCGTGTTGCCCGCGACCGCGAGGGCGATGCGCTCGGCGCGGATCTCGCCGCGGGTGGTCTCGAGGCCGATCAGGCGTCCGCCCTCGCGCACGAAGCCGGTGACTTCGCAGTTCTCGACGATGTCGACGCCGTGGGCGTCGGCGGCGCGCGCGAAGCCCCAGTTGACCGCGTCGTGGCGGGCCGAGCCGCCGCGCGGCTGGCAGTAGGCGCCGAGGATCGGCCAGCGGCCGTCGAGTTCGAGCGCGGGCACGCGGCGGCGCAGCGTGTCGCGATCCCACCACTCGCCGTCCGAGCCGGTCAGGCGCATGACGTTGTAGCGCCGCGCCATGGCGTCCTTCTGCGCCGGCGAGGTGCAGAGCACGACGTGGCCGCGCTGGGAGAACATCACGTTCATGTTCAGCTCGTGGGACAGGTTTTCCCAGAGCTTCAGCGAGTGCTCGTAGAACTCGCGGTTGCCGGCGAGCATGTAGTTCGAGCGCACGATGGTGGTGTTGCGCCCGGCGTTGCCGCCGCCGATCCAGCCCTTCTCCAGGATGGCGACGCGCTTGGCGCCGTGCTCTTTCGCGAGATAGTAGGCGGTGGCGAGCCCGTGACCGCCGCCGCCGACGATCACGGTGTCGTAGGCGGGCTTCGGCTCGGCCTTGCGCCAGGCCGGCGTCCAGTGGCGCTGGCCGGTGAGCCCGCCCTTCAGGACGGACCAGGCCGAGTATCCCCGCATCGCGCCCATCAGCCGCGCATCCGCTCGGCGTTGGCGTCGAACAGCGCGACGCGCTGGGGACGGGCGGTCAGGCGCTCGCCGAGCACCTCGATCGACCACGGCCCGTCGGTGCCGGCGTGCTCCTTCGGCACGTAGCCCATCGCCATCGAGCGCCCGGCGTTGTGGGCGTAGCCGCCCGAGGTCACCCAGCCGACCACGTCGCCGTTCAGCCAGATCGGCTCGTCGCCGATCACGTCGGCGTCCGTCGCCTCGACCGTGAAGGCGCAGAGGCGCAGCCGCCCGCCCTGCTCGCGTTCGGCGAGGGCGCCGGCGCGGCCGACGAAGTCGGCGTCCTTCTCGTAGGCGACGAAGCGATCGCGCCCGGCTTCCAGCGGGCCGTAGACGGGGCGGTACTCGCGCCCCCAGCCGCCCCAGTTCTTCTCGAGCCGCAGGCTGTTGAGCGCGCGCAGGCCGAAGTGGCGAAGCCCCAGCGGCGCGCCCGCCTCGACGAGCCGCGCGTAGACGTGGCGCTGGAACTCGGGGCGCATCCAGATCTCGTAGCCGAGATCGCCCGTGAAGCTGACGCGCCCGACGATGCAGGGGGCGAGGCCGACGTCCATACGGCGCGCTCCCATGAAGCGCAGGCCGAGGTTGGAGACGTCCTCGCCCGGCACCGCGTCCAGAAGCTCGCGCGAGCGCGGCCCCGCGATCGTCAGCCCGCAGAGCCCGAGCCCCGCGACGTCGAGCGTCACGGAGCCGTCGGCGGGGAGGAAACGCTCGAACCACCGGGCGTAGAACACCTCCGCGTTGCCCGAGCCCGCGAGCATGAACTCCTCGTCCGACAGGCACGAGACCGTGAGATCGCCCTGGAGCTTGCCGTCCTCCTTCAGCATCGGCGCGAGCGCCATGCGCCCGGGCTGGGGCAGGCGGCAGGCGAGCACCCGGTCGAGGAAGGCGCGCGCGCCGGGGCCGCGGACGAAGAACTTGGAGAAGCCCGAGATGTCGGCGATGCCGACGCCCCCGCGCACCGTGCGGACCTCCCCGGCGATGTACTCGAAGTCGGTCGAGCGCCGCCACGAGAAGCGGTCCTCGACGCCCTCGGGCGCGAACCAGAGCGGCACCTCCAGCCCCCAGGCGTCGCCGAAGCGCGCGCCGGCGGCGGCGAGGCGGTCGTAGATCGGCGTGGTGCGGAGCGGCCGCGCGGCCGGCAGCTCCTCGTTGGGGTACTTGATGCGGAAGCGCCGGGCGTAGTTCTCGCGCACCTTGGGGTTGGTGTAGGCGAGCGTCGCCCAGTCGCCGTAGCGCGCGACGTCCATGGCGAAGACGTCGAAGCCCGGGTCGCCGTCGACCATCCAGTTGGCGAGCGCGAGGCCGACGCCGCCGCCCTGGGAGAAGCCCGCCATCACCGCGCAGGCCGACCAGAAGCCGGGCAGGCCGCGCACCGGGCCGACCAGCGGGTTGCCGTCCGGGGCGAAGGTGAAGGGGCCGTTGATGATCTTCTTGATGCCGGCGTTCTGGAAGGCGGGGAAGTGCTGGAAGCCCACCTCCAGCGACGGCGCGATGCGCTCCAGATCGGGCTCCAGAAGCTCGTGGCCGAAGTCCCACGGCGTCTCGCGCGGGCTCCACGGCTCGCCCGCGCGCTCGTAGGTGCCCATCAGCATGCCGCCGCGCTCCTGGCGCAGATACAGCTCGCCGTCGAAGTCGACCGCGTGGAGCACCTCCTTGCCCGTGGTGCGGTTGACCTCGGCGACCTCGGGCATGTCGTCGGTCAGCAGGTACATGTGCTCCATGGCGAGGAGCGGGAGCTCCACGCCGACCATGCGCCCGACCTCGCGCGCCCAGAGCCCGGCGGCGTTGACGACGTGCTCGCAGAGGACCTCGCCCTTGTCGGTCCTCACGCACCAGCCCTCGGCCGTCCTCTCGATCGCCTCGACCTTGGTGCGCTGCTCGAAGCTCGCGCCGAGCGCCTTGGCCGCCTTGGCGTAGGCCCAGGTCACGCCGTAGGGATCGAGATGGCCCTCGTAGGCGGTGTAGACGCCGCCCACGAACTGCGCGGGGTCGAGGAGCGGCATCAGGTCGTGCGCCTCCTCGGGATCGACGAGGCGTTGCTCCATGCCGAGGTAGCGCCCCTTGGCGAGCATCGACTTCATCCAGTCGAAGCGCTCGGGGGTCGAGGCGAGCATCACGCCGCCGGTCAGGTGCAGCCCGGTCGGCTGGCCGGACAGCGCCTCGATCTCGCGGTAGAGGTCGATGGT
The DNA here is from genome assembly GCA_050330995.1 of Paracoccaceae bacterium. GTDB lineage: Bacteria > Pseudomonadota > Alphaproteobacteria > Rhodobacterales > Rhodobacteraceae > Thermohalobaculum. The sequence goes on from JBHJHI010000118.1 coordinate 17,310, forward strand.
GTAGCGCTGGAGCTTGGCGACGTTCGGGTCGCCGTTGATGGTGTGGCAGCCGCCCGCCGCGTGCCAGGTCGAGCCCGAGGTCAGCTCGGAGCGCTCCAGGAGCAGCGCGTCCGTCCAGCCCCGCTTGGCCAGATGATAGAGCACCGAGGCGCCGACCACGCCGCCGCCGATCACCACCACGCGCGCCTGTCTGGTCATGGATGCGCTCCCTCCCGCCGCTCGGGACCACTTTGCACATCGCGGTCGCACGGGCACGGGCCGATGCGCCGCCCGCTGTCGCGTTTGCGACAGCGGGCCGGGCGCACGCGCCCGAAAACCGCCGCCTTGCGCGTCCAGCGTGCCTCTCTCGCAGAATGGGGAGGCAGGACATGATCACCATCGCCACCTTCGGCCGCATGGTCTTCGCCGCGCCGTTCCAGGGGCTCGCGGCGATCGCCCTCTCGGCGCTCTGGATGGTGCCGCTCGCGGCCCTCGCGGGGCAGGTCGCCGGGGGCTGGACGTTCGGGCCGCTCGACGACGCCGCGCGCGGCGGGCTCGACGCCCTGGTCGGCGCGTTCGGCTTCGAGGACGCGCTGCCGCCCTGGGTCGCGCCGGCGAGCTGGGCGCCGGTCGCGGGGGCGGCGCTCGTCTGGGCCTTCATCGCCCAGCGCGAGGGGATGCGCCGCGCCGGGCTCGGCGTCGCCCAGACGCGCCTGCTCGGCCGCTTCTCGGGCTTCGGCGAATGGGCGGCGTTCTCGGTGGCGCTGCCGCTCGCCGGGCTCGTCACGCTGTTCGGCGGCGCGCTGCTCGCCGGCGTCCACGAGGTGTCCTGGCCGTTCAGCCCCTGGCGTCTGCCCTCGGTGCCCGAGCGCCTCGGCGCGCCGGTGGCGGGCGGCGAGGCGTTCGCGCTCGGGGTCTACGCGGGGCCGGCGCTGTTCGTGATGCTGCCGCTCGTGGCGCTGTTCGCGGCCGCGGGGCGGCTGATGGCGCTTCAGGCCGCGCGCGTCGACGGCGCGGCGCTCGGCAAGAGCGGAATGCCGCGCGCGCTGGTCGCGGTCGGGGTGCTGCACGTGCTCGCGACCACGGCGCGCGTCGGCGGGCTCGGCTGGGTGGCGCGCGAGATCGCGGGCAGCCCGCTCGCGGTCTGGCAGGGCATCGCGATCCAGTCGGTGCTGCTCTGGTGCTCGCTCTCGGTCGCGGCCGCCCAGGCCGCCGAGGGCGAGGTGCGCCACTCGCTCGAGGAGATCGCCGCCCAGCGCGAGAATATCGACGAAAGCGGTCCCGCCCCCACCGAGCGGATCGGCGCCGACGACGCCCTCGCGCGGCGCCTGCGCGCCTGGACCGCGCGCCGCGCCGCCTGAGGCCCCTACCTTCGGGCGCGGGCGATGGCTCTGTCGCCCGCGCCGCGTCCGTGGACGTCGCCGTCCGTCCGGGGCGCGATCGCGTCCGCTCGACGGCCGCGCCGGAGCGTCTCGTGAAGTCGGGAGGGCGACGGGCGGCCCGCGGGCACCGCCCCTCGGCCGACGAGGCCGTCGCGGCCGGACCGGCATCGGGCGCGGCCCCCTTGCGGAGGCGGCGGGGCGGGGCATCTCCAAGGGCATGACCCCGAGCCCGACCCCCGCCGCCCGCCACGAGCGCCGCGCCCTCGCCCGGACGGCGCGCGCCGACCCGGTCCGGGCCGGGCGCCGCGCCCTCGCCGTCATGGCGCTCGCGCTCGCCGGCTGCGCCGCCGCGCCCGCACCCGCGCCGGAGCGCGATCTCGTCGTCTATCGCGGCGGCGGGGGCCCAAGGCCCCGCCCGGCGGGAGGCGCGCCGCCCCCCGCCCCCCCCCCCCGGCCCCCCGCCCGGCCCCCACCCCCGCGGGGGCCCGGCCGCCCCCCCC
>JBHJHI010000119.1:0-6779 GCA_050330995.1 Paracoccaceae bacterium
ACAACCACCACCGTCACCCTCGGCGACAGCCTCGCCGACAACCAGGAAGGAGATCCGACTACCGCCTGAGCCCCTCCGCAAAGGCCAGGCACCGGCCATCAAGGCTGACGGCAAGCGGACAGGATGGTTGACGCTCTACAGACACGATCACCGCACGCTCGGCGAGCAATTCTTCGGCATCGCGCAAGCTGAGCGCGAAGCGCAGGTAGACCGTCACCGCGTAAGCGGTGATCGCACGCGGGAAGCGATGGCCCTTTGAGCCGAGAAGCAGGGGCGCGCGTCGGTCATCGACGCCCGCTACGAGCCGGCGAGGCGAGCGTCGAGCTGACAGACCCCGGCGGCCGGGGTCGACGACCCGCCGCTCGGCCCGGCGACGACCTTCGCCCACGCCGCCCGGCGCGACCACGTCGACCCTGGGCGGTCCACGTCGGCCCGCGCGGCTTCGCCTGCGTCCCCGGCGTCTTCGCCGGGGCCCGCCGTCCTGGCTGCAACCTCGTCCCCACGAACGAGATCGAGGCTGAGCGCATCCCGGCGACGGCGGCGCGCGTTCGAGAGATCGCAGGCGGGAGGCCGGTGTTCCTCTGCGCGGACAGAGACATCTTCGACCCCGCCACCGCGCTCGGGCCACCGGTGCTCGGGGTGACGCTCTGGAACGCGGGCGTGGCGACGCTCGGGCTGCCGGTCCGCGCGCTCTTCATGGACGCGGTGCCAGTGATCGGGGCGGGGGCGACGCTCTCCGGCATGGTGCCAACCTCGACGCGGATGGCCGGCACCGCCCCGGTGGTCGCCGGCATGGTCTGGACGCAGCGCGCTGGGCGCGCTCAGGACGCTTCAGCGGAAGGGCGGCAGGCTCTGGGGCGAGAGCGCGTCCACGTCGCGACCGGCCCAGTCGCCCGAGCCCATGGCCGCCCACATCCCCTCGGCCGCCTCCTGGAGCGCGCGCGTCACCGCCACCTCGTCGAGCCCCGGCACGCGCCCGCCCTCGACCACCGTGCGCCCGTTCACGATCACGGTGTCGATGTCGCCCGGCGCAGCGTTGTAGACGATGTTCCTGAGCGGGTCGCGCAGCGGCGTCATCGAGAGGCTCGCGCCCTTCCAGAGGATCAGGTCGGCCCTGGCTCCCGGCGCGATGCGCCCGAGGTCCTCGCGCCCGAGCGCCCTCGCCCCGCCGAGGGTGGCCGCCTCGAAGACGTCGGCGGCGGTGGCGACCTCGGTGCGCCGGTCGACCACCTTCGACATCACGGCCGTCCAGCGCAACGCGTCGAGCATGGACTGCGGGCAGGTGTCGGTGGCGATGGTCATGTTGACGCCGCGCTCGCGGTAGCGCGCGAAGCTCTCCATCGCGATGCCGCGCCGGCAGAACACCCAGACGGCGTGCGCCACGTTGGTCCCCGTGTCGGCGAGGACGCCGACGTCGTCGCTGCCCTGCCAGTTGGCCCAGCTCGATTCGCCCGGAATGATGGCGTGGCCGAGGATCACGTCCGGCCCGAGGAAGCCGATGTCGCCGAGCCACTCGACGGGCGTCCTGCCGTGGCGACGGGTCATCTCGAGGAACTCGTTGACCGACTGCGCCGCGTGCAGCGCGAGGGGCACGCGAAGCTCGCTCGCCGCCGATCGCGCGCGCCTCAGCATGGCCTCCGAGACGGTATCCACCTGGCTCGGCGTCATGAAGGTGCGGATGAGCCCGTCGTGCGTGTTCTCGTGGGTCTCGCAGAAGGCCACCGCGCGCTCGAAGGCGGCGCGGCCGTCGTCCTCGAACCACTGGTACTTCACCGACCGGCCGTCGTCGGTGTACCAGCGCCCCGAGCGGAAGCCCTGACCCACGTAGGCGCGCAGGCCGTGGCGCGCGCAGGCCTCGATCACGCGCTCGCCGTGGACGCCGATCTCCATGACGGTGGTGGTGCCGGTCCTCAGCAGCTCGGGCACCGAGAAGTCGATGCAGGCCGCCGGCGCCCTGTCGGGCATGGCGCGCTCGCGCGCGGGCAGGAACTCGAACAGTCCCGAGAGGTAGAACTGCCGCGGGCCGCGGTCCTCGACGAAGCTCTTGTCGAGGGGGCTGCCCGCGATGTGGGCGTGGGTGTTGACGAGCCCCGGCGTGAGGATGCCGTCGTGCTCGATCGTCTCGTCCGCGCGACCCTCGAAGCTCGGGCCGACGTGGACGATGGCGTCGCCCTCGGTCACGACGCAGCCGTCGCGAAGGTGGACGTGGCGGCCCTCCTGGCAGGCGACGACGTGGCGGGCGCGGATCAGTCGACGCATGGGATCTCCTGCGTGGGATGGCCGAGGGCGGCGAGGCGGCGCGCCCGCCGGGCGCGGACGACCGGATCGGCCGCCCTCGCGGGGGGCGCGGCCTCCGGGGCGCCGGCGGTCTCCTCGGCGCGGTGGCAGGCGACGTCGCGGCCGGCGACGGGGCGCAGGCGGGGGATCTCGACCCGGCAGCGCTCCGCGGCGAGCGGACAGCGCGGGTGGAAGGCGCAGCCGGGCGGCGGCGCGGCCGGGCTCGGCACGTCGCCCGCGAGGACGGCGCGGCGGCGCCGGCCGGGCTCCGGGCGCGGCACGGCGGCGAGCAGTCCCCGCGTGTAGGGATGGCGCGGGTCGGCGTAGAGCCTCGCCTTGGGGGCCACCTCGACGAGGCGGCCGAGATACATCACCGCGACGCGGTCGGCGATGTGGCGCACCACGGCGAGGTCATGGGCGATGAACAGGTAGGACAGGCCGTAGGCGGCCTGCAGGTCCTGGAGCAGGTTCACCACCTGCGCCTGGATCGAGACGTCGAGCGCCGAGACCGGCTCGTCGCAGACCACGAGCTCGGGGTTGGTCGAGACCGCCCGCGCGACGCCGATGCGCTGGCGCTGCCCGCCGGAGAACTCGTGCGGGTAGCGCCCCGCGTGCGCGCCGGAGAGGCCGACCGTCTCCAGAAGCGCGCGCACCCGCGCGTCGAGGGCCGCGCCCCCGGCGAGGCCGTGCAGCGCGAGCGGCTCGGCGAGGATCTGCCCGACCGTCATGCGCGGGTTGAGCGAGGCGAAGGGGTCCTGGAAGACGATCTGCATCCGCCGGCGGAGCGCGCGCAGCCGCCCTCCCCCGAGCGCGGTGACGTCCTCCCCGTCGAAGCGCACCCGCCCCGCGGTCGGGTCGAGCAGCCGAATGGCGAGGCGGGCGGTGGTGGACTTGCCGCAGCCCGACTCGCCCACGAGCGCGAGCGTCTCGCCGCGCGCGAGCGCGAAGGAGACGTCCTCGACCGCGCGCACGCGGCCCTTCGGGCGCCAGGGCAGCAGGCCCTCGCCCACGGGGAAGTGTCGCGTCAGCCCCTCGACCTCCAGGAGCGGCGCGCTCATTCCGCCGCCTCGGCCGCGCGCGCGGCCTCCTCCACGGGCGCGCGGTGGCAGGCGACCGCGTGGCCGGGCGCGAGGAGGCGGGGAAGGGGCGCCTCGGCGCTGCAGCGCGCCACCGAGAGCGGGCAGCGCGGCGCGAAGCGGCAGCCCGCGGGCATGGCGCGCGGCGCGGGGACGGCGCCCTCGATGGTGGCCAGCCGCGCGCGGTCCTCGTCGAGGCGCGGCACGCTCGCCATCAGGCCGAGGGTGTAGGGGTGCTGGGGGTCGTCGAACACGGCCGCCACGGGGCCGCTCTCGACCACGCGGCCGGCGTACATCACCGCCACGTCGTCGGCGGTCTCGGCGACGACGCCGAGGTCGTGGGTGATGAGGATCACGCCCATCCCCAGCCGCTCCTGGAGCGAGGCGATCAGCTCGAGGATCTGCGCCTGGATCGTCACGTCGAGGGCGGTCGTCGGCTCGTCGGCGATCAGGAGCGCGGGCTCGGAGACGAGCGCCATGGCGATCATCACGCGCTGGCGCATGCCCCCCGACAGCTCGTGGGGGTAGGCGTCGAGACGCGCCTCGGGCGCCGGGATGCGCACGAGGCGCAGCATCTCGAGGGCGCGCTCGCGGGCGGCGCGGCGCGCCATCCCGCGCCGGATCGGCCCCTCGGCGATCTGGTCGCCGACGCGGTAGACCGGGTTGAGCGCGGTCATGGGCTCCTGGAAGATCATGGCGAGGTCGCGCCCGCGCATGGCGCGCCGCTCGGCGGCAGACAGCGCCGTCAGGTCGGCGCCGCGGAAGAGCGCCCGCCCCGTCACTCGCGCCGAGGGCGGCAGGAGGCCCATGAGCGCGAGCGAGGTCACCGACTTGCCGCAGCCCGACTCCCCCACGACGGCGAGCGTGCGCCCCGCGCGCGCCGCGAGCGAGACCCCGTCCACCGCGCGGACGGGGCCGTGCTCGGAGGCGAAGTCGACGGCGAGGCCGTCCACGTCGAGGAGGACCCCGTCGTCCATGGCCGACCTCCCCGCCCTGCCGTCCGTCAGTCGTTGAACGCGAAGTCGAGGCCCTTGTAGAGCCCGCAGCCGTAGATGTTGTGCGGCGTCACCGGCGCCATCCGCGTCGTCTGCGCGAGCCGCATCGGCTCGTGATAGAGCGGGATCCAGACGGCGGCCTCGTGCACCTTCTCGAGCACCGCGCCGTAGGCTTCGGCGCGCGCCTCCGGCGTCGTCGCGGTCTTGCCGGCGTCGAGCAGGCGGTCGGTCTCGGCGTCGTCCCAGTTCATGCGGTTCGGCGTCGGCATGTTCTCCGAGCGGAAGTAGAGGTTGAGCGCGTCGCCGGCGGAGACGTAGGGAAAGCTCATCCCGAACATGTCGAACTCCTGCGTGGCGAGCTTGCCCCAGCCGACGGTCGGGTCGAAGAGCTGGATCTGCAGCTCGGCGCCGACCTTCAGGAAGTCGGCCTGCATCGCCTCCATGATCTTCGACCAGGTCGAGCCGGTGAAGCCGTAGGCGAGCACCTCGAGGCGCTGGCCGTCCTTCGCGCGAATGCCGTCCTCGCCCATCTCCCAGCCGGCCTCGTTGAGGAGCGCGTTGGCCCGCTCGACGTCGGTCTTCAGGAGATCGTCCTCGATCGCCGGGTTCCAGTCGAGCGTGCCGGGCGAGATGTAGGAGAAGGCCGGCGTCACCTCGTCGAAGTAGATGTTCGTCACCAGCGCCTGCTGGTCGACCGCGAGGTTGAGCGCGCGGCGCACCGCCTCCTCGTTCACGACCGGCTTGTCGATCTTGAAGCCGGCGAAGTAGCTCCAGTGCGCCGCATCCGAGAGCGTCACCTTCACCTGCGGGTTCTGGCGCAGGATGCGAAGCGAGTTCCACGGCACGTACTGCGTGATGTCGGACTGCCCGGTCATCACCGCGGCCATGCGGGTGTTCTCCTCGGGCACCATCTTCCAGACGACCTCCTCGACCTTGGCCGGGCCGGTGTTCTCGTAGATCGGCGGGCCCCAGGCGTAGGCCTCGTGGCGGGTGAGGCGGGTGACGTCGCGCGGGCGCCACTCGGCCCAGCAGAACGGCCCCGTGCCGTTGAAGCCCTTGACCCCGAAGTCCTCGCCCAATTCCTCGACCTGGTTGCGATCGACCACGACGGCGAAGGACTGGGTGAGCTGGTAGAGCAGCTCCGAGAACGGCGCCTCGAGCTCGTAGACGACGGTGCGCTCGTCGGGGGCGGTGATCGACTTCACGTCGCCCGCGCGCCAGGCGACGGGGGACTTGATCTCGGGGTCGATCCAGCGCTCAAGCGAGTAGACGACGTCCTCGGCGCTCATCGCGCGGCCGTCGCAGAATTGCACGCCGTCCTTGAGGCGGAAGGTGTAGACGAGCCCGTCCTCGGAGACCTCCCAGTCCTCGGCGAGGCCGGGACGGATGGTCTTCATGTCGTAGTCGAGGCTGACGAGCGTGTCGCCGAGCATGAACAGCACCTCCGACGCCGCGCGCGCGGTGGTGCGGTGGGGGTCGTAGCGGTCGGTCTCGACCTCGCGCACGATCGTGACCGTCTGCGCCGCGGCGAGCGGCGCGGCGACGGCGAGCGCCGCGGCGGCGAGCGTGGGAATGGCGATCCTCATGGCCGGTGTCTCCCTACTGTCAGTCCGTCTGCCGAGGGTCGAGCACGTCGCGCAGCGCGTCGCCGACGAGGTTGGCGCAGAGCACCACGACGAAGATCGCGAGCGAGGGGATGGTCGCGACGTGCGGGGCGAAGAACAGGAAGTCGCGCCCCTGGCTCGCCATCATGCCGAGCTCCGCTGTCGGCGGACGGGCGCCGAGGCCGAGGAAGGAGAGCGCCGCCCCGATCAGGATCACCTGCCCGAAGCGCAGCGTCAGGAACACGAAGATCGGCGAGAGGCAGTTGCGCAGCAGGTAGCGCCGGATCAGCGTGGCGTCCGAGAGCCCGACGGCGCGGCCGGCCTCCATGAACTCCTGCGCCATGACGACGACCGCGGCCGAGCGCGTCACCCGCGCCACGTCCGGCACGGTGGCGATCGAGAGCGCGACCACGATCGCGGTGACACCGGGGCCGAAGATCGCCGCGACCGCGAGGCCGAACAGGATCGCCGGGAAGGACAGCAGCACGTCCGCGAGGCGCATCAGGAACGGGTCGAGCCGGCGGTAGAAGGCCGCCGCGAGCCCGAGCGCCATGCCGATCCCGCCGCCGATCGCCACCGAGGCGAGGCCCATCAGCAGCGTGAGGCCGAGCCCGTGGAGGAGCCGCGAGAGGATGTCGCGCCCTTGCCCGTCCGTGCCGAGGAGGGCGCGGGGCTGCCCGCCCTCGACCCATGCGGGCGGCAGGAGCGGCCCGAGCGAGTTGTCGTAAGGGTCGTGCGGCGCGAGCCAGGGGGCGAGCGGCGGCGGGAGCGGCATGGCGCTCGGGCTCGCGGCGGCCTTCTACCGCCGGCTCGACCCGTTCCTGATG
>JBHJHI010000120.1:0-4831 GCA_050330995.1 Paracoccaceae bacterium
GAATTCCACCTCGCCGCCGCAGCCCAGAACCTCCGCAAGCTCGCCAAGCTCAGGACAGCGACCGCCTGAGGGCGGTCGTCAGCACCTCACGAGCCGGCCCGCCCGCAATACTTCCCGCGCGACTTTTTCATCGAAATCGGCGCAACCAAGACGCTCCAACCCGTTCGAGCGGTGCCCGGAGCGCCGGAGAGAGCTGACCGTCGCAGGCATCGGCCGTCTCCATCCCTTAGCCTACGGACGAACGCCTCCCTGTTCGGGATAGCCCGACACCGGCCCTGCGGAGGGTTCGCCGCTCGCTCCGACCGGGTAGACCTCCCGGATACCCCGCATTCGGACCGGGACACCGCCCGGCCGGCGGCTCGCTTGACGCTCCCGCGGGGCGTGCCCACAACCCGCGGGGCAGCAGCGCGGCGGAGGATCGCATGACCGAGCAAGCCGAGGGCCGGGACGACGGCGTGCGCCCGGTGGTGCTCTGCATCCTCGACGGCTGGGGGCTGCGCGAGGGGGGCGAGGACAACGCGCCGCACCGCGCGCGCACGCCGAGCTTCGACCGGATCCGGGCCGAGCGCCCGCACGCCTCGCTCGGCGCTTGCGGGGAGGACGTCGGCCTGCCCGAAGGCCAGATCGGCAACTCCGAGGTCGGCCACATGACGATCGGCGCGGGGCGCGTGGTCTGGATGGACCTCCCCCGCATCGACCGCGCGATCGAGGACGGATCGTTCGAGGCGAACGAGGCGCTCGGACGCTTCGTCGCCAGGATGCGCGAGACCGGCGGCATGGCGCACGTCATGGGCCTCGCCTCGCCGGGCGGCGTGCACAGCCACCAGCGCCACGTCGCGGCCAGCGCGCGGGTGCTGGCCGAGGCCGGGGTGCCGGTGGCGCTGCACCTGTTCACCGACGGGCGCGACGTCGGGCCGAAGACGGGACGCGATCAGGTGGCGCGGCTCCTCGCCGATCTGGACGGGGTCGAGGGCGTGCGGGTCGCGACCGTCATGGGCCGCTTCTACGCCATGGACCGCGACCGCCGCTGGGAGCGGGTGCGCGCGGCCTGGGACGCCATCGCGGCCGGCGAGGGGATGCACGTCGCCGACACCGCCGAGGCGGCGATAGAGGCGGCCTACGCCCGCGGCGAGACCGACGAGTTCGTCGAGCCCACCACTGTCGGGGCCGACCCGCGAGGGATCGGCGCGGCCGACGGCGTGTTCTGCGTCAATTTCCGCGCCGACCGCGCTCGCGAGATCCTCGGAGCCCTGCTCGACCCTGAGTTCGACGGCGATCGCGGCGCCTTCGAGCCGCCCGCGGCCGCGCTCGGCATGGTCGCCTACTCCGAGCGGCTGAACACCCTCATGGACGTGATGTTCCCCGACCGCGAGATCGCGAACACCCTCGGGCGGGTGGTCGCCGATGCCGGGCGCACGCAGTTCCGTCTCGCCGAGACCGAGAAGTACCCGCACGTCACCTTCTTCCTCGACGGCGGCGTCGAGACCGAGAAGCCCGGCGAGCGGCGCCACATGGCGCCGAGCCCGAAGGTGCGCACCTACGACCTCGCTCCCGAGATGTCGGCGGCCGAGGTGACCGAGAGGCTGGTCGAGGCGGTCCGCGAGCGCACCGACCTGATCGTGGTGAACTACGCCAACCCCGACATGGTCGGCCACACCGGCTCGCTGGAGGCCGCGATCGAGGCCTGCGAGGCGGTCGACCTCGGCCTCGGCGCGGCGCTCTCGGCGCTCGCCGAGACGGGCGGCGCCATGCTGGTGATCGCCGACCACGGCAACTGCGAGGTCATGGTCGACCCCGAGACCGGCGGGCCGCACACTGCGCACACGCTGAACCGCGCGCCTGCGGTGCTGGTCGAGGAGGGGGGCGCCCGCCACGGCCTGCGCGACGGCGGGCTCTCGGACGTCGCGCCGACGCTGCTCGCGCTGATGGGCCTCGCCCAGCCGGCGGAGATGACCGGGCGCTCGCTCCTGACCGAAGGCTGAGCGCCGAAGCGTTCGTCCCGCCCGGGCGTTGCGGAAGCGTGCGCCTCCAGTGGCCAGGCGCGCACGGCCCGATCCGGCCGGGTCGTGCGCTCCGGGCCCGGTCCGGCCCCGGCCCCGGCCCCGGCCTTCGCCCGAAGCGGTCGCGTCGTCCCGAGGGTCGCGGGTACGGAGGCGGGCGCGCCGCGCTGCGGCATCGCGCCCGGTGTCTCCGGCCTCAGCCGCGGCGCAGCCGGCCCGGCGTGAGGCCGGTCGCCGCCTTCACGCGGCGCGTCATGTGCGACTGGCTGGAGAAGCCGGTGCGGTAGGCGATCTCCGCGAGGGGGAGGGTCGAGGCGCGGATCAGCTCGACCGCCCGCTCGGTGCGGCGGCGTTCGAGGTAGGCGCGCGGGCTCTCGCCGGTCGCGGCGCGGAAGACGCGGCTGAAATGGAAAGGCGTCATGCCGACGACGGCGGCGAGGTCGCCGAGGCGCAGCGGATCGGCGATCCGGTCCTCGACGAGTTCCGCGACGCGGCGCAGGTCGGGCCGCTCCGAGGCTTCGAGCAGCCGGATAGGCGCGCCGCGCCGCTCGCAGAGCCGCAGGAGGCCGAGCCCGATCAGGTAGGCGCGCCCGTCCATCTCCATCGCGGTGGGCGGCTCGCGGGTGTCGCGGGCGCGCCGGAGGTAGGCCGTCAGGTCGTGCGCCAGCGTCTCGTCCTGCGCGGCGAAGAAGCCGCGCTCGGGGATGGGCGTCGCCTCGCGCCGCGCGGCCCGCACCTCCTCGACGAGGCCGGGGCGGAAGTAGAGGTGCCAGTACTCGACCTCGCCGTCGCTGCCGATGTCGGCGTCCTCGCCGGGATGGTGCAGCGTGATGGCGCGGGGGCGCGCGACGTGGCCGGCGCGGTCGGGCTCGAAGCAGCGCACGCTCGCGCCGGCGGCGTGGAAGGTCAGCACGAAATGATCGACGCCGCGGAACAGCGCGCGCTCCCCGAGCCGGCGGCGGTGGCGGGCCGTCGGCATGTTCCAGCGCTCCCGCGCCCCGTAGAGCGGCGGCAGGCCCGCGACGCCGGCCTCGCGGTAGCGCCGGCAGTGCTCGGGCTCGGTCTCGAACGCGTGCAGTCCCATGACGCCTCCTCCCGCCGCGTCAGGAAAGCGCAAGATCGTGCAACCGGCAATCGCGCCGCGTGCAAGAAACACTGAACGCCAGGTGCAGGATCGCTGCCTGTCGACTCCGCCGGACGCCGAGCGGGCGCGCGACGACCTCGGCCCCGGACGACGGATGGAGGAGAGCATGACCAAGCCCGAGCTTCTGACGCCCGACAACTGCCAGCTCATCGTCATCGACCACCAGCCGCAGATGGCCTTCGGGGTGCAGTCGATCGACCGCCAGACGCTGAAGAACAATGTCGTGGCGCTGGCCAAGTCGGCGAAGGTGTTCGGTATCCCGACCACCATCACCACGGTCGAGACCGAGAGCTTCTCGGGCCACACCTATCCCGAGCTGCTCGCGGTGTTCCCCGACCACCCGATCCACGAGCGCACCTCGATGAACTCCTGGGACGAGCCGAACGTGCGCGACGCGCTCGCGAAGCACGGTCGCCGGAAGATCGTCGTCGCCGGCCTCTGGACCGAGGTGTGCAACAACGCCTTCGCCTTCGACGCGATGCGCGAGGGTGGCTACGAGATCTTCATGGTTGCCGACGCCTCGGGCGGCACGACGAAGGAGGCGCACGACTACGCCATGCAGCGGATGATCCAGGCGGGCGTGGTGCCGATGACCTGGCAGCAGGTGCTGCTCGAATGGCAGCGCGACTGGGCGCGGCGCGACACCTTCGACGCGGTGATCGCGATCGTGAAGGAGTACTCGGGCGCCTACGGCATGGGCGTCGATTACGCCTACACCATGGTCCACGAGGCGCCCGAGCGCGTGGCGCACGGCGCGCTGGTCCCGCCGGCGGGCGCCAAGACGCCGGTGCTCGCGCCGACGTCGAGCGACCAGGGACCCGAGCCCGCCGCCGGCCCGGTCCCGGCGGCCGAGTGAGCCGCCGCGCGCCCGGCCCCGAGGACCGGACGCCTCGCCCCCGCCGTCCGCGCGAGGAGAAGGCGACGCCCGCAGACCTGCCCCGCGCGCGCGACGCCGCCCGCGCCCCGGCGCCCGAGCCCGAAGGAGACCGCGCATGCCCCCCTCCCGCCGCCGCTTCCTCGCGGGCGCCGCAGCCCTCGGCCTCGCCCCGCGCTCGGAGGCTCGGACGCAGGCCCGGACCGACGGAGAGCCGCCGATGACGACGATCGTCACCAACGCCCGCATCACCACGCTCGACCCCGCGCGGCCGGAGGCCGAGGCGCTGGCCGTGCGCGACGGACTTGTCCTCGCCACCGGCTCCGAGGCCGAGGTGCGCCGCGCCGCGGGCGAGGGCGCGGACGTGATCGACGCCGGCGGCCGGCGCATGATCCCCGGCCTCAACGACAGCCACACCCACCTCATCCGCGGCGGGCTCAACTACAACATGGAGCTGCGCTGGGAGGGCGTGCCCTCGCTTTCGGACGCGCTCGCGATGCTGAAGCGCCAGGCCGAGCGCACGCCCGCGCCGCAGTGGGTGCGCGTCGTCGGCGGCTGGTCGGAGTTCCAGTTCAGCGAGCGCCGGATGCCAACGCTCGACGAGATCAACGCCGCCGCCCCGGACACGCCGGTGTTCGTCCTCCACCTCTACGCGCGCGCGCTCCTGAACCGCGCCGCGCTCGACGCGCTCGGCATCGACGCCGACACCCCGGACCCGCCGGGCGGCGTGATCGAGAAGGACGCGCGCGGGCGCCCGACGGGGATGCTGATCGCCAAGCCCTCGGCCCTGATCCTCTATTCCACGCTCAGCCA
>JBHJHI010000121.1:0-35895 GCA_050330995.1 Paracoccaceae bacterium
CCGTCCGCGCCCGTGCGCGTCACCCTCCATATCGGTCTGGAGAAGACCGGCACGACCTCGATCCAGGCGTTCCTCGCGCTGCATCGCGAGGCGCTGGCGGCGCGCGGCGTGCTCTTCCCCCTAAGCGCCGGGCCGCGCGCCCTATCGCCCGGGCGCCTCGCGCACGATCCCGGCGAGCGAGGCCGGTCCCTCGTAGACCCGCGTCGTCGGACCGACCGGCGAAGCGGCGAATACCGCCTCGCGCGCCAGCATCGAGCGGTAGTAGCGCGAACCGTCGGCGTGCTGGCCGCGCTCGGCCACGTAGGCGAGCCCGTCCGCGCCGCGGGTGAACTTGTAGTGCAGGAGCGCGCCGACGCTCTCGGAGAGCGGCAGGCGGGCGTTCACCGCGTGCGGCCCGCCGCCGTAGCGCAGGCCCGCGCGCCACTTGACGAGCGGCAGCTTGGCGACGTTGAGCGTGCCCTTGAAGGCGCGCTTGGTCAGGCGCCGGGCGAGGGCGAGCCGCCGCGCGTGCCAGCCCTCGGGCGAGAGCGGGCCGTCGAGGCCGCTCACGCTCTGCACGAGGCGCCGGCGCAGCGGACCGAGCCGGCGCAGGCGGTGGTTGAAGAGCCGCTCGCGCAGCCCGCCGACGACGCGCAGCGGCGGCGTCGGATACGCGGCGTGGAAGCGTTTCGCCGGCCAGTGGAGCATGTAGCCGAGCGGCGCCTCGCCGGGGCCGTCGAACAGCGGGAAGCTCGCCGCGAGCGAGCGCCCCGCCGCCGCGTCGAAGCGGTGATCGCGCAGCGGCAGATCGGCGTACATGTCGATCATCACCGCGAGCGCGGCCTCGGCGCCCTCGTCCTCCAGATCGGCGACATAGGCCGAGAGCGGCCGCCCGGCGGCGCCCGGCGCCACGAAGTGCTCGTCGAGCTCGGGCGCGAGACACCAGCGCCCCGTCCCGAAGCGGTCGAGCAGCGCGCCGCGCCATTCCGCCTTGTCGCGCTCGTAGGTCGAGCCGGCGACCGGGCGGAACACGCTCACGTCCGGCGCGTCGAGCAGCAGCTCGGTCGTGCCGTCGGTCGAGTGGTCGTCGACGATCAGGAAATCCGGCTCGCAGAGCGCGCGGTAGTGATCGAGGAAGGCGCGCACGATGTTCGCCTCGTTGTGCGCGAGCGCGACCACCGGCACGCCGCCGGGACGGCGCCGCGGCGTCAGCGGCTCGAGAAGCGGGATCGGGGTCATGGGCGGAGGCGGCACCGGCTGCGGACGCGTCCCGATAGCCGCGGGCCGGCGCGAATGCAAAAGCGCTGTCGGGGGGCGCTGTCGGGGGCGCTGTCGGGGCCGGCGCGCGAAGGCGGGCCCGCCCGTGGTGTTCCACGGTTGCCGCTACTTCCGCGGTCGGCTACACGAGGCCGCGACGACAGCGCGCACCCGACCCGCGCGACCGTCCCCGCCTCGCGACCCCGCGGCGCCGTTCGCGCGCCTCCACGAGCAAGGGCCCTCGCCGATGAACATCCACGAATACCAGGCCAAAGCGATCCTCCGCGAGTACGGCGCGCCGGTGTCGCGCGGCCTGCCCGTCCTCAACACCGGCGACGCGCGCGCGGCGGTGGAGGAGCTCGGTGGTCCGGTCTGGGTCGTGAAGGCGCAGATCCACGCGGGCGGGCGCGGCAAGGGCACGTTCAAGGAGGCCGAGGCCGGCGAGAAGGGCGGCGTGCGCGTCGTCAAGTCGGCCGACGAGGCGATGGCGGCGATCGAGCAGATGATGGGCCGCACGCTGGTCACCCACCAGACCGGCCCGGCCGGCAAGGAGGTCGGCCGGGTCTACGTCGAGCAGGGCGCGGCGATCGCCAAGGAGTTCTATCTCTCGCTGCTCGTCGACCGCGACACCTCGCGCGTCTCGTTCATCGTCTCGACCGAGGGCGGCATGGACATCGAGGAGGTGGCGGCCTCGACCCCCGAGAAGATCGTGACCTTCTCTGTCGATCCCGCGACCGGGGTGATGCCCTTCCACGGGCGCAAGGTCGCCAAGGCGCTCGGGCTGACCGGCCAGGCGGCCAAGGACTGCCTGAAGCTCGTCGCCGCGCTCTACCGCATGTTCGTCGAGCGCGACTGCGCGCTGGTCGAGATCAATCCGCTGATCCTGACCGAGGACGACCGGCTGGTCTGCCTCGACTGCAAGATGAACTTCGACAGCAACGCCCTGTATCGCCAGAAGGACGTGGCGCTGCTCCGCGACGAGTCCGAGGAGGACACGAAGGAGCTGGAGGCGTCGAAGTACGACCTGAACTACATCGCGCTCGACGGCGAGATCGGCTGCATGGTCAACGGCGCCGGCCTCGCCATGGCGACCATGGACATCATCAAGCTCTACGGCTCGGAGCCGGCCAACTTCCTCGACGTGGGCGGCGGCGCGACCAAGGAGAAGGTGACGGAAGCCTTCAAGATCATCACCTCCGACCCGCAGGTGAAGGGCATCCTCGTCAACATCTTCGGCGGCATCATGCGCTGCGACGTGATCGCCGAGGGCGTGGTCTCGGCCGTCGAGACCGTCGGGCTCAAGGTGCCGCTGGTGGTGCGGCTGGAGGGCACGAACGTCGAGCGCGGCAAGGAGATCCTGAATAGCTCGGGTCTCGACGTGATCGCGGCCGACAACCTGGCCGACGCGGCGGAGAAGGTCGTCAAGGCGGTGAAGGGGTGACCCCTACGGAAGACCTGCTCCTCACCATGAACGCGATCGTGGGCTTCGCTCTCCGGAAGCTGCAGGAGGGAGGCTCCCTCGATCACATGTTCGATGGCGTGCAGGGCTTCACCAAGCTGGAGGCCGACGTCGCCGGCTCCGAGTACTTTCGAATGGATGCCTCGCCGGTCATGGTCGATTTCAGGGATCGGACCTTCAGGCTGCAGTTCATCGGCGAGCATGCGGAGACGTGGGCGCCGATGCTGCTCGACCAAGTCGTGCGGACGGTCGATCCGGAGGCGCGCTGGAAGGTGATCCTGCCGTCCGGTGATCGCGCGCACGAGGGATGCTTCTCCGTGAACGGGAGCGCGGTCAGAATCGGTCTGCGCAACGAACGGGTCCCCATCGGCCCCAGGCCGGACACGACCTCCGACGGGACCGTCTGCGTACTCCGGGACATGAACACGGCGTTCGTCGAGGCCTGGCATCGGTGATCCGGCGGCAGTGGCTCGCGCAGCGCTCGAACGCGGCCTGCGACAGGACGGATGAGGGGCGGTGATGGCCGTGCTCGCCAACGTGGATACCGACGCGGCCCGGACGGAGCGCCCTTGCCCCGCCTGCGCCGCCCCCGCGACGCGGGCGAGCGACACCGGCTACGGCCGGGCCAAGTGGCGCGTGGTCGCCTGCGGGGGCTGCGGCTTCGTCTATCTCGCCAACCCGCCGGGCGACGAAGCCCTGGAGGCGGACGACTTCGCCTGGGAGACCACCTCGGCCGCCGAGGAAGGCGCTCGCAAGCAGCGCGCCCCCGCGCTCTACCGCCTCGACTACGCCACGCGCTGGCGCACCGCGCTGACGCGGCCCGACGAGATGGCGCGTTTCAGGCGCTGGTTCGGCGAGGGCGGGGCGGTGCTCGACGTCGGCTGCGCCGACGGCACCCGGGTGCAGCCGCCGTTCACCCCCTACGGCATCGAGGTCTCGCGCGCGCTCGCGGCCAAGGCCGACCGGCGCATGCGCGCCATGGGCGGCTACTGCCTGCAGGGAACCGGGGCGGAGGCGATCGGGCGCTTCGAGCCCGCGAGCTTCGACGGCGTCGTCATGCGTAGCTATCTCGAACACGAGTTGGAGCCGGCGCGCGCGCTCGCGGCGGCGCACCGCGCGCTGAAGTCCTCCGGCCGGGTCTACGTCAAGGTGCCGAACTACGGCTCGATCAACCGCCGAGTGGTCGGGCGTCAGTGGTGCGGCTTCCGCCACCCCGACCACGTTAACTACTTCACGCCCGCCTCGCTGCGCGCCATGGCGGCAGCCGCGGGCTTCGATCTCAGGATCGTCAACTGGGCGAACCTCGTCCTCGACGACAACATCCACGCGCTGCTCGCGCCGGCCGCCGCGCCGGCGCGCGCGGCCTGAGCGCCGGGCCGCGTCGGCCGGCATTCCGAGCGACGGTCCGGGCAGCCCGTCCGGCCGAGGAGAAGGCGAGGGAGACACGCATGGCCGTCCTGGTCGACGAGAACACCAAGGTCATCTGCCAGGGCTTCACCGGCAGTCAGGGCACCTTCCATTCCGAGCAGGCGATCGCCTACGGCACGCGCATGGTCGGCGGCGTCACGCCCGGCAAGGGCGGTCAGACGCATCTGGACCTGCCGGTGTTCGACACGGTCGGCGAGGCGGTCGAGGCGACCGGGGCCGACGCGAGCGTCATCTACGTGCCGCCCCCCTTCGCGGGCGACTCGATCCTGGAGGCGATCGACGCCGAGGTGCCGCTCGTCGTCTGCATCACCGAGGGCATCCCGGTGACGGACATGATGAAGGTCAAGCGCGCGCTCTCGGGGAGCCGCTCGCGCCTGATCGGGCCGAACTGCCCCGGCATCATCACGCCCGACGCCTGCAAGATCGGCATCATGCCCGGCCACATCCACAAGCGCGGCAATATCGGCATCGTCTCGCGCTCGGGCACGCTCACCTACGAGGCGGTCGCGCAGACCACCGCCGCGGGCCTCGGGCAGTCGACCTGCATCGGCATCGGCGGCGACCCGATCAAGGGCATGGAGCACGTGGACGCGCTCGAGCTTCTGCTCGGCGACCCCGAGACCGAGGCGATCATCATGATCGGCGAGATCGGCGGCGCGGCCGAGGAGCTGGCCGCCGAGTTCATCGGCTCGGAGGCCAAGGCGGGCCGGGGCAAGCCGGTGGCCGGCTTCATCGCCGGGCGCACCGCGCCGCCGGGGCGGCGCATGGGCCACGCGGGCGCGATCATCTCGGGCGGCAAGGGCGGCGCCGAGGACAAGATCGAGGCGATGCAGTCGAACGGCATCGTGGTCGCCGACAGCCCCGCCGGCCTCGGCGAGGCGATCCTGAAGGCGATGGGCCGCTGAGACCGTGGCGGGCCGGGATGGTGCGGCCGGGCCGAGGCGCTTCCTGATCGTCGCCGGCGCGGCGAAGGCGGGCACCTCGAGCCTCGCGGGCTGGCTCGCCGAGCGGCCCGACGTCGCCCAGGGGCCGCGCAAGGAGCCTCGCTACTTCACCGTCTTCGACGAGATGGCGTGGTCGGGGCCGAACGGCGATCGGGTCGGCCCGACGGTAGCGCGCGAGCGCCCCGACTACCTCGCCGCCTTCGCGCGGCACAAGCCGGGGGCCGAATGGGGCCTCGACGCCTCGACCGACTACCTCTGGCACGAGCCCGCGCTCGGGCGCATCCTCGCCTGGCGCGAGCGCTTCCCGGTCAAGGTCGTCGTCGTGCTGAGGGACCCGATCGACCGCGCGATCTCGGAATACCGCCACACCGTGCGCGACCATATCGAGACCGAGAGCCTGACGCGCTCGATCGAGCTCGAGCCCGAGCGCCGCGCGGCCGGCTGGCATCCGCTGTTCTACCACGTCAGGCGCAGCCAGTACGCCGCCGACGTCGCCCGCTTCCGCGCGGCGCTCGGCGACGACCTGCTCGTGCTCGGCTACGGGGAACTCGCCGACCGCCTCGCCCTGCTGCGCAAGCTGGAGGCCTTCGCCGGCCTCGCGCCGATGGACGTGGGCTCGGACGAGCGGCGCAACGCCTCCCACGTCTATCGCAGCGCGCCGCTCGCGCGGATGGTGCGCCGCGCGCCGGCGCTGCGCGCCGCGCGGCGCATGCTGCCGACCCGGCTGCGCGCGCGGTTCCGGGGACGGCTGCAGCGTGCCCTCCGCCGCGACTTCGAGGCCTCCGAGAGCGAGCTGGCGCTGCTGCGCGAGCGCCTCGCCGAGGACATCGCGGCCTGCGTCGCGGACCCTGATATCCCGACCGGAGGCTGGCGGCGCGCCCTCGGCGGATAGCCCGCTTTGGGGTCGCATCGGGGTGTTCACACGGCGCGGGGCAGCGTATGTGAGAGCGGAAACGCCTACTGCCTGCCGGTTGGAGGCAGGCGCTGCCCGCGAGGAACCGCCCATGGCGAAGGACACGTCAGACAACGCCACGCTCCACGACACCTCGTTCCTCCAGGGCCAGAACCAGGTCTACGTCGAGCACCTCTACGCGGCCTGGGCGGCCGATCCCTCCTCGGTGGACGCGAGCTGGGCGGACTTCTTCCAGGGCCTCGCCGATGATCCCGACCACGTGCGCGACGAGGCCTCGGGCGCGCCCTGGGCGCGGCCCGACTGGCCGCCCACCGCCAACGGCGAGCTGGTCGCCGCCCTCGACGGGCAATGGGAGCAACTGCCCGCGCCGGCCGGCGCGGCGAAGAAGGCGGCCGAGAAGATCGCGAAGCGGGCCGACGCCGAGGGCCGGACGCTCGACGCGGGCGCGCTGCGCCAGGCCGTGCTCGATTCGATCCGGGCGATCATGTACATCCGCTCGTTCCGCTCGCGCGGCCACCTGGGCGCCGATCTCGACCCGCTCGGGCTCACGGGGCGCAAGAACCACCCCGAGTTCGACCCCAAGTTCTTCGGCTTCGAGGAGAAGGATCTCGACCGCGAGATCTTCATCGACAAGGTGCTCGGTCTCGAGACCGCGACGATGCGCGAGATCTCGAAGCTGCTGAAGCGCACCTACCAGGCCACCTTCGCGCTGCAGTTCATGCACCTGCAGGACCCCGAGCCGAAGGCCTGGCTCCAGCAGCGCATCGAAGGCTACGGCAAGGAGATCCAGTTCACCCAGAACGGCCGGCGCGCGATCCTGAACAAGCTGATCGAGGCCGAAGGCTTCGAGAACTTCCTGCACCGCAAGTACCAGGGCACCAAGCGCTTCGGTCTCGACGGCGCCGAGAGCCTCGTGCCGGCGATGGAGCAGATCATCAAGCGCGGCGGCGCGCTCGGGGCCAAGGAAGTCACGATCGGCATGCCCCACCGCGGGCGGCTCAACGTGCTCGCCAACGTCATGGGCAAGCCCTACCGCGCGATCTTCCACGAGTTCCAGGGCGGCAGCTTCAAGCCCGACGAGGTCGAGGGCTCGGGCGACGTCAAGTACCACCTCGGCGCCTCGTCCGACCGCGAGTTCGACGGCAACGTCGTCCACCTGTCGCTGACCGCGAACCCCTCGCACCTCGAAGCGGTGAACCCGGTGGTGATCGGCAAGGCGCGCGCCAAGCAGGAGCAGCACAGCGCCGGCGAGACGGTGGACCGCACGACCGTGATCCCGGTGCTGCTGCACGGCGACGCCGCCTTCGCCGGCCAGGGCGTGGTCGCCGAGTGCTTCGGCCTCTCGGGCGTCAAGGGTCACCGCACCGGCGGCACCATCCACCTCGTGGTGAACAACCAGATCGGCTTCACCACCGCGCCGCGTCACGCGCGCTCCTCGCCCTATCCGACCGACATCGCCAAGATGGTCGACTGCCCGATCTTCCACGTGAACGGCGACGACCCCGAGGCGGTCACGCACGCCGCCAAGCTCGCCACCGAGTTCCGCCAGAAATTCGAGCGCGACGTCGTCATCGACATCGTCTGCTATCGCCGCTTCGGCCACAACGAGGGCGACGAGCCGACGTTCACCCAGCCGCTCATGTACAAGGCGATCAAGGACCGCCCCACCACGCTCACGCTCTACAACCAGCGTCTGGTCGAGGACGGGCTGATCGCCGAGGGCGAGATCGAGGCCGAGAAGAAGAAGTTCTGGGACTATCTCTCCGAGGAGTTCGAGGCCGGCCGCGACTATCGCCCGAACAGGGCGGACTGGCTCGACGGACGCTGGCAGGGTCTCGGCAAGGGTGGCGGCGAGTATCAGCGCGGCCAGACCGGGGCGCCCGAGGCGCGGCTGAAGCGCGTCGGCGCGGCGCTGACGCGGCTGCCCGAGGGCTTCAACGTCCACCGCACGGTCGGGCGCATCCTCGACGCCAAGCGCCAGATGATCGAGACCGGGCAGGGCATCGACTGGGCCACCGCCGAGGCGCTCTCTTTCGGCACGCTGCTGTCGGAGGGCTACCGCGTGCGCCTCTCCGGCCAGGACAGCGTGCGCGGCACCTTCAGCCAGCGCCACGCCGGCATCGTCGATCAGGAGACCGAGGAGCACTACTTCCCGCTCAACCACATCGACGAGGAGCAGACGAGGATCGAGGTCATCAACTCGATGCTCTCGGAGTACGCCGTGCTCGGTTTCGAGTACGGCTATTCGCTGGCCGAGCCCAACGCGCTGACGTTGTGGGAGGCGCAGTTCGGCGACTTCGTCAACGGCGCGCAGATCACCATCGACCAGTTTATCGCCTCGGGCGAGCGCAAGTGGCTGCGGATGTCGGGGCTCGTGCTGCTCTTGCCGCACGGCTACGAGGGGCAGGGGCCCGAGCACTCCTCGGCGCGGCTCGAGCGCTTCCTGCAGCTCTCGGCCGAGGACAACTGGATCGTCGCCAACTGCACGACGCCGGCGAACTACTTCCACATCCTGCGCCGGCAGCTGCATCGCAGCTTCCGCAAGCCGCTGATCCTGATGACGCCGAAGTCGCTCCTGCGCCACAAGCGCTGCGTCTCGACGCTCGACGAGATGGCCGAGGGGTCGAGCTTCCACCGCGTCCTCTGGGACGACGCCCAGCACGGCCGCTCGGACACCGCGCTGAAGCCCGACGCGGAGATCGAGCGCGTCGTGCTCTGCTCGGGCAAGGTCTACTACGACCTTCTGGAGAAGCGCGAGGAGGAGAACCTCGACGGCGTCTATCTGCTGCGCCTCGAACAGTTCTACCCCTTCCCGGCGCTGTCGCTGACGCGCGAGCTGGGGCGGTTCCCGAACGCCGAGGTGATCTGGTGCCAGGAGGAGCCGAAGAACCAGGGCGGCTGGTTCTTCGTCGAGCCTAACATCGAGTGGGTGCTGAACCGCATCGGCGCGGCGCGTCCGCGTCCGACCTACGCCGGCCGTCCCGCCGCCGCGTCGCCCGCGACGGGGCTCGCCAGCCAGCACAAGGCCGAGCAGGCCGCGCTCGTCGCGCGCGCGCTCGGCATCGACAACGAAGGGTGAGAAACCGATGGCGGTGGAAGTGCGCGTCCCGACGCTCGGGGAGTCGGTGACGGAGGCGACGGTCGCCTCGTGGTACAAGAAGCCCGGCGACAGTGTCGCCACCGACGAGGTGCTCTGCGAGCTGGAGACGGACAAGGTCTCGGTCGAGGTGCCCTCGCCGGGCGACGGCACCCTCGGCGAGGTCGTGGCCGAGGCGGGCGCGACCGTCGAGGTCGACGCGCTGCTCGCCACGATCGAGGACGGCGCGGGCGCGTCCAAGGGTTCGAACGGTTCGACCAAGACCGCCTCCGGCAACGGCCAGGACGCCCCCGCCGCCGGGGCGAAGGAGGAGGCCGGCACCGAGGACGAGGCGCCCGCTGCGGGCGGTTCGGCCGGGATCGAGATTACCGTGCCCGCGCTCGGCGAGAGCGTGACCGAGGCCACCGTCGCCTCGTGGTTCAAGTCGCCCGGCGAGACGGTCGCGGCCGATGAGGTGCTCTGCGAGCTCGAGACCGACAAGGTCTCGGTCGAGGTGCCGGCGCCGCGTGACGGCACGCTCTCCGAGATCGTCGCGGGCGAGGGCGCGACCGTGGGGGTCGGCGCCGTGCTCGCGCGCATGGGCGGGGGCGCCGCGCCCGCCGGGGGGGGCGAGGCGAAGGGAGGCGAGGCCGCCTCGACGCCGCCGGGCTACGGCGACCGCGACGCCGATCGTCCCTCGGCCGATGCCGGGCGTGCGGGCTCGGGGCGCACGGACGTGGAGGACGCGCCCGCCGCCAAGAAGGCGATGGCCGAGAAGGGCCTCTCGCGCGACCAGGTCCAGGGGACGGGTCGCGACGGGCGCGTGATGAAGGAGGATGTCGCCCGCGCCGAGGCGGCGCCGAAGCGGCAGCCTGCCCCCTCGGGCCAGCCGAGCCAGGCCAAGGCGCCGCAGGCGCCGGCTGACGACGGGGCGCGCGAGAAGCGGGTCAAGATGACCCGCCTGCGCCAGACCATCGCCCGCCGCCTCAAGGAGGCGCAGAACACCGCTGCGATGCTGACCACCTACAACGAGGTGGACATGACCGCGGTGATGGATCTGAGGAACGAGTTCAAGGACACCTTCGAGAAGAAGCACGGCGTGCGCCTCGGCTTCATGTCCTTCTTCGTGAAGGCCGCCTGTCACGCGCTGAAGGAGATCCCGGCCGTCAACGCCGAGATCGACGGCGACGAGGTCGTCTACAAGGAGTACTGCCACATCGGCGTCGCGGTCGGCTCGCCGAACGGGCTGGTGGTGCCGGTGGTGCGCGACGCCGACCGCATGGGCTTCGCCGAGATCGAGAAGACCGTCGGCGAGTTCGGCAAGAAGGCGCGCGACAACAAGCTGACCATGGCCGAGATGCAGGGCGGCACCTTCACCATCTCGAACGGCGGCGTCTACGGCTCGCTGATGTCCTCGCCGATCCTGAACCCGCCGCAGTCGGGCATCCTCGGCATGCACAAGATCCAGCAGCGCCCCATGGTCGTGGGCGGCGCGATCGAGGCGCGGCCGATGATGTACTTGGCGCTCAGCTACGACCACCGCATCGTCGACGGCAAGGAGGCGGTGACCTTCCTCGTGCGCCTCAAGGAAGGGGTGGAGGACCCGCGGCGGCTGCTGATGGATCTCTGAGCATGACGCCCGACGAGACGGCTCGCCGGGCGACCGCGCTGCTTCGTGGTCTCGGGGTCGCGACGGCGGGCGTTCGTCGGGTGAGTGAACGCCCGATCGAGTTCGGGAACGGCGTTCGGCCCTTCGTGGACGCGACTTCGCCTCCGGCGCTGTCGGCGGGCTGATGGCGGTCGAGCTTCAGGTCCTCGGCTGGGCCGGCGTGCTAGCGCTCGTCCAGCTCGTCCTCTTCGCCGTCCCCGCGAACCTGGAGATCGGCTCGGCCTGGCTCGCCGGCCCGCGCGACGATGCCCCGCCCGCGCGGCTCTCGGCGCGCGCGGCGCGGCTGCAGCGCGCCTTCCTCAACCACCTTGAGGGGCTCGTCATGATCACGCCGGCCATCCTCGTCGTCACCCTCGGCGGCGCGTCCTCGACGCTGACCGAGGCGGCTGCGTCTCTCTATCTGGTTGCGCGCCTCGTCTACGTACCGATCTATGCGATGGGCATCGCGTGGGTGCGCTCGGCCGTCTGGGGCGCGGGCTTCGTCGCGACGCTCGCGCTCTACCTGCTCGCGCTCGTCTGAAAGGGGGAGACGATGACCGGCGACACGGCGACCATCGTGCGGATGATCGAACGGCTTTTGTGGCTGCAGATCCTGATCGCCGTCATCGCGACGCTGCCGGCGGGGTGGGCGGCGATCGACGGGACGGGAAGCGCGGTCGTGCCGCTGCTGTTCCTCGCCGAAGCCGCCCTGATCGGCGCGGCGCTGCAGGGCTTCAAGCGCGGCATGGCCTTCGCGCCGTATCTCTACGGCGCGGTGGTCGTCGTGATCTTCGTGGAGGCGGTGACCATGGCCGGTCTCGCCTCGATCGTCTTCAAGGCGGAGGCCGTGCTCAGCCTCGTCGCCTGCTACTACGTCTTCGCGCTGCGGGGCCGCTCGCGCGCATCCGGTTAGAAAGGGAGCCAACCATGGCCCAGTACGACGTCATCGTCATCGGTGGCGGCCCCGGCGGCTACGTCTGCGCGATCCGCGCGGCGCAGCACGGGCTGAAGGTCGCCTGCGTCGAGGGGCGCGGCGCCCTGGGCGGCACCTGTCTCAACGTCGGCTGCATTCCCTCCAAGGCGCTCCTGCACGCCTCCGAGCTGGTCCACGAGGCCGAGGGCAACTTCAAGAAGATGGGAATCAAGGCGCAGTCGATCGAGGTCGACGTGCCCCAGATGATGAAGTTCAAGCAGGAGGCGATCGACGGCAACACCTCCGGCATCGAGTTCCTGTTCAAGAAGAATAAGGTCGACTACCTGAGGGGCTGGGGCAAGATCACGGCGCCCGGTAAGGTCGAGGTCGACGGCGAGACGCACGAGGCGAAGAACATCGTGATCGCCACCGGCTCGGTGCCCGCCTCGCTCAAGGGCGTCGAGGTCGACGAGAAGCGCGTGGTCACCTCGACGGGCGCGCTCGATCTCGGCGGCGTGCCGAAGCGCCTCGTCGTGATCGGCGGCGGCGTGATCGGGCTGGAGCTGGGCTCGGTCTGGCGCCGTCTCGGCTCGGAGGTCACGGTCGTCGAGTTCCTCGACCACATCGTGCCCGGCCAGGACGGCGAGGTGCAGAAGCAGTTCCAGAAGATCCTCGCCAAGCAGGGCATCCAGTTCGTGCTCGGCGCCGCCGTCTCCAGCGTCGAGACCGGCAACGAGCTGACGGTGAACTACAAGCTCAGGAAGGACGACAGCGAGCATCAGCTCTCGGCCGACGTGGTGCTGCTCGCGACTGGCCGGCGGCCGTTCACCGACGGGCTCGGGCTTTCGGAGGTCGGCGTCGAGACGACCGAGAAGGGCCAGGTCAGGACCGACGACCACTGGCGCACCAGCGTGGACGGCATCTACGCCATCGGCGACGTGATCGCGGGGCCGATGCTCGCGCACAAGGCCGAGGACGAGGGCGTCGCCGTCGCCGACACCATCGCGGGCAAGGCGGGCCACGTGAACTACAACGTGATCCCGGGCGTGATCTACACCGCCCCCGAGGTCGCCGCCGTCGGGCTGACCGAGGAGGAGCTGAAGAAGGCGGGCCACGGCTACAAGGTCGGCAAGTTCCCGTTCATGGCGAACGGCCGCGCCAAGGCCAATCTGGTGCCCGACGGCTTCGTCAAGATCCTCGCCGACCGCGAGACCGACCGCATCCTCGGCGCCCACATCATCGGCCCCGGCGCGGGCGATCTGATCCACGAGGTCTGCATGGCCATGGAGTTCGGCGCCTCGGCCGAGGACCTCGCCATGACCTGCCACGCGCACCCGACCTACTCCGAGGCCGTGCGCGAGGCCGCGCTCGCCTGCGGCATGGGCGCGATCCACGCCTGAGCGGCCGCCCTCCCGGACGCTGGACTTGAGCGTCCGGGGCTTACCTTACGCCGCCTCGGCCACACCCAGGGGGACGCGCGATGGTGACGCTTCTCGGCATCTCGGGCTCGCTCAGACGAGCGAGCACCAACACCATGCTGGTGCGCGAGGCGGCGCGGCTGTTCGCGCCGGATCGCTTCGAGATGGCCGACCTGCGCCTGCCGCTCTACGACGGCGATCTGGAGGCCGACGGCCTGCCCGAGCCGGTCGAGCGGTTGCTGGGGCGCATCGAGGCGGCCGACGCGCTGGTGATCTCGACGCCGGAGTACAACAAGATGCCCTCGGGCGTGCTCAAGAACGCGCTCGACTGGATCAGCCGGCGCAAGCCGTGGGTGACGGCCGGCAAGCCCTGCGTCGTGCTCTCGGCCACCGCCGGCAACGCGGGCGGCGAGCGCGCGACCTCGGGGCTCTATCTCATGCTGATCCCGTTCCAGCTGAACGTGATCCACAACCCGGAGGTCTTCGTCGGCCGCGCGCACACCAAGTTCGACGAGGACGGGCGGATCACCGACGAGGCCACGCTCGACTTTCTGGCCAAGAAGATGGACGCGCTGCGCGCGGCGCTGTGATCCCGCGCGAGGCTCGCGAGGAGGACGCGGCGGCGATCCGGGCGATCCTCCTCGCGAGCTTCCCGACGCGGGCGGAGGCCGACCTCGTCCGCCGTCTCGTCGCCGACGGCGACGCGGTGATCGTGCTCATCGTCGAGCCGCCGGGGGCCGAGCCGTCGGGCGACGAGCCGTGCGGCGTCTGCGTGCTCTCGCGCATGACCGCGCCGTTCCCGGCGCTCGGGCTCGGGCCGCTCGCGGTGACGCCCGTGTGGCGGCGGCGCGGCATCGGGGCGCGGCTCGTGCGCGAGGGGCTGTCGCGGGCGGCCACGGCGGGGTGGCGGGGCGTCTTCGTGCTCGGCGACCCGGCGTACTACGAGCGCTTCGGCTTCTCGACCGACCTCGCCGCCGGCTTCGAGAGCGCCTTCGCCGGGCCGTGCTTCATGGGCCTCGCCCTCGGCGGCGCGCTGCCGGCGCGCACAGGCGCGCTCGCCTACCCGCCGGCCTTCGACGCGATGTGAAACCGAATAATCGGCCGCGGGGCGCTGCGTCCCGTCCCGGCTTGGGGCATTGTCCGCACCGACGCCCCCGCGCGGTCCGCAGGCCGTGCCCGTCAGACCCGGAGGCTCCCCATGCCGAGACGCCCGAACATCCTGTTCATCATGGCCGACGACCACGCCGCGCAGGCGATCTCCGCCTACGGCTACGGGCTGAACCGGACGCCCAACATCGACCGCCTGGCCGAGGACGGTATGCGGCTCGACCACTGCTACGTCACCAACTCGATCTGCACGCCCTCGCGCGCGGCGATCCTGACGGGCACCTACAACCACGTGAACGGCGTGACCACGCTCGCGACCGGGCTCGACAACCGCTGGCCGAACGTGGCCAAGGCGCTCTCGGCCGGCGGCTATCGCACGGCGATGATCGGCAAGTGGCACCTCGGCGAAGGTTCGCGCCACACGCCCACCGGCTTCGAGCACTGGCGCGTGCTGCCCGGACAGGGCGACTACTACGATCCCGTGATGATCGACCGCGAGGGGCGGCGGCACTACCCGGGCTACGCCACCGACGTGATCACCGACCAGTGCCTCGACTGGCTGGGCTCGGGCGACGGTCGGCCGTTCTTCCTGATGTGCCACCACAAGGCGCCGCACCGCAGCTTCCATCCCGCGCCGCGCCACCAGAGCCTGTTCGAGGACGAGACGATCCGGCTGCCCGACACCTACGACGACGACTACAAGAACCGCGCGCAGGCGGCGGCGGCGGCGCGGATGCGGGTGCGCGTCGACATGACCTACGAGGATCTCGGCCTCGCCGAGCCCGAGGTCCTCGCGCGCTGGTTCGACCCCGAGACCGGGCGGCCCGACCGCGGCAAGGTGCCCGACGACCCCGACGGCCTGGTCCTGCTCGACCGCAACACCGGCGAGCGCTTCGCCTTCGAGACCAAGCGCGATTTGGATGTCTTCAAGTACCAGCGCTACATCAAGCGCTACCTGCGCACCGTCGCCGCCATCGACGAGAGCGTCGGGCGGCTGCTCGACTGGCTGGACGAGACCGGACAGGCCGAGAACACCCTCGTCGTCTATACCTCGGACCAGGGTTTCTTCCTCGGCGAGCACGGCTGGTTCGACAAGCGCTTCATGTACGAGGAGTCGTTCCGGATGCCGTTCCTCGCGCGCTATCCGGCCGGCTTCGGCGCGGGCACGGCCGACGCCATCGCCTGCAACGTCGACTTCGCGCCGACCTTCCTCGACCTCGCGGGGCTCAGGGTGCCGAGCTACATGCAGGGCCGGTCGCTGCGCCCGGTGCTGGAGGGCGCGGTGCCTGACGACTGGCCCGACGTCGCCTATCATCGCTACTGGATGCACAAGGACGACATCCACAACGCCTTCGCCCACTACGGCGTGCGCGACAGCCGCTACAAGCTGATCCGCTGGTACAACGAGGCGCTCGGCCAGCTCGGCGCGCGCGACGGCACCGAGCCGCCGGAGTGGGAGCTGTTCGACAGCGAGAAGGACCCCCTGGAGCTTCTGAACGTCTTCGACGACCCGGCCTACGCCGATGTCGCGCGCGCGATGATCGCCAAGCTCGACGCCAAGATGGCCGAGATCGGCGACGAGCCGCGCCACGGCGAGGCGGCGGGCCGGCGCGGGACGTCCTGAGGCGCCTTTCGAAGGGGAACCCGGACGCTATGTCGTTGCGTTGACGGGAAAGTAAGGCAAAGATCCGTCGGCGTGGCGCCGGCTGGCCGCGCCGTTTCGGATGTTCCCGCATGGATCGTCTCGCCGACCGCCTGAGTCGCCTCGCCTTCGTTCTCGCCCTCGTCGTGCTCGCGGTGCTCTACGGTGTCTTCGCCGTCCGCAACGACTGGTTCCCCGCGCCGCAGATCGCGCTGACCGAGGCCACGCTCGCCGATCTCGGCAGCCACTGGCAGAACGACCTCGGCCTCGAGCCGACGCGCCATCTGGTCCCGGCGCGCGCCGGCGCCGCGCTCGGCGAGGGCGGCTTTCGCCTGCATCGCGTCGGCGCGGCCGAGCCCGGCTTCGTCGCGGTCGCGGGGCTCAGCCCCGAGCAGGAGCGGAGCTTCCACGCCATCACGCTCTACGACGACACCGGCCGGCAGGTGCATCGCTGGCCGGTTCGCTACGACCGGATCGCCCCCGAGGGCGAGGCGCCCGAGAACGTGATGATCCACGGCGTGGCCTTCTTCGAGGACGGCTCGATCGTGCTCGCCTTCGACAACGGCGCCGCCCTCGCCCGCCTCGACCCCTGCGGCGAGCCGATGTGGGTGACCGAGGGAGGCTTCCACCACGTCGTCCATCGCGCGGACGACGACCGGCTCTGGAGCTGGCGCGGCGACGAGATCGTCTCGATCGACGCGGAGACCGGCGAGGTTCTGTCGTCGCTGTCGCTGCGCCAGACCATCATGCACGCGGGCGACGGGCAGCTCGGCATCCTCGGCATGCACGCGCTCACCCGCGAAGAGAAGCCGCTCGAATGGGCCGGCGACCCGTTCCACACCAACGATGTCGAGCCGCTGGAGCCGGCGATGGCCGCGGCCTTCCCGATGTTCGAGCCGGGCGACCTGCTGGTCTCGCTGCGCGAGGTCAACCTCGTCGCCGTGGTCGAGCCGGAGACGGGCCGCTTCAAGTGGTATCGCCACGGCCCCTGGCACCGTCAGCACGACCCCGACTTCCAGCCCGACGGCACCATCAGCGTCTTCGACAACGCCACCGGGCTCGACCATTCGCGCATCCTGAGCGTCGATCCGGCGAGCGGCGCGGTCGAGACCCCGTTCGAGGGCTCGGAGGCGGTGCCGTTCTACACGTGGCGGCGCGGCAAGCATCAGCGCCTGCCAGGGGGCAACTGGCTCCTCACGGAGTCCGAGCGCGGCCGCGTCCTGGAGGTCGATGCGAACGGCGCGCTCGTCTGGGAGCGCGAATTCCCCTGGGACGACGGGCGCAATCTGATCGTCACCCAGGCCGAGCACCTGCCTCCCGGCTTTTTCACCGACGACGCGCCGTCCTGCCCCCCCGACGGAACCCTCGCCTCGGCCGAGTGAGGCGAGGGTCCCGTTCGGTTCCTTGCGCTCAGGACAACGCAGCGTGAACCGCGGCGGCGTTGATGCGCCGCCCGCCCCTCCCGATCTGGGCTCGCATCACGACGGGCACCGGCGCGGCTCCTCGCGCCGCCCCCGACCGATCGCGGAGAAGACGATGACCGACCGTTCCGCCCTGTTCGAGCCGCTGGCGCTCGGCACCGACCGCCTCGCCAACCGCGTGCTGATGGCGCCGCTGACGCGCAACCGCGCCCATCCCGACGGCACGCCCTGGGCCGAGGCCGCGACCTACTACGCCCAGCGCGCGAGCGCGGGCATGATCCTGACCGAGGCCACCCAGATCAGCGCCGAGGGCAAGGGCTACATCAACACCCCCGGCATCCACACCGAGAAGCAGATCGAGGGCTGGCGCGCGATCACCGACGCCGTCCACGCCGCGGGCGGCAAGATCTGGCTCCAGCTCTGGCACGTCGGGCGCATCTCGCACGTCAGCCTACAGCCGGACGGCCAGCCGCCGGTGGCGCCGTCGGCGGTCCGCGCCGAGGCGAAGACCTACACCGAGAGCGGCTTCACCGACGTCTCCGAGCCGCGCGCGCTGGAGGCCGAGGAGATCCCGCGCCTGATCGAGGACTTCGTGAAGGCCGCCGAGAACGCCAAGCGCGCCGGCTTCGACGGCGTCGAGGTCCATGCCGCGAACGGCTACCTGCTCGACCAGTTCCTGGGCGATCATTCCAACAGGCGCACCGACGCCTACGGCGGCCCGGCCGAGAACCGCATCCGCCTCGTGCGCGAGGTGGTCGAGGCGGTGGCGGCGATCTGGGGCGCGGACCGCACCGGCG
This sequence comes from Paracoccaceae bacterium, assembly GCA_050330995.1. Lineage (GTDB taxonomy): Bacteria > Pseudomonadota > Alphaproteobacteria > Rhodobacterales > Rhodobacteraceae > Thermohalobaculum. Next base: position 18,003 of record JBHJHI010000121.1, read on the forward strand.
TGCGGGTCTCGCCGTTCGGCACCTTCAACGACGCGGGCGACAGCGACCCGGAGACGACCTTCGCGGCTCTCTACCGCGCGCTCGACCCGCTCGGCCTCGCCTATCTGCACGTGGTCGAGAAGTTCCCCGGCGTCGACGCCCAGCCCGGCCAGGCCGAGGCGCTGGAGCGCCTGCGCGGGCTCTGGTCGGGGGCCTACGTCGCCAACGGCGAGTTCGACGCCGATCTCGCCGCCGACTGGATCGCCCGCGGTCGCGCGAGCGCCGTGACCTTCGGCCGGCCCTTCATCGCCAACCCCGACCTGCCCGAGCGGCTGCGTCGTGGCACGGCGCTCAACGAGCCGGACGGCGACACCTTCTACGGCGGCGACGAGCGGGGCTACACCGACTACCCGTTCCTCGACGAGAAGGCGGCGTAAGGCCGGGCTCGCCCCGCCGTCGTACGGCACGCAGGCTCCCGCGGGGGGCGCTCGCCGTGGCACGGCACCGCTTCCCCGCGGGCCGTCGCCGCGGCTCGCGTCGCGCCCTCGGCTCGGCCGCCTCCGCCGGGCCTGCGCGGGCGACGTCGCCGGCGGCCGACGCGACGCGGCCGAAGGCGGGGCGACACCGGGCGCCGGCTCCCAGCACGGCCGATCGCCGCTGCGATCGGAATGACACACGGCGACCCGTCGTGACACGGGCGGCCTCGTCGGCGCATCGCGACGAGGCCGGTCCGGCTAGGCTCGCACCGCCGAGAACAGCCGGCGCGGGGCCGAGGGGCGATGCACGCATACGCGGGGATGGCGGCTCGGAGCGCGGTACTGGCGGTCTCGGTCGCGGGCGCGGGCGCGGCCCCGGCGCAGTCGGTCGAGGACCTGGTGCGCGACGTCTTTCGGGCCGAGGTCGGGACCGGGGCCGTCACCAACGGCTTTCAAGCGCTCAGCATCGTCGGCGGCGCGCCCGGTATCAGCGCGGCCAGCTTCAGCGTCGATGACGACGACTTCGCCTTCGACGTCTACAAGATCTCGCCCTCGCACGCCTTCGAGGTCGGCTGGAGCGGCGTGCGGCCCTACGCCGAGATCTCCCTCGGTTATCTCGACGCGGACCAGGATTTCACCTTTCGCTTCCCGTCGGGCGGGACGGACCTCGATCTCGACATCCACGTCCTCACCGCCCTCGCGGGCGCGGGGGTCGAGTTCGACATCGCGCCGGGCACCGTGGTCCGCCCCATCGCCCTCTTCGGCTACAGCCGCATCACCGACGACGCCGAACTGGTCGGTCCCGAGGCCGAGCTGCTCGCCGCCGCGGGCGAGGGGCTTCTCTTCGACGTCGAGATCGACAGCCTGCTCTACGGCGCCGCGCTGGCGGTCGAGACCGACCAGACCATCGGCGAGGACATCGCGCTGAACGCGTCGCTGCGCTACAGCCACTTGGTCGACGACGTGATCGACGCCTCGGAGCCCGAACTGGAGGGCACCAACGATTTCGGCACGCTGACCGCCGGGGTCGAGCTCGACGGGCCGATCGGCCTTTCGGTCTTCGGCCGCGAGCTGCGCTGGATCGGCTTCGCGAGCCACACCTACCTGCCTGGCGAGAAGGACGCGCTCGGCTTCAGCTACTTCTTCGAACTCGGCGGCGGCGTCGAGATCGTCGACCGCGACGTCCTGAGCTTCATCGAGGGCGTCAGCCTGCGCGGCTCGGGCATCGTCGGCAACGGCGTGACGGGCTTCACGGCCGGCGCCACGATCGAGTTCTGATCCCGGGACTTCTCGCTCCGGCGGCGGGTCGGTGATCGGATGGTCGATCGCGCCCACGCGCCTCGCCGTCATCGGGCCGGCCCGAACCCCCAGGCGGCTTCGCGAGAAGCGCGTCGAGCACGGCGAAGCCGATCGTCGTCGCGAGGCGCCACCGAGCGTCCGGCCCGGTCCCGCCGGGATCGCCGCTGGGGACGAGCCGTTCCGGTCCGGCGGCAGGCCGGGCCGCCCCCGCGCATCTCGACGGACCGCGACACGGGGCCGCGGGGCAGGGGCCCGCCCCGCGTCCTTGCGCCAGCTCTCGTGCCCCACGGCAGAACGTCGGCTTCGGCCGCGATGGCAGGGCGAACCCGCCCTACGGCGCGGCCCTCACCCTGCCTCGCCGCCGCGCGGATGCGCGCGCGCATGGATCGCCACGAGCCGTGCGGCGGCGACCTTGGTGTAGACCTGGGTGGACGAGAGCGAGGCGTGGCCGAGCAGCGACTGGATCGTGCGCAGATCGCCGCCCGCGGCCAGCAGGTCGGTCGCGAAGGCGTGGCGCAGCGCGTGCGGCGTCGCGCTGTCGGGCAGGCCGAGCGCGCGGCGCGCCTCGGCCATCGCCGCGGCCAGCACCGAGCGGTGCAGCGGCCCGCCGCGCACGGCCAGGAACAACGGCGCGTCCGGGCCGGGGCGGTGCGGGCACCGCCGGCGATAGTCCTCGACCGCCTCGCGGCTGATCGCCAGCACCGGCAGCTCGCGCGCCCGCCCGCCCTTGCCGGTGACACGGATCGTCTCGCCGAGCGGCGCACCGCCCCAGCGCAGCGACAGCGCCTCCGAGACCCTGAGCCCCGCGCCCCAGATCAGCGTGAGGCAAGCCGCGTCGCGCGCCGCGATCCAGGGCGCGCGCTCGGCCGACACCGCGTCGATCAGCGCGCTCGCGTCGGCCGCGGCGACGGGGCGGGGCAGGCCGGCGCGCGCGCGCGGCGTCGCGAGGCGAGTGACGGCCGGGCAGTGGACACCCTCGGCCTCCTCCAGCCAGGCGAAGAAGCCGCGTACCGCCGCGAGGTCGCGCGCGAGCGTGCGCGCGCCGACGCGGGCGCGCCGCGCGGCCAGCCAGGCGCGGAAGTCGGTGACCGAAAGGCGCCCGAGCGCGTTCCGTCCCGGCGCCTCGCCGAGGTGGGGGACCAGAAAGCCGAGGAAGTCGCCGAGCGCGTGGGCATAGGCCTCGCGCGTGAGCGCCGCGCGTCCGCGCACGGCCGTGAGCCAGGACAGGTGGCGCGCGAGCAGGTCCTGCGCCTCCGCCGGCAGCGGTCCGCCCTCCCTCACGCGGTTCCGCTCACGCCGCGTCGTAGGCGGCGAGGTGGCGCCGCGCCGTCACCGCGGCGACGCGCGCGAGGAAGGCGAGCAGGTCCGTGCCCTGGTCGGGCGAGAAGCGGTCGGGATCGGCCGAGCCGAGCGCGAACAGCGCGGGCCGGCCCTCGACCTCGAAGGGCATCAGCGCCTCGGAGGCGACGCCCGCGGCGTAGAGCGCCTCCGCCTCCGCGGGGGCCGCGCGCAGGATCACCGCCGCGCCCGGCGGGCTCGCGGCGAGGTAGCGCCCGAGCGCGCCGTAGGGCACCAGCATCACCCCGAAGCCGCCCTCGCCGAGCACGTCCGCCGGCTCCACGTCCTCGACGTCCTCCTCGACGCAGAGCCGCGCGGCCTCGATGCCGACGCGGGCGGGCAGGTCCTGGCTGAGCGCGCGGGCGAAGGCGCCGAGGTCGTCGGCCTCGACCAGCGCCATCGCCGCAGCGTGGACGGCCTCGGTCGAGGCGACGTTCTCGTAGGCCGCGGCCACCACCGAGCGGTTAGTGGCCTTGAGGTGGGAGAGGCGGGTCTCCAGCCGCTCGACCAGCTTGTCGCGCAGGTCGACCACGTTGCGCCCGAGCGGCCCGGTCGCGCCGATGAGCGCGCGCATCACCGCGTCGTCGTCGAGCACGAGCGAGGGATCGGCGAGGATCAGCGAGCGCACGAGGTCGCGCTCCTCGGTGTCGAGGCGGAGCGCGGAGGCGGCCCGGGCGTCGTCCCTCACCGCAGGATGCTCTGACCGGTCTTCGCCCAGTCGGCGAGGAAGGCGTCGAGCCCCTTGTCGGTCAGCGGATGGTCGGCGAGCTTTCGCAGGATGCCGGGCGGCAGCGTGGCGACGTCCGCGCCGATCTTGGCGGCCTCGGTGACGTGGGCGACCGTGCGGATCGAGGCGGCCAGGATCTCGGTCTTGAAGTGGTAGTTGTCGTAGATCTGTCGGATCTCGGCGATCAGCGCCATGCCATCGAGGGCGATGTCATCGAGCCGGCCGATGAACGGCGAGATGAACGTCGCCCCCGCCTTGGCCGCGAGCAGCGCCTGGTTGGCGGTGAAGCAGAGCGTCACGTTGACCATAGTGCCCTCGTCCGAGAGCGCCTTGCACGCGCGCAGGCCCGCCCAGGTGAGCGGCACCTTGACCGCGATGTTGGGGGCGATCCCGGCGAGGTGGCGCCCCTCGGCGAGCATGGTGTCGAAGTCGGTGGCGGCGACCTCGGCCGAGACCGGGCCGGGCACGACCTCGGCGATCTCGGCGACGGTCTCCAGGAAGTCGCGCCCCACCTTGGCGACGAGCGAGGGGTTGGTGGTCACGCCGTCGACCATGCCGGTCGCGGCCAGCTCGCGGATCTCGCCGATGTCGGCGGTGTCGACGAAGAATTTCATGCGCGGCCTCTCGGGTGCAGGGCGTGTGAGGCGTGCGACGCCTGCTGAGCGTGCGGTGAGCACCCTTCTAGCCCGCGGCCCGGCTCCGGGCCAAGGCGGACGGCCGCTCTCGCGCCGAGACGGCCGCGCCCGGAGTCTTTCGCGCCACGCTCCCGTGCCGTCCCGGGCCGCTCGCGTCAGTCTTCGGGACGCGCGGGCAGGAGGTCGTCCATCGCGATCGAGATCGTCTCGAACGGGGGCAGCGCGATAGTGTCGCCGGCGCCGAGGGTGGCGACGAGCGACCAGGTCTCTCCGTCGAGCGCGAAGGCTTCGAGCGTGTCCTCCATCGGGTCGAGCAGCCAGAGATGCGCGACCCCGGCCTCTGCGTAGCGCTGGCGCTTGATCTTGTAGTCGAAGCGCTTGGTGCCCGGCGAGAGCACCTCGCAGACCCAGTCGGGCGCGAGCGTGGCGGCATGGGTGTCGGGCAGGCTCGGCATCCGCTCGCGGCGCCAGCCGCAGACGTCGGGCACCAGCACGTCCCCGTCCAGGTGCAGCTCCGGCTCCAGCAGGAACAACCAGCCGCCGGGGCCGCCGTGGCCGCGCTCGAAGGGGCTGCGCAGATCGCCGAACAGGGCGCCGGCCGCGTAGTTGTGGCGCAGCCGCGGTCGCGGCTGCAGGTGCAGCGCGCCGTCCACCAGCTCGGCGATCATGCCCTCCGGCGCGTCGATCACGTCTTGGTAGGTGGCGGGCCGGCGGACGATGATATCGTGTCGGGTCATGCGCGCTCCTCCCTCGCGCTCTATCATAGCGTGCCGCGCCCGCCCGCGCACGGCTCTCCCCCCGAGCGGGCCGCTCGCCTAACTCTGCGGGGGACGGCGGCGGAGGGAGCGTCTTGGGCGAGCGGCGGACGGGCGATCTGTTCGAGGGGGTGGACGGGGACGAGGGGGGCTTCGGCCACGGCGCGCGCGTCGGCGTGCTGTTGCCCATGCCCTTCGACCAGCCGCTCGACTACGTGGTCCCCGAGGGCGTCACGGTCGCACCCGGCGACTTCGTGGTGGTCGAACTCGGGCGCCGGCGCGTCATGGGCGTGGTCTGGGGCGCGGGCGAGGGGGCGTTGGCCCTCGCCAAGCTCAAGCCCGTGCTTGGCCGGCTCGACATCGCGGCCCTGCGCCCGGCCATGCGCGCCTTCGTCGATCGCGCGGCCGACTACGCGCTGACCCCGCTCGGCATGATGCTGCGCCTTGCCACCCGCGTGCCCGATCCCGACGCCGGGCCGCCGACGAGACGGGTGCTGGTGCCGACCGGCCATCCCCCGGCGCGGCCGACCAAAGCGCGCGCGCGCGCGATGGACGCCCTCGCCGAGGTACCCGAGGCCGCGCGCACCGCGACCGCGCTCGCCGAGGCCGCCGGCGTCTCGACCGGGGTGATCCAGGGGCTCGTGCAGGGCGGCGCGCTCGCCTGGGTCGAGGTCGAGACCGAGGCGCCCTTCCCGCCGCTGTTCGGCCACGCCCCGAACGAGCGGCTGTCCGAGGGTCAGGCGGCGGCGGCCGAGACGCTGCGCGCAAAGCTCCGGCGCGGCGGCTTCTCGGCGACGCTGCTCTACGGCGTCACCGGCTCGGGCAAGACCGAGGTCTATCTCGAAGCGGTGGCGCAATGCCTCGCCGAGGGGCGACAGGCGCTGGTGCTGATTCCGGAACTCGCGCTGACGCCGGCCTTCCTCGCCCGCGTCGAGGCGCGCTTCGGCGCGAAGCCGGCCGAGTGGCACCACGCCATCGGCCACCGCGAGCGCCGCCGCGTCTGGTCGGGCGTGGCGACGGGCAACGCGCGCCTCGTGGTCGGCGCGCGCTCGGCGCTGTTCCTGCCGTTCGAGGACCTCGGCCTGATCGTGGTCGACGAGGAGCACGAGGCCTCGTTCAAGCAGGAGGACCTCGTCGCCTACAACGCGCGCGACATGGCCGTCCTGCGCGCCTCGATCGAGGGCGCGGCGGTGGTCCTGGCCTCGGCGACGCCGTCGCTTGAGACCTGGGCCAACGCCGAGGCCGGCAAGTACGACCGCCTCGACCTGCCCGAGCGCTTCGGCACCGCGGTGCTGCCCGCGATCCGCCTCGTCGATCTGCGCGAGGAGAACCCCGGTCGCGAGCGCTGGCTCTCCGATCCCCTCGTCGCCGGCGTCGAGGCGCGACTCGGGCTCGGCGAGCAGGCGCTCCTGTTCCTGAACCGCCGGGGCTACGCGCCGCTCCTGATCTGCCGCGGCTGCGGCGGGCGCTTCGGCTGCCCGCACTGCGACGCCTGGCTGGTGACGCACCGCTTCCGCGCGCAGCTTCTCTGCCACCAGTGCGGCCACGCCGAGCCGGTGCCCTCGGCCTGTCCGGCCTGCGGGCGCGCCGACCAGCTCTCCGCCTGCGGCCCCGGCGTCGAGCGGCTGGCCGAGGAGGCGCGCGAGCGCTTCCCGCAAGCCCGCGTCGAGGTGCTGTCCTCGGATCTGATGCTAGGACCGGAGGACATGCGCGCCCGCCTCGACGCCATCGCCAAGGGCGGCGCCGACGTGATCATCGGCACGCAGATGGTGGCCAAGGGCCACAACTTCCCGCTGCTGACGCTCGTGGGCGTGGTCGACGCCGACATGGGGCTCGCGGGCGGCGACCTGCGCGCGGCCGAGCGCAGCTTCCAGCTCCTCTACCAGGTCGCCGGGCGCGCGGGCCGGGCCGAGCGTCGCGGCGAGGCGATGGTGCAGACCGCCAACCCCGAGCACCCGGTGTTCCGCGCCATGATCACGGGCGACGCCGAAGGCTTCCGCCGCGGCCTCGCCGAGGAGCGTCATGCGGCGGGGCTGCCGCCCTACGGCCGCCTCGTCGGCCTCGTCGTCTCGGGCGAGGACGAGGCGCGGACCGGCGAGGTCGCCCGCGCGCTCGGCCAGCGCGCGCATCTGGTCGAACGCGCGGGCGCCGAGGTGCTCGGCCCCGCGCCGGCGCCGATCGCGCGGGTGCGCGGGCGCCACCGCATGCGCCTCCTGGTGCGCGCGCCGAAGGGGGCTGGCCTGCAGGCGGCGATCCGCGACTGGCTCGCCGCCGTGAGCGTGCCGTCGAGCGTGCGCGTGAGCGTCGACGTCGACCCGCAGAGCTTCCTCTGAGACGGTCCGGGCGCGCGCGTCCGGCCGCTCCCTCGCGCCGCTGAGCAGGCGCAGCGAACCGCCGGCCGAGGCTGTTGCAAGCCCGTGGGGTGCGTGATAGCTGACCCGCAGTTCCGGCGGGGGCCTCGCGACCCCCGTCTCCCGCCGAATGGTCGTGACGCCCCCGCGCCGCCGACAGGCGCGCTCGCTGGGCACCATCCGAAAGGCTGCGCTTGGCCGACAGTTCCCTGGAAACCGCTGGCGTCGCCGACCGCTACGCCGCCGCCCTGTTCGACCTCGCGCTCGACGCGGGGCAGAGCGAGCAGGTCGAGCGCGACGTCGACGCGCTCTCCGCCGCTCTCGACGACAGCGCTGATCTGCGCGGCGTGGTCGAGAGCCCGCTCTATCCCCGCGACCAGCAGCGCGCGGCGATCGTCGCGGTCGCCGAGGCGATGGGACTGTCCGATCTGACCAAGAACACCCTCGCGGTGATGGCGTCCAAGCGCCGGCTGTTCGTGACGCGCGAGGTGATCACGCGCTTTCGCGGCCGCGTGGCCGACCATCGCGGCGAGACCACGGCGCAGGTGACGACGGCGCACGCGATGAGCGACACGCAGCGCGACGCCTTGGCCCAGGCGCTCAAGAACGTGGTCGGGCGCGACGTCGCGCTCGACGGCAAGGTCGATGAGAGCCTCATCGGCGGACTGATCGTGAAGGTTGGCTCGAAGATGATCGACACCTCGATCCGCTCGCAGCTCAACCGGTTGCAGCATACGATGAAAGAGGCCGGCTGATGAGCATCCAGGCGTCCGAGATTTCCTCGATCCTCAAGGAGCAGATCCGGAACTTCGGCCAGGAGGCCGAGGTCGCCGAGATCGGCCGCGTGCTCAGCGTCGGCGACGGCATCGCCCGCGTCTACGGCCTCGACCAGGTCCAGGCCGGCGAGATGGTCGAGTTCCCCGACGGCACGCGCGGCATGGCGCTGAACCTTGAGGAGGACAACGTCGGCGTCGTGATCTTCGGCTCCGACCGTGCCATCCGCGAGGGCGACACCGTCAAGCGCACCAACGCCATCGTCGACGCGCCCTGCGGCAAGGGGCTGCTCGGCCGCGTGGTCGACGCGCTCGGCAACCCGATCGACGGCAAGGGCCCGGTGCAGTACCAGGAGCGCCGCGTCGTCGACGTGAAGGCGCCCGGCATCATCCCGCGCAAGTCAGTCGAGGAGCCGATGGCGACCGGCATCAAGTCGATCGACGCGCTGATCCCGATCGGGCGCGGCCAGCGCGAGCTGATCATCGGCGACCGTCAGACCGGCAAGACCGCGATCGCGGTCGATACCATCCTCAACCAGAAGAGCTACAACGAGGCCGCCGGCGACGACGAGTCGAAGAAGCTCTACTGCGTCTACGTTGTGGTCGGCCAGAAGCGCTCGACCGTCGCCCAGCTCGTGCGCAAGCTGGAGGAAGAGGGTGCGATGGAGTATTCCATCGTGGTCGCCGCGACCGCCTCCGAGCCGGCGCCGATGCAGTATCTCGCGCCCTACTCGGGCTGCGCGATGGCGGAGTTCTTCCGCGACAACGGCATGCACGCGCTGATCATCTATGACGATCTGTCGAAGCAGGCGGTCGCCTATCGCCAGATGTCGCTGCTGCTGCGCCGCCCGCCAGGGCGCGAAGCCTATCCGGGCGACGTGTTCTACCTGCACTCCCGCCTTCTCGAGCGTGCGGCGAAGCTGAACGAGAACAACGGCGCGGGGAGCCTGACGGCGCTGCCGATCATCGAGACGCAGGCGGGCGACGTGTCGGCCTTCATCCCGACCAACGTGATCTCGATCACCGACGGGCAGATCTTCCTCGAGACCGACCTGTTCTTCCAGGGCATCCGCCCGGCGGTGAACGTCGGCCTCTCGGTCAGCCGTGTCGGCTCCTCGGCCCAGACCAAGGCGATGAAGTCGGTCGCGGGCGCGGTGAAGCTCGAACTCGCGCAGTACCGCGAGATGGCGGCCTTCTCGCAGTTCGCCTCCGACCTCGACGCGGCGACGCAGAAGCTGCTGAACCGCGGCGCGCGGCTGACCGAGCTTCTCAAGCAGTCGCAGTACTCGCCGCTGACCAACGCCGAGCAGGTCTGCGTGATCTTCTCGGGTACGCAGGGCTATCTCGACGACATGAAGGTCGGCGACGTCGGCCGCTTCGAGCAGTCGTTGCTCGACGAACTGCGCCAGAACCAGACCGAGTTGCTCGACGATATCCGCGCCAACGACCGCAAAGTGCAGGGCGATCTGGCCGACAAGATCAAGGGCGTCATCGAGAGCGTGAAGAAGAGCTTCTCCTGATCCGACGAGAGAAGCACGGGAGCGCGCCATGGCGAACCTCAAGGACCTGAAGAACCGGATCAGCTCGGTCAAGTCGACCCGGAAGATCACCAAGGCCATGCAGATGGTCGCGGCGGCCAAGCTCCGCCGCGCCGAGGAGGCGGCACAGAACGCGCGGCCCTACGCCGAGCGCATGTACGCGATGACCGCGAACGTGGCGATGTCGGTGAAGGACAGCCCGACCGCGCCGCGGCTCCTGACCGGCACCGGCCAGGACAAGACGCAGCTCTACATCGTCTGCACGGCCGAGCGCGGCCTCTGCGGCGGCTTCAACACGCAGATCGTGCGCCTCGCCGTCAATTCGCTGACCGAGGCGGAAGGGCAGGGCAAGACGGTCAAGATCCTGACCGTCGGGCGCAAGGGCCGCGACCAGATGCGACGGCTCTACGGCGACCGCTTCGTCGGCCACGTCGATCTCTCGGAAGCCAAGCAGGTCGAATACCACCACGCCGCCGAGATCGCCGAGGACGTCCAGAACCGCTTCGACCAGGGCGAGTTCGACGTCTGCACGCTGTTCTACTCGAAGTTCAAGTCGGTCATCAGCCAGGAGCCGACCCCGCTCGCGCTGATCCCGCCCGAGCTGCCCGAGGAGAACCCGGCAGAGGGCACCGTCTACGAGTACGAGCCCGGCGAGGAGGAGATCCTCGCCGAGCTGCTGCCGAAGAACATGGCGACCCAGATCTTCATGGCGCTCCTGGAGAACGCGGCGTCCGAGCAGGGGGCGCGCATGGCGGCGATGGACAACGCCACGCGCAACGCCGGCGAGATGATCGACCGCCTGAACCTCGAATACAACCGCGCCCGCCAGGCCGCCATCACCAACGAGCTGATCGAGATCATCTCGGGCGCCGAGGCGCTCTGACGGCATAGGGAGGCGTCCGGTTCGGACGACGGAGAGACGAGAATGGCTCAAACCGGCAAGATTACCCAGGTCATCGGCGCCGTCTGCGACGTGCAGTTCGACGACCACCTGCCCCAGATCCTGAACGCGCTCGAGACCGACAACCACGGCAACCGCCTGGTGCTCGAGGTCGCGCAGCACCTCGGCGAGTCGACCGTGCGCTGCATTGCCATGGACGGCACCGAGGGCCTCGTGCGCGGCCAGCAGGTCACCGACACCGGCGGGCCGATCGCGGTGCCGGTCGGCGACGCCACGCTCGGGCGCATCCTGAACGTGATCGGCGAGCCGATCGACGAGAAGGGCCCGGTCCAGGCGCAGGAGACGCAGCCGATCCACAAGTCGGCGCCCGAGTTCGCCGACCAGTCGACCGAGGCCGAGATCCTGGTGACCGGCATCAAGGTGGTCGATCTGCTCGCGCCCTACTCGCGCGGCGGCAAGATCGGCCTGTTCGGCGGCGCCGGCGTCGGCAAGACCGTGCTGATCCAGGAGCTGATCAACAACATCGCCAAGGTGCACTCGGGCTACTCGGTGTTCGCCGGCGTCGGCGAGCGCACGCGCGAGGGCAACGACCTCTACCACGAGATGATCGACGCGGGCGTGATCAAGCCCGACAACCTGACCGAGTCCAAGGTGGCCCTCGTCTACGGTCAGATGAACGAGCCGCCGGGCGCGCGCGCGCGCGTCGCTCTCTCGGGGCTGACGCTCGCCGAGCAGTTCCGCGACCAGTCGGGCACGGATGTTCTGTTCTTCGTCGACAACATCTTCCGCTTCACCCAGGCGGGGTCGGAGGTGTCGGCGCTTCTCGGCCGCATCCCGTCGGCGGTGGGCTACCAGCCGACGCTGTCGACCGACATGGGCGCGCTGCAGGAGCGGATCACCTCGACCCGCTCGGGCTCGATCACGAGCGTGCAGGCGATCTACGTGCCGGCCGACGACCTCACCGACCCGGCGCCGGCGACGTCCTTCGCCCACCTCGACGCCACCACCGTGCTCTCGCGCGCGATCTCGGAACTCGGTATCTACCCGGCGGTGGATCCGCTCGACTCCACCTCGCGCATCCTCGACCCGCAGATCGTGGGCCAGGAGCACTACGACGTGGCGCGCAAAGTCCAGGGCATCCTGCAGCGCTACAAGGACCTTCAGGACATCATCGCGATCCTCGGCATGGACGAGCTGTCCGAGGAGGACAAGCTGACCGTGGCGCGCGCGCGCAAGGTGCAGCGCTTCCTCAGCCAGCCCTTCGACGTCGCCTCGGTCTTCACCGGCCTCGACGGCGTGCAGGTGCCGATCGAGAAGACGATCGAAGGCTTCCGCCGCCTCTGCGACGGCGAGGTCGACCACCTGCCCGAGTCGGCTTTCTACATGGTCGGCGATCTCGACGCCGCGATCGCCAAGGCCGAGAAGCTGGCCGAGGCCGCGTGATCTTCCCGCGGCCCGGGACGACCGGGCCGCGTCGCCGATAAGGAGCCGACCCCGTGGCAGAGACCCTGACCTTCGAGCTGGTGAGCCCGTCCAAGCGCCTCGCGAAGTTCGAGGCCGAAGCGGTGACCGTCCCCGCCGTCGAGGGCGAGCTGACCGCCATGGCGCGGCATTCGCCGTTCCTCTCCGCCCTGCGCCCCGGCGTCGTCACCGTCGTCGCCGAGGGCAAGACCACCCGCTACGTCGTGACCTCCGGCTTCGTCGAGATCGGCCCGGAGAGCATCGGCGTCGTCGCCGAGGACGCCGAGGAGGCGGAGCGCGTCGACCGTGGCTGGCTCGACGCCCGCGCCGAGGCCGCGCGCAAGGCGCACGACGCGCTGGAGTCCGACGACGAGCGCAAGCCCGGCGCGATGCAGCACCTCCACGACACCGAGGCGCTCAGCCAGCTCCTGAACCTCTGAGCATGCGCCGCCGCCCCGTCGCCCTCGCCCTGCTCGCGGTCGGCCTGCTCGCCGGCTGCGAGAGCGGTGTGCGCACGGCGACCCAGTCCGATCTCGTCGAAGAGGACGCGCCCGACGAGCAGGACGTGCCGGCGCTCACGCCGGCGCAGACGCGGCTGTTCCTGCGCGACGCCACTCTCGCGCGCGCCGAGGAGGGCCGCGAGATCCATCTCTACCACGCCGAGGACGGCACGCTGGCCGGTCGGACCAGCACGCCCTCGGGCGGCGAGGTCCCCGCCCGCGGCACTTGGTCGGTCGACGCCGACGGGCGGCTCTGCCACGTCTGGCGCACGCGCGCTTGGGACGCGACCGAGGCCGGCTGCTTCGTGGTCTATCGCTACGGCGAGAGCTACGTGCTGTCGGCGGAGGGGAGCGAGCAGCCGAAACGCTATCGGCGCGAGGCGGGCGACGCCGAAACCCTGCTCTGAGGGTCTCTTCCCAGCCCGGCGTCGCGATGTCGGACCGGAACGCCGCTCGGTGATCGAGCACCTCGGCCCGGTCCGATCGGCGAGCGCCTTCCGGCCTCCCTCACCAGCTCCGCACCGTCCGTCCACGCTCGGCTGGGACGGCCGTACCGCTCGACGGGGCGGCCGGCACGGCATGCGGCCCCGTCGCCGAGCCGCTCGAGGCGGCGGTCCCGGCTCCGCGCAGCGATCCGCGATCGGCGGCCGGACGACGATCGCGCGCCGCCTCTCGCGCCCGCTCGGCATGGCCGAGCAGCGCCCCGGCGACCAGCCAGAGCATGGGGTTGGGATAGTTGTTCGACAGCGAGTCGAGCAGGAAGGCGCACTGCACGAGCGCGAGCCCCGTGATGACGAAATCTGGCTGGTACCGCCGTCGGTAGCGCCAGATCATGATAGCCGGCAGCGTCAGCAGGCCGTACTGGCCGAGGAAGCCCCACCAGCCGTTCTGCGAGAACGCGATGATGAAGGTGCTGTCGGTGATGTTCGTGGTGTAGCCGTCCTCGTAGACCCGGCTGCGACCCCAGATGCCCCAGCCGAACAGCGGCCGCTCGTTCAGCTTCTCGATCATCAGGTCTTCGTTGTGCAGACGGAACCACAGGGACCGGGAGCGGCTGTAATCGACGACCTCCACAGCCGCGAGCGTCGTCTCGTCGGGGAAGATGTCGAGGGCCTGCATGATCGGGTAGACGAGGACGAACGAGCAGATCCCGGCGGCGAGCCAGAGCTGGAGACGCTTGCCGAGGAACAGCACGGCCATCACCAGACCGACCCCCAGCACCAGCGCGCCGAAGCTGCGCATGAAGAACAGCGTGACGAGCAGCGCGAAGGCGCCGACCATCCACAGCGTGCGCCGCTTGTCGTCGAGATGGCGCGCGATCGCCGTCGCCGCGATCAGCCCCACGGCGACGAAGATCGCGCACATTAGCCCGAGCTTCAGGAACACGAGCGGGCGCCACCCGTCGTCCCGCGTCATCATGTGCCAGGGCATGTTGACGAAGCCGTAGATCTGATTGTTGAGCTGCGGGCTCATCCGCACCTCGTAGAAGATCAGCGGCACGTACATCAGCATGCCGATCGCGAGCGCGATCATCAGCGCGCGCGTGCCTTCGTCGTCGGAGAGGAACCGTCGCCCGAGCACGACGACGAGCAGCAACTCGAGCTGCGAATACAGCATGTTGCCGATATCGACGATGCCGAGCCCGGGCCGATCCGCATCGGGCAGGTAGTCGGTGTTGGTCAGCCCGGTCAGGAACGGGCTCGTCAACAGTAGCACCACGAGCAGGCGGCCGAGCGGGCTCACCGGCAACCAGGTGCGCGGCACGCGCGACGCGTCGTCGCCCATCCAGCCCGGCTTCTTGACCGCCGCCGCGCAGAACAGCAGCGCGAGGAGGGCGGGCAGGAGGCTCTTGTCGATGGTCGGCACTGCGGGCAGGTTGTAGCCGACCTGATCGGGCAGGAACAGCACCCCGCCGAGGATCGTCCAGACGAGCGCCGCGCGCATCCGCAGGCGCGCGAACAACAGGGCCGTCACGAGCGGCCAGCTCAGCAGGGCCAGATGCGCTACGGGGGACATGGGCGAGGTCTTCCGGCTGCTCCCGATCACGGGCTCAATAGCAGGCCCGCCGCCGCCTTGCACGCGCTCGCGGACGGTTGCAACCGGCGCCCGCCCGCTGGACGCGCGGGAACGGATGGGGTCGGATGGACGCGACGCCCCGCGCCTCGTCAGCGCCAGCCTGCCGGTCGGCCCCGCCCATGACCACGCTCGACTTCGCGCCGGTCCCGGCCGAGGCGCCGGGAACACCGCCCGCGCCGGCGCGCGAGGGGCTCTACCGCCCGCCCGCGCCGTATGCGGTCGGGCCGACGCGCGCGCTCGTCCGCGCGCTCGTCAACGCCGAGCGCGACCTGATCACGCTCCTGCCCGGCGAGGCCTATCGCGCGCTCGATGTCAAGCTCGGGCGCTCGCGCCGCTCGATCTTCCTGATCAACGACCCCCTCACCGTGCAGCGCGTGATGGTGGGCGAGCGCGAGCGCTTCCCGAAGAACGACCTGATGGTGGGCGCGCTCGCGCCGCTCGTGGGCGAAGGGCTGTTCGTCTCCGAGGGCGAGGTCTGGGCGCGCCAGCGGCGCATGATCGACCCCGCCTTCGCGCACATGCGCGTGAGCCAGGCGTATCGCCATATGGCCGCCGCCGTGGCCGACGCCGAGCCGCGCCTCGACGCCGCCGCCGCCGGGGGCGCGGCTCTCTCGCTGGAAGCGGAGATGTCGCACCTGACGGCCGACATCGTGTTCCGCACGATCTTCTCGGAGCGGCTGGAGGACGGCGCCGCCGCGCGGGTGTTCGACGCCTTCGCCCGCTTCCAGCGCGCGGTCGCCAACGTGGAGCTGCGCCACCTGCTGCTCTCGCCCGCCTGGGTCGAGGTGCGCCAGCCGCGCGCCGCGCGCGAGGCCTCGGCCGAGCTCCGCGCGCTGGTCGGCGAGATGCTCGACCGTCGCCTCGCCATGGCCGATCGCGACTTGCCCGACGACATCGCCGCCGACGTGGTGCGCGCGCGCGATCCCGAGACCGGCCGCGGCTTCACGCGCGAGGAGATGCTCGACCAGATCGGCGTGTTCTTCCTCGCCGGCCACGAGACCACCGCGAGCGCGCTCACCTGGGCGATGTTCATCCTGTCGCAGTCGCCCGGGACCGTGGCGCGGATGCGCCGCGAGATCGCGTCCGTCGCGGGGCGCGGCCCGATCGCGGCGTCCCACGTCAAGCGCCTCGGCTTTACGCGCAACGTCTTCCGCGAGGCGCTGAGGCTCTATCCGCCCGTCACCTTCCTCGCGCGCGTGGCGTTGGAGGACGCGCGTCTCGGCGATCTCGACGTGCCGCGCGGCGCGATGCTGCTGGTCAGCCCCTGGACCATGCACCGCCACGAGCGGCTCTGGACGGCCCCCGACCGCTTCGACCCCGACCGCTTCGCGCCGGGGCGCGAGGAGGCGATCGTGCCCGGCGCCTACCTCCCCTTCGGCCACGGCCCGCGTCTGTGCATCGGCACCGCCTTCGCGCTGATGGAGGCGGTGACGATCCTCGCCGCCTGGACGCGGCGCTACGACGTCGAGGCGCTGTCGCCGCGCCGGGTGCGCCCGGTCGCACGGCTGACGACGCGGCCGGCGCGGGAGATCATGGTGCGGCTGCATAGAATGGCGGGGTAGGAGGTCAGCCGGTTCTATGGCCGTCCGGTCACGACCTCGTCCGAGCCCAGCGTCTCGTCCGCGCGGCGGCCAATCGCTCAGAGCGAGATCAGTCGGCGCGCCAGCGCGAGGGCGAGAGCCTGCTCGCGCGTTCGCGCGCCCAGCTTGGCGCGCGCACTCGCGAGGTGCGCGTTAACGGTGACCGGCGCGATCCCCATCTTCTCGGCGATCCGATCGGTGCGCAGCCCGCTCCCGAGCCATTGCAATGTCTCGCGCTCGCGAGAGCTCAGACCGCCCTCGGTCTCGTATCGGGCGAGGCCTGCCGACGCAGCCAAGTCCACATCGAGGTGGGCGGCAAGCAGGTGGGCTGCCACATGCGCCTCAAGCGCCAACTGCGGCGAACCGAGCTGCAACATGCTTTCGCGACTGCGCGCGATCAGTACCACGCTACCAAGCTGAGCGCCTGCGGCGTAGGGCACGAGGACGGCGTGGCGCACGCCAAAGCCTTCCATGAACGCGACGAAGCGGGCGTCCACGGCGGACGTGTCACGTTCGACGTCGGCTCCCCGGGCTGTGTCGGTCGTGAGTCGAACGGGGTCGGGGGATGTCGAACAGAGGGTCTGCCAAGGATCGAACTTGTAGATGCCGTCGCCCACATATTGATCCATCATGGCACGATCGACGCTGGTATCGACCGTGACGCGGGTCGGAGCCTCGGTCGTTGCGCGCAGGACGCTGATCCAATCGGCGCCGAAGTAATCCATGAACGACAGTCCGCGCGCCCATAGCCGCTCGCGCGGATCGTTCGCTGCCAAGCCGTCGGCGAGGTCGATCAGGAAGCGGCCCGTGTTCATCGACACGCCCTCCTACGCGTTGGTGGTCGCTGCGGTTGCTCGGTGCTGGCGGGACTAGGTCCGGGCGATCGACCGGCTCGGCTGTGCGGATGGCCCCCTACTCGGACGTCAACCTATCGATCTTGATAGCTGGCATACTGTCTGTCTTTACGGGAAAGATCAGGGGAGGGGATGAGGGAGGCGAACGCAGGGCTTCGTCGGCATTGGGGGCAGAATCGCGGCATCGGGATCGTTTCTTCCCGATCAGATTAGATGCTGGGGTGCGGTTCGAGCTATATCACGTACACTTCTCTTTGTAGCGGGCCCTGCGGCCGCATTGGCATTTTAAAAATTCTTTTTAATTTCTATTTTTTATGTAATTTAAAACTTTTCCGAGTCAATATTTGATTTTATTCCGAATACTTTGCCTTATAATCCTGAGATGGAAGGTAAAGAATGAGCGACTCTCTGTTTTTTATTCAGGAGCGCAGATTACTATGAATAAAGTGTGTAAGGCATCTTATTGGCGTTTACATATTTTAATAAGTTAAATCCCGCAGTCACAGCCAATCCATCATAGTGTTTGCTCACCGGGGTGGCTGAGAGGGTTGCGTTCGGGGCGTGGTCGTGGGTCGATGGCCGGGTGAGCAAGGGCCCGCGATATCGCCTGAGCGAGGCGGAGAAGGACGCGCTGCTGGCCGACCAGGCGG
>JBHJHI010000122.1:0-25098 GCA_050330995.1 Paracoccaceae bacterium
TACCGCCTGCTTCTGGTTACTTCCCGGGCTGCGGGTCCCCGTCGCGGCCGCCGCCCGCTGCGGCGTTCGCCGCATCGCTGAGGCCCGCGGCTCCGGGCGCATCGCCCGTTTGGACGCCCGATCGCTCCTAGGTGACGATAATGACCCGCCCCTTCCTTCTCGTCGTGCCGATGGCGCTCCTGCTCGGCGCTTGCGCCACGACCCAGGCCAACCAGCCCCAGAGCGCCGCTTCGATGGTCGACGCCGCCACCGGCACCCTCGACCCGCGCTACAACGACGGCACCTTCTCGCTCGCCGAGGTCTACGCCGCGCGCACCCAGGCGCCGCTCTCGCGCAGCGACCGCCGCCTGGTCGACGAGACCACCCGCGCCGTCTTCGCCGAGCCGGCGGACGCCACCCCCGGAAGCTGGGATAACCCGGTCACCGAGCACTCCGGCGCGATCGACCTGACCGCCTGGACGGTGGACCAGCGCCAGAACGAACTCTGCGGCACGATCGAGCACGCCGCGCGCCTCGGCAGCCGCGTCGAGGGCGTGGTCGTGATCTGCCGCGGCCCGGAGGAGACGCGCTGGAGCGTCGACGAGGCCCGTTTCGAGGAGCCGCGGCGCGCGACCCGGCGCAGCGCCCCGGCCGCGCGCACGCTGCCCGCCAGGCCGTTCGAGCCGCCCGCCGAGCCGGCGAGGCCGCGGGCGGAGCCCGAGCGCTCGGTCTCGGGCGGCAATCCCAACGTGCGCCCGCCGAACTACACGCCGCCCGCCTGCCCCGACGTGCCGGGCGGCGGCGCGCAGACGCTCGGCGACTGCGTCGCCGCGCCGACGAGCTGACGCCCGGCGGGGAGCGGGGGGTCATGACCATCCGTTCGCCACGCACCGCGCCCACGGCCGGACGCCTCGGCGCGGCGGCCCCCGCGGGCGGGGCCGACGCCGGGCCGCTTTTCCCGCGCCGCGGCGCCAGGCCGTCCGCGGACGATCCGTGCGCCCGTCCCCGCGCGATCCCGGTCTCCCCGCCGGGTCGCGACCGGGGCGTGTCCGGGGAGCGTCGCCCGACGCCGAGGAGGGTGTCGGCGTCCGCGGTGGCGCACGGCGTGGCCCGATCGACGGGTCCGGTCCGCCGGTCCCATGCCTTCGCCCTCGATCGCCGCCGGGCATTTCCCCGACGGCGCGACCCGCTGCGACGGGCCTCGATCCACGCGTTCACGGGGTGAACCGATGTTCTCGCGCTTCTCGACCGCCGCCCTCTGCACCGCCGCGCTCGCGCTCGGCGCGGCGCCCGGCGCGGCGCAGGACGGCTACCGCATGGACGTGCCCGACCTGCCGGCCCTCGATCTGAACGCGATGGCGCGAGGGTTCGTCCCGCCCCCCGAGGCCGACCTGCGCGTCCCGTCCGAGGACGCGCCGCAGGGCCAGGGGGCGGTCCAGGGCGAGCCGGATTTCATGAGGCTCGCCACGCTGCCCGCGGACCACCCGCTGCGCCGGCTGAGCGAGAAGGTCGGCCAGCTCTTCTATATCTCCCGCGACCAGAAGGTGACGCCGTACTGCTCCGGCACGCTCGTCGGGCCGAAGCTGTTCCTGACCAGCCAGCACTGCGTCAGCTCTGTCGCGGACGGCGCGCGCGCCTCGCCGATCTCGCTCGCGGTCTCGGTCGGCCACTACGACGAGGGGCGCTACTACGCGGCCGAGGCGCAGGTGTCGCGCGTCTCGGCGATCCTGAAGGAGGACTGGTTCCTCGACTACGCGCTGCTGATGCTCGCCGAGCCGCTCGGCGAGCGCTTCGGCTGGGTGCGCCTGGAGACCGACCCGAAGGCGGTCGACGCGGCGCGGGCGGTCAAGATCATCCAGCACCCGTCGGGCCGCGCCAAGGAGGCGGTGGTCGAGAACACCCGCGTCCTCTCCAGCCAGTGGCCGTTCATCCATTACCTCGCCGACACCGAGGAGGTGGGCTCGGACGGCGCGCCGGTGTTCGACCTCGAAGGCGAGACGCTGATCGCGCTGCACCGCACCGGGACGCAGTCCTACAACGAGGGCGTGCGCGCGCCGCGGATCGCCTACGAGATCGCGCTCTACCTGCCCGAAGACTCGCGCCCCCCGGCAGCGGCAGCCGCCGTGCCCGAGGGCGAGCGCACGTCCTCGGCCCCCGCACCCGGCCCCGAAGCGCCCGCCGCGTCCGCGTCCGACGGCTTCCCCGCCGTCGGCTCGGGACCGGCCAACATCTCGGACATGCTGCGATGAGCCCGCTCGCCCGTCCCTTCCGCCTGTCGGCCGCGCTCGCGCTGGTCCTCGCCTCGGCGCTCGTCGCCCCCGCACGGGCGCAGAACTCGCCCGACGAGGCGATGGGGGAGCTGGCCGAGAGCCTGTTCGATCACTTCCAGCGGCTGCGCAACACCGTCGATCTGGTCGATCCGGTCGTCAGCGTCGACGAGGTCAAGCTCGACCGCTACGACATCCCCTGCCAGCCGCTGAGCGATCGGCTGGAGGACCCGCTGATGGAGCGCTTCGACGAGCGCAGCCGCCTCGTCAACAACCTGATCTCGTTCGAGCAGCGCCAGAGCGTGGACGACGGGGCGCGCATCGTCCGCCTCGACTTCGCGCGCGACGGCGACAGGCTCGACGTCAAGGCGATCGCCTACGAGCAGACCGCGACCGGGGCCGATCGCGAGTTCACGAGCCGCACGCAGATCCCGATCGATCGCCTCGACGCCGACGCCGCGCTCTGCGTCACCCCCGACGAGCGCTTCCCGGGCCGGGTCCTCTGCGAGAGCCTCTACACGCTCGCGATCGTGGAGGGCCCGTCCGGCGGGCGCGAGGTCACCCGCCTGAACCCGGGCACCCGCTTCGAGGTGGAGCAGAGCTACGCCGGGCGGACGGCGTTCCTGATCCGGCTCAGCGAAGGCGACATCCCGAACGCCGCGAGCCGGATCGGCTTCGTGCGCGTCGGCCTGCGCGATCTGCACGACGAGCGCCAGTTCTCCTGCACCGGGCTGCCGCCCCTCAGGGACGAGCGCGCGCTGGAGCGGGGCACGGTGTTCTCCGACGGCTGCCCGGGCTGTCCCGAACTGGTCGTGGTGCCCGGCGGCGGACGCTCCTGGTTCGGCTCGGACCTGGGCGAGGTCGGGCGCGGCGACGACGAGGAGGACCTCCACGCCGGCTACGTCGACGACGCCTTCGCCCTCGGCCGCGGCGAGGTCTCCGTCGACGAATGGCGCGCCTGCGTCGAGGCCGGGCGCTGCGCGCCGCGCGCCGGCCCGGGCGGGGACGGCCGGATGCCCGTCGCGGTCAGCCTGCGCGACGCCGAGGCCTACCTCGCCTGGCTCTCCGAGGAGACCGGCGAGCGCTACCGCCTGCCGGGCGAGCGCGAGTGGGAGCACGCGGCGCGCGCCTACGCCAAGACGCGCTACGCCTGGGGCGACGTGCTGACGGACCGCGGCCTCGCGGTCTGTCGCAACTGCGGCGGCCGCGACGCGCGCCCCGAACCCGCCACCGCCGGCTCGCCGAACGAGTTCGGCCTGATCCACATGCACGGCAACCTCTGGGAATGGGTGAGGGCCGACTGCGGGAGCGGCACGCGCTGCCCGGAGCATCTGCTCAAGGGCGGCAGCTACCTCGACGACGCGATCGCGATGCGCGCGGGCAACCGCCACACCGCACCACCGGACGTGGTCGACCCCTCGGTCGGCTTTCGCGTGCTGCGGGAGATCGGGCGATGATCCGCCGCGCCGACGTCGCGCTCGCGGCCGCGCTCTCGCTCCTCGCCGCGGGCGCGTCGGCCCAGGACGGCCTCTCGATCGCCACCGGGGCCGAGGGGGGCACCTACGTCGCCATGGGCCGCGACATCGCCCGCGTCGCCGGCGAGGCGGGCGTCGCGGTCGAGGTGCGCGAGAGCGCGGGCTCGCTCCAGAACCTCTGGGCGGTGCGCTACACCCCCGGCGTCCAGCTCGGCATCGTCCAGAACGACCTGCGCGCCTTCCTGGAGGCGCGCGTCGACGGCACGGCGCCGAGCGATCTCGACGAGGCCGGCCGCGCCGAGCTCGACCGCCTGCTCGGCTCGGTCAAGCGCGTGATGGCGCTGCACACCGAGGAGCTGCACCTGCTCGCGAGCGGCGACGTCGCCTCGATCGAGGATCTGGAAGGCCAGCTCGTGGCCTTCGGCCGCTCGGGCGGTGCCTCCTTCATCACCGCCGAGCGGGTGTTCAGCGAGGCCGGCGTCCGCGTCGACGTCCTCGCCGACGTCCCCGCCGAGGAGGCGATCGGGCTCCTGCGCGAGGGCACCATCAAGGCGATGGTCTACGTCGTCGGCCAGCCGGCCGCGCTGTTTCGCGACGGGATCGCGCTCGGCGACGACGTGGCGCTCTTGCCGCTCGACGTGCCCTCGCTCAGGACGCGCTACGAGCCGGCGACCATCAGGGCCGACAGCTACCCCTGGCTGACCGAGGACGTCGCCACGCTCAGCGTGCGCTCGCTGCTCGTGTCCTACGACTACGAGAACGAGACCAACTGCCGCCTGATCGGCGAGGTGGCCGAGGCGGTGCGCGCGCGCCTCGACCGGCTGCGCGGCGAGGGCCACGAGAAGTGGCTCGACGTCGACCCGGACGCCCCGGTCGAGGGCTGGGCGGGGTACGACTGCGCCGGCGCCAGCGGCGACACGGCCGGGGCGGCGGAGGCCGACAACGCGCCCGGCGCCCCGACGCCGCCCGCCGGCGGCTCGATCATGGACCGTCTGAGAGGGCTCCGGTGATGAATGGCGCACGCACCGCGGTGACGGCGGCTCTGCTCGCGGGGCTCTGCCTCGCGGCCCCGGCACGGGCCGAGCAGAGCGTGGAGTTCTTCGACCGCGACGGCCGGCGCGACCGGGTGGAGGAACGCTTCTACACCGATCGCCGCGCGCTGGTGATCGCGGCCCCCGACGAGGGGGAGGAGGCCGGGCGGGGCGCGCTCGAAGCCTGGCTCGCCGCGCGCGACTTCGAGATCGAGCGCGTCGCGCCGGACGCCGGCACGACGCCCGAGGCGATCGCCGACCGGCTGGTCCAGTACGGCCGCGACGGGACGCTGGCCATCGTCGTGATCGACGCCGCGCTGGAGCGGGTCGACGGGCGCGACGTCGCCGTGTTCCGCACCGGGGAGGGCGAGGTCTCGCTGCCGTTCGCGCCGCTGCTCGATCTCGTCGACCGCCGGGGGCCGCAGCACGTGCTGGTGGCGACCACCGCGCCCGTCGTGGGCAGCTGGGAGCTGTCGCTGCGCCGGGAGGAGACGGACGATCGCCCGCTGTCCTCCGAGGCCGAGCGGGAGGCGCGGCTTCTCATGTCGCCGGAGCGCCATGGCGACCGCGACGCCGCGCTGGCGGCCCTGGGCGCGGGGCTGCGCGGCGACCTCGGCGCGGCCTTCGACAGCGACGGCCACGTCACCGCCGCCGACGCCGCCCGCGCGGCGACCGACGTGGCCCTCGACAGCTTCGGCCGCGACGACGGCATGGTGGTGCTCGGCACGCACCAGCGCTTCGAGCGCGAGATCGGCCGCGCCGGCCCGACCCGGCGCGAGGTCTTCGCCGATCTTCCGGGCAGCCGCGACATCGCCGCCTTCGACGCCTTCATCGAGACCTACGGCACCGGCCACCGCGACGGGCGCTGGGCGGCGCTCAGGCGCGAGGCGCTGATCGCGCTCGCGGCGCGCGAGACGCGGCGGTTCTGCGGTCAGCGCCTGGACATCGAGCCGAGGCTGGTGATGCGCCTCGGCCTCTCCAGCGTCTCGCACCTGCCGGCCTTCGCCGGCGCCGGCGATCTGGCCTCGGCTTGGCTCGACGATCTGGAGGCGGCGACCGGGCGCGATCCGCGCGACGCCGAGGCGCTGGTCGAGCGCTGCCGGGACGTGGCCGACGAGCCGGATCTGGCGCTCGCCCTCGCGCTCGGCACGCTGGTCGCCGGCGGCGACCCCGTGCTGCTGCAGGAGACGCTCCGGCGCTCGATCTTCGAGGACGAGGTGCCCGAGGCGGCGGTGCTCGCGGGGCTCGCCGCGCTCGCCGCGCGCGAGCGGGGCACCGACGACGAGCGGGCGCTGCGCTCGCTCGAGAGCCTCGCCGAGGACGGTCTCGACCGGGCGGAGAAGAGCGGATCGGCCGCCGCCGCCCTCGTCGCGGCGCTGCACACGCTCGCCGAGCGCATCGACAACCAGGACGACGCGGAGCGCGCGATGCGCCGGGCGAAGCTGCTGCTGCGCCAGGCCGTCGAGGACGGCCATGGGCTCGCCCGCGGGGTCTACGGGGTGCTGGCGCTGACCGACCACCCGCTCGCCGCCCGCCTAGGCGCCCAGGGCGCCCGCCTCGACCTGGCCCTCGGGCTCGACAGCCTGCGCCTGGCCGAGCGCCAGGGCCTCACCATCGACGAGCGGCTGATCGCGCGCGACGCGGTCGAGAACGAGTACGCCCGCCAGCGCGTGCAGCAGTGCGGCCGGGTGCTCGACTTCGACCCGGTGGTGCTGTTCGACCCCTGGACGATCGCGAACCAGCGCGATTTCGAGGACCTGTTCGCGCAGCCCGGCCGCTTCGCCGAACGCCGGTTCGCCGGCGCGCTGCCCCGCGCCTGGGCGCGGGACTGCGTGGAAGCCGTCGAGGACGACGCGCTGGAGGAGGGGCTCGCGCTGCGCATCGCGGTCGCGGCGCTCGCGAGCGGGCGCGCCGACCTCGCCGAGACGGCCCTCGCCAGGACCGGGGGCGACGGCCTCGGCCGTTTCTTGCGCGCGGCGCGGACGGCGCCCCGCGACCGCGCCGCGAGCGCGGCCGTCCTCGCCGATCTGGCCGCCCGGGGTGATCCGCTGGCCGCGCTCTACCTGCCGGTGATTGCCCGCGACGGCGAGCACGCGCAGGCGGCACGCGGCAACCTCGACCGCCTCGCCGAGCGCGCGATGCCGGCGGCGCTGTTCCTCTCCTCGATCCTCGCCGCGCGGGAGGACCGCCCCGAGGACAGCGTCGCGGCCTACGGCTACGCCCTCGCGGCCAAGAACGCCGGCTTCGAGCTCGCCGCCGACAGCGAGGCGGCGATCGCCGAGATGGCGAGCCAGGCGCTGCCGGGCCTGCTCGGGCTCGACCTGCGCCGTCTGGCCGACGCCGACGCCCGCCGCCTCGGCGTCCCCGGCCTCTCGGGCGGCATCGTCGTCGCCGGAACCGAGGGACCGCTCTACGAGGGGGCGGTGATCGATCGCATCACCAGCCTTCTGGACCGGGACTTCCGCAGCTCGCTGCGCGAGCTGCTCGACGAGATGGTCGGTCAGGACGGGGTCCGGGTGTTCTTCCGCGGCGTGCCGGGGAAGCGCTCGGAGATCCTGCCCGTCCCGGAACCGGTCGCGAAGGCTCTCGCCCCGGCGCAGCGCCGGCCCGAGGACAGCCGCGTCGTGCTGAGCGCGAGCCAGGAGGCCGAGCTCTATGCCGGTCCCGGCGGGATATTCAGGACGATCGGGGGGACGACCCCGGGGCGGGAGATGACGCGGCCGCCGCAGGTCGACGGCGGCGTCTGGGTGCGCGTCGCCCTGCAGCGCGACGGGCGCAGGGTCGAGGGGTACGTGCGTCGTGGCGCGCTCGCGGGTCGTTAGCGCGCGCGCCGGCACCGCCCGGACGGGGCGGAGCGGGCCGGCGTGGCCGCGACGTCAGAACGTCCGGTCCGACCGCCGCGGCGCGGGAAAGCGGGCGCTGTCGTCGAGCAGGCGCCTGACGCGGTCGAGGCGGTGCTCGGCGAAGGGCGCGGCGGCCCACCCGGCCGGCGCCGTTTCGTCGGCGAGGGCGGCGACGAGGGCGAAGTCGTCGGCGACGACGGCCGGGACGACGGGGCCGGTGGCGAGGGCGTACGGGCCCGGCGACGGCGCCTCGTCCGCCCAGGCGAGCGGCGCGGCGAGGACGAGGATGGCACTGAGGCGGATCGGTCGGACCATGGTATCTCTCCTGTCGGATGTCGGACGGGAATCGCCCTTCGCCGGGCTCGATGGCGCCGCGTCGGGCGAAATTCGGGTCCGCCCCGCCATGGCCCGCGACGGACGCACGATCGGAGTGACGCGATGATCGAGAGAACCCTGGCCGCGCTCGCGGGCTCGCTCGCCCTGGCGCTCGCCGCGCCGCCGCCGGCCCCCGCCCAGACGGCGCCGAGCGGCGACGGCCTCGGCGTCATGCGGGTGATCTTCTTCCACGAACTCGGCCACGCGCTGATCGACGAGTTCGACCTGCCGACCGTCGGGCCGGAGGAGCACGTGGTCGACGAGTTCGCGACCTACATGCTGATCCTGACCGAGCCGGGCGACCGCCGCCAGATCGAGGCGCTGTCCGCGGCGCTCTCGTTCTGGATCGCCTCGTCGGAGCGCTTCAACGGCACGCGCTACGGCGAGCACCCGCCGAACGACCGGCGCGGCTACGCCATCGCCTGCCTGCTCTACGGCAGCGATCCCGACGGGTTCCGGGAACTGATCCGCGAGCTGGACATCCCGCAGAGCCGCGCGAGCCGCTGCGAGGTCGAGTACCGGGAGAAGCGCGAGAAGTGGCTGCGGCTCCTGGGCCCGCACCTGCGCCGCGAGGGCGCGGACGGCGCCGCGCTCGGCGTCGCCTACGCCCCGGCGCGGGAGGGCAGCGCCGAGGCGACCGCCTCGCTCTGGCGTCAGGCGCGCTTTCTCGAAGGGCTCGCGAGCGAGGCCTCCGCGCTATTCGCGCTCGACCGCGCGATCCCCGTGGTCGGGCGCGAGTGCGGCTTCCCGAACGCCTTCTGGGACGGCGAGCGCATCACGATGTGCTACGAGATGCAGCAGGCCGTCGAGAGCGCGCTCGCGGGTCCGGAGGAGCAGGACGCCCCGATCGCGACCCGCAGCGTGAGCGTCGGCTTCGGCGACGGACCCGCGGCGGACGGGGCCGAGGACGCGCGAGACGACGCGGGTGCCCCGCCGCCGGCCGCGGCGACGGGCGGCTCGGCAAGCGGCTCGGGGGGCGCCCCCGGCGCCGGGCCGTCGAACCTCAACGATCTGCTCGGGCAATGACATGGTGCGCCGGCCTCTGACGACGGGACTGCTTACCGCCGGGCTCGCGCTCGCTCTGCCGGCGTTCGCCTCGGCCGAGGGCGACCCCCTCTTCGCCGCGACGTCGCGCTGCGAGGGGTGTCCGGCCCTCGTCCTCACCGTCGAGGGCGACGAGACGCGCCACGAGTGGGTGTTGGACGCGGTCGGGGCGCGGGGCTTCGCGGTCTCGGGGCTGCACCGGCCGAGCCTGCGCGCGCTCGAAGCCGCCCTCGCCGACTTCTTCGCCGACGACCGGCTGAAGCGCTTCGAGGGCGCCGCGATCTGGATCGCGGCGCCGATCGTCGAGGCGGGCGGTCGCCCGGCCATCGCCGGGAGCGATCGCCGCCACCGGGGAGCGGGTCTCGCGGGCCTGCCGATCGAGGGCCTCGTCGACGCCGTCGCCGCGGCCGTGCCCGCCCGCGTCACCCTCGTGGTGGAGCCGATGGCGGGCACGGCCGCGATCGGGGCGATCGAGACCGAGATCGCGCTGGAGCCGGGCGAGAGCCGCACGGTCGTAGTGCTCGGCGAGGGCGACGGCGAGGCGGCGCTCGCCGCGATCGGGGGGGGCGAGCGCGCCGGCGCCGCGCTCGCCGAGCGGATGCCCGCCGGTACGCGGGTCGACGTCCTCGCCGCCGCCGTCGCCGATCAAGCCGCCGCAGCGCCCTCGGGCGACGGCGAGGAGAGCAGGCGGATCATCGGCGATCTGCTCGATCTCGCCACCGAGCGCGCCGCGCGCCGTGCCGAGGCCCTCGCCGACGCCGAGCGCGAGGACACGATCGACGCCTATCTCGCCTTCCGCGCCAACCATTGCGGCGAGGACGCCGCCGTGCCGGAGTGCGCGGCCGCCGCCGCGGCGGTCGAGGCGAAGCGCCGCGCGATCGAGACGGCGACGCGGCGCTGCCACGAACTCGCCGGCGATCCCCACGACCCGAAGGCCGGCGACGTCGTCACGCAGGACGACGACTTCGCGCCCCTCGCCCCCGAGGCGCGCGAGGCCTGCGCGCTCGCGCTCTCGGCAGCGCCGGAGGACCCGCGCCTCCTGCACCAGACGGGCCGCGCGCTCTTCGCCCTCGGCGATCCGGCCTACGCCGAGCACTACGAGCGCGCCGCCGCGCAGGGCTCGACCGTCTCGCGCTACCGCCTCGCCGAGGCGCTGGTCTACGGCGGCACCAAGACCCAGGCGCGCCGCGGCATGCGCATGCTGGAGGAGATGGCGCGGAGCGGCTTCGCCCCGGCGCAGCATTTCCTCGGCGTCGTCCTGTACTACAGCGAAGGCGACGCGGTCGGGGCGAGCCGCTGGCTCGAGCGCGCCGCCCAAGCGATCCCCTTCGCCGCGGTCGATCTCGCCGCGATCGACGTCGAGCGGTTCTCCGACGACGCGGGAGGCCTGCGCGCGGTGCTCGACCGGCTCCAGAGCGCGCGCCGGCGCGGGCTGACGCCGAAGCAGCGCCGTACCGCCGACGAGATCGAGGAGAAGGCGCAGAAGCGCCTCACGGTGCTGACGCAGCAGGACAGCGTCGCGATCTGCCGCGAGCTGCTCACTCGCGACGTCGGCGAGATGTACGGCGTGATGCACCTCGACGCCGGGGATCTGTTCTCGAGGACGAGGGTCTCGGACCTGCTGGACAGCTACCAGAGGGACGTCCTCTCCCGTATGCAGGTCGACGAGATCAACGAGAACTGTCTCGCCGCCTGGAACGAGCGGAAGCTGTCGCCCGAGGAGCGATCGAGGTTCGCGACCGCCGCCTATCTCGCCAACGAACTCGGGATCGCGACGCTCGCCGGCGGCAAGCAGGAGTTGAGCAAGCTGCTCCTCGAGGCGGGCGATCCGGATACCGGGGAAGCGGGCGGCCAGTTCATCCTCGGCCGCATCAAGGTCAAGGTGGCCCAGAAGAACTGGAACAAGGGCGACCCCTCGCGAATCGCGACCCAGTACGACCAGGGCGTCCAGCTCCTGCAACGCGCGCACGAGGGCGGCAGCGACGAGGCGACCCTGGCGCTCGCGAGCGAGCACCTGCGGGAGGAGGTCGTGCGCGGAGCGCGGTTCCGTCCCGACTACGACGAGGGGCGCTCGCTGCTCTTCAGCCTCGACCAGCGCATTCCCGCCGTCTGCGCCGCGCTCGTGCGCTACAAGTTCGACCGCGAGGGGCGGTGCGCCGAACCGCTGCTTCAGTCTTCGAGCTTTCGCACCCGCCGATAGAGACGACGAACGGAACCGAACAGCGTGACCGCCATGCCCCGCTTCCTCCTGCCGCTCGCGCTGGTCCTCGGCGCCGGTCTCGCCACGGCCCAGACGATGCCGAGCGTGCCCCTGCCGCCGTTCGAGGACCCGTTCGCGCCGCCCGGCACGCCGGTCGACTGCGCCGGCGTCGAGCCGCGCGAGCGCGCCAAGGTCGGCTGCGGCGAGGCGGGCGGAGGCGAGAGCGACGGGACGGGCGACGATGCCTTCGCGTCGGGACCGGAGGCGGCGACGGGCGCACCCCGCACCGACCCCGGCGCAGGCGGCGGCGACCCCCCCCTCGCGCGCGAGGATCTGCCCGATCTCGCTCAGCGCGTGCTCTCGCTCCCGGGCGCGGCGCTCGCGCCGGAGCCCGGCGGCCAGGCCGGCGAGGCGCTGCCGGCCTTCACCGTGTTCTACGTCTACGAGCGGCGCGAGGAGGGCGGCGCCACCTGGCTCAAGCTCGGCCGCAGCGCGTTCGGCGAGATCGACGGCTGGCTGAAGGCCGACGACGTCGAGGACTGGCGCACCATGCTGGTCATGCAGTACGCGCCCAAGGGCGCGCGCGGGCGCGTCCTGTTCTTCAAGCGCCGCGACGACCTCGCCGACTTCGTCGCCGACCAGTACGCCGCGCAGGAGACCGAGTACGCCTACGAGACGATCGAGGCGGGCGAGAACGACGGTGACTACTTCGTCGCGATCGAGCCCGCGCTCGCCGTCGACGACGAGCGGCTGTATCTGATGCCGGTGCTGAGCCACGACACCGAGTTCTCCGCGCTCGGCGAGCGGGTGCGGCTCCTCGAAGTCGCCGGCCTCAACGCCGACGCCACCGCCGCGGTGCAGCGCGACGTCACCGAGACCGAGAGCCGGAGCGCGCCGCGCCGCGCCGGGGCGTATCGCCACTTCCGCCTCGGCGTGACCTTCGTGATCGACACCACCCGCTCGATGGGCCCCTACATCGACCACACCCGCGCGATCGTGGGCTCGACGCTCGCGGCGCTGCGCGAGGCGGGGCAGGGCGAGGCCTTCACCGTCGGCCTCGTCGGCTTTCGCGACACCACGAGCCAGGACGCGGGCGTGGGCTACACCGCCAAGGTCTACCAGCCGCTCGACCCCGAGGCCGACGTCGAGGAGGTGGCCGACAACTTCTCGCTCATGGCGCCGAGCACCGCCTCGACGCCGGGCTTCAGCGAGGACGTCTACGCGGGCCTGCACACGGCGCTGAACACGCTGGACTGGGAGCCCTACGCGCTGCGTCTCGTCGTGCTGGTCACCGACGCCGCGCCGCGTCCGGAGTCCGACCCGCTCGCCGCCCATCCGGGCTACGGCGCGCTCTCGGTGATCGAGGACGCGCGCCGGCAGAACGTGGCGCTCGCCGTCGTCCACCTGCTCACCCCGAACGGGCTCGCGAGCGGCAACGTCAACGAGGCGCTGCCGGTCTATCGCGAGATCGCCGCGACCGGCGACAGCGCCTTCTCGAAGTACCTCGCCGTCGACACCGCCGACACCACCGCCTTCGAGCGCCAGGTCGAGCGCTTCCAGGCCGGGCTGATCGACGCGGTCTCGACCCTGAGCCGGGGCCGCCCGGTCGAGCGCACCGAGGAGGCCGCGCAGGCGAGCGACCTCGGCGAGGTGCTGGTCAACGAGGTGTTCCGCGCCCAGCTCGAATACCTCGGCGCCGAGCGCGGCCAGGACGCGCCGCGCTTCTATCGCGCCTGGGCGGCCGACCGCGACCTCGCCGACCCGCGGCTGGAGGCGCTCGACGTGCGCGTGTTCCTGACGCGCAACCAGCTCGCCGCGCTCGACAAGGGCGTGCGCTCGATCCTCGACGCCTATCTCTCGAAGGAGACGGGCGGGGGCGATTTCTTCGACGCCATGCAGGCGATCGCGGCCGAGACCTCGGTCGAGGGCGGACGGCGCGGCGATCTGGAGCGCGCGGGCGAGCTGCTGCCGAGCTTCCTGGAGGCGCTGCCCTATCGCTCGGAGTTCCTGGCTCTCGACGAGCGGCAGTGGTCCGCGCTCGGCCCCTCGGGCCAGCGCCAGAAGATCGAGAGCCTGCGCGACAAGCTCTCGGCCTACGAGGCCCGCGCCGAGGCGCGCGACGGCTGGATCGACCTCGGCGCGGGCGACCGCGGGCTCGAGGTGCATCCGCTGTCGCTGAACCTTCTGCCGTGAGCACGGGCGCCGACACGCCGGTCCTCGACGTCCGGGGGCTCGCCTACCGCTACGAGGCCGCGGGCGGCGAGGGCGTGGAGGTCGTGCTCGATACGCTCAGGGTCCCGCCCGGTGCGCGCCTCGCGCTGGTCGGCCCCTCGGGCTGCGGCAAGACCACGCTCCTCGACATGCTCGGGCTGATCCTGACGCCGAGCCGGGTCGGGCGCTTCCGTCTCGCGGGCGGCGGGCGCGAGGCCGATCTGACGGCGCTCGTGCGCGGGGGCGACACCGACGCGCTCGCCGCCGTCCGCCGCGACGCCTTCGGCCACGTCCTCCAGCACGGCGGCCTGCTCGAATTCCTGACCGTCGCCGAGAACGTGGGCCTCACCGCGCGCCACGGGCGCGCCACATCCACCGCGCGCGAGGGGGGGGACGACACTGCCGCGCTGCTCGCCGATCTCGGCATCGGCGCGCTCGCGGGGCGCCTGCCCGCGGCGCTCTCGGCCGGCCAGCGCCAGCGCGTGGCGATCGCGCGCGCGCTGAACGCCCGGCCTGCGGTACTGATCGCCGACGAGCCGACCGCGAGCCTCGACCCGGAGACGGCCGAGGGCGTGATGGGGCTGTTCGTCGAGACCGCGGCGCGGCGCGGCACCGCGGTGGTGGTGGCCTCGCACGACCGCCGGCTGATCGAGGCGCACGGCTTCACCCTGATCGAGGGGCGCACGACCCGGGGGCGGGACGGCACGACCGTCTGCCGCTTCGCCGAGCGGGTGGCGGCATGAGCGACGCGCTCGCCATGGCGGGGCGTCTCGGCGCGCGCCTGCGCGCCGCCGCTGCGGCGCGCCAAGCGCCTGCCGGCTTCCCGGTCTGGCGCCTCGCGCTGCGCGATCTGGTCCACGACTGGCGGCTCTCGCTGATCGCGGTCGCGGGCGTCTGCGTCGCGCTCTCGCCGGTGGTGATCCTGATCGGGCTGAAGCTCGGCGTGGTCGAGGCGCTGCGCCAGGACCTGCTCTCCGACCCGCGCACGCTGGAACTCCGCATGCTCGGCGGCGGCCACCTCGCCTTCGACGAGGCCTGGTTCGAGGCGCTCCGCGACCGGCCCGAGACCGGCTTCGTCATGCCGATGACCCGCGGCACCGTGGCGACGGTGGTGCTGCGCCACCGCGCGGCCGAGGACGCGCGGCCCGTGGAGGTCTCGCTGTCGCCGACCGCCGAGGGCGACCCGGTGCTCGCCCGCGCGGGGCTCGCCGCGCCCGAGGGCGAGGCGGTGGTGCTGAGCGCCTCGGCCGCGCGCCGCCTCGACGCCGGGCCGGGTGACAGCGTGCAGGCGCTGATCCGGCGCACCGACGGCGGACGGCTGGAGGCGACGACGCTGGCGCTGGACGTCACGGGCGTGCTGGCCGAGGCCGCGACCACCCGCGACGTCGTGCTCGTGCCCCTGGCGTTCCTCGTGGCGGTCGAGGACTACCGCGAATGGCAGCGCGTCGAGCGCTACGGCTGGCCGGGGCGCACGCCGGTAGAGGACGCCTTCGCCGATTTCCGCCTCTACGCCGCCGACCTCGACGCGGTCGAGCCGCTGGGCGCGCATCTGCGCACGCTGGGCGTCGAGACCGAGTCGGCGGCGGCGCAGATCGCCCGCGTCCGCCGCATCGATAGCGATCTCACGCTGATGGTCACGGCGATCACGGTGCTGACCCTCGCCGGCGTCGCGGTCACGGTCGCGCTCGACCGGATGGCGGCGGTGGACCGCAAGCGCCGCTCGCTCGCGGTGCTGCGCCTCGTCGGCTACCGTGCCCGCGCGCTGATGCTCTGGCCGCTGGTGCAGGGCGCGACGCTCGCCGCCCTCGGTGGCCTTGCCGCGATCGGGGTGTTCTGGCTCGCCGCCCCCGTGCTCGGCGCGCTGTTCGCCGACGTGGTCGCGAGCCGCGGCTCGATCACGCGGCTGCCGCTCGCCTACGCCCTCGCCGTCCCGCTCTCCGTCGTCGCCATCGCCGCCCTCGCGAGCCTGTTCGCCGCCGCCAAGGCGCTGCGCATCGCCCCCGCCCGGGAGCTACGCCATGATTAGGTCGTGCCTCTTGCCCGCCGCCGCCGCCATGCTCTGGCTCGCCGCCGGACCGGCGGCCGCGCGCGGGCCCGATCTCTGCCACTACGACGCCCCCGCCCCCTTCGTGGCCCACGCCGAGGCCGTCAGCCGCGGCGAGCGCCCCGAGCCGCTCGCCTGCGCCGAGGCCGTGCCCGCCCAAGAGGCGCCCGCCGAGCTGATCCTGCCCATGCCCTGCGGGCAGCGCATGCACTTCCGGCGGGTCGACCTGCGGCTCGCCAACCCGCTGGAGCACCGCAGCTTCTACGTCGGCGACGCCAACGCCGCCGCGCGCTCGGCGCTGAACCGCGCCAGCGCGACGCCGCGGGCGGCCGCGCTCAGCGGCGCCTTCTCGCGCCGGGCGCCCGTGGCGGACGGCGCCGGCGAGGCGCGCGTCAGCTACTTCTACGTCGGCAAGTACGAGATCACCGCCGCGCAGTGGCGCCTGTTCGAGGAGGGGCTGTTCGAGCGCGGCCTCGACGCGGTCGGCGAGACGGCGCCGGTCTGTCGCGGCCATCTCGACTGGGTGCGTGCCGAGACCCGCCCCGTGCTGATGCTGCCGGCGAGCGCGATCACCCGCTTCGAGGCCGAGGCCTTCGCGCGCGCCTACACGCTCTGGCTGATCGGCCTCGACCAGGCGCTGATCGCCGAAGGCGCGCAGCCGTTCCTGCCCTGGCAGAAGGGCTCGACCGGCTTCCTGCGCCTGCCGAGCGACGTGGAATGGGAACTCGCCGCGCGCGGCGGACCCGAGCACGCCAAGGGCGAGACGCTCAGCCGCGCGATCTATCCCGTGCGAGACGACGGCGCGTGGCGCGTGCCCGATCTCGCCGAGGTCGCCCAGCTCGACGGGCGCGACCCGCCGCTCGTCTACGCCGACGGGGTCGGCAAGCGGCTCGCGAACCCGCTCGGGCTCCACGACATGCTCGGCAACGTCGAGGAGATCGTGCTCGAACTGTTCCAGCCGACGCGCCCGGACGGCCTGATGGGTCAGCTCGGGGGCGTGACGTTGCGCGGCGGCTCGACGGTGACGGACGACGCCCTGATCGGCGTCGGCTACCGCATCGAGGCCCCGCTCTACGGGCCGCAGGGCGAGGTGCGCTCGCCCACCACCGGGGCCCGCCTCGCGGTCGCGGCGCCCTACTTCGTCGAGGGCGTCGACGAGACGCGGCCCTACGCGGCGGGCGTGCCGAACGAGGCGCAGTTCGATGCGATCGAGGCCGCCTTCGCCGGGCTCAAGCGCGGCACCGACGTGGGCGAGGCGGCCGATCTCGACGGCTTCGTGGCCCGTGCCGAGGCGGTCCGGCTGACCTCGGAGGGCGAGGCGCTGGTCAACGAGGCGCGCGCGCTGATCGAGCGCACCGTCACCGCCCGCGCCACCGCCGAGCGCGACGCGCTGGTCGAGCGCTTCATCGCCGCGGCGACGCTGCGCCTCGGCGCGAACCGCACGGGCGCCAACGTCAGCAACGCCCTGAACCAGATCCGCGAACGCCTCGTCATCGGCATCGGCACCGACGCGGAGCGCCGGCTGTGGCGCGAGCGGTGGCCGTCGTTCGAGAGCCGTATCGTCGAGCGCGAGCGCGAGGTCGACGCCATGGTCGCGACCTACGTCGAGACCGTCGTCGCGCTCGCCGGGGTCGACGAGGCCACCCGCGACGAGGCCCGCTCGAGGGCGGTCGACTGGGTCGAGACCCAGGACGCGCCGGCGTTGCGGGACGCCATGGCCTCGCTCGTCGAGCACGTCGATGCCGCCGTCGACGCCGCCGGCGCGGTCACCGCGACGATGAAGGAAGACTGGCGCGTCGCCATCGACGATACGCTAGGCAAGCGGCGCACCTATCTCGCCGAGCTTCGGGAGGCGACGCAATGAGCCGTGCTTTCGCTACCGGCGCGGCCGGGCCCGCGCTCGCCCTGGGTCTCGCGCTCTCCCTGCTCGCGCCGTACACTGGTCCCGCCCAGTCGACGGACGAGGCGCCGGCACCGGGCGACGAGGCCGCGGCCGCGCGTCTGGCGGTGGAGGAGGCCGAGCTGCGCGAGCGCATGATCACCGCGCTTGCCGTCGCCGAGGGCGTCCGTCTCAAGGGACGCACCGTGCTGGTGGCGCTGACCGAACTGCGCCGGGTGCGCCGCACGCTCTCCGAGCTGTCGCCGACCGATCCCGAGCGGCGCGCGCTGGAGCGCCGGCTCGACCGGCTGGAGGGCCGGCGCCGCGCCGTCACCGAAGAGCTGGACCGCGAGTTCGCGACCTACCTCGAGATCGTCGCCGAGATCAGCACCGATCTCTACCCGCGGCTCAACCGCGTCGGCGAGGCGCTCGGCGAGGCGCTGCTCTCGCGCCGGCTCGAGAACCTGAGCGATCTGCTGCCGATCACCCGCGCGCACATCGTCGAGCTGAACCGCGAGGGCGATCTGTCGGCCGCGGCGCTCCAGGCGTGGCGCGAGGAGATCGACGACACCTACGCCAAGCGGCGCGAGATCCTGGAAGGCGGCCGTGACCGGCCGGCGGTTCGCGAGCGGGATCGGCCCGATCGCGATATCTGAGTAGCAGTCGTAGTGGAGGGGGATCGTCCGACCATGCTGTCCTATCTCAAGAAATTCGCCAAGGGGAGCGGCGTGATGCTGATCAGCGTCTCGCTGGTGCTGCCGGGGTGCGAGACGCTGCCGGCCAACGAGGTCGGCGACACCTGCGCGAGCCTGCGCGACCCCATGCGCCAGGTGGTCGAGCGCTACAACGAACGTCTCGTCCAGGGCGCGGTCGCCGGCGGCCTCGGCGGCGCGCGCATCGGCGGGCTCGCCGCGGCGGCTCTCGGCGGCGACATCGGCGCGGGGATCGCCATCGGCGCGACGACCGGGATCATCTCGGGCACGGTCAACGCCTACTACCAGAACAAGCTCGACCAGCAGCTTCAGGGCGCGGCGCTGCAGCGCTCGATCTCGCAGGACATCAGCCAGTCGCAGACCGAGCTGCGCACCATTGGCGCGGCGCTGACGCGGCTCAACGCCTGCCGGCTGCGCCAGATCGACGACATCCGCCAGCGCATTGAGGACGGCGAGAGTGGCGAGACCACCCGTCAGGCGCTCGCCGACGTGCGCCGGCGCAGCGCTCAGGACCAGGAGCTGATCCAGAAGGTCGTGGGCGACGTCGCCGCGGGCAGCGCGCTCTACGCCGACGCCTATGCCCAGAGCCGCGACCTCGAGAGCGACGCCGTGGTCGAGCGCGCCCAGCGCTACCAGCCGCGCGTCGATTACGTGCCGCAGGGGCAGATCGTGTCCTACGCCTACGCCACGCAGTCCTCGAACGTCCGCGCCGGGCCGGGCACGGGCTACGCGACGATCGGCGGCGTCGCGCGCGGCCAGCGCGTCGGCGTGGTCAGCGGCGCGCCGGGCTCGGGCTGGACCGAGGTCGCCTTCGGCGGGCGCAAGGGCTACATCGCCGGGCGGCTGCTCTCGACGAGCCGGCCGGCGGCGCCGTCGCGCCCGCAGTCCGGCGGCACCGGCGACTTCGAGCGCGAGCTGGTCGTCGCGAGCGACAGCGACCGCCCCGCCGCCGACAACGAGGCCGAGGAGCTGATCTTCGGTGCCAAGGACCTCCAAGTGAGCCAGGAGACGCAGGCCACCATCGTCGAGGATCGTCTCGACTCGGTCGAGGACCTGCTGGCCTGACCCGAACCACCGTCGGGGCGGTCGCGAGGCGCCCCGACGACCCGCCCCCGACCACGCGCCTGGACGCGAGGCGGGGGCCGCCCCTCAGCGGCGCAGGCGGAACTCGACCCGGCGGTTGAGCGGGTGGAGGGCCGAGATGCCCTGGAGCGGCGCCGTCTCGCCGTAGCCCGCCGTGACGAAGCGCCGGGCGTCGACGCCGCGGCGGTCCACCAGGAAGTCGCGCACCGAGCGCGCGCGCCGGTCGGACAGGCCGGCGTTGTAGCCCTCCGGCCCGCTGGCGTCGGCGTGGCCGGCGATCAGCAGCTCGGCCTCCGGGTTCTCCCGCAGATACGCGACCAGGCCGTCGAGCTTGTCGCCCTCGTGCAGGAGAAGGCTCGCGCTGTCGAACGCGAACTGGATCGCGATGTTGAGCGGCTGGCCGACGAGCGCCGGCAGCGTCGCGTCGCCCGACCCGTCCGGGTGCTCGGGCG
Source organism: Paracoccaceae bacterium (assembly GCA_050330995.1). Taxonomy (GTDB): domain Bacteria; phylum Pseudomonadota; class Alphaproteobacteria; order Rhodobacterales; family Rhodobacteraceae; genus Thermohalobaculum. The sequence continues at coordinate 19,597 of JBHJHI010000122.1, forward strand.
CGGTGTAGAGCAGGCTCCGCGACGCCTCCCCGCGCACGCCGTCCCGTGCGCTCCTAGCCGCGATCCCGCGCGTCAGCGCGCCGGGCGGCGGCGCGTCGGGCGCGGAGAAGACCGCCTCGATCTCCTCCTTGGTGGGGCCGCGCTCGAACACGAGCGGCGCGCCCGCGGCCATCGGGGCGGCGAGGCTGCCGACGACCATCACGATGGCCGGAAGCATGGGACGGGTCATGACGGTCTCCCTCGAATGCCGGTTCGTACCGGCCATGGCGCGCGGTCGCCGATTTTTCCGTTCCACCCGCCCGCCGGGCCGAGAACGCGCCCTGCGCCCGACATCGCCTGCCGGCGAGCGGGCGCCGCGGCGCCGTGACCCGGACGAGAGGGAGGTCGGGATGACGATACGGTGGTGGCGGGCGCTTCTCGTCGTGCTGGTCGCGGCATCGGTCGCGAACGGCGCGGCGCGGGCCGAGGCGCGGCGGGCGCTGGTGATCGGCAACCAGGGCTACGTCTCGGTCGAGCCGCTCGGCAAGGCGCGCGCCGACGCGCAGGCGGTCGCCGCCGCGCTCGCCTCGGCCGGCTTCGAGGCGGAGACGCACGCCGATCTGACCCGGCCGGCCATGGAGCGCGTGCTCGACGGCTTCGTCGCCACGCTCCGCCCCGGCGACGAGGCGGTGTTCTACTTCGCCGGCCACGGCGTCGGCCGCGACGGGCGCAACTACCTGCTCGGCATCGACGTGCCCGCGCCGGGCGGTCCCGGACCGCAAGGCCATGTCCGTGCGCACGCGGTCACGCTGGAGACCGTGCGCGGCCGGCTGCACGACGCCGGGGTACGCGTGGCGGTCGCTTTCATCGACGCCTGCCGCGACGATCCCTATCGCGCGAGCACCGGCGCGAGCCTGGAGCGCGCGGCGCTGCCCGACGACAGCTTCGTGGTCTTCTCCGCCTCGCCGGGCGAAGTGGCCTACGACCGCCTCCACGCCGGTGACGACCATCCGAACTCGGTGTTCACCCGCACGCTGGTCGAGCTGATCGCGAGCCCCGTGGGCGAGGACATCCGCGCCATGACCGTCGAGCTTCGCCGGCGCGTCGCGGCGGAAGCGCGGGACGAGGGGCTGCGCCAGCGCCCGGCTTACCAGGACGCGCTCATCGGCCGCTTCGGCTTCCGCCCGGACGCGGCCGTCGACGCGCCGCTGCCGGCCGTCTACCGCGGCGGCGGCTGGACCGAGCCCCGCGCGGCCGGCTGGCTCAACCCCTCGCAGGTCGCGCTCCTGCAGACCCGGCTGCGCCGGATGGGCTACGATGCCGGCCCGGTCGACGGCGTGCTCGGCAGCCGCACGCGCCGCGCCATCGCCCACTGGCAGGCCGACCACGGCTACGGCGTGACCGGCCGCCTGACCCGGCTGCAGCTGAACCACCTGCTCGGCACGCTCGACGGCGCGTTCGTGGACGAGCCCTGGGGCGGCGAGCGCGTGCTCCCCCGGCCGCTGATGCCGGTCCGCGAACGCCCGCGCCTCGGCGTGTTCGACGACGGCAACTTCGCCGGGCGCTACGTCGACGAGCGCGGCTGCGCGCGCGAGCGCGACGGGCGCACCATCTTCTGCCCGGCGCATCGCTACTGAGCGGGGTTTCGGCGCGGGGTTTGTCCGGCTTACGCTGGTGCGAACCCGCCGCCGCCCCTTCTGGAGAGCATGGCTGATCCTGCAAGCATCGGAGCCGACCTCGCTTCGTTAAGAGCACTGTCGCCGAGGGCGTCGTCGCCCTTATGACAGGGTTCGCGTCATGAGGGCGGCCGCGCTTGTTGCTCTTCGATCGCTCGTCCAGTCAGTGACACCTGAAGAGCTTGCGGTGATCGCGTCCCGTCCGTTCGAGCTATCGGATGAAAGACCGCATCAGCACTTCGACGCACTACGAGAGGTGATCTTCGAGCGCCACTGTAGGATGGAGGACAATCACTACTGGTACCCGTCGGAGGCTATCGAGCTTGCCGCCCATGGGCGGAACCCCGACCGCGTCGTCGCCATCGCGACCGCGCTCCTCCTGATCAACGCGATCGAAGACGATGATCCGGACGGGTTCTCGCTGCTGAGCTTCCGCTGGAAGCGCCAGGAAGGTGTCTTTCGTGCTCTGCCCGCAGAGCTTCGGGAACCGATCATTCTTGGCTTCGCCACGCTCGCTCGACTCTTCCGAAGCGAACATGAACCCGAGCCCACCGATGTCTGGCCGTGGCCCGGTTGGACGCCGGACGCTCGGGCCGGTATTGCTGCTTCGCCGGCGAAGGCCATGCTGGAGACGACGATGACCGACCCCGTAGGCCTCACCGCCATGCTCGTGCGCTGCCCCTCGGTCACGCCCGAGGAAGGCGGCGCGCTCGTCCTGCTGCGAGAGTTGCTGGAGCCGGCCGGCTTCGCCTGCACTCGCATCGACCGCGACGGCGTGCCCAACCTCTATGCCCGCTTCGGCCGGGGCGCGCCGGTGTTCGCCTTCGCCGGGCACACCGACGTGGTGCCGGTCGGCGATCCGGCCGACTGGTCGGCCGACCCCTTCGGCGCCGAGGAACGGGACGGATGGATGCTCGGGCGCGGCTCGGTCGACATGAAGTCGGGCGTCGCCGCCTTCGTGTCGGCCAGCCTGCGCGTGGCTGACTGGCTCGATCCCGAGCGGGGCTCGATCGCGCTCCTGATCACCGGCGACGAGGAAGGCCCCTCGCTCGACGGCACGCGCGCGATCCTCGATTGGATGGAGGAGCACGGCGAGCGCGCGGACGTCTGCGTCGTCGGCGAGCCCTCGGCGGCCGGGCGGGTCGGCGACCGGGTCCGGATCGGGCGGCGCGGCTCGGCCAACGGGGTCGTGACGATCACTGGGCGGCAGGGCCATACCGCCTATCCCGAGCAGGCCGAGAACCCGCTGCCCGCGCTCGCGCGCCTCGCCACCCGGCTCGCGGGCGAGACGCTCGACACCGGCACGGCGCATTTCCAGCCCTCGACACTGGCGTTGACCTCGATCGACGTTGGCAACACGGCGACCAACGTGATCCCGCGCCGCGGGCGGCTCGCCTTCAACGTCCGCTTCAACGACACGCACACCGGCGAGAGCCTGCGCGCCTGGGCCGAGCGGTTGCTCGCCGAGGCGACTGCGGACAGCGGTCTCGCGACGACGCTCGACTGGACGGTCTCGGGCGAGGCCTTCGTCACCGACCCCGAAGGCGCGGTCGAGCCGATCCTGGCGACGGTCGCGGCCGAGACCGGCGCGCGCCCGGAATTGTCGACGGGCGGCGGCACCTCGGACGCGCGCCTCATCAAGACGCACTGCCCGGTGGTCGAGGTCGGTCTGGTAGGGCAGGGGATGCATGCGGTCGACGAGGCGGTGCCGATCGCGGATATCCGGACGCTCGCCGACCTCTACGAGGCGATCCTGCGACGCTACTTCGATGGGTGAGTCGCGAAGCGCCCGGACCGCAGGGGGCCGGGCGCCATGACGAATACCGATGGCGGGACGGCTCAGGCCGCCTTCGCCTCCAGCATCTCGTCGACCTTCTGCGCGGCGGTGTGCTCGTCGAGGTCCTGGACTGCGGCCAGCTCGCGCGTCAGCCGCTCCAGCGCCGCCTCGTAGAGCTGGCGCTCGGAGTAGGACTGCTCCGGTTGATCTTCGGCGCGGTAGAGATCGCGCACGACCTCCGCGATCGAGATCAGATCGCCGGAGTTGATCTTCTGCTCGTACTCCTGCGCGCGGCGCGACCACATCGCCCGCTTGACCTTGGCGCGACCCTTCAGCGTGTCGAGCGCCTTGGCGACAAGATCGGGGCTCGACAGCGAGCGCATGCCGACCGAGGCGGCCTTGGCCGTCGGGACGCGCAGCGTCATCTTGTCCTTCTCGAACGAGATCACGAACAGTTCGAGCTTCATGCCGGCGATGTCCTGCTCCTCGATCGAGAGGATGCGGCCGACGCCGTGCGCGGGATAGACGACATAGTCGTTCGCGCGGAATTCACCCGAGGTCTGCTTGCTCTTCTTCGTCATGTCCTCTCCGGGTCGCCAGGCGCGCCGACCGACAGGGCGGTCCAGAGCGCAAAATCCGCCTCACCGGAGGGCTGTCGCCTCAGTGATGCGGGTGGGTCCGTTTCAGTCTGCTCGCTCGGGGGCCGTACTCGGCCCATCGTTCATGAAACGGACATATAGCAGACAAACCCGCCTCTTTCCAGCATCGGCGGGAACTTTCCGTAAGGACGGGTGCGCAAGGCCTCGCCCGAGGGCGGCAGGCGTCGGCTCAATCGCCCTTGCCGGGCGCCTCCGAGAAATGGCCCTCGTACTTGTCCGGCTTGCCGTCGTACTCCTCCGCCTCGGGCAGCGGGTCCTTCTTCTGGGTGATGTTGGGCCAGACCTCGGCGTATTTCTTGTTGACGTCGAGCCAGAGCGACAGCCCGCCCTCGGTGTCGGGTCGGATCGCGTCGGCCGGGCATTCCGGCTCGCAGACGCCGCAGTCGATGCATTCGTCGGGGTGGATGACGAGCATGTTCTCGCCTTCGTAGAAGCAGTCGACCGGGCAGACCTCGACGCAGTCGGTGTACTTGCACTTGATGCAGTTGTCGGTGACGACGTAGGTCATCGGGGGCTCCCGCCGCGGAACTGTCAGGGCGGACGAGAAGGCGTCCGCCGCATGGCGCTCACGTACGGGAGGCGCAGGGAGGCTTCAAGGGCCGCCCCCCGTAGCGGTCACGCTGCCGCAGCGGACGCGTCGCCGTGACGTTCCTCAGGTCTCGCCGCGATGCAGCGCGTCGAGATCGCGCCGCGCCTTCTTGGTCGGCCGCGCGCCGGCGCGGGTCTCGGCCGAGGCCTCGCCGCCAGAAGGATCGAGATCGGTGTAGAGCGCCTGCGCCTCGCTCGCCGGACCGCGGCGCACGCCGACCGCCTCGACGCGGATCGCGCGCATGCGCCCGGCCTGGGGAAAGCTCAACTCGTCGCCGGGACCGACGTTCTGGGCGGGCTTCGCGACGCGGACGCCGTTCAGCCTGAGCCGCCCCTCTTCGATCATGCGCGCGGCTGGGGCGCGCGTCTTGAAGAAGCGCGCCTGCCAGAGCCACTTGTCCGCGCGCATGCGGGCCGGGGCCTCCTCCGCCACACGCTACTTGTTCTTGAGCCGGGCGAGCACGGCGAAGGGGCTGTCGGGATCGGGCTGCTTCTCGGGGCGCTTGTCGCGGCCGCGGTCGTCCTGCTTGGGCCGCTGGCCGGCGCCGCCCTTCGGCGGACGCCCCCCCTGCTTGGCTCCCGGCCCCTTGCCGCCGGCTGGCCGCTCGCCGGGATGCCCGCCCTCGATGCGCTCGCCCCGAGTGTTCGGTCGGGTCGCGGCTTCGGCCGCGGCCGGCGGCTTGCCGCGATGGCGAGGCCCGTCGCCTTGGCCCTCGGCCGCCGGGGCCGGGCCCTGGCCCTGGCGTTCCTGACCGCGCCCACGGCCGGGGCCCCGCCCCTCCCGGGGGCCGCGCCCGCCGGCCGGACCGCGTCCCTCGGCCTC